>JAQVEG010000029.1 GCA_028697725.1 Anaerostipes sp.
GTATAAAGGAAAAAAAGAATATCAATTTCAATTTTAGTAATATCGTATTTCTTCATAATGCATTCATATTGCTTTTCACATAATTTTTTAAACTGTTGTCCAGTCATAAAAATTTCTAACTGATTTGCCATAAAGTATCTCCCTTCTCAAATTTATTTAATTAGTTCACTTCCGAACTAATTAAACTATAACTTGATTTATTCATTTGGTCAATAGATTGGAGATAATGTTCACAGAAAGTTAAGAAAATACAAAAAAGCGTTACAAAATTTTAATGTAAAGGACTTTATGAAATCCTTGCTTGAATCCTAGTAAAATAATGGGTATACTATGATATAACTATTAAAATTATTTTTGAAGGAGTTTGGTATGGAAAATGAATTAGTGAGAGAGATAGCCAAGTGGAAAGAAAAAAGGGATGCTGTTATTTTGGCACATTATTATGTTGATGGTGCAGTGCAGGAAATTGCGGATTATGTTGGTGATTCTTATTATTTGGCTAAAATTGCTACAGAGTTGAAAGAGCAGGTTATTATATTTTGTGGTGTTTCTTTTATGGGTGAGAGTGCCAAGCTTTTAAACCCTAATAAAACAGTGATTATGGCAGATTCAAGTGCAGATTGTCCAATGGCACATATGATAGATAAAGAACGGATTCAAGAAGTTCGAAAGGAGTATTCTGATGTGGCAGTGGTCTGTTATGTTAATTCCACAGCAGAGATAAAAGCATACTCTGACATCTGTGTGACATCATCAAATGCAGTCAAAGTAGTAAAGGCTATAGGGCAAAAGAATATATTTTTTATACCAGATAACAATTTGGGGAGATATGTTTCCAAGATGATTCCTGAAAAGAATTTTATTTTCCATGATGGGTTTTGCCATGTGCATAAAAGTATCCATTTAGATAGAGTAATCGAAGCGAAACGAGTGAATCCAGAGGCAAAAGTTCTGGCACATCCAGAGTGTACAAAGGATGTGCTTAATATTGCAGATTATATAGGAAGTACCTCGGAAATTATAGCGTATGCCACGCAAAGTGAATGTGAGAAGTTTATCATTTGCACTGAAATGGGAGTTTTCTTTGAATTAATGAGGAAGAATCCAAAGAAAAAATTCTATTCCGTTGGTCATCGACAGTTTTGTCCTAATATGAAAAAAGTAACATTAGAAAAAGTATTGGGAGCGCTAAAAGAAATGGGACCAGAGGTTTTGGTAGATAAGAGCATTTCAAAAAAGGCAGTAATTCCATTACAAAAAATGCTTGAATTTGCAAAGTAGTAATTCCACATATTTATTCGCACCAGTTCTCTTTCTTTTTTGTCCTTTATAAATTTGATTTTAAATATGTAAGATGTTATATTCAATTCAAAGAGCGAAAGGAGAATATAAGATGAGTACATATGAGATTACATTTAGCCCAACTGGTGGAACAAAAAAAGTGACAGAAATTATTACTTCACAGTTTGACACGAAGACGGAGGAGATTAGTCTTTTACCCAGCAACACAGATTATAGTAAATATACATTTACACAAAATGATGTCTGTGTGATTGCAGTACCATCTTTTGGTGGAAGAGTTCCTGAGACTGCTGTTGGACGAATTAAGCTTTTAAATGGAAATGGTGCAAAAGCAGTTTTGGTTTGTGTATATGGAAATCGTGCATATGAGGATACCTTGATGGAACTTAAGGATGCAGCAAGTGCAGCTGGATTTATCCCTGTGATGGCAGTTGCAGCAGTGGCAGAACATTCTATTATGAGACAGTTTGCAGCAGGAAGACCAGATGATAATGACAAAGAAACCTTAGAGTCTTTTGGAAAGAAAATCTGGGAGAAGATACAGTCAAAGGAAGAATTATCGGAAGTACATGTGCCAGGAAATAAGGATTACAGAGAATATGGTGGTGTTCCATTTAAGCCAAGTGCAGATAAAAAATGCAACTCTTGTGGGGTTTGTGCGAAAGAATGTCCAACGGGTGCAATTCCAATCAAAGAGCCGAAAAAAATAGACAAAGAAAAATGTATCTCCTGTATGCGTTGCATTACAGTCTGTCCACAAAAAGCAAGAGGATTAAATCAGATTGTTTTAAAAGGTGCGGCAGTGAAAATGGCTAAAGTATTTAAAGAAAGAAAAGAAAATGAATTCTTTGAATAAAAGCAGGGGAAGGAAGAACTATGAAGCAGAGAAAATTCCAAGTACAAAAAGAATTGAAACGATTAGATAAGCAGGAAAAATCATTTCAAGCCAGACGTATGAAGAAAAAAGATTCAAAAATGAATCAATTTTTAGATGACAAAGTGCCAGAAAAATTACAACATACATTAGAAAAAGCTTTTGTGAAAGCATTTCAGTTGATTTTTCAAAAGGGAACGGGTGTAATCGAAAAGACCTTCAATCCAGAAGAATTGGAGAAGGAATTTCAAGTGAATTCGTATGCACATTCTGTTCATCAAAACAAGAAGTCTCTGCGTGTGTTTTCTAAAAAAGCAAAGAGTTCTGGAACATTAAATCTTCTTGTATCAGGAGGTGCCGGTGTGGGGTTAGGCATCCTTGGAATCGGTATTCCAGATATCGCACTTTTTACCGGCTTAATGTTAAAGTCTATCTATGAAATTGCTTTAAACTATGGATATGATTATAACAAAGAAGAGGAAAGGAAATTTATCCTTTTATTGATTCGTGGAGCTGTTTCTAGAAAAGAAGAATTCTCTAAAATAGATAATCAAATAAATGAATTGATTGAAAAAGAAAACGGAGAGAATCTGCCAGACATAAAACAGTTAATTGAGGAAACGGCAACTGCCCTTTCGGATCAATTATTGTATATGAAATTTTTACAGGGAATTCCACTAGTAGGTATCGTGGGTGGAGCATATGATGCAGTTTGTATGAAACAAGTAACATCGTATGTGGAGTTAAAGTATCGCCGCAGATTTTATGGGAAAATTTTATAAGTGTGAAAGAAGATCAGAATCTCCATGTGAGGTTCTGATTTTTTTTCATGCAATAAAGCCAAAAAAGTTGGCATACAAATAACATATGATATAATAAAAGAATAAGGGAAGTAAAGCGGCTGGGGTATATATGGGAGGACTGTGATGAGTGAGTTGAGGAAAATACCAAATGTGGGAAAAGAAACGGAAAAGGATCTCATAGCAATGGGGTATACAACGATAGAGTCTTTGCGGGGAATTTCAGGAGAAGAGCTATATCGACAGGAATGCATTCTTAGAAATCAGCAGATAGACCGTTGCCAGCTATATCTTTATCGGGCAGTGGAATACTGGGTAAACACAGAAAATCCAGATTCAGAGAAGGCAAAATGGTGGCATTGGAAAGATGGGGAATAAATAAAAATGACTGAAAAACAAAAAATGCAGAAACAGATGTTATATGATGCAAATTATGATAAAACTTTATTGGAAGAACGAGCAAGAGCAAAGGATGTTTGCTATGATTTTAATCAACTTCGTCCATCTCAGACAGAGGAACAGACAGCGTTATTAAAGAAGCTTCTTGGCAAGACAAAAGGAGAGTTTTGTATTGTGGCACCTTTTTGGTGCGATTACGGATACAATATTGAAATTGGAGAAAACTTCTTTGCAAACCACAATACAGTTATTTTAGATGGAGGAAAAGTTCAGTTTGGTGATAATGTATTTATTGCACCAGATTGTGGATTTCATACTGCAGGACATCCTATAGATTTTGAGCGAAGGAATAAGGGACTTGAATATGCATATCCCATTAAAGTTGGTGACAATGTATGGATTGGTGCAGGAGTTCAAGTTATGCCAGGAGTCACGATTGGAAACAATGTTGTAATTGGCGGAGGGAGTGTTGTATTAAAAGATATTCCAGATAACTGTGTGGCGGCGGGAAATCCATGTAAAGTAATCCGTCCAATCACAGAGCAAGATAAGGAGAAAATTAAGTGAAGTTAAAAAATATTTTAATTGTCGTAGATGATATAGAAACTTCTAAGAAATTCTATAAAGATTTATTTGGCTTGGATGTACTTTTAGATAACGATGGAAATGTAATTTTAACAGAAGGATTAGTGCTTCAAGACCGAAAAATTTGGAAATCTTTCATTGAGAAAGAAATAATAAAAGAGAACAATGCCTGTGAATTATATTTTGAAGAAAAGGATATTGATGGATTTGTTGAAAAATTAGAGAATTACCATATGCCAATCAAATATCTTAATAAGTTAATGGAGCATTCTTGGGGACAAAGAGTTGTTCGATTTTATGATCCAGACGGAAATTTGATTGAAGTTGGAACTCCAATGTAAGAGTAAAATTTATGAATGGGAATAAAGGTATGAGAATTGTTGAAATCAAAGAAAAAACACCAATATTAATACAGAAATTATTAAATATATGGGAAGAATCTGTAAAAGCAACACACTTGTTCTTATCAGATTATGAGATAAAAAACATCAAACAGTATGTTCCACATGCATTAAGTGAAATTTTACACCTGGTAATTGCAGAGGATGAAAATGGTTGTCCAGTTGCTTTTATGGGAGCAGAAAATGAAACACTTGAGATGCTTTTTATTACACCAGAAGAAAGAGGAAAAGGGTTGGGCAAAACTCTGATTAGGTATGGGATTAGGAACTATAACATTAGAAAATTAGCTGTGAATGAGCAGAACCCTCAGGCAAGAGAGTTTTATGAACATATGGGATTTCAAGTTTACAAACGAACGGATTATGATGAACAAGGAAATGCTTATCCAATTTTATATATGAGTTGCGAATAAGAGGAGTTTTGTAATAGTTTGATTTACGTTAGGAGGCTATTAAGAGGATATGGCAGTTTCAAGTATAAAGATTATTTTTCAAAGTAATATTAAAAAAGTATGGGATATTGTTACATCGGTGGAAGGATATACGTGGAGAAGTGATTTAGGCAAAACAGAAATTTTAAATGAAAAGCAGTTTGTGGAATATACAAAAGATGGTTATGGGACCACGTTTACAATTACAAAGATGGTACCATACAAACACTGGGAATTTGATATGGAAAATGAAAATATAAAAGGACACTGGATTGGTATTTTCAAACAAAAAGAGGAAGAAACAGAAGTTGAGTTTACGGAAGATGTGAGTGCAAAAAAATTGATTATGAAACCATTTGTGAAAGCCTATCTAAAAAAGCATCAGACACAATTTGTTTCGGATTTAGAAAAAGCCTTACAAATTGGAGAAGATTTGTAAGGAGAGTACAAGGAGGTACTGATTATGACTACAATTACTTATAACAATTATTTGGCAGAGCCAGACCCATTATCCTTTGAAGAAGCTATGGAAATCTATGAGAAAATTCTTCAAAATCTTGAAAATGAAACTGATGCCCTAAAAGATGCGTGGAAGACTGCCCTAAAAGCCATGACAACATACGCTGATTTGCGAGCAAACTGGCTGCAGCAGACAAAAGAAGAGCATCATGAAGCAGGTCGAACTGCAAAACATGATGCTGTGATTCATTCTTTAGATGCACTGTGTGAAACTATGGAAAGTCTCAATATGGACGCTGCCTGGAGAAACCAGCTAGGTACTGCCAGAAAACGAATTGGTGACTTTGCATGTTATGTTTCTTGTATTTACGGAATCTGTGCACGTTAAACTAATTTTATTTGAATTTATGCATGAGGAATATCAGTATGTTCTGATATTTCTCTGTTTGTTGTACACAGGTCTTTGACACTTAAATCATGAAGATTACTATGACCTGTAATTCGTCCAAACATTTCTAATTCTTTCTTACAGACTGTTAAGTAGTTTGCAAGTCGCTTGGCAGCAGCATCCTGCTGTAAATTCTTTCTAAGTTCAGGGTCTTGGGTGGCAACCCCAACTGGACATTTTCCGCTTCCACAGATTCGATATTGCTGACATGCCGCAGCAACTAAAGCAGCAGAAGCAATGGCAATGGCATCTGCACCCATAGCGATAGCCTTTGCAAAATCCCCTGGAAGACGAAGTCCACCAGTAATGACAAGCTCCATATCCAAGTTATGTTCATCCAAATATTTTCTTGCGCGGGCAAGGGCATAAATGGTAGGAACAGAGGTGTTGTCTTTTAGAGATTCTGGACTGGCACCTGTGGCACCACCACGTCCATCAATGGTAACAAAATCAGCACCTGCATAGGCAATCCATTCTAAATCTTGTTCAATATGTCCTGCTGCAATTTTAATTCCAATTGGTCTTCCCTGAGAGGCATCTCTAAGCCAGTCAACCATAGTTTTCAAATCTTCTTTTGAATTAATATTCGGGAATTTAGATGGACTAATGACATCCTCGCCCAATGGTTTATTTCGTATCTTAGAAATTTCAGGAGTTACTTTATCGCCAGGAAGGTGTCCACCCATGCCTGGTTTTGTTCCCTGACCGATTTTCACTTCAATGGCATCTGCTTCTTTTAAATTTTCCGGAGTTACACTATATAAGTTTGGTACATACTCGAAAATGTATTTGAAAGCTGACTGTTTTTCTTCTGGGAGGATTCCACCTTCGCCACTGCACATAGCAGTTTTTGTCATAGCACTTCCCTTTGCCAAAGCAATCTTTAATTCCTTTGATAAGGCACCAAAGGACATGTGAGATACATAAACTGGATGATATAATTCCATTGGTTTTTTTGCATTTTTTCCAATAATGGTTGTTGTATCTACAGGCTCACCGGCATTTAAAGGTGCAGGATTTAACTGTGCTCCAAGAATTAAAATATCATCCCAGGACACAATTGGTTTTAAGGTTCCCATGGCATTTACCACAGATTCTCCTGTCAAAGCCATTTGATGGATTTTGTCTAGCTGAGGAAATTCAGCACTAGATGATTTTGCAAATGCCTCTGGATAAGCTAAAGGATTCGCTGTATTTGCTGATGTTTCGGTAGCTTTTGACTTTTCCTGTTCTAAAAAATGATCCTTTGTTGCCTTACAAATAGGGCAGACATAGTCTGCAGGCAAGTCTGTAAATGTCGTTCCCTCTTTTTCCTCATCATATATGTATCCACATATATCACATTTAAAAATACTCATAGAACACCTCCGTTTTTTCATGGTAACTTAGTTACTCTTATTATAACATACATGGAAAAATAATATTGAAAATGGTGTTGACAAGGAAAGTTGTCATGTGCTATATTAATGACAAGAAAAGTTGTCATAATGACAAGTATTATTATCAAAGAGAGGAGAAGATGCATGCCGTTACACAATCGATTAAAGGAATATAGAGCAAGAATTAATGTGAATCAACAAGAGATGGGAAGAATGGCAGGAGTGTCAAGGCAGACAATCAGTCAGATTGAAAGAGGGGATTATTCACCTTCTGTGGCACTTGCACTAAAGATTGCGAAAGTATTTGAAGTTCATGTAGAAGATATTTTTTGGTATGAGGAGGATAAGGAATGAATAAAAGAGAAGAAATTAGAAAAGAGAATCGAAAGTCACTAGTTGGATTTTTTATTATTTTGATAGTTTCCGCGATTGTAGGTGGAGTGATTGGAGGACTTGGTTATAGGTCAACAGGATTTTTCAGTTCCATAGGAAAACAGTTGAAAGATTTTATGGCAATGAATTCTTTTTATATTATGCTCCTTGGGGCAGTATTGTTTCAAGGTGTGACATGGGCTATCTATCTAAGTGCAAAAAAATTATTTGAGGCATGGAATGGAGAAAATGAAGAGACTGCAGATAAAATTGATACTAAGATTGGGTGTATGATGTGGATACAGAATGTGAATGTAATCTTAGCCTTCTTTTTGTTTGCATTAGGAATTGGATTACAACAAGGAGCTATGAGTGCTGAATTTAGTTTGATAAATACGGTAGTTTTTGTATTGAATATTGGAGTTACAATCATAGGACAACAAAAGGCAATTGACTTTACAAAAGAGATGAACCCAGAAAAAAAGGGCAGTGTTTATGACATTAAGTTTCAAGATAAGTGGATGAAAAGTTGTGATGAAGCTGAGAAATTAAAGACTTACGAGAGTGCCTGGAAGGCTTTTAAAGTAATGAATACTGCATATGTATTTGCATGGTTAGTCACAGTTCTTGCACAAATGATTATGGGCATTGGAATCTTTGCATGTATCATGATATCTGTATTATGGATGATACAGACAAGTGTTTACTACTATCATTCAATCTATAAAAACAGATAGAGAAAGAATTTATTTCACATCTCCTCTTGCTTTTTTGATATAATTAGAAGAATCAAGAACGGAATGGAGAAGTTTATATGATATTTGAAACACATGCTCATTATGATGATGAGAAGTTTAATGAAGATAGAGAAGAATTACTAGCATCTATGAAGGACAACGGAATAGAGGCTATTGTGAATATTGGAGCCAGCATGGACACAACAAGATGGACAGTGAAAGCCATTGAAAAGTACCCATTTATGTATGGAGCAGTAGGAGTACATCCAAATGAAACAGGAAATATGACAGATAATGATTTACAGGAATTGGCGGAGTATAGCTATCTTGAAAAGGTAGTTGCTATTGGTGAGATTGGACTGGATTACTATTGGGATGAGCCAGAGCGTTCCATTCAAAAAAAATGGTTTGAGGCACAGTTGGAACTTGCAAGAATGGTGGAGCTTCCAGTTGTGATTCATAGCCGAGATGCCGCAAAGGATACATTAGATATGATGAAGGCACTTCACAGTGGGGATATAGGTGGGGTAATTCACTGCTTTTCTTACAGTAAGGAGATAGCCAGAGAGTATTTGAATATGGGATTTTATATTGGTGTTGGAGGCGTTGTTACGTTTAAGAATGCCAAGACTTTAAAAGAGGTAGTAGAGTATACACCACTTGATCGAATTGTTCTTGAAACAGATTCTCCATATTTAACACCAGAGCCTAACAGAGGGAAGAGAAATTCATCTTTGTATCTTCCTTATGTAGCAGAGGCAATTGCACAGATTAAGCAAGTTTCCAAAGAAGAGATTATCGATATTACAAATAAGAATGCAAGAAATATGTACAAAATGAAAGAGGTATAGATGGAGAAGTTAAGTAATCCAAAGAAAACAATTGAGATAATTCAAAAGTACGGATTTGATTTTCAAAAAAGGTTTGGACAGAACTTTTTAATTGATAGTCATGTGCTAGAGAAAATTATTGAGGCGGCCAACATTACAAAAGATGACTTTGTATTAGAGATTGGACCGGGAATTGGAACCATGACACAGTATTTGGCGGAACATGCAAGAGAAGTTATGGCGGTTGAGATTGATGGGAATTTGATTCCCATTTTAGAGGATACCTTAAGTGAATATGATAATGTCAGTGTCCTAAATCAAGATATTTTAAAAGTTGATATTGGAGCAATTGCAAAAGAGAAGAATGACGGAAAACCAATTAAGGTTGTTGCCAATCTTCCATATTATATTACGACTCCAATTATTATGGGACTGTTTGAAAGCAAAGTTCCAATGGATAGTATTACTGTGATGGTGCAGAAGGAAGTTGCAAGTCGTATGCAGGTAGGACCTGGGACAAAAGAGTATGGAGCACTTTCTCTGGCTGTTCAATATTATGCCAAGCCTTATATTGTTGCCAATGTTCCACCAAATTGTTTTATGCCAAGACCAAAGGTAGGTTCTGCAGTTATTCGATTGACAAAGTATCAAAAACCGCCAGTGACGGTAAAAGATGAAAAGTTATTGTTTCAATTGATTCGTGCATCATTTAACCAAAGAAGAAAGACATTACAAAATGGAATTAATAACAGTAATTTAAACTTCTCCAAACAGCAGGTGGTAGACGCATTAGACACAATGGGTATATCACCAACTATTCGAGGAGAAGCATTGACATTAGAGCAGTTTGCAAGGCTTAGTGACTTGTTGTACGAATCTAAATAGGCAGAATCCAATAACCAAAGTTACCTGTTTTTTGATTTTTTTCAGGCACAGTGATGAAGTTTTCAAACCCAAAGAATTTAGCAATAAAATTCTTTTCATTATCAAAAGTTCCTGGAACACCAAGGCAGGTTTGGCTTGTTTTTTTGTGAATGCCAAGCATTAAATGTCCATAATTGCCATAATTCAAAAGTAAAAATCCATTTTTGGGAAGTTTTTCAGGGATGTTTTTTAATTTTATCAGTTCATCTAAGGTTATTTTGATGCAAGGATCAAAGAAAGAATCAGCACAAGAGGACAAGGAGGGATACTCCTTCCAGTCAAAGTCCTTAGAGGAAGATGGCGAGGTGCTGCTTTTTGCTTCTTTTTCCAGTTGGAGAGCTTCAATGTATTCCACTAGTTTTGATGTAACCTCAGTCTTATTTTCCTCAGGCTTAGCTTCTACAGGAGGTTCTTTTGTTGGAGGTTCTTTTATTGGAGGTTCTTCTACAGGAGGTTCTTCTACAGGTGGTTCTTCTGCCGGTTGCTTTTCGGGAGTGGATTTTTGTGTCTCCAGAGGGAGAAAATTACGAATGGTAATGGACTTATCGTTCCATTCAGAACCGAAAAATAACTGGTTGGAGTGATAAATTAAGAATCCATCGATTTCATTTAAATCCACAATCAGTGGATAGGCAAGCTTCATTTCTATAACGGAATCACTTTTTTGAAAGGAGTCTAACAAAATTCCTTCCATAGCTCCTTCGTGAAAATGATAGAAATAGATTTTATAAGGCAGAGCCTGTTCATTTGTTTTGACGTGAAAGTAGACTTTGATTTGATTTTGCCGTTTTTCAATACGTGCAAAACCTACATTTGCCCCTTTAACACCATGGTTATATTCATAAAGATAGGATACAATTCGTTGATATTCAGACAATGTTACTCTCTCTTTTTGATTCATTTTATGAGGAGATATTAGAAAATATGACACAGGACGAAAAATACATGAAAGAAGCAATGAAGCAGGCAAGAAAAGCCGCAGATATTGGAGATGTGCCAATTGGTGCTGTCATTGTTTATGAAAATAAGATTATTGCGAGAGCTTATAATCAAAGAAATAAAAGAAAGACAACCCTTGCCCACGCCGAGCTTTTAGCCATTGAAAAAGCAAGTAAAAAGATGGGGGACTGGAGATTGGAAGGCTGCACCATGTATGTAACATTAGAACCATGTCAAATGTGTGCAGGAGCTATTGTGCAGGCAAGAATGGATCGAGTGGTCATTGGTGCTATGAATCCAAAGGCTGGCTGTGGCGGTTCTGTACTAAATATATTACAGATGGAGCAGTTTAATCACCAAACAGAGGTAGAAAGAGAAATTTTAGGAGAAGAATGTGGAGAGATGATGTCTCAGTTTTTCCGAAAATTGCGAAAGAAGAAAAAGATAACAGTTGACGAAACAAAATAAAATTAGTATAATCAAACATGCGCTGAATTCTTCAGTGCGATTCATATGTCAAAAAGTTTCCGTGCAGCCGGGGAGTCAGCGGCACCCTGTATCTGCAATCCGCTATAGCAGAGGTCATGGTTTGTTTCGGGATTTGTCCTGTGAAGCTGCCCTTTATAAGTGGCGTTGATGTTTGGGTCTTAAGCAATAGGAATCTGTGAACCGTGTCAGGTCGGGAACGAAGCAGCACTAAGCAGAATCTCCTATGTGCCTTGAGGGTGCCTGGGCTGAGTTAACTGTAGAGGTAACGTTCGTGGAATATTTCACAACACAAACCGCACGGATTTTATATATTAATTTATATAGAATTTACAAAAGATAATTTGTTAGATACTAACGAGTTATTTTTTTTGTGTCTAAAAATCCCCTTTGTTGTGTATTTTATAAGGAAATAGTCTATAATATATGGTATAAACAGGACAGGAGAAATAGAATGAATATATTATTATTAGATGCATGTGTCAGCACCAATCATCCATCAAGAACAAGGATACTTTGTGAGAATTATATGGAACAGTATAAGACGACTCAAGATGAAATTGCACACGTTGTATTAGAAGATTTAGGGCTAGCACCACTAACAACACAAATGCTAGAAAAAAGAAACAAACTAATAGAAGAACAAAAATACGATGACGAAATGTTTGCTCTTGCAAGGCAGTTTCAAAAAGCAGATCGAGTTATACTTGCGGCACCATTTTGGGACATGACATTTCCGTCAGTGGTAAAGATTTATATAGAGCAGATTATGATTGGTGGAATTACGTTTAAATACGAAGATAATTCTGCCGTTGGATTGTGTCAGGCAGACAAGCTTGTGTATATTATGACGGCGGGAGGTTATGTTGGGGAGCAGAATCTAGGGTATGAATATATAAAAAGTATTGCAGATATGTTAGGAATCGAAGAAACAGAACTATATTGTGGAGAGGGACTGGATATCTGGGGTGCAGATGTGGACAAAATTTTAGAAGACGTTTGTCAGGAAATGCATGTACCTAATGGAATATAAAAAGGACAACGGTGCTAAGACAGGAGAAAGCTATTAGATGGAGTCGTTCCATAAAGGCTTTCTCCTTATTTATTATAATTTTGTGAAGTTATGTTCATAAAATTGAAAAGATAGTCTATGAATGTTAAAATATAAAGAGCTATTTGTAGATTAAAAGTAGAATGAAGGAGTGGTTGTATGGGACAGAAGATAGAATTACCAGATGTAACAGATGTATTTGTGGAATATCGAAAGATGCAATTATTATATCAGTCTGCATTGAAAGAAATTGGAACAAAATTAGAGATTTTGAATGATGAATTTAAGTTTGTACATTGTTATAACCCAATTGAACATATAGAATCTCGATTAAAAAGTGAAGAGAGTATTGTCCGCAAACTAATGAACAAAGGAAAAGACGTAACGATAGAGAATATTGAAAAGTATATTGATGATATTGCGGGAATTCGTGTAATTTGTTCTTTTACACCGGATATTTACCGTATTGTAGATATGCTTTCGGCACAAGATGATATTGAGGTTATCAAGACAAAAGATTATATGAATCATCCAAAACCTAGTGGATATCGAAGCTATCATATGATAATAACAGTGCCGATTTTCTTGTCAGATCGAAGAATACCAACCCGTGTGGAGATTCAGATTCGAACAGTTGCCATGGATTTTTGGGCATCATTAGAACATAAAATTTACTACAAATATGAAGGAAATGCACCAGAGTATATACGCACAGAGTTAAGAGAATGTGCAGAGATGATTAGTTATCTTGACAGTAAAATGTTAGCCATTAATGAAGAGATCCGAAGCTTGGATGTAAAGGAAGAATAGCACCATTTTTTCATTTGCTCATAGTATGGAGCAAGAGAAGAAAAGGAGTCATATATGGGAGCAAAAGGATTGGGTGATTTACCAACATTTGAATCTATGGATTCATTTCCGAAACCAGATGCTATGAAGTTAGTAAAAGATCAGGAGGATGAAGAAAAGGATTATCAATATATGACAAAGCTTTATGCAAAGGATGCAAGAGATGCATTGGTGTATATTGAGGAATGTTGTGATCAGATGGAATATGAAGGAAGTATGATGTTCCATGAATATGTAGACAGAACGCAGATGCTTCATTTAGCAGATCAAGTTTACCAAAAGATGAAAGATAGAGAAAAAGAAGAATGCATCAAATGTGAAAGTAATCTTTTTCAATTGATTTATGTGTTATTATGTGGTGAGGTGCATCACAGAAGATGCCGTTACCGTAGAAAAAAGTGTTATCTTAATTGTAGATAACAGTCCATCCCCTGTGGTGGGCTGTAAAGATATAGGACATGCAGAAGGAGAAAAGTATGACGGAGAGTAAAAAACCAAGAATTATTGTGACAGTTCTTGTGTTTCTTGTTGCCATAGTTGTTTGGAACTATGTGCTTGTTGGAAGGAATAATAAAGGAAGCAGTGAATCTGGACAGGCAACACTGCCTTTACTAAGTGTGGAGATGGGAAAATCAAGTATTAACCAGCTTCATGGTTATGTAGGAAATGTAGATAAGGCATTGCTTCGTGATTCCATTACTCCCCTAGAAGGTGATTCTCTAACCGTTTCCATGAAATATGGATCCAAATCAATCGAAGCCATGAACTATAAATTATACATGGAAGATAATCAGGAAGTATTGGAAAAAGGAGTTGTAGCAATTCAAAATAAGAAAGCAAACATCCGGATTTCAAAACGTTTAGAAACGGGGAAAACATATTTATTAGCACTTCAAATTAAAAAGGATAAGCAGAAAATAACTTACTATACAAGGGTGATTTATGGAACCAAGTTTCATTTGAAAGAGTGCCTTGCTTTTGCAAATAAATTTCACAAAGCAACTTTATCTGGTTCAGACTCTGATTTTATCAAACGGTATATTGAATCTAAAGAGGGTGAGACAGCAAATGATTTATCGACCATAGATATTAATTCTGATCAGGAGGCTGTGCAGTATGCAGGGTTGAATCCAGAAGTGGAAGAAACCTATACGCCAACAATAAAGGAACTATCACCAGGAATTGCTTCCATTGAGATGAAAACCATGCTTTCCGCAGAGAACAGCAAAGGGATTAAACAGTATTATATGGTTACAGAATATTATCGAGTACGGTATAGTGGAGGTAAGAATTATTTGCTGAATTACGAAAGAAATCAAGAATCTTACGTTAGGTATGACACAATCAATGCTTCAGCAAATCAATTTGTAATAGGAATTGCAAGTAATAATTTAGATGAATTAAAAAGCGTAGACGGAGGTAAAAAAGTTGCATTTGTCCAACAAAATGAATTGTGGGAATACGACTATGATGCAGTTTCTATGACCAGAGTATTTTCCTTTGTAGGAGAAGATTACCGAGAAGAAAGAAGAAATTATGACCACCATGGAATTCATATTGTAGATACAAAGTCCAATGGAGATGTAACCTTTGTTGTATATGGTTATATGAATGGTGGAAAACACGAGGGAGAAAATGGAATTTCTGTTTACCAGTATAATGCAAAGAAAAAAGAAGTAGAGGAACGTATTTTTATTCCAACAAAACTACAATATGATAACTTGGAAACAGAAATGAAAAAAGGGTTGTATTTAAGTCAAGATGACAAGTTATACTTTACGTTAGATGCTGCACTTTATGAAGTTGATGTGGACGGTAAGGACACAAAGGTATTAGCGAAAAATATTGAGAATGGATTTGTTGTAGTTTCTAACAATGGAATGCTTGCTATGGGGAATTCACAGCATACAGTAACTGTAATGGATTTAGAAAAGGACACATCATATTCAATTAAATGCAAGGCAGGAGAAGTTATTAAGCCTATAGGATTTGTGAAAAAAGACTTTGTATATGGAGTTGCATATGAGGATGATATTTCTACAGATTCAGATGGGACTATGAACATTCCAATGAAGTTTGTCCATATTATCAATCAAAAAAAGGAAACATTAAAAACCTATGGGAATGATGGAACTTATATTGTAGATGCAAGTGTGGATGGAACTGTTGTTACAGTAACGCCGGCAACAAGAGTTGGAGATGGATTCAAGAAGAAAAAGACAGAATATATTAGATACAGAGAAAGCACAAAGGACAAAGCAGTGCTAGAATATAAATATTCTCAAGACCGTTTGAATTTGCTAAGTATTACATTTCCAGATAAACTTTATGTTCAAAGTGAACCTAAATATGAATCAGCAACCATAGATGAGACAAACAGTAATTATAATATAGACTTTGAAAAGAATAGGAAAAGAGGGCAGGAGGCATATGTGTATGCCGGTGGTTCTTTGCTTGGAACATATGAAAGTGTGAATCAAGCCATTTCAAAAGCAAAAAAGAGTGCTGGAGTTGTAGTTAATAGTGACCAGTACTATTTGTGGGAAAAGGGAGTCGCAAAAACATATGGAAAAGCACCGAATGTTGTGATTCTAAAAGCAAAACAAAAAGATGAGTCAGCCATTGCATGTATTCAAATGATGGCAAGAGCTGCAAGTAAAAGCTGCTCCTACGAGAAATTGGCAGCAAGCAAATTATCTACTTTTGATTTGTTGAATCAGGTATTTGATAATTTAGCATATAACTATTCGGGAACAAGTTTAGATGATGTTTTGTATTGTGTATATAAAGGACGTCCGATTATGACAAAAATGAGCAATAATCATTATGTCTTAATTATGAGTTATAATAGTACGAAGATTCGTTATATTGATCCAATTAGTGGAAAGTCTGTTCAGACAGGACGAACAAATTTTGAAAAAGATATTAAAAAAGCGGGTAATATTTTTTACAGTTACACAGATTAGAAAAGGAGACCTATGAAGTTTATACATGTAGGCGATGTACATTTAAATGGCAATTTTGAAAGCAGCCGCGGGTGGAACGAAGAAAGAAAGGAAGATGTATACCTTTCCCTTCAAAGTGTTGTGGCATTAGCCAATAGGGAACAGGTAGATTATCTGTTTTTTACAGGAGATATTTTTGATGCTCCGCCAACCATGGAACAGCTTAAGAAATTAGACGAAATTCTTATGGGATTAAAGCAGACTTGGGTGTTTATGATTGCAGGAAATCACGATTATATTACAGAAAATGCTGCATATTTAAATTATGAATTTTCATCAAAAGTGTATATGTTCAAGGAAGATAAAGTGAAGTGTGTCCATTCAAAAAGCACTGACACGTATATTTATGGGTATAGTTATCATCAGCCACAAATAACAAAAGCGGTGTTTGATGATATAAAGCCATACAAGAAAGGCGGTCGACATATTTTACTGGCACATGGAGGAGATGCAACCCATATCCCTATGAATCAGGAAGAATTAAAATGGTCAGGATTTGACTATATTGCATTGGGCCACATTCATGAACCACGTGTACTTGCAGATGATTTGATGTGTTACGGAGGAAGTCTTGAACCACTGGATCGTACTGAAACAGGACGCCATGGAGTATTTTTGGGAGAGTTTACAAAAGAACATCATTTTGTAAAGTTTGTGCCAATTAGTCAGCGAAATTATATCGATATCTATGTAACTTTTGAACCGGATATGAATCGAATCGCTATGTATCAGCAGATTCATGAAGAAATATTAAATTATGGAATTGATCAGATGTTTACCTTGTACTTGCAGGGGACAAAGAAAAAATTTGAAAAGTTAGATTATGATATACTATATGAAAAATACCACATTGTGAACATTATGGAAGATGTTATTGATGAAGAGTATGAAATTGTACAAAAGAGGGAAAATCAGCCTAATATTGTGTCACTAGTAGAGGATAAATTAAAAGATCAACAAGATGCATTAAAATACGCATTAGAAGGGTTACAGCATGATTAAAAAACTTCACATAGATGGGTTTGGTAAATTTGCATACAAAGATGTGCAATTAAGATCTGGAATCAATGTTATTTACGGACCTAACGAAAGTGGGAAAACTACAATAAGAGAGTTTATATTTCATATGCTATTTGGTTTAGATAAGGCAAGAGGAATCGCAGCGAGAAGTGATGCATATACAGTATATAGTCCAATATATGGTGGAAATTATGGCGGAACCATGAGACTTGAAATTGAACAAGAAGAATATGTTCTCCAAAGGAAGTTTAGAGCAGATGAGCGGGAATGTATTTTCTTTTCAGAGGAAACCAACGAGACAAAAAGTTTGGAATCGGTTCTCGGGATTTCAGAGAGTGGATACGAAGATACATTTTCCATTAAGAGCGGAGATATGATTCCATCAAAGCAGTTAGCTGTGGACGTAACAAATTACGCAAATAATATATTTGAAAGTGGAACAACCAACATTCAGGTGGATAAGGCAGTTAATTATTTAAAAGATAAACGGCGGGACAAAAAAAGAGTATTATCAGAAAAAGAGATTCTTCTTAAGAATCAAAGACAAAGGATGACAGAGCCTCCCAAAGAGGAAGTGAAAACAGTGGAATCCTATGAGAGGACCATTATTGGACTTCCGTTTTTGCTTGGTGCAATGGTATTTTTATATCTTGGTATTTCAGCGTCCTATCTTTTGTTGATTCCCGGACTATTCGGTGCAGTGATAGGTTCCGTTTTAACACTGCGAAAGAAAAAGGTTGTGACTTATGTAACCACAACTCATGATATTAAGGAAGAATTAAGAAAAGAATATCAAAAACAAAAGGAAATAGCGGATCAGTTATCTTATGATATAAGACAGATTAATATTGCAATTGATACAATTTTAGAATCAGCCAATGAAATACGCAATTCCTTTAGTGGACCACTGAATATGAAAGTAAGTGAGTTCATTGCAGAAATGACAAATGGAAGGTATCGAGAAATCAAAATTGATGAATCACTATCTTTTATGGTAAAATGTAATGACAGATATATTGATATGAAATATTTAAGTACAGGAACGATAGAACAGATTTATTTAGCAATTCGGCTTGCAGCAGGGGAAATTCTATATCCAAAAGCTGTAGTTCCTATTCTATTTGATGACATTTTTGGTAACTTTGATGAAGAAAGAATGATCTCAACTCTTGAGGCGGTTTCAAAAGTCACAGGAAAGCAGGTTATTTTATTTACATGCAAGGAAAGCATGCTTCATTCTTTAAATAAATTAAGTCAAACAGTGAACTGGATTTCCGTAGAGGAGTCTAAGAATAAGTGAAAGGTGTAGGTTATGGCAGAAGATAGGCGTGATACAACAAATAAGCAAGTAGTATCGAAACGTAGAAAAGTCAAGGCGAAGAAAAAGCCAAGAAAACTTCTATTGAAGATTTCCGTTGCATTTTTATTATTAATAGGAATTGCATGGCTTTCCATTGGTGTTCAGCTTGTAAAATACCACAAGGAGGCACAAAAATTAGTGGCAAATGCATCTGAAAAAACCTTTAAAGCATCCCAGACAAGTATTGTATATGATACCAATGGAAAACAGATGTTTAAGTTAAAAGGGGAGAAGGATGTTTACTATTTAAAATATAGTAAATTACCAGTATATGCAGTTGCAGCAATGATCTCGGTAGAGGATCAAGATTTCTATAAACACAGTGGTATTAGTGTTCGAGGAATTGGACGAGCTATTGTTTCATACGTTACAAACAAAGGACAGATTACTCAGGGTGGAAGTACCATTACCCAGCAGTTAGCCAAAGGCGTATTTTTGACCAATGAACGGTCTTGGAAGCGAAAGGCAAAAGAGATATTTATAGCTCTTGAATTGGAAAAGATATATTCTAAGGATCAAATTATGGAATTTTACTTAAATAATATCTATTTCGCCAACGGTTATTATGGAATACAGGCAGCTAGCCAAGGATATTTTAGAAAAGATGCAGAGGATTTATCCCTTGCTCAGGCAACATTTTTATGTTCCATTCCAAATGCCCCATCCATGTATGAGCCTTATAAGAATAAGGATAATACCGTTGTACGACAAAAGAAAATTCTAAAAGATATGTTGGAACAAAAGATGATTACAAAGTCTCAATACAAAGAGGCATTGAACGAAAAAATCAAGCTAAAGGCTAAAAAGAAAGATTCAACAGAAAAACGAAATTATGTAGAGTCTTATGTGATTTATACTGCCACAAGAGCATTGATGAAGAATCAAGGATTTGTATTTAAAGTGAAGTTTAGCAGTGATGAAGCAAAGAAAACATATCAAGAAGAGTATAGTAAGTTGTATGCAAAATGTAAAACTCAGTTGTATAGTTCAGGATATCGTATTTATACATCCATTGATTTAAAGGTACAAGAAAAACTGCAAGACAGTATCAATAATGCAATGGACTCCTATGATTCAAAGGATAAGAATGGAATATATAAAGCACAGGCTGCAGGAACCTGTATTGACAATGAAACAGGAAAAGTAGCGGGAATTGTTGGAGGACGATATCAGAAGAACGTAAGTTATTCTTTGAATCGTGCATTCCAAAGTCCAAGACAGCCAGGTAGTGCGATTAAACCTTTGCTAGTATTTGGACCAGCTATGGAGCGTGGTTATGGACCGGGGTCCATTGTAAGTGATTCGCCAATGAAAGCCAAAGATAAGCATAGAGTCAATAACTCTGGCGGAAGTTATTCTGGAAATATTACCATTCGTAAAGCATTACAAAAATCAAGTAACGTTGTAACCATGAGACTATATGAAGAATTAGGACCAACAACGGCATTAAGATATTTGGAGCGAATGAATTTCAAGAGTTTGACAAGTGTAGATTATAAATACTATACAACTTGTCTAGGTGGATTCACATATGGAACAACAGCAGAAGAGATGGCAGCAGGATACGCTACGTTCCCAAATAACGGAGTTTATCGTGAACCTACATGTATAGAAAAGATTGACAACTCAGAAGGAGATGCTGTAGTTGAGGATTCAGATATTTCATCAGAAAAAACTATTTTCTCAAAAACAACATCAAGTATGATGAGTAGTTGTTTACAAAGTGTTGTAAAATCGGGTACAGGTGCAGGAGCTAAAGTACCAAATGTAGATACTGCGGGTAAGACAGGAACAACAACAAGCAATAAAGATGGTTGGTTCTGTGGATACACACCATATTATACAACAGCTATTTGGGTTGGACGAGATGATAATAAGACCATGGCAGCTTTAAGTGGGGCTTCTTATCCAAAGAGTATTTGGAGTAGCTTCATGAATAAGATACATTCTGAAATATCAGCAGCAGCATCACCAAGCTCTGGATCATCATATTCATATAATGATTATGGTTCAGGAAGTTCAGGGGGAAGTTCAGGCGGAACATCAAGTGGAAATACATCTGGAACTTCTCAAGCAACGACAGCTCAGTCAACGACAGCGGCACCAACAACATCGGCACCAACCACATCAGCGCCAGCAACAGAACCACCAGCAACAGATGCACAACAATAAAATAATCAAATAATAATCAAATACTTTTCTAGGTGAATGACTTAGAAAAGTATTTTTTTGTAAAATAATAAATAACTATTGTTATTTGAGGTTGTTCTCGGTATAATAAAAAAGTTGCTGTACGGACAGTTGTCCGTTACAGAGAAAAAGGAGGAGAAAAAACAAATGAAAACGAAAAAAATTAAAGTAGGACTGCTTTGGAGATTGCTCATTGGAATTGGAATTGGTATGCTAATTGGTTCCGTGGGAGAGATTTTTGGAGTTTCAGATAATATTGTATTTAAAGGAATCATCCGGATATTTGTAACATTTACAACGTTGTTTAGTACATTCCTTTCCTTTATAATTCCACTATTGATAGTATCGTTTGTTTCTGTAGGTCTTGCCGACCTTGGAAAGAAAGCTAATCGTCTATTTGGGATTACATTATTATTATCATATTTATCTACAATTATTGCGGGATTTTCGGCTTTTTTACTTGGAAAGATGTTTCTGCCATCTATGATTCATAAGATTGCAGCAGGTTCTATTCAGGCAAAAGAATTCAAAGAGATTTTCACAATTCAAGCGGATCCTGTATTTGGAGTTATGACAGCCCTTATTCTGGCATTTTTATTAGGATTAGGATTGGCAAATACAAAAAGTGATAGTTTACTGCTTTGTATCAAAGATTTACAGGAAATTATTACAAAGACATTGAATAAAATTATTATTCCAATGATTCCATTTTATATTGCAGGGTTATTTGCAAAGATTGCGGCGGAAGGAGAACTACTTCCAACCATTAAGATGTTTGTAAAATTATATATTATGATTTTATTATTCCAGTGGACCTATATTTTGCTTCAGCATTTAGTTGCCACACTTTACACCAAGGAAAATAAATTTAAAAACTTAAAGAATTTGGCACCAGCATATTTTACAGCATTGGGAACCCAGTCTTCAGCAACTACCATTCCAGTCAATATGGATAGTGTAAAAACTAGTGGCGTAGCAGAGGATATTGCGGATTTTGTAATTCCATTATGTGCTACGATTCACTTGGCAGGAGATACTATTTGCCTTGTAATTGGTTCTATGGGAATTATGATTGCAAATGGAATTACACCAACATTTTCTATGTTTGCACCATTTGTTATGATGCTTGGAGTAACTATGGTAGCTGCACCAGGTGTTCCAGGTGGTGGAGTTATGGCAGCTCTTGGATTAATTAAGAGTATGTTGGGATTCACAGATCTTATGAGTCAGTTGATAATTTCCCTTCACTTCTCACAGGATAGTTTTGGTACTGCATGTAACATTTCAGGTGACCAGACAATTGCATATGTGATTGATAAAGTGGATCAGAAAAATCAAGCAGAATAAGAAGGATATATGTTTACAAATAAGGATTTAAGAAAATTAATTATACCATTGATTATTGAGCAGACTCTTACAGTTACTGTGGGGTTAGCAGACTCAATTATGATATCAAGTGTTGGAGAGGCCGCAGTTTCTGGGGTCTCTTTAGTTGATTCTGTCATGATTTTATTAATCAATATGTTTGCTGCTCTTGCAACTGGAGGTGCGGTGGTTGCGGGACAGTATTTAGGACAGAAAAAACATGTTATGGCATGTAAGACATCAGATCAGTTGTTACTGTTTGTCGCTGCACTTTCTACAGGGATTATGGGACTGATTTATCTTGGCAGAAATTTTATTTTACATGGAGTGTTTGGAGCTATTGCACCAGATGTTATGAGCAGCTCTAGAACCTATTTAATGATTGTAACGGCATCCATTCCATTTATCGCACTCTATAATGGGTGTGCAGCCTTATTCCGAATTATGGGGAATTCTAAGATATCTATGGAGATGTCCCTTCTTATGAATGGAATTAATATTGCTGGAAATGCAGTGATGATTTACGGATGGAAGATGGGTGTTGCAGGTGCGGCAATTCCAACATTAGTATCTAGAATTATTGCAGCACTTATTATGTTGGTGAGAATTAAGAATCCAAATCAAATGATGCATATAAGTCGTAACTTTAAGTTTAAATTTAAGGGATATCTGGTAAAACGGATTTTGTATATTGGTGTTCCCAATGGAATTGAAAATAGTATGTTTCAATTGGGGAAGATTATGTTGTTAAGTATGATTGCTACTTTTGGAACTGCAGCAATTACAGCCAACGCTGTAAGCAGTGTTATTGCCATGTTTCAAATTATTCCTGGAATGGCAATTGGTCTTGCACTTCTTACCGTTGTTTCAAGGTGTGTGGGAGCAAATGATTATAAGGCAGTCAGGATGTATACAAGAAAGCTGTTAAAGATAGTATATGCAGGGTTATTTGCATTAAATATACTAGTGGTTCTGGCACTTCCATGGATTGTGAAAGCATATCATCTATCGCCACAGACAGCGAAATTAACAGAACAGATTTTGATTTATCATACCATTTGCTGCGTTACCATATGGCCGATATCATTTACCATTCCAAATACATTACGTGCATCTAACGATGTGAAATTTTGTATGATAATTGCAATTATATCCATGTGGGTATTTCGGTTAGGCTGCAGTGTTGTTCTTGGAAAATGGATGGGCTGGGGCGTCTTTGGAGTCTGGGTTGCAATGACCTTAGACTGGGCTGTTCGAGGTGTGTTCTTTATTGTACGATACAAAGGAACAAAGTGGATCCGTATAAAATCTTAGAAAAACAAAAAGAGAACCAATGCGTCAATTGATGAGCATTGGTTCTCTTTCCTGATTTATTATGCTTTTATATTACCACAAAATCACCATTTTTTCAAGTCTTGTAACCATTGTGGAATGGGTATAAACTGTCCATAACACAAATGAAATGGGGGTTTTAGATCTATGAAAAAGTTTGATATGAGTCAGCTGATAAATCAGGGAACTACACTGGAAAAGATCGTTGAATGCAATCTATATACGAAAGGATTTGGACTTGTTTTAAGCAGAGAAGATGCAAAGGTACTTATGATGGATCGAACCAATAGTTTAAGGCAGCAGGGGAGGATTGAGTTTGGAGAAGGAATTCTGCCAAAGCTTATTTTTACATTTTGCGACTCTGGATATATTTATCAAGATAACTATGTGGAGGTTATTGGAAGGCTTCAGGACATCTTTTATTTGTATAAAAATGAAGCCTTAGATGAATGGACAGACGATGAATTGCTGGAAGTGATGAAAAAGCAATTTGAAGAAGAGGCTAGAGGTGATTTGGATTTTCTTGAAGATACTTGTCTGGAAGCATATGCAAGAAAAATGAGAGAGTTAGTAGAAATTCCATTAGAAGAAAAGGAGATCTAAATGAATTATACTATGGAGGAATTACTTCCATTGGTTCAAATGTTATCAGAAAAGTACACATCAAAACAGAGTACGTCAATTAGTGAGAATCTTGCAAAACAGTTGATGGGTGCAGTGATTTACTGTATGAATGAATGTTGTAGTGATACAAAACACAGTGAGATTGTAAAAGTATTGTCAGCCAAAGAAGCGTACCATATTGGATATGAAAAAGTCATTCAAAAAACAAAAGAGGCATTAAAATTATATGAAAATATTATGGCTGAGTTTAAAGATTATGGGAATCGTTGTTACTACGATACAATGGTAAAGGGAATGCCTCAATTTTTTCTTTACTATGATGCGAAATTTAATCCACAGAATCGAATATTAACCTTAGACTATCCAACGCCAGTGCCAATTCATAAATTACAGGGAGTTGATGTCATCTATGAATACTTAAAATATATATGGAAAGAGCAAAGAATATTAAGTCGCTATTCTGAGAAAGAAGTGCGAGATAAGTTATTTCACTATTACACAGGATATGAAGATATGATAGAAAATATCTATGAAATATTTAAAAGATAAGCACTAACACACTTTAAAGTGAAAAAATATATCGTTAAGTACTTGACAACTGCGAGAAGAAGGAGTATTCTAATTCACATAGATATTTGAAAGGAGAACGTCTTATGTTCGCACCAAAGAATACAACAACATATTCTTTTTATTTCTGGGGTTACTATTTTAATCCTGGCTATTCGTGCTGCAAAGACTAATCCTATGAAGAGATAACAAGAAGTTTGAAGTCATAGACCTGTGTCCTTGTAGTTAGGGGCATAGGTCTTTTCAGTTTATGCAAAGAGAAAGGGAATAAGACATGATTATTATTTTAAAGCAAAACGCAAAGGAAGAACAAGTAAGAGAACTAAAAGAATCTATGAGAAATCAAGGATTTGATATCCATGAATCAACTGGAGCCAATACCAATTTATTTGGGTTGATTGGTGACACATCAATTATTGATGAAGACCTTGTTATGGCAAATGATGCCGTAGAGGCAGTGCGCAGAATTCAGGAACCATACAAGAAAGCCAATCGTCAATTCCATCCAACAGATAGTGTCGTAGATGTAAATGGAGTAAAGATTGGTGGGGGACATTTTCAAGTGATGGCAGGACCTTGTTCCATTGAGACAAAGGAACAGATGACAAGTGTAGCAAACAGTGTCAAAGATGCAGGAGCAGGATTCCTACGTGGAGGTGCATTTAAGCCAAGAACATCACCTTACGCATTTCAGGGGCTTCATGACGAAGGATTAAAGCTTTTATTAGAAGCAAAGAGAGCGACAGGACTTCCAGTGGTAACAGAGATTATGGATCCAAGAGATTTGCCGTTGTTTGATGATGTTGATTTAATTCAAGTAGGGGCAAGAAATATGCAGAACTTTGAATTGTTAAAGGAATTAGGAAAAACCAATAAGCCAGTTTTATTAAAACGAGGGTTGGCTGCGACAATGCAGGAATGGTTAATGAGTGCAGAGTACATTATGGCAGGTGGAAATGAGGATGTAATTCTTTGTGAACGAGGAATTCGTACATATGAGACAGCGGTTCGTAATACACTAGATTTATCAGCAATTCCAGTCATCAAAAAGAAGTCTCATTTACCAGTTATTGTAGATCCATCTCATGCAACAGGGGTACGTGATTTAGTTGAACCAATGGCTCTTGCGGCAATTGCAGCAGGTGCAGATGGATTAATGGTAGAAGTACATAACAATCCAGCAAAAGCGTTATGTGATGGACCACAGTCATTGACACCAGATGCATTTAATGATTTAATGAAAAAAGTGAATAAAACTAGAACATTTTTTGAAACATTATAGTAGGAGTTAGGGATGAAAGTGATTGTTGGACTTGGGAATCCAGGAAAGAAGTATGAGAATACAAGACATAATATTGGATTTACAGCTTTGGATTATATTGGGGAAAAGTCAGGAATTGATATTAGTACCAAAAAGCATAAAGCACTCATAGGAAGTGGTTATATAGAGGGGCAGAAGGTTCTTCTTGTAAAGCCACAGACGTTTATGAATCTTAGTGGAGAAAGCTTGCGAAGTGTTATGGATTTTTATAAGCTGGAGCCAGAAGATTTCATTGTGATTTTCGACGACATTTCACTTGATGTTGGAAAGATGAGAATTAGAAGAAAGGGAAGTGCAGGTGGACACAATGGGATTAAGAGTATTATTGCCCATTTGGGAAGTCAGAATTTCCCTCGTCTAAAGATTGGTGTTGGAGAAAAACCAAAGGGATATGATTTGGCTGATTATGTGCTAGGTCATTTTTCAAAGGGAGAACACCAGATTTATGATGATTTGTATTCTAATATTTATGATGCGATAAAGCTCATTGTATTAGATCACATGACAGAAGCAATGAATCAATATAACTAAATAGAAGGTGTCAAGTTGTTAGAACAAATTTTAAAAACCAATGACCAATGGATACAGATAAAAACAGACCTTGAGGTAAATCAAGGTCCTGTTTGTGTGTCAGGAATAACTGATTCTGCGAAAGCACATATCACGTCAGCCATTGGACAAAAGAAGAGAGGCAGTTATAAAATTGTCATTACTTCAGATGAAAATAAAGCAAAAGAATGGGTGGATCAATATCGTTTTTTTGGAAATGACTGTATCTATTTTCCAGCAAAGGATCCTTTATTTTATACAGCAGATGTCCATGGAAATGCAATTGCCAAGGAAAGAATGAGGGGAATTGAACGAATTATTAAAGGAACTGGCGGCGTCTTTGTATTGACAGTTGACGCTTTAATGGATCGAGTGGTTCCCTTAAAAGAAATAAAAAAACAAAAACAAACTTACAAAGTTGGGACACAGGTTGTGGAAAACGAGATTCCAAGAACGTTAGTTTCCATTGGATATGAGAAAGTTCCATTTGTAGAAGCACCAGGGGAATTTGCGATTCGAGGAGGCATTATTGATATTTACCCATTTACAGGGGATTGTCCTTATCGAATGGAATTATGGGGCGATGAGATCGATTCCATTCGAAGTTTTGATGTAGAAAGTCAAAGATCTATTGAAAACATAGATACCCTTTCTATTTATCCTGCAACGGAAGTAGTCTTAGACGATGAAACTATTGCCCTTGGGCTTAGGAACATCACAACAGAATATGAAAAGGTATATGCTCATTTTAAAGAAGAGTTTCAAGGAGAGCAGCAAAAACGAATTAGAAAAGAGTATGAGCGGGTACAGGAAGAATTAAGGGAACTGCAAATGCTCATTGGTGTAGAGGGTTATTTGCCATTTTTCTATGAAAATACCGTTTCTTTTCTTGATTATTTCCCAAAGAATACCATGATTATATGGGATGAGCCCAATCATGTAAAAGAGCGAGGAGAAGGATTTTTTCTTGAATTTAAAGAAAGTATGAAAAGTCGGTTAGAAAGTGGTTATATTCTGCCAAGCCAAATGAATACAGTTGTTTCCTTTGAGGAAGTAACTAGTCAGCTTGAAAAGAAACAAAATGTATTTTTAAGTACATTATCAAGCCAGGTTGATTTTATGTCAGTGTGGAAGACTCATTATTTCGAGACAAAATCAATTCAGTCTTACAACAATAGCTTTGAACAGCTGGTAAAAGATTTAAGAAGATATCAGAAAAATGAATATAAAATTGTAGTAGTCTCTCCGTCGGTGACAAGAGCAAAGCGGTTGGCACAGGATATGAGGGAACATGAACTAGTTGTCACCTATGAAAAAGATGTAAAAGGTGAGGTACAATCTGGTCAGATTATTTTAACTCCAGGTAAATTGAAAAGTGGAATTGAGTATCCCCAGAATAAATGGGTGTTAATCTCAGAAAGTGATATTTTTAAAGGTAAGAAAAAGGCAAAGAGGAAAAAGCAAGGGGAAAAGTTTCAGGGAGAAAAGATAAAGAACTTTGCTGATATTTCCATTGGAGACTATGTGGTTCATGAAAAACATGGAGTTGGGATTTATCGAGGAATTGAAAAAATCACAGTAGACCATGTTGAAAAAGACTATATTAGTATTGAGTACAATGGTGGAGATAAACTATTTATCCTGGCATCTGCACTGGATCAGATTTCAAAATATGCCAGTGCAAAGGCAAAAAAACCAAGATTGAATAAGCTTGGGGGTACTGAATGGAAAAAGACTACAAAACGTGTTCAGGGACAGGTAAAGGAGATTGCAAAAGAGCTGGTTGAACTATATGCAATCCGCCAATCAAAAGAAGGCTATGTATACGATAAGGACACTGTATGGCAGAAAGAATTTGAAGAATTATTTCCATATGATGAAACCACAGACCAGTTGGCAGCCATTGAAGATACCAAGAGAGATATGGAAAGTACCAAGATTATGGACCGCCTTATATGTGGAGATGTTGGATATGGAAAAACTGAAGTTGCCATTCGAGCCGCATTTAAGACAGTTAGCAATGGAAAGCAGGTGGCATATCTGGTTCCTACAACAATCTTAGCCCAGCAGCATTATAATACATTTGTAGAACGTTTTAAGAATTATCCAATGACAGTTCGCGTAATGTCCAGATTTTGCACTGCAAAAGAGCAAAGAGAAACTATTGAAGGGCTAAAAAAGGGAATGGTGGATGTTGTCATTGGAACACATCGACTTCTTTCTAAGGATATGAAGTACAAAGATCTTGGACTTTTAATTATTGATGAAGAACAAAGATTTGGAGTGAGCCATAAAGAGAAAATTAAATCTTTGAAAAAGGATGTAGATGTACTTTCCTTATCAGCAACTCCAATACCAAGAACGCTCCATATGAGTTTAATTGGAATTAGAGATATGAGTTTATTAGAAGAACCACCTCATGACCGAAGGGCAATTCAAACCTATGTAATGGAATATAACGATGAACTTGTAAAGGAAGCCATTCATAGAGAAATGACTCGTGGAGGTCAGATTTATTATGTATATAACCGAGTCAATAATATTGCAGAAATTACAAGTGAGATTCAAAAGCTGGTGCCAGATGCAAAAGTGGCATTTGCACATGGACAGATGAGAGAACATGAACTAGAAAAGATTATGATGGAATTCATGAATCGAGAGATTGATGTACTTGTTTCTACCACAATTATTGAGACGGGACTTGATATTCCAAATGTAAATACCATGATTATTCACGATGCCAATCGGCTTGGACTTTCTCAGTTATATCAATTGAGAGGCCGGGTGGGTCGGTCCAATCGAAATGCATTTGCATTTTTAATGTACAAGCGAGATACCTTATTAAAAGAAACTGCGGAAAAGAGACTTCAGGCCATTCGAGAATTTACAGACCTTGGTTCTGGATATAAGATTGCCATGAGAGATCTTGAGATTCGTGGTGCCGGGAATCTTTTAGGGCAAGCACAGTCAGGACACATGGAAGCTGTAGGATATGATATGTACTGTAAAATGTTAAATGACGCAGTGCTTCGTCTTAAGGGGGTAATTCAAGAAGAGGAAGACTATGAGACTACATTGGATTTAGATGTAGATGCCTTTATTCCAAATACTTATGTAAAAAATGAATTTCAGAAATTGGAATTTTACAAGCGAATTTCTTCCATTGAGACAGAAGATGAGGTGGAAGATATGACAGATGAGATGGTGGATCGTTTTGGAGATATTCCAAGAGCGGTTGTAAATCTTCTTCATATTGCATTGCTGAAATCAAAAGCACATAAGGCATATATGACAGATGTAAAGCAAAAAGGTGAGAAAGTTTATTTTGAAATGTATCCAAAGGCAAATGTAAATGTAGACGGCATTGGAGATGTACTGGCGAAGTTTAAAGGAAAGCTTTTTATACAGCCAGGAGATGTACCAACATTTATTCTTGAACTAAATCAAATACCCAAGGGAAAATGGATTCAAAAAATTGAAGATTGTGTGAACTCGTTAGATTCGTTGATTATCAGATAGAGATGTAGTATAATAGGAAACTAGCAAACAGAATATTGGAGGGAAAACATGAAACGTATAGGTAGAAGATTAGTATCTCTTGCACTAATAGCTGTTATGGGAGCAACATTATTAACAGGATGCAAGAGCCAGGATGAGAAGACATTGTTTTCATTCGCAGGGAATGATGTAACATATCAAGAAGCACATGTATACGCAAGAATTCAACAGTATAGTGCAGAAGAACAATACGCATCATACTTTGGAGAAAAGATGTGGTCAACACAAGTTGGAACTGATTCTAAAGGAAAGAAGATTACTTTACAAAAGTCAATTAAGACAAGTGTAATTGAACAAATCAAACAAGTAAAAGTTCTTTGTGCCCATGCAGATGAGTACAAGGTGAAGCTAACAAAGGATGAGAAAAAGCAGTTAAACACAAGTATGACTGAATTTGCAAAGAATGATCTTGGTAAGAAGGTTATGAAAGTAACTGGAGCGGACAAGGCATTTATTAAGAAGATTTATGAGCAGAATATGATTGCATCAAAAGTACAAAGTGCAATTATCAAGAAGGCAAATGTTTCAGTTTCTGATGAAGAAGCTACGACAATGAAGGTTTATAAGTTAGTTTTCACAACTAAGAAGACAGACAGCAAGACTGGAAAGTCTACAGATATGACAGACAAAGAGAAGAAAGCTCAGCTTGCAAAAGCGGAAAAAGCATTAAAAGAGATTAAATCAGGTACGAATATTAAGACAGTTGCTAAAAAGTATGGTGTAAACTCTGATAATTCAGAAAGTTATACAGCTGGAAAGGCTGACCAGGGAACAGAATTTGAGGCAGCAGTGAAAAAACTTAAGAAGAATGGTGTAAGTGGAGTGATTGATACTAAGAAAGCTTATGTAATCGTTAAGTTTTTAGGTAAGTCTACAAAGGATTTATCTTCAACAAAGTCTACTTTATTATCTGAAAAGCAACAGGCTGCATACAACAAGGTTTACAAGAAGTGGACCAATAAGTATGAGAAGGAATGGGACGAAAGTAAAGATGTAGATCAAGATCTATGGAAACAGGTTACATTCAAGTACAAAGCAACAACAGCAGCATCAACAGCGGCAGCAACAACAACGGCAGCATCAACAGAAGCGACGACAACAGCTGCAAGTAAATAAGACAAGTAAATAAAATCTGAAAGAGATGTAAGAGAACGGCCAGTGGGCTGATGCTGTTGCATCTCTTTTTTTGGCTTGGTTTTAAATTAGAAAACTGGCACTTTTGACAGTGCCAAAGTAGGGGTATGATAGTTTCAATGTAAAAATTCAAGACACTTCGTGAGATATAAAGAGAGACTTGTGAAGGATACATCAGGAGGAATGAAAAATGAAATGGAATACGAAAATGTTGACAAAAACAGCAATGATGATGGCGTTGGTTTTTATTTGTACCTATACATTTAAAATACCTGTCTCTTTGACTGGAGGATATACACATTTGGGAGACTGCATGATTTTCTTATCTGTAATTTTACTTGGAAGAAAATACGGCGTTGTGGCTGGGGCTGCAGGAGCCGCTTTGTCTGATTTTACTGGCGGGTTCTTAATATGGGTTATTCCAACCCTACTAATCAAAGGTATGATGGCATGGACCATGGGAACATTTATAGATAGGTTCTCATTAAAGAAGAAGGGGTGGATGATAATTGGAGCAGTTATAGCAGGTTTGGTTCAAATTACAGGATATACTTTTGTGAAAATCTTTATTATTGGAACAAAAGCAGCTCTTTTAACAATTCCTACGATTTCATTTCAAACTTGTTTTGGAATCGCAGCTGCATTTATTTTCCTTAAAATCTTTGAAAAAACAAATGCATTAGAAATGATTCAGAATATATAGGGGGCAATATGAAAAAAATAGATGCACATGCACATATAGGAGAGTATGGAGGCTGGGCAGGAGTCTCTTCCAGCGAGGAAAGTATTTTAAAGAACATGAATGAATATGAGATTGAAAAGACGATTCTTTGTTCTGCAAACTATGAGAGAAATGAAGATACAAGAGAGATGTTTGAGAGTTACCCAAAATGCATCATACCACTTGTCTATGTAAATCCGCTAAAGAGCGAAAAGGCGATAAGTGATATAGATTATTATATTGGAGAAAAAGGATTTCAAGGAATTAAAATAAATCCACTTCGGGATGCATTTGTTGCCGATGATACATGTTTAGATGTAGTTATGGAGAAGGCACAGGAGTATAAGGTTCCAGTTTTTATTCACAGTGGACATCCACCGTATTCACTTCCATGGAGCATTGCACTATTGGCAGAACGATTCCCAAAGGTTAAGGTTGTTATGATTCATATGGGACATGGTCATGGTGTTTATATTGATGCAGCATTGAAAATGGCGCGAAGATATGAGAATATATATTTAGAGATGTCAGGAATGCCTATGGGATGCAAGATAAAAGAAGCATATGAAACAGTGGGAGCAGACCGAATTATGTTTGGAACAGACAGCCCATTTCATCATCCCAGTGTAGAAATTCAAAAGGTTTTAACTTGTGGATTAGAAGAAGAGAAGTTAGAAGATATCTTTTATTATAATGCTCTAAAATTAATGGATGTAAGGAAGGAATAAGAATGGAATTTCATGTTGGGGAAGTAATTAAGATGAAAAAAGCTCATCCATGTGGATGTAATCAATGGGAAATCCTGAGAGTAGGGATGGATTTTCGATTAAAATGTAAAGGATGCGACAGGCAAGTGATGGTTCCAAGAAAATTAGTTGAGAAAAATTTTAGGGGATTTGAAAAAAATCCTTGCGAATAAAGTCAATCTATGCTATCATTTTAACTTGTGATATATAAATTTATCCTTGCTTTTGCCAAGTAGGGTAAGAGCCAATAGACCAGAAGGAGGTGCAAGTAACATGACAAAGTACGAATTAGCATTAGTAGTTAATGCAAAGATTGAAGACGACGCAAGAACAGAAGTAGTAGAAAAAGTAAAAGCTATGATTACTGAAGCGGGAGCTACAATCACTAAAGTCGATGAATGGGGAAAGAAGCGTTTAGCTTATGAAATTCAAAAGATGAACGAAGGCTTCTATTATTTCATTCAATTTGACGCTGAGACAGCTGTTCCAGCAGAATTAGAAGCAAAGCTTAGAATTATGGAACCAGTGTTACGTTTCTTAGTAGTGAAACAAGACGCGTAGTCGCCATATAGGAGGAATCCCAATGAATAAAGTAGTTTTGATGGGCCGTTTAACCAGAGACCCACATGTGACATACACACAAGGAGACAAACCGTTAGCGGTAGCAAGATATACTTTAGCAGTAAATCGCAGATTCAAAAGAGACGGAGAGCAAGACGCAGACTTTATCAATTGCGTAGCATTTGGAAGAGCTGGAGAGTTTGCAGAAAAGTATTTCAGACAAGGAATCAAGATTGTCGTTTCTGGACGAATTCAAACAGGTAGCTATACCAATAAAGATGGAATTAAAGTTTACACAACAGATGTTGTGATTGAAGAGCAGGATTTTTGCGAGAGCAAAGCTGCATCAGACCAATATACTGGTGGAAACGCTATGGGAGCATCAGCTCCACAGCCAAGCGCAGCATCAGGAGATGGTTTTATGAACATTCCAGACGGATTGGAAGAAGAGTTACCATTTAGTTAAAATAGGAGGTAATATCATGGCTTATGATAAGAGTAATCGCGATTCTTCAATGAGAAGACGTGGTGGTCGTAGAAGAAGAAAAGTATGTACATTTTGTACAGAAGCTGACGCTACAATCGATTATAAAGATGTTGCAACATTAAGAAAGTATGTATCTGAAAGAGGAAAGATCCTTCCAAGACGTATTACTGGAACATGTGCAAAACATCAAAGAGCTGTAACAGGTGCTGTTAAGAGAGCAAGACATCTTGCACTTATGCCTTACACTCAAGATTAATTAGAAAAGATAAATCGTCATTGCAATTTGGCAATGACGATTTTTTTGTGGACAAAACTGTAAGTGAAGTAGTCCTAGTCCATATTCGATATTGACATATTTTGGAAAATATAATATAATTTATCTATCGGATTCAGATTTCTTGAATCTAATTTCAAGCCGTATCGGCATTTTTTTCACTATTATTAAGAAGTTATTTA
>JAQVEG010000030.1 GCA_028697725.1 Anaerostipes sp.
ACTGTCTTACAGTATAATTATCATTGGTTATATTATTTTTTAGCATAATTTAATTATACCAAAAAATCGCTCAGACCTCATGGTCTGGGCGATTTTTCTTTTAGGGGGAGTTTTTTTACAGCCCCTTCCTTTTTATTCTACGATGGATGTGGCGAATGCCGCATCCATCGAATGACCGCTAGGTCATGAGATGGCACGTGGTTCATTTAGAGTCAGCTTTGCTGACGAGGTGTGCGTGGCTCATTTGTATTCTTAATTATGTGGCGAATGCCACATCCATCGAATGACCGCTAGGTCATGAGATGGCACGTGGTTCATTTAGAGTCAGCTTTGCTGACGAGGTGCGTGACTCATTTGTTATTCTAATTTATATGGCGAATGCCGCATCCATTGAATGACCGTTAGGTCATGAGATGGCACGTGGTTCATTTAGAGTCAGCTTCGCTGACGAGGTGTGCGACTCATTCATTGATGAGGTGTGCAGCTATTTTCTTTTTTTTCTTCTTCTTTTTGCTGCTTCTGCTCTACGTTTCTTTCGCATGCGTATCGTATGCATTCTTCGTAAAACAAGTAACACAGCAAGAACAACTATGACTTTTATTATAATGCCTTTATTTGGCATGATATAAGTACCAAAAATTCCTTTTGTTTTCTCATTTGAAGAAACATTCGTCTTTTTTTCTGTTGTCTGTACTTTTGTTTCTGTTGTAGCAGAGGTCTTACTGTCTTTTGCTTCTAGTGCTGCTACATCCATATTTTTTTTCGTATAATCATATAACTTACTACTATCTACATATGCACTTGCAGAATTCTTGCTTTGTAAAACAACGCAAATAACAACTCTTCCGTTGATATTTCCAAAAGTCACAAGGGTTTCACCGGCGGCTATGGTATACCCTGTTTTTCCACCAAGGCATCTGGAGTCATAATAAGCAGTTCCCTGCTGAATCATACGGTTACTGTTATACCAGTTTCGAGCCACTTTGCTCTTATTGGTCTTTGGTAGCTGATAATATGTAGTCTTTATTATTTTTCTAAATTCTTCTTTTGAATATGCTTTTTTTGCAATCAACGCCATATCATATGCTGTTGTATAATGCTGCTCATTATTTAATCCATGTGGATTGACAAAATGTGTATTTTTACATCCCAATTCCTTGGCTTTCTCAGTCATTTTCTCTGCAAAAGCACTTTGAGTTCCAGATACATGTTCCGCTAATCCCGCTGCAATATCATTTGCCGAAATTAAAAGAAGTCCATGCAATGCCTGATCAACAGTAATCTTTTCCCCAATATTCACTAAAGCTGCACTGCTTCCACGTTCAATTCCATTGACCGCTTCGTTGGAAAATGTTACCGTCTCATCACCTTTACAATTCTCTATGGTAAGAAGTGCTGTCATTATCTTTGTAATACTAGCAGGATAATGTTTCACATTAATATCCTTTTCATATAAAATCGTTTGTGTCTGCAAATCCATTACAATTGCTGACTTCCCTACTAAATCTACAGAATCATTGGACTGATTAGTTGTGACTGCCCCTACTCTGGTTTGAAACAATGACAAAAATGCCATCATTATAAAACCAAGGCAAAAAATCCGTTTTGTTACTCCCTGTTTCATAAAATCCTCTTTCTTTATAAGTATCATATACTGCTAACTATATTTCTCATTTGAAAATATCTTTTTCAATTATACTATTAAAACATAGAGTCTGCAAATTCAAAAAAGATGAGAAAGAATCTAACTATATTCTCTCTCATCTTAATTCACTGTTTTGTTTTTTATTTGTGCTTATAGCCGGTGTAAAAAGTCATGAAAAGACATACCACCATTGCCCACGCCCAAAATTTATGATTCTTCATCCGCCAATCACCTCTTTTGTAATTTATCTAACATAATTATAACATTTTTTCCATTGTATATATGATAATTTTTATCAAATACCTCTCGTAATTCTACGACAATTCTCTTAAGGTGCTATAAATCCTGCATTTTCAACAAACCCACAAGTTTCTAACAAATGTTCCATTGCATCTTGATAAGCATCTAAAGTTTGTGCTTTTCTGATTCTCTTCCAGTCTTTTTTTGGTTCATCAAACATGGTCTGCATATACGCCCATAATTCTTTTACTCGGAATAATACATCCTTTTCTCCTGAAAGTTCTTCCAAATAAGCATCTCGAAGATCATTTAAAAAATGATATAAATCATCTTTTGTCATTGGCGGATTTCCATGAATCTCCCCAATTAATCCAGGGTTTGCAACAACGCCTCGACCAAGCATTACTTTATCTAAAGAAGGATATTCTTGGACAATTTTTTGGTAATCTCCAACGGTAAAAATATCTCCATTATAACAAACAGTATTTTTACTATGTTCAAAGGCATAAGTGAATGCATTCATATTCGGTGTGTTCTTGTAAAAGTCTTCTCTCACCCTTGGATGAATTATCCACTCCTCAAATTTATATTTGTTAAATATTTCTGTCAAATCCTCAATCTCTCCTGGAAATTCCTTTCCGATTCTTGTCTTAATCGACACTTTTACAGGGGTTTGTTCCATTACTTGTGAGAAAAATTCATCTAATTTTTTCGTATCATTTAAAAAGCCAGAACCTCTTCCTTTAGACACTACTGTTCCAGCTGGACATCCAAGATTAAGATTTACGGTGTCATATCCCTGTTCCTTTAATGCCTGAGCCGTTTGTAAAAATCCCCTTACATCGTTGGTCAAAATCTGCGGCACAACTTCCATCCCCTGATTATGATCCATGGAAATATCTTTGATTTCCTTTGTTGTCAAAAATGTTTTTTCCTTTGGAACAATAAATGGTGTAAAATACTTGTCAATTCTTCCTTTTCCAAAATGATTCTCATAAATATTTCGGTAAATATATCCTGTAATGCCCTCTAATGGTGCAAAATAAATCTTCATTTCTTATCTCCTTCTTTTAATTCATTTTTTAACTTAATTGCCATAAATACAGTCACCATAAAAGTTATAACATCTGCAATGGGCTGTGCATATTGTATCCCCGCAATCCCACAGATTCTTGGCAAGAATAAAATAACTGGAAGAAAGCAGATTCCCTGACGACATATCCCAAGAATAAATCCTTCTTTTCCCTTTCCCAATGCCAAAAATAAAGATGAATAAACCGTATGGAATCCAAACAGCAAAAATGCAATTCCATTTGCTACAAGTGACCTTTGCCCAATCTGAATCATTTTAAAATCATCTGTTGTAAATGTAGATATGATACCTGTTGAATCTATTGCCATAAACAAGCCAAATATGACGCAAAATACTGTTGACCATTGGACAGATATTTTGATGGCATCATTCAGGCGATTATACTTTTTTGCACCATAACTGTATCCTGCAATTGGCTGAAATCCCTTGATAAATCCAAACACCATAAGACTTCCCATAGACATGACTCTTGTCACTGCTCCCATTCCAGCAATTGCTGAATCTCCATACATCTTGGCCTGTCCATTAATCATGGTAATGGAAAGACTTGTGAGTATCTGAAAAAACAACGTTGGAACACCAATTTTAAAAATCTCTGATAGAATTTCCTTTGATGGACAACATTCTTTTACTTGAAAACTGAATACACTCTTTCTTTTTCCTATATAAATCAGATAGAGACAGGTGGAAATTAATTGAGATACTACTGTAGCCAGAGCTGCTCCTGCGACTCCAAAATGAAATTTATAGATTAAAATTGGATCTAATATTATATTCAACACAGCACCTGTGAACAGCACAAACATAGTTGTCTTAGCTGCACCCTCACTTGTTACTAAGTTATTCATAGTCACATTAAAGACATTAAAAATACATCCAATAATAAATATTTTAGCATATGCTGTGGCATAAGGCATAATACTTTCTGTTGCTCCCAATAGTTTTAAAATTGGATTTAAAAAGACAAGTGCAACAACAATCATTACAAGTCCTACACAGATACTACTATATATTGCCGTACTAGCAACTTTGTTTGCTTTTTCTTTATCACCTTTTCCAAGCAGTCTTGAAATATAAGATGCTCCTCCATTTCCAAACAACAATCCAAGTCCAACAATAACCTGTCCTAGGGGATAAGCAACTGATATGGCTCCCATCTGGCTAGTTCCTAAACCTCCCACAAAATATGCATCTACCAAATTGTAAATGGCATTTATCATCATACCAATCATGGTAGGCAAACCCATGGCTAACAATGCTTTTTGTACCGGTGCATTTCCTAACAACTCCATTTTATTCTTTGTTTTTTTCATTACAAACTCCTTTCATGTATTACATTTTATATTACTATAATTTATAGTAATTCGGCGTTTCTTATGCTACTATAAATTATAGTAGCTGTCAAGGAATTTTATCGTTACACAAAAAAAAATGAGCTGCCATCTCTGGCAACTCACTCTTTTATTCTTTTAGTGATTGAATCCACTGATCTAGTGCATCTGCTAATGCATACTGCTGATATAATACTGCTTTTCCTAGCTTTGGAATTTCTGTTAGCTTTTCTTTTGACTGGATATTCTCTTCTACCATTTTTTTGGTTGCTTTAATATTCTCTTCAATATTCCCAATACAAATCTTTTGCTGTTTTTTAGGAAGATTCATTAAATTGACTACTACTGCATTGAAATCTAAATACATATTCAGTGGCTTTTCTGATATCTCAAGCATCAATTTTTCAAATTCTTTCACCCCTTCTTGGGTCAGAGTATAAATCTTCTTTTCTGCAAGCTTTCCTTCTTTTCTAGCTTTCCCTGTAAGGTATCCTTTTTCTTCTAATTGGATTACTTTTTTATAAATCGAAGGTGTACTTATCTTAACCCACTGAGATATTTTTCGGTATTCTACCAGTTTTTGAATATCATATGCACTTAACTCTTCTTTTCTTAACATTCCTAAAACAATTAAATCAATGGTCGCCATGTCAGTTTTCCTTCCTCTCAAAAATAAATTAGAACACTCTAATTTAGAGTATTCTAATTTATGGCTTCTGTCAATTATTTCTTTAACTTTCTACGAACCAATGATCTTCTTAATGCAAGTTCTGCACGCTGCATATCTACACCTGTTTCATGGGATTGTAGACGCCTCTCTGCACGCTCTTTTGCTCTGGCTGCACGTTGGGGATCAATATCTCCCGGCCACTCTGCAACTTCCGCTAAGATGGATACTTTGGTCTTGGTAATCTCAATAAAACCACTCATAAGACCTGCTTCCTTTTTCTGACCATCTTTTTCTGTAATGGTCAGAATTCCAGGTGCAACAATCATGGTTGTTGGAATATGCTGTGGCAAAATCCCAACGTCCCCTTCTGTTGTGGTTAGTTCCACCATCTTCACGTCATCATCATAGAAGATACGCTCTGGTGTGGTGACTTCTAATTTCATTAAATTTTCCGCCATATCATCACCTACTTATTCGCTGCTCTGGCAACAACATCATCAATACTTCCAGCATTTAAGAATAATCCCTCTGGGATATCATCATGCTTTCCGTCTAAGATTTCCTTGAATCCCTGGATGGTTTCATTTAGAGGAACGTATTTTCCACTGGTTCCTGTAAACTGCTCTGCTACAAAGAATGGCTGTGACAAGAATCTTTGAATCTTTCTTGCACGTTCTACGACTAACTTTTCATCCTCTGATAACTCATCCATACCAAGAATTGCAATAATATCTTGTAGTTCTTTATAACGCTGTAAAATCTCCTGAACTCCACGTGCTACTTGATAATGTTCTTCTCCTACCACCTGTGGATCTAGAATTCTTGATGTTGATTCTAGGGGATCTACCGCTGGGTAAATTCCCTGTTCTACAATAGAACGAGATAAAACTGTGGTCGCATCTAAGTGGGCAAATGTTGTCGCTGGTGCTGGGTCAGTTAAGTCATCTGCTGGTACATAAACTGCCTGTACCGATGTAATAGACCCACTCTTTGTTGATGTAATACGCTCTTGTAATGCACCCATTTCTGTTTGAAGTGTTGGCTGATAACCAACAGCACTTGGCATACGTCCAAGAAGTGCAGATACCTCAGATCCAGCTTGTGTGAATCGGAAAATGTTATCAATAAATAACAATACATCCTTTCCACCCTGATCTCGGAAATTTTCAGCGATAGTAAGACCTGTTAGTCCTACACGCATACGAGCTCCAGGTGGTTCATTCATTTGACCAAATACCATGGCTGTCTTTTCAATAACTCCAGACTCACTCATCTCATTGTAAAGGTCATTTCCCTCACGGGTACGTTCTCCAACTCCTGTAAATACAGAATATCCACCATGTTCTGTGGCAATATTACGAATTAATTCCTGAATTAATACAGTCTTTCCTACTCCAGCTCCACCAAATAGACCGATTTTACCACCCTTTTGGTATGGGCAAAGCAAGTCAACGACTTTGATTCCTGTTTCTAATACTTCAGTATCTGTCGCCTGCTCCTTAAATTCAGGAGCCTTTCTATGAATTGGTTTATAATCTACACCTTCTGGTGCAGGTTTATTGTCAATTGGTTCCCCAAGCACATTGAAAATACGTCCTAATGTAGCTTCTCCAACGGGAACCGAAATTGGTCCACCTGTTGCAACTGCTTCCATTCCACGTACTAATCCGTCTGTTGGACCCATTGCAATACATCTTACGGTATCATCTCCAAGATGGCCTGAGACTTCCACAACTAACTTGCTTCCATCCGCTTTTGGAATATTAACTGCATCGTTAATCTCTGGGAGATTCCCATCTGCAAACTTAACATCCAAAACAGCTCCAACCACTTGGGTGATTTTCCCTGTATGATTCTCTGCCATATTCTATGTCCTTTCTTATTCATTTAATGCATTGGCACCAGAAATAATCTCTGTTAATTCTTGTGTAATTGCACCTTGTCTTGCTCTGTTATAAGCAAGTTCCAAATTATCTATCATTTCTTCTGCATTACTTGTTGCAGAATCCATTGCCTGCATTCTTGCACCATTTTCACTTGCTACTGAAGTTACAAATGCTCCATAAATCATACTGTTAATATATTTTGGAATCAGCATGGAAAGAGCTTCCTCTGCCTTGGGTTCAAAATTCATCAAAGTCTTATCATCTACTTCTTTTTGGGCTGTATCTAATTCATCTACATCCACTGGAAGTAATTTAATCAACTTTGGTATATGAACTACCGTATTCTTAAACTCGGTATAAGCAAGGTAAATCTCTCCAATCTCTCCTGCTTCATAGGCAGCCATAATGCGTCTTCCTAGGTTCATTGCATCCTTATATTCAGGTTCGTTCATCATCTCTGAATCATCAGACACAACTTCATATCCACGATGTGACAAAGTATCCATGGCTTTATGGCCAACTCCATAAATCTGAACCTCATCTTTTTTAAGTCCGCTGTCTCTGATTAGTTTTACAATATTGTTATTGTATCCCCCTGCAAGACCTCGGTTTGATGAAACTGTAATGACCGCTTTTTTTTCACTGTCATTCCCTTTTAAATAAGGATGATTTATCTTTTCAGAAGTAGCTAAAATCGATGTAACTGTTTCATACATCTTATTAAAATAAGCTTTGGATTCCTCTGCCTTTTGCTTTGCTCTTTGTAACTTTACAGTGGAAACTAATTTCATAGCCTTTGTAATTTGTCCGGTGCTTTCAATGCTCTCTTTTCGTCTCTTGATATCAACGATTGATGCCATGACTTCTCACCTCTTCACTATTTTGCAAATGATTTTTTACATTCTTTAATGGCCTTGACTAGTTTCTCTTCAATCTCTTCACTCATTTCTTTTGTTTCTGCAATAGAAGTGAAAATTTCTGTATATTTTGTATCAATTAATTCAAATAATGCATCTTGAAATTCTTGAATCTGATTTACCTTAATATCTAGCAAATGTTTCTTTGTCACTGCATAAATCATAACAACCTGTTTCTCTACTGCTAGAGGTTTGTACTGTGGCTGTTTTAGGACTTCCTTAATTCGTTCTCCCTGTGCAAGACGTTCTTTGGTATCTGCATCTAATTCAGATCCAAACTGTGCAAAAGATGCTAATTCACGATACTGTGCCAAGTCGGTACGAATAGGTCCTGCAATCTTTTTCATTGCCTTAATCTGTGCAGCTCCTCCAACACGAGATACGGATAAACCAGCATTAATAGCAGGTCTAAATCCAGCATTAAACATCTCGGTTTCAAGATAAATCTGTCCATCTGTAATTGAAATAACATTGGTAGGAATATATGCTGATACATCTCCTGCCTGTGTTTCAATAATTGGAATGGCTGTTAAAGATCCTCCACCTAACTCATCAGAAAGTCTTGCGGCTCTCTCTAATAGACGAGAATGTAAGTAGAAAACATCTCCAGGATAAGCCTCACGACCTGGTGGTCTTCGGAGTAATAATGACAGTGTACGATATGCCGTAGCATGTTTACTTAAGTCATCATAAATAACTAAAACGTCTTCTCCCTTTTCCATCCACTCTTCTCCAATGGCACATCCTGAATAAGGTGCGATGTATTGAAGTGGTGCTAATTCACTGGCGGTAGACGCAACAACTGTTGTATAGTCCATGGCTCCGAATTCTTCTAATGTCTTTACAATATTGGCAACCGTTGATGACTTTTGTCCAATGGCAACATAGATACAATGTACCCCCTGCCCCTTTTGGTTAATAATCGTATCAATGGCAATTGCCGTTTTTCCTGTTTGACGGTCACCGATGATTAACTCACGTTGTCCCCGTCCAATTGGAACCATGGCATCAATAGCCTTAATTCCTGTCTGAATTGGTGTATCTACAGACTTACGTGCGATAACACCAGACGCTACTCTTTCAATTGGTCTAAATTTATCAGTTTCTATTGGTCCTTTTCCATCAATTGCCTGACCTAATGCATTAACAACTCTTCCTGTCATGGCATCACCAACTGGGACTTCCACAACTCTTCCTGTTGTCTTTACAACATCTCCTTCATTGATGTTCTTCTTGTCTCCAAGTAAAACAGCACCAACATTATCTTCCTCCAGGTTAAGGACCATACCAAATACTTCTCCAGGAAACTCTAACAATTCCCCTTGCATTGCCTTTTCTAGTCCATGGATTCTCGCGATTCCATCAGACACCTGAATGACTGTTCCAATATCAGAGGTTTCAAGCTTTGTAGAATAATCCTTAATCTGCTCTTTGATCACAGAACTAATTTCTTCTGGTCTTAAATTCATTTTGCTTTATTCCTCCTTCCTATAGTTGTATTTGAGATAAACTTCTTGCCATAGAATCAAGCTTATTCTTAATGGAATTATCCACAACACGGTCGTCCATGCGAAGAATTAATCCACCAATTAATGTCTCATCTACTTTGTAATCCACCTCAAGTGTTTTATAATCTGTAAGTTCCAACATACGATTTTCTATTTCTTTCTTTTGTTTTCCTGTTAATTCCACAGCGGATACAACTTCAAGAATTCCAATCCCCTCATATCGTTTCATTTGAGAAATTACGTATTCAAAGATAGATAGCATATCTCCTGCTCTTCCCTTTTTCATAATAATTAAAAGGAATCCCATAAAGTCATCTGAAACTTTTCCTTTAAAGATTTGTTCCATGACTCTCATCTTCTCTTCGACTACGACTTTTGGGTGATGTAACATCTTATATAAGTCTTCATTTTCCTGAAAGATTTTCAAGAAAGAAGTCACTTCTTCCCTCTCTTCTGTAAGGTTTCCCTTCTCTAATGCAAGAGAAATGTATGCATCACCATAAGTTTTACTTACTAGCTTTGCCATGTTTTATCACCCATCTCTTTCAAGGTCTCATCCACAAGTGCATCCTGCTTTGACAAATCGATCTGATCTGTAATAATCTTTCCTGCCATAGCCACTGCAACCTGAATCATCTCTTGTTTTACCTGGTCTTTTACTTTGCTCTTTTCAAGCTCAATTTCGTTGTTTGCTCTTGCAATCATACGTGCCGCTTCTTCTTGGGCATCGGCAACAATGGTCTGCTCTCTTTGAAGTGCTTTCTTTCTTGCCTGTGCCAAAATCTCATCGGCTTCTTTTTCTATATTCTTAATCCTTGCTTCATATTCTGCTTTCAGCTTCGCTGCCTCTTCTTTGTCAGAAGCTGCGTCATCTACTTCCTTGGCAATACGATTCTTTCGGTCTTCAAGTACTTTTCTTACTGGTTCAAATAAAATGTAAGAAAGTGCCATAAACATAATAAAAATCGCAATGGCCTGAAGGATAACATCGAAGCCAAGCTGAATGTCCAATCCAAATATTCTATCCACGCCTTGGCCTCCCTTCGGCTAATTTAATTTCTAATTTTTAAAGTTTACCGATTAATGGATTTGCGTAAAGTAGAATCAATCCGATAACCAATCCATAAAGACCAGTTGTCTCTGCAACGGCTTGTCCAAGTAACATGGTAGAAGTAATATCTCCCTTTGCTCCTGGATTACGTCCAACGGCTGCACACCCTTGTCCTGCTGCATATCCCTGTCCAACTCCAGGTCCGATACCTGCGATAAGCGCTAATCCTGCTCCAATTGCTGAACACGCCAAAATTAATGCTTTTCCTGTAATTGCTCCCATAACTTGTTCCTCCTAAATTAATAATTGTTTATGCGTCACGTTTTTGTGTAATAAATGTCATTGTCAACATTGCAAATACAAAGGTTTGAATGGCTCCTGAAAACAAATCAAAGTACACGTGCAAAAATGCCGGTACTCCCAATTTGGCAAAAATAGGAAGCAGTCCATACCACAATGAAATCATAATTGTACCAGCCATAATATTACCAAACAAACGTAATGATAATGAAACTGGTGTTGCCAATTCTCCGATTACATTGGACGGAAATAAAATTGGAATTGGTTTAAATAAATCTTTAAACATTCCAAAATGACTCGTCTTAAATGCAGCATACTGAATCATACAAAATGTAATCAACGCAAGAGCTAATGTGGTTCCATAATCAGCGGTTGGCGCTCGAAGTCCAAACAGCCCTGACGTATTAGAAATAAAGATAAAAAATGCGATACTTCCAATGTAGTTTACATAAGGTCTCCAATGGTTTCCCATTGTACTTTTTACGAACTTATCTAACATCTCAATGATAAATTCCACTGCATTTTGCAATCCCCTTGGCTTATCTGGATTTCCCTGCATCACTGCACGTCTGAAAACACATGCAATCACTATAATTGTTAACATGACAATCAATGTTGTCACATGCGTCGTCGTAATCCAAACCTTATGCCCAAATACCTTAAGTGGTATCAGCCCATGAACCATGAAGTCAACATCGCCTTTTGCGGTTGCTAACGCCATGTGGGCTCTCATCATACCCATATATTACCCTCCTTTATTTATTTTTTCACTCGAAAGCGATGAATCACTGGCTGCATGTATGCACAGATTTTGATTCCCATAATGCCTAAGATAATTCCCACAAAGACATACATATGAATCTGAATTCCTGCTGCCGCAACAACTAGTATAATGACCATGCGCAGTATCGTTCGCTTTTTCATGAATTTTGTTGCCGAATTAGAATCCATATCCAACGCCGTATCAATGGTTAAGTACATATTCAAAATGAGACAGACCGATAAAAACAGTCCAACAACACTTCCTAATACATATAGCCACGAACACTTTGAAGTAATAAATCCTATGATAGTTATTACCATTCCATAGAAAAATAATCCAATCAGCATCTCAACAAGAGTTTGGTTATAGTCCTTTAAATTATCAGTCATCCTCTTGCTCCTCATCTTGATTGGCATTCCTTACCAGATTGTAGACACCTCTCATGCCCCCTAAAATTCCCAGTATCAAAAATGGTATAAAAAAATGGGTAGAAAACTTCTTGTCCAGCCAAAGACCTACAAACATACATAAGAACACAGACGTTAGCATAGTCACTCCCAATTGAGTAATCAACGCCAAAGACCGTATTACGTTCTTATTCCACTTCATAGCATCCCTCCTATTAAAAAGATTCTAACCATAAAATCAAAGAGTACATCCCTACAAAATATAGAGATGTATCTCGTCAGCTTATTCAATTGTATCATAAATTTTCACAAATACAAACTATTATTTATGTGAAACTTTTCTATTCACCAGTAACATTAATAATAAAATCAGTGATGTTGAAAATAAGATATTCTGCAATACAAAATAACTATGATCTACCCAGTGTACGACCAACATTCTTCCCATATACATCATGTAAGTTTGAATCATCGCAGCCAATATCATAATTATATTAGAACAAACCACTTGAAGATTTCTACATTTCATCCAGTTCAAATAGAACAAAAACAAAATTACAAATAACGTATTGAATGCAAAATCTTTTATCAAAAATCCTACCGTATCATTCATATAATAATTACTTTCAGCTAACAACAATTTGCATGTTGGAATAACACCTGACAACACCAAGGGGAAAAACACTGCTAGTAACCACATTTTTATCTTTTTAGTATCCATATTAAATCCCTCCTTTATTTTCAAAAAATGCGACTTAAAAATTATCTAATATATCTCCACCCGATATTCGAACATCTATATCTGCTTTTGCTGTCATTCCTGATATTTTTGCTGTTGCCGTTAAAATCAATCCTGTACCAGAAATACTTGATTGAGGAACATAAGGTTTATATCCCCAATTTGTTGTATAACTAAATGAGTTTTTAGACGGTTTTTTTTTCATAACCTGCCCAGAGCCACCATATAAAACAACAAGACGTTTTGTCATATACATTCCTGCTCCTTTTGGTTTTGTTAGATAATTAAACTTTCCTCTAACAACTACACTTTTTTTAGTAACAGTTTTATCTATAACATTTGATTTTCCTCCTATTTTCTTCGTTTCAGAAAATTTTTCGGGTAAATCTATTTTAAATTCATATTCTATATCCCCATCCTCTTTTGTACGCTTTACATGATTTTTCCACTTAGTAACTTTAATATTTTCTTTTTTTAATTTCAATACCTCTCCTGTCTTGCTATTTCTAATTCTAACGTCAGCTTTCTTTTTTAGAGAAGCCGCTGAAACAGATGTACCCATTAATAATACCATTACACCCACCATTAAACATACAATACTTTTTTTCATAATCCACCTCCATCTTTTCTTTCATTTGCTACTTACATTATTTTACCCTAATTTCCTTTTATTTCTATTGCATTATTCTTAAGCCTTTCTTAATATTTGTTATTAAGAATAATTTAGGAAATTTGAAAGAGCCAATTAGAAAAAGATCTCTATATTTAATACAGAAATCTCTTTTTATCTTTTTTCCTTCAATTTGATTTGTAACTTTTGTTTTGCACGATACAATCGATTGGTTGCAGCTTTATAGGTTATTTCCAACATTCTTGCTGATTCGTCAGCTGAATATTCATAGATGTATACAAATTGTAGAATCGTCTTATCTTTCTCTGGCAATTCATTCATGGTCTTTAGTAATTCATGATAATTTTCTTTTGTAATTAATTGCTCTAGAGGAAGCAATTCTGTATCTGAAATTGAAAATAAAACCTTATCCTCAATATCTTCCTCCAATGATACCTTCTTTTGTTTTCTTATAAAATCAATGGTTCGATCTAATGCAATCTTTCCAATCAAATTCTTAGTTTTTCTTGAATAGATATTATAATAAGCAGAAATACTTTTGGCTATACTTAAAAAAGTTTCTTGTACAACATCCTCTGCAAGATATTCATCCTGTAATCTCTGATAAGCAACATAAAACACAAGATTCTTGTACTTGTGGTAAATCTGATTAAACTTTTCCTTATCAGACTCATTATCAATCATTGTATTAAACCTCCTTTCCTTTTTTTTCATTTTATAACAAAAAAAAGAAAATACAAGAAATGTAAAAAATTGTAAGAATTATGGGGAAATATGATGAGTTGTTACGGTTATATGTATGTGAGAATATCAAGCTACGTTGATGTTTCACAAAATTCGATACTAAAAAGTTATAATATTGGAAGTTCTGGAACAAAAAAAGTTACAAAGATTTATTCCCGAATCCATAGTTACTTATCAACTAACAAAATTATCGCACCGACCCCATATAAGGAAAACAATGCTACCTTTTAAAAACTTGTATCTTGGACGAAGTTAAAAAACAGATTATCTATTTTAAATGTTTTAAAATCAAATACAATAGTCAAAAGAAAAACATATAAAATTTATGCATCTGAAACTTTGTATGCTAGTAGTAACTCAAAAAATTTCAAAAAGTGTCGTATAAAACAAATAACTTAATTAATATTTTAATCAGATGGAGGTCTAGAAAATGAAAAAAATTTGTTGTATGATGATTATGAGTGTAATTATTATGAACATGTCAATGAGTGTATTTGCCATGGATAAGCGTGTAACAGCTTCTAAACATTATGTTACCGAGAAAAAGGTAACAGCGGCAGATGCGAAAGCTAATAAGAATTGGAAAAAAGGTGAATATAAAGGAAAAGCTAATGGTTATGTAACATCTGCAAAAATGCATTATGCGAATGTGGCATTATATCTCCAATATAGTAATTATTCAAAAAATCCGGGAAAAAATGGGGCAAAGGAAAAGTTAAAGTAGGCACAGGTTGGTTAACAAAAACCTCGGCAAAACCTTTTGATTTATTCTTCTCCGCGATTTACTATGGATTTTAATATTATTCCTAATATAAATTTATTTTTAAAGAAAGGTTGTTTATGAATAAAACAATACTAAGAAGTATCATCCTATTGCTTGTTGCTAATTTTTTATTTATTTTATCAATTAGTGTATATCGCAATAGTTTTTATGTTGAAAATCAAAAAAGTGAGGTTTCAGTCCAAGGTCCTGGGGAATGGCTGCTTGTAGATTCCTATGATTCTAAAACAAGTAGTTTTCAAGATTTTTTTCATGGAAAAAATGCTTACTCTATTATGGAAAATACTATAGCTGCTTTAAAAACCACGTTTCAACAAGATTACCATCAGGTTTCAACACAAGATATTGCATATGTTGGAAACTATGTTGGAGAAACCAGTTGTGTAAATGGTGAAAAGGATTCCGTAAATCAGCTTATATCTTCCCAAAAAATAACCCCGTTATATTCCCTTCAAACATCAAAAACATTTTACAATCAAAAAGGCTTCAAGGAAATGGTTCAAAATGGAAAATCTTTTTGTTCTAATGATTTTAATGTCAATGGGAACGATGTAATTCCTATTATTATTGGCTCAAAATACAAAAAAATATTAAGTATTGGAGATGTTTTTACTGGAAAATTTTTAGGTGAAGTCGATTTGAAATATAAGGTTATTGGAATATTAAAGGATAATGCAGAAATCACACTAAGAGGAGAAAAAATAGCATTAAATAGCTACTTAATAACACCTGCATTACAAATTTCTAAGGTTTCCAAGGGACTTGGTTCCTTTAACAAAACATTATTAGCTGTAAAATGCGAGGGTTACCTTTCATATAAAGATAACTCTGATTTAGAAAGTAAATTCAGGAAACTAATGAAAATTAGAGAAAAGACTGGATTTCAATATGAAATACCAGTGCCTGAAATAAATTATAACGAACTACTATATACCAATATGAATCTTGCTTTGTTATTATGTTTGGCTACATTTATAATTTTGTGTTATAGCTTTTATACTTATACCAAATATTTTATTCAGAAACATCATCTAGTCAAAATGATTATTCCTTACATAGGCATCACTTTAGCTGATATTTTCATACTATATATGATGTCTGTAGGATTGAATCGAAAAGCAATGTTGGTGGATAACATAAGATCTGCAGTGATATATAGCTTTGTTCTATTCATTGGTATCATTCTAATTCAGACATACAAAACGAAAAAGGAAGGAAAGTAATACATATGATTACATCAAAATTAATTATTGGAATGACAATGCTATCAAAATCTTGTATATTTGCATTATTCCTAGTCATAGCTGTTTTGGGGGTAAACAAGTTTTTGTTACACAAAGAAAAAGATTCCTACATATATGTTTTGTATTATATCGCAGGAGTTTATTTCATCACACTATTGATGATTACAGGGGTTACGGCACCTTGGAATATCCATAACGCCCACAACTATGAATTGATCCCTTTTGTAAATTTTGAATGGCGTTATTTTCTTTTAAATATTTTGCTATTTCTTCCTTTGGGGTGTTTTGTACATTTAATTTTAGAAAAGAAAAAGCATTTTTCATTTCAAGTGATTCTTATTTGCATATCAATATCTGTTGGTATAGAGTTGATACAATTCTTCTTTACTGGTAGATTGGCTGATATTGATGACTTAATTGCAAATTCCGTTGGATGTATTGTCGGGTATGTTTTTTTCTATCTTGTATATGGTATTGTAAAAACACATCAAACGTATCCTGCTGGAATTGGTTCCTTTTCGATTCTAACGAGTTTATTGGGCTTCCTATTTGGCGTACCTTACCGATACGGATTGTGTCTTGGTGATATGATATTCGTCAAATGGGGACTGCCTATATGGTCAGGAAATCTAAATGGACACCTTAGTTTTGATGGTATCCATTTCTCACTTCCAGCCTATTTGATGATTCAGGTCTTAGCCTTTTTTATTGCAAAAAAGAATCCTAAGCAATTCGGCTCTAAACTTGGAAAAATAATATCGTTTATTGGAATTATATATTTTGTTATTTTGATTATTTATAATATCATCTCATATTAATTCTTAAAAAGGGGATGTTAAAAACTCCCCTTAAAGAAAAATCGCTGAGGTCCTCAATGACTTCAGCGATTTTTCTTGTAATTTTTTAGTCTTATTCGTAGTATTTTTTTGAAATCTTTTTGTACTCTTCAAGGGTGATTCCAACTGTTTTACATGCTTTCTCCAAAGTCATACCTTTATTTTTCATAAGCCTTTCTATACATACAAAGGTACCACTAATCTCTTCCGATGGAAGTTTTTCACTAGACTCTGCCGTAATTAATTTTTGATAATCATCAAAAGACATCCCTATTGCAGTACACGCCTGCTCTAAGGTCGTACCTGTATTTTTAGAAATACTTGCAACGGACATTAGAATCCCTTTGATTTCATCTCTTGAAATACCTGAAGGCAATTTAGTATTTTTCTCATCGGCCTTATCTAAAATCTCTTGATCTGTGTAATTGTCATTTCCAATATAAGTAGACTTGTTTCTACGAACTACTAATACATTATCAAAGGTATCTATGTACCTCTTTCCGTTTTGAGTGTATTGATAGCCTGTAATTTTTACAAATTCCACCTTCTTGTCAAAAGAATACTCAAATTCGTGGCTTTGCTTTTTTGAGGCAAGTTTCTCTGACTTGTTTTTGTTCATTGGTTCTATATAATTCAAATCTTTATCACACGCATAAACCAATATGCCTTCCAATGTAAAGGTATCATTTGACACATTTTCTGCCTTATAAGATACCTTTTCTATTCCTGAGGAATCTTTTACTACATTAGTTTTTGACAAATAAATCTTATCTGTAACTTGATTCAGTATTGCTTCATCTTCATTATTACTGCTCTTTGAACAACCGACTACAGTACAAAAACATACCGTAACAATCATACATACTACACCTATTTTACTTTTCATACTATCCACCCTCCTACTTTCCAATTCATGAATACCTTATCCTTTTTTATCTTTTCATTCTAATATCTTACAATACTTTCTATGTCAATTCAACCACACAAACAGAAAAAGAAGCCGTCTTATGACGACTTCCTCTGTTTCCATATAAGCATCCATTGATAGCTGACACACACAATAGAGCCAATTAAAAAATATCTACCAAACAAAGAAGCTATTAAAAGGCTGACTCCGATAATTACATAACGAAGTAAAAAGCCCACCACTGTTCGGAAACTCCCTTGTGTCACAGTTTCATGTTCAGACTTTTTCATCTGATACAAAACGAATCGATAAATCATATATGCTATCATCAGACCGTAGATACAGCCTAAGATTAATCGCATCATATCTAACCACCTACCTGATTGACTTTCCAGTAACTTTCAGTCTTGCCATCGCTCTAGAAAGTGCTGCCTGAGTGTGATAATACTGAAGGCGACTTTGCTTTTGTTTCAAGCGTTCTTCTGCTCTTGCTTTTGCTTCTTTGGCTCGATTGATGTCGATGTCTTCTGGCCGCTCTACTGTATCTGCAAGAACAACAACAAAATCTCTTGTTACATCTGCAAATCCTTCTCCAACCACAGCTTCATGCCATTGTCCCCCGATTTTATAGCGAAGTTCTCCTGGTACTAAAGCTGTTACCATATCTTCATGGTTTGCAAGAATTCCTACTTTACCATCAATACTTGGAAATATTACATGTTCACAAGCACCACTGTAAAACTTCTTGTCACTTGCAATAATCTCAAAATAAAAGGTTTCTGCCATTTAAGAGACCTCCTTTGCCTTTTCCTTTACATCATCTATATTTCCTGCCATAAGGAATGCTGTCTCTGGATATTCATCCATATCTCCATCTAAAATTGCTTTAAACCCTTCCACAGTTTCCTGTACTGTTACATATCTTCCTGGAATTCCAGTGAAGTTTTCTGCAACATGGAATGGCTGTGATAAAAACTTTTGAATCTTTCTTGCACGATATACTACAAGCTTGTCTTCTTCATCTAACTCTTCCATACCTAGAATCGCAATAATATCTTGAAGCTCTTTATATCTTTGAAGTGCCTCTTCTACACGTCTTGCCACGTCATAATGCTCTTCTCCTACAATGTCAGGTTCCAGAATACGAGAAGATGATTCTAGTGGGTCTACTGCTGGATAAATTCCCTGTTCTGAAATCTGTCTTGATAATACGGTTGTCGCATCTAAGTGGGCAAATGTTGTCGCTGGCGCTGGGTCAGTTAAATCATCCGCTGGTACATAGACTGCCTGCACAGAAGTAATAGAACCATTCTTTGTCGAAGTAATACGTTCTTGTAATGCTCCCACTTCATTTGCAAGTGTTGGCTGATAACCAACCGCTGAAGGCATACGTCCAAGAAGAGCTGATACTTCTGATCCTGCCTGTACATATCTAAAAATATTATCAATAAACAATAATACATTCTGTTTTTCTTTATCTCTAAAATATTCTGCCATAGTAAGTCCTGTCTGAGCAACTCTCATACGAGATCCAGGTGGCTCATTCATTTGACCAAACACTAAGGCTGTGTTTTTGATAACTCCTGATTCATTCATCTCACCCCAAAGGTCATTTCCTTCACGAGAACGTTCTCCAACACCAGTAAAAATAGAATATCCACCATGTTCAGATGCAACGTTATGAATTAATTCTTGAATAAGAACTGTCTTTCCAACTCCAGCTCCACCAAACAATCCAATCTTACCACCTTTTGCGTAAGGTGCTAACAAATCGATAACCTTAATTCCAGTTTCAAACATCTCAACCACTGGACTTTGTTCTTCAAATTTTGGAGGCTCTCTGTGAATTGCCCATTGCTCTTCCCCTTCTACAGGTTCTCCATTATCAATGGCTTCTCCAAGTACATTGAACATACGTCCCAAGGTCTGTTTTCCAACTGGCACCTTAATTGGGCTTCCTGTTGCTGTGACTTCCATTCCTTTATGCAACCCCTCGCTTGCTGCAAGTAAGATACATCGAACGGTATTATTTCCTGTATGCTGTGCCACTTCCATGACAACTTTTTTTTCTTTATTGACTACAGTCAACGCATCGTTAATTAGAGGAAGTTGTTTTCCTTCAAATTCTACGTCAATAACCGGACCTAAAATTTGAACAATTTTTCCCTTTTCCATATGTCTACCTTCCTTCGTTATCTTTCTTTTCTTAATGATTTAGCTCCACTTGATATCTCCGTAATTTCCTGTGTGATAGCTGTCTGTCTGGCACGATTATATAACAGTCCAAGTTTTTGAATCATTTCACTGGCACTCTTACTTGCACCTTCCATTGCTATCATTCTTGCATTCAACTCACTGGAAAATGCTTCTACCATGGCTCCATATACAACACCTTTTACATAGTTTGGAACAAGTCGGTCTAGTACATCTTCCACTGAAGGTAAAAATTCAGTTGTTCTTGTGGATTTCTTATGTCTAACAAGTAACGAGTTTTTACGATCCAATGGCAATACTCGGACAATTCTAGGCTCTGATGCAATAGATGAAATCATCTTTGTATAAATAACATAAAACTCATCTATCTCTTCCTTTACAAACAAGTCAATCATCTCTTCGGCAATTCTCCTTGCACGATAGATGGTTGGATCTTGTGTTGTATATAGGAAATCATCATCCATTTGCTTTTCATTTCTTCTTCCGAAATAAGCATGTCCCATGTGTCCCATCACAAATAATCTTGCATCAGGGTCATTTCCAATCTGCTCTTCTGCCATTTTTATAATATTGTGATTGTATGCACCTGCAAGACCTCGATCTGCAGTCATAATCAAATATCCTTTTATCCTTTTTTCTTTTCTTTTCCGCTTGTCTACAAAAGCATGACTCAAAGTGCTGGTATGATCCATAATATCAATCAATGTTGCCTGTACCAACTCAAAGTAAGGTGCTGTTGCATCCAACTGTTTTCTGGCTTTTTTTAAACGGGAAGAAGACATTAAGTACATAGCATTGGTGATTTTCATTGTATCACCAATACTTTTCATTCTAGTACGTATTTCTCTCATATTTGCCATGAAATCACCTACTTCTTAAACTCTAAAATTGCATTTTCAATGGATGTTCCCAATTCATCTGTCAAGACTTTCTTAGTATCAATCTCATCCATAACATCTTTGTGCTTTTGTTCAATTACTGCTATCATCTCTTCAGTTGTTTTCTTCAATTCCCCAATTGGAATATCATCTAACATCTTGTGAGCTGCTGCATATAACAATACCACCTGCTTATGTAACGACATTGGGTTACACAATGGCTGCTTTAACAATTCAATTAAATGCGCCCCATGATTCAACGTATCTTTGGTTCCTGAATCTAAATCAGAACTAAACTGGGTGAAAACTTCTAATTCTCGATACTGTGCAAGATCAATACGAAGAGATCCTGCCACTTTCTTCATAATCTTTGTCTGGGCTGCCCCACCTACACGAGATACAGAAAGTCCTACATTTACCGCCGGTCTAACTCCTGAAAAGAACAATTCACTTTCTAAGAAAATCTGTCCATCTGTAATAGAAATAACATTGGTTGGAATGTATGCTGCCACATCCCCTGCCTGTGTTTCTATAATTGGAAGTGCTGTAATAGAGCCACCTCCATGGGCTTCGTCTAAACGACAAGATCTCTCTAACAATCTTGAATGTAAATAGAAAACATCTCCAGGATAAGCTTCACGTCCTGGTGGACGATCCAATAGTAAAGAAATTGTACGATATGCCACTGCGTGCTTACTCAAATCATCATAAACAATCAAGACATCTTTTCCCTGACTCATAAAATGTTCTGCAATCGCTGTCCCTGAATAAGGTGCAATATATTGTAAAGATGCTTTATCACTTGCCGATGCAGATACAATGACCGAATAATCCATAGCACCATGCTTCTTTAATGTAGTTACTAACTGAGATACTGTAGATGCTTTCTGCCCAATGGCAACGTAAATACAAATAACATCTTTTCCTTTTTGATTTAAAATAGTATCAATGGCAATGGCCGTTTTTCCTGTTTGACGGTCACCAATGATTAATTCTCTTTGTCCTCTTCCAATTGGGAACATTGAGTCAATTGCCAAAATACCTGTTTCCATTGGCTGATCAACTGATTGACGATCAATAACTCCTGCTGCTTCATGTTCAATTGGTCGTCTTGTATCTGCCTTGATTTCTCCTTTTCCATCAATTGGCTCTCCAATGGCATTAACAACACGTCCAACTACTTCATTTCCCACTGGAATATCTGCCTGTACTCCTGTTCTTTTTACTTTAGAACCTTCCTGTAATCCATAATCACTTCCAAGAAGTACGCATCCAATTGCCTTTCTTTCAACGTTCATAACCAATCCATGAACTCCTGTTTCAAAAACAACCAATTCTCCATACATGGCTTGTTCCATACCATATACAGTGGCAATTCCATCTGCAATTTCTATAATGGATCCTTCTTCTTCCACTGTTGTTTTTGTGTCAAAATTTTCAATTTGATCCTTTAACACATTTACAACTTCTTCTGGTCTAATTGTACTCAACTATACTCACCTCCGCACAATATTTTGTCTCATGTTTCTAAGTTTCCCTTTCGTACTACGATCAATGACTCTATCCTTTACCTGAAGTATAAACCCTCCAATTAATGTGGCATCTTCTATCATCTGAAGTTCCACATGCTCAGCCTTATATTCTTTTTTCAAGTATTCTTTGATTCGAGATATTTGGCTTTCTGACGGTTTGGTCACGTATCGATAAACAGCTAAAATACCATGCTTCTTTTCTCGATTCATTTCTTCCCATTGTGAAATAGCATCTAAAACACAATCCATGTCTTGATTTACAATCATGGTTTTTAAACAGTTCTGAATCTCTTTGGGAAATAATTTTTCAATTACATGATTTTTTTCTTCCTCAGAAATTCTGGGATTCTCAAAAACTTCAATCAAATCCGAATTCTCTATGAGAATCTTTTTGCTTTCATTTATACTGCTTTCTGAAATATTCAGTTCTAATAGGACTTTCCCATAAGTAACCGCTATCCTTCTCATATTAGACACCTGCCTCTTTTAGGAAATCGTCCACTAATTGTTCATTACTGGCTTTGTCCACTTCTTTTTCCACAACCTTACTGGCTGCTAACAGTGCGATTCCTGCAATTTCAGACTGCAAGCTGGCCATAGCCCTCTCTTTTTCTGCCTTTACATCTTCACTTGCACTTTCTTTCATTTGTGCAATTTCTTCATTCGCCTGTTTTATCTTCCCTTGATACTCCATATTCGCACGATCTTTTGCATCCGCAATAATTTCCTGCGCTTCCTCTTTTGCATTTGCAATGGATGCCTCATACTCTGTCTTCATCTTCTGAGCTTCTTCCTTTGCTGCATCAGCTTCATCTAATCCTTTTGTAATCATGGATTTTCTCTCTTCCATAATCTTTGTCACTGGTTTAAATAAAAACTTTCGGAGGATAAAAAAGAAAACGATAATATTAAAGAATGTCCAAAAAACCTCCATATTTAATTGTAAAAACATTCAAATCGCCTCCTAAGAATTATTTTAATACGATAAGTAAAATAGAAATTACCAGTCCATAAATAGCTGTTGCTTCTGCTAATGCACATCCAAGAATCAAAGTTTTATTAATATTTCCTGATTCTTCTGGCTGTCTTGCAATTGCGTTCAACGCTCCATTTGTTGCAATTCCAATACCAATTCCTGCTCCAAGTCCTGTTAATACTGCAATTCCTGCTCCGATTCCTACTAATCCCATAATTCTAATCTCCTTTTCTTACTCAATTGCTTCGCTAATAAATAGTGATGTTAATAGTACAAATACATAGGCTTGCAAAAGCCCATCAAAAAAATCAAAATAACAACTAAATGCGATTGGTATAATTGCAGGTGCCGCAATGTCAATCAATGACATCAATACAAATCCCCCCAAAATATTACCAAACAAACGCATACAAAGTGATAATGGTCTTGTAAACATCTCTAAAATGTTTAAAGGCAACATCATCGGCATTGGCTCAACAAAACTCTTCAGCCAGCCTTTCATTCCTTTTTCATGGATTCCAGAGTATATAATGACACATAAACTCATAACTGCTAATCCTGCTGTTACGTTCAAATCCTTCGTCGGTGGTGTAACTCCAAAGAAGCCAGACACGTTAGACACTGCCAAGAAAATCAGTACCGTACCAAGATATGGTATGTATCGCTTTCCTTTCTCTCCTAGAAGATCTCCGATAAAGTTATAAATGAATCCTACTAGCATTTCTACATATACCTGTGGTCCCTGTGGAACAATCTTTAAATTTCTCACAAAAATCAAACAGAGTATCAGCACAAATGCCATAATCCCCCAGGTAACAACCGTCGAATGTGGCACCGGAATCCCTCCAAAGATTGGAATCACAAAATCAGTATGTAACTGTAATTTTGCCATCAACTCTTTGGCTAAATCTCCCATCTTATCATCTCCTTTTATTATCCTCTTCTAAAATAAAGGGCAAAAAAGACAAGGTGTCCCCCTTTATTTAGAAACATCCTCGTCTTAATCATTGATAATAATATTCCTAAAAAAATCGAAAGTCAATATTTTTTTATGAAAAGAAACAAAGCATCGTAAAGATGCTTTGTCTCTCTTTTATTCTTCTATCATATTAATACGTCGAATATGTCTTTCATCATTAGAAAACTTAGTCTCTAAAAAAGCGTCAACAATTTCCAGCGCAAGACCTTCTCCTACAACCCTTGCCCCCATTGCTAAAATATTCGCATTGTTGTGTTCTCTTGTTGCCTTTGCACTGAAGGTATCGCTACACAGTGCTGCACGAACACCTTTCTCTTTATTTGCAGCAATTGAAATTCCAATTCCTGTTCCACAAATAAGGATTCCCAACTCGATTTCTTCTTTCTGAATTCCTTTTGCAACAGCTTTTCCATAGATGGGGTAATCACAAGACTCTTCACTATAGCAGCCATAATCTTTCACTGCATAGTCCTTATCTTGTAAATGCTTAATTACTGCTTGTTTTAAAGCATATCCACCGTGATCGCAACCAATTCCTATCATGTTATTCCCTCCTAATTTTTCATTCCAAATTTTTTGCATAAACTGTGTTATTTGAACAAAGCACTTTTCATATGCTTCCTCATCCATTCCATAAGGATCAATTACTCCTCCTGGATTATTCGCATACTCATTGATTGTTACTACTTCTTTGTACCCATGATATTCACTGAGTACCTTTTCCTTTTGATCATCTGACATAGTCAAAATCAAATCACTTTCTTCTACTTCTTCTTGTGTCAACTGAGAAGCTTTAAAGTCAATAATCTTAATTCCACTTTGTCTGACTAAATCTGCCGCTTTCGGATGCACTGGTTCTGGAAATAACACAACCAGCCCTCTCGAAATCACTTCAATGTCTGTTCTATGTGTATCTTCTAAATACTGTCTTAGAATAGATTCTGCCATAAAACTTCTGCAAGTATTATGCATACTTACAAATATAATCTTTTTCAAACTTTTCTCCTTTATACTTTTATTACTTCATGACCACATGACTTTATCAAGCGATTCATAATCGCTTCTTCCTGCTCCATTCCCACAAAGCCTTCAGAATAAATCACATCCACATTGGTATGGTCAAATTGGCGGATTGTTCCATATAAGTGCAGCATGACTTCATCCATATTCTGTCTGCTGCCCAATGAAAACACATAATCGCCATGATAAAATTCCATATTCTCATCTGTTGCAATAATTCCAACGGTTCTGCCTTCTTGATGTTCCTTCTTTGTCTCCTCGTTAATCTTATCTACAACTTTCTGATTGTCATCTCCAAGAACTAAAATCATATTAGCCTTTGGTGCATAATGCGTATACTTCATTCCTGGTGCCTTTGGAACCTTATCTGTCTGTCCTTGATTCATTAAAACCTCACAGCCTAAAACATTCTCCAGCTGCTTCTTTGAAATATGTCCAGGACGTAAAATAACCGGAACCTCACTTGTAAAGTCAACAATTGTTGATTCCACACCAACAAATACTTTTCCCCCATCTAAAATCATGGGAATCTTTCCAGACAAGTCTTCCTTCACATGTTCTGCTCTTGTAGGACTTGGTCTTCCTGATGTATTAGCACTTGGCGCTGCAATCGGTACTCCCGCCTTCTCAATCAAGACTAATGCAAGTTTATGTTCTGGCATACGAATGGCTACGCTTTGCAGCCCACCTGTTGTTTTCTTTGGAACTCTTTCACTCTTTGGTAAAATCACTGTCAATGGTCCCGGCCAAAACCGATTCATCACAGTCTGTGCCTTCTCTGGAATCAATGTCACAAGCTCCCTTACCATTGCCATAGAATTCACATGCAAAATCAATGGATTATCTGAGGGTCTTCCCTTTGCTTCGTATATCTGTGTAACGGCAGTTTCATTCAATCCATCTGCACCTAATCCATATACTGTCTCGGTTGGAAACGCCACAACTTGTCCTTGTCGAATCAGTTCTGCAGCTTCCTCAATATCATCCTTTTGCTTTTCTATGTCTCTGATTTGAATTACTTTTGTTTCCATATCAAACCCTTTCTTTCTAAGCTCAATCAAGAAATCCTTGACTGTCTTATTCGTAGTATATCATTTATCTTTCTAAAAATAAAGTTTCCGAATATACTAAAAAAAAGGACTATTTATATGCCTGTCAAAAAAATAGCCATATTTCTCTCTTTTTTCACTTTCATTTTACTTCTTTTTTGTGGTGTGCTTACAAAATCTAATTATGTAAGTAACATATTTCACCATGATAATCTCATAATTATCGATCCTGGTCATGGTGGAAATGATCCTGGAAAAGTCGGCTCTCAAGACGTATTAGAAAAAGATCTTAATCTTCAAATTGGTAAAAAATTAAAGAAAAAATTAGAAAAGAAAAAATATAACATAAAATTAACAAGATCTGGAGACTATAACTTAAGTCCTCAAGGAAAGCGTCAGGATTTGGAGAAGAGAAAACAGTTAATTCTCAGCAGCGAACCCTCTTTTGTAATTAGTATTCATCAAAATAGTTATCCAAGAGGGGATATTAAAGGAGCCCAAGTATTCTATTATGCTGGATTTGAAGAGAGTAAACGACTAGCCGATTGTATTCAAACATCCTTAAAACAAAAAGTGGAGCCTTCTAATACAAGAGTCTCAAAAGCAAATTCAGATTACTACCTTCTTCGAGACAATCCCTATCCTACTGTTATCGTAGAATGTGGGTTCTTGAGTAATCTAGATGAATGCCAAAAGTTGTCCACTTCCTCCTATCAAGATAAAATTGTCATGGCAGTCTATGAAGGAATCCTTGATTATAAAAAGGCAGACCAGTAAATCCTCTGGTCTGCTCTTAGAATTGTATGATTCTTTGTTAGTCATTGGTAACATATTGGTAATTTACAGCATAAATCTCTCCTTCCTCGTCTACTTCAAAATCCTTCATGTAGGAATCACTTTCTTCTAATAAATGATTCATGTATTCCTGGTTCTCTCCGTTAACGGAAACACCATTCACCTGGATTGCCACTCCTAATGATAGATATTCCAATAAATCACTATAATACTTCATGAAAATTCCTTTCTTTTCTATGAATTCGGTGCTATGATATATAAAATTCATGAAGAAAGTGTCGCGATCACTTTCTTTAAGGATATTATAACCTATATTGTAAATAATTTCAATTTATTTTTACAATTTCTGTAATTTAATGGAAATAAAACGAAAGACTTTACACAATATTGTCTAGCGATTATACTATACATAAAGTAAGGGAGTGATAATTATGAAGATAGAACGTATTAGTGATAATCAAATTCGATGCACCTTAACTAAGGCCGACCTTGCTGGCAAGGAAACATTGTTAAATGATCTAGCATTTGGCTCTAACAATGCACAGGATCTTTTTCAAGATTTAATGAAGCAGGCATCAGATCAACTTGGATTTGATACTGACAATGCTCCGTTGATGGTAGAGGCAATTCCAAAATCAAAAGAATGTCTAATTCTTATTATTACAAAAGTAGATGCAGACAAGAATTCTACAAAGCACAACGATAAGTTAGGTGGACTTCTTCATGCTGCAACAGGTAAATTGATCTCTGGGAATCCAGATGAATTTTTAGATATGCTGGGGCAATTACCCACAGAATCATTTTTATCTGAAACTGAGAATGAGACAGCTGTATCTTCTTCTGATACTTCAAGTTATGTATTTAGCTTTGATTCCTTAGAGGATGTTGGCCATATTGCAAGATTAATCAAAGATTATCCACATGAAAGTGAATTATATAAAGATGATGTGGATGGACAATATTATCTTTGGCTTTCCAGCGAAGATAACACTTATGACTTTAAACCAATTTTAAATATTTTAAATGAATATAGTGGATTAGTTCCCCATACTTATGCAACAAATGCATTATTCCGGGAACATCTAAAGATCATCCTTGCAAAGAATGCTATTGAACTTATGTCACAATTATAAAATAAAGTAGGAGACAATCATATCAATTGTCTCCTACTTTATTTTTATGTATTATCGACACACTTCAATTAATTTTCTAAGTTCTGCATCCTGGCCAACTCCAGTCAAAAATGTAATGCCGTTTACCACCAAAAGTGGGTATTCCTTTCGAACTTTCGTAATTGCGACATAAGCAACACTGCCTTCTATATATGATTCCACATCTGCAATATCAATGGGCAGTACCTGAGCTTCAATTCCGTTCTGACTTAGCAAACGGCTTACTTTATCTGCAACTACTTTTGAAGTAACAACCCCGCTTCCACATGCAACTATAATTCGCTTCATTATGGCCCCCTTTCATGATAAAGAAAAAAGTTGGCAAAGAACCCACTCTGCCAACCTTCCTTTTGATTTATTTAGTTTTTAGTTGCTAAATATTCATTTAACTTACCAACTAATTCGTCAGCATTCATTCCATGAACAAAAGCAGCTTCCTCTACAGATTCACCTTGTGAAGATGGGCATCCTACACAATGCATTCCTGATGCCATTAAAATAGCCGCAAGATTCTCATCAATTCTCAAAACTTCTCCGATTGTTGTTTCTTTTGTAATTTGACTCACTGAAAATTCCTCCATTTCTATTGTAGTACCACTTATTATATTACATTACTTTTAAAAAAACAATAATTCACTTGATATTAGATGAATATTATATTAAAATGTACATAGTCAGATAGTACTTTGTTACTATTTTAACATTAATCTTATAAGGAGGAACATAATTATGGCATATGTAATTTCAGACGCTTGTGTATCATGTGGTGCTTGTGAAGGAGCTTGTCCAGCAGGAGCTATCAGTGCAGGAGATGGTCAATACGTTATTGACGCAGATACTTGCTTAGACTGTGGAGCTTGTGCAGACGGATGTCCAACAGGGGCTATTAGCCAAGAATAATCAATTAAAAAAGAAATGCAGATTTTGCATTTCTTTTTTTTTATGATTTTTTTCTTCGAAACCAGCTTTTCTTTTCTCTCGTTGCCGCTATTTCTTCTCTTGTCTTTTGCTGAATCCGAATGAGTTCATCAATTTTTTGAAACCTTTGTTCTTGATGTTCTTCTCGAATACGAAATTGATAATCTAGCTCTTTGGATAATTGAGCTGTTACACCTCCTGCAATCTCTCTTGAAAAGACTTCTTTTTGTTCATTTAAAGCTCGTCCCATCATTTTAACCATAATATTCTGAAACTGAAGCATTTTATGGTCAAGGCTGGGAACATTTTGTCCCTCTGGAAATGGAATCACATTTTTTGGTATTTCCTTTTGAATTTCTTCTGGAATCATCCCATGTCGCTTCATATCTGTGATTTTTCGTAATATGTACATTTCATGATCCCCATAATATCGATATCCTTTTTCATCTCTTGGTATATCCAGTTGTAGTTCATTTTCCCATGCTCTAATGGTATGCTTCGGTACACCTAACTCCTTGGAAACATCTCCAATCATCCGCTTATTTTCTTTCATAACTTCCATCCTTTCTTAAGTACAATTATAGAATAGATATGGATTTTGGCACAAGAAAAAGCACCATCTAAAAGATGATGCTTTTCACTGTTTTCTATTATGATTCGACAAATAAGTTAATGTAATCTTTCTTTGTTTCCAAATTTGGTGTATTGTCCTAACCAGACTAATTCAACACTTCCCGTAGAACCATTTCTCTGTTTTGCCACAATAATCTCAGCAAGACCTTTTTTATCTGAATCTTCGTTGTAGTAATCATCACGATAAATGAACATTACCACATCGGCATCCTGCTCGATGGATCCTGATTCTCTAAGGTCAGACAAAATTGGTTTTGGCGGCTTTCTTTGTTCTACCATACGACTTAACTGAGACAGTGCAATAACTGGCGCATCCATCTCACGAGCCAAGGCTTTTAAAGAACGTGAAATCTCCGAAATCTCCTGTTGTCTGGACTCTGAACGCTTTCCACCAGACATTAACTGTAAATAATCAATAATAATAAGTCCAAGTCCCTGAGTCTGCTTATATCTTCTACACTTAGAACGAAGTTCTGCAACTGTGATTCCCGGCGTATCATCAATAATCAAAGGCGCTCTTCCAATAGAGCCTGCACTTTCCATTAGTTTTTCCCAATCCGTCTCTTGAAGCTCTCCTGTACGAATCGCCTGAGAATCTACCATTGCCTCCATTGCCATTAAACGAGTCACTAATTGTTCCTTGGACATTTCCAGACTAAATACAGCTGTTGGCACATTGTTCCGAATTGCAGCATGCTGTGCAATATTCAACACAAAAGCTGTTTTTCCCATGGCTGGTCTTGCCGCTACCATAATAAGCTCTGATGCATGAAGTCCTGTTAATTTAAAATCAAGATCATCAAATCCTGTTGCAACTCCTGTAATCTTTCCTGAAGTTGAGGCCGCAGTTTCGATTCCTTCTAAGGTGTTTAGTACCACCTGATCAATTGGCACAAAATCCTGTCTTCCACTTGTCTCTTGAAGAAGTCCAAACACATTTTTTTCTGTGTCATCTAATATTGTATCTACTTCTTCTTTTCCAAGATAACATTCCTTTGTAATCTCTTCGCTTACCCGAATCAATTTGCGCAAGGTTGCCTTATCTTTTACAATATTGGCATACTGTTTAGCATTTGCAGATGTTGGCACTGCCTCGATTAAATCTCGAATAAATTCAAGGCTTTTCATGGATTCTGGAACATCCTTTTCCCGTAATTTATTCTGAAGCGTTACCAAGTCTACTGGTTTCCCTTCTTTATAAAGCTCCACCATTGACTCAAAAAGAACACCGTTCTGCTTTTGATAAAAATCATCTGCATTCACAATATCTGATACATCCGCAATTGCATCTCGATCCATAATCATGGCACCGATAACGGACTGTTCGGCCTCTATACTATTGGGTTGTATCTTTTTGATAAATGCTTCATCCATTTTTATTTATCCTCTTCTACTTTAACTTTTAAATTCGCAGTTACTTTTGGATGTACTTTCACTGATACATCGTAAATTCCTAATGACTTAATATGATCTGCGTGCATTTTCTTCTTATCTAACTCAAATCCTAACTGCTTCTTTGCAGCATTCACAATCTCTTTGGTAGAAATTGATCCAAATGTTCTTCCGCCTTCTCCCACTTTCATCTTTACCACAACTTCTTTTGTTTCAATCTCTTTGGCAAAAGCCTTGGCTTCTTCCAATTTTTCTTGTGCAATTTTATCATCGTGGGCTATTTTTAGCTTTAAATCATTGATTGCTTTCTTTGTTGCTTCCACTCCTAAATTCTTGCGAAATAAAACGTTTCTAGCATATCCATTGTTGACTTCTACAATGTCATTCTTTTTTCCTACGGTTTTAACGTCTTCTAATAAAATTACCTTCACTATACTTCTCCTTTATCTCTCATTTCACATAATGTTTCTTTAATAATCAATGTTGCGTCATATAATGATACATCAACAAGCTGTGCCCCTGCAACTGTTAAATGACCACCGCCACCAAACTGTTCCATAATCTTCTGCACATTAATCTCATCAATGGATCTGGCACTTACATATACTCGGTCTTCAATTGCTGTCAAAGCAAAGGAAGCTTTAATTCCATCAATATTGAGCAGTTCGTTTGACACTTGGGCTCCCACTACTGTTGGACTATCAATTCCAGCCCCTATAAGGGTTGTAATTGCAAATTCTCCATATAAAATCTCTGAATTACTAATTGCTTTTGCACGAACTTTATATGTATCCATACTAGTTCGAGACATTTTACGAACTTTCGTAAGGTTCGCTCCATTTCTCTTTAGATATGCTGCTGCCTCAAAGGTTCGCACTCCTGTCTTATTTACAAAGCTATCTGTATCTACTAACATTCCATAATACATAGCATCTGCTTCTCTTGGTTTTAACTTTGGCTTTGTATCAATATACTGTAAAATCTCAGCAACCATCTCACAAGTAGATGATGCATAAGGTTCAATATAAGACAACACTGGATTGGCAATAGAATCCTTCATCTTGCGATGATGATCTAAAATAACAATTGTGTGGGTCTGCTTTAATAACTTCTCACATTCTGTATAATTTGAATGGTTTACATCTACAACAATGAGCAAGGTGTTCTCATCTGTAATCTCTAACGCTTCCTCATTGTTAATAAACATATCTTCATCGTATTCTTCACTTTCACTTAAGTCTTCAATGATTGGTCTTACTGACATGGTTGCTTCATTCATAACAATATGAGCCTTACGCTCTAAAGAAAGACCTAATCGGTATAGCCCAATGGCTGCTCCCATGGAATCTGGATCTGGAATCTTGTGTCCCATAATCACAACATTTTCTTTGGATTCTAGTAATTCCTTTAATGCCTGTGCTTTTACACGAGCTTTTACACGGGTATTCTTTTCAACTACAGTAGAATTCCCACCATAATATGTGATTTCATCTCCATCCTTTACAACCGCTTGATCTCCACCACGCCCTAGTGCCAAATCCATCCCTGCACTGGCTGACTCATAGGCTTCTTGATAGGTGTTTCCATTGATACCCACACTGATACTCAATGTCATGTGCATAGAACTTCCCAAGTTAATGTTCTTAATCTCTTCTAAAATTATAAATTCATCCTTTTGCATCTTCTCCAAACACTTTTGTTGAAAAATAACAAGATATCTGTCTTTTTCTGTTTTCTTTACAATTCCAGATATCTCCTGTACATACTTACTAATTCGACGATCTGCAACTGCAAGCAACATGGATAGCTTAACAGGATCTGTACTTGCAACCACTTCATCATAGTTGTCAATGTAAATCAATCCTACCGCCATTCGCTGATTTTCACTTTCAATCATATACTTTCTAAGAAGTGTCTGATCAAATAAGTAAACGGCAATCATTGACTGTGTATCCCTTGAAAATGTACTAAATTCATTATTGTCTCTTACGTGAAATCTTTGAATCTCCAACTTATAGAAGCACTCTACTTCCTTGTTGTTCTTATCCTTCATGGTCTTCACATGTGCAATGGCGTGATTCATCTCCGATGGCAGCAGATTCCTTCCAAGTTCAGGAAACAATTGTTGTAGACGATTCAATTCTTTTCCGTCTAAAACTTTCTCCATGGCATGATTCACCCACAGAATCTCTCCGTCTCCCTCTAATAAAACATAAGGAATTGGCAGTTCCTTCATCAGCTCTGCCTGTGCTCCACTTTCTTCCAGTGCAAGATTGACAATATCTCTTTTGAGACTCTTACGACTATATACAGATGCATACCCTAATGCAACATAATATACAACAATTACAAAAGCAAGAATAAATGCTGACTTTGCATCTGTAAAAAAAAGCAAAACATCAGCAATCAGAAATAATGCCCCACATAAAACTGGCCATATAAAATAGCGGTCTGTATTTAATTCATCCTTTTTTTGACTCATCTTATGCTCCATTCAAATTCATTATTTTATAAAATTGTTCAATTTTTATTATATCATGGTAACGTGTTAAGGTCAAAAAAAGAGGGAATTAACTTCCCCCTTTGATAAATTTACTTCATTAATGTTTCTTCCCATTGCTGAACTCTAAATCCTGTCAGCACAAAATCATCTCCAACAACTAATGGTCTTTTTACAAGCATTCCATCTGTCGCCAACAGTTCATACTGTTCTTCTTCTGACATAGTTGGAAGTTTATCCTTTAATCCCAGCTCTCTGTAAATCATTCCGCTAGTATTAAAAAATCGCTTTAGTGGAAGACCACTTTTCTCATGCCAGACTTTTAATTCTT
>JAQVEG010000073.1 GCA_028697725.1 Anaerostipes sp.
GAAGAAGTAGAATTATATTTATCTGATGCATTTGAACAACCACAAGAGAATCCTCAACTTGAATTAAGAGTACATGTAATCAACATGAACTTTGGGAAGAATGAAAATCTTCTTAACAAATGTTCCATATTATATGAATATTCTGCTTTTATTGCTAAAACCCGAAAATATGCAAAGATTCTATCTATCGAAGATGCTGTCATCAAATCTATTGACGAATCCATTGAAGAAGGAATCCTAGCTCAGTTTTTAAAGGTTCGGAGGGCAGATGTTATGAAATCTATATTAACAGAATACGATGAAGAATTTGTAATGAAAGACTTACAAGAAGAAGCAAAAGAATTGGGACTTGCTGAGGGGCTTGCTGAAGGACTTACCAAGGGTGAATCTCGATTTTCAAAATTAACGGAATCTCTTTTAGATGATAATCGCTTGGATGATCTTAAAAAAGCCACAAAAGACACTACATTCAGAGCTACGCTATACAAAGAATATGAAATTGAATAATCGACCAAAAAAATGAGCAATCCCAAAATTGGGTTGCTCATCTTTACTCTCACCTATGGTAATCTTACTGTTTGCTTTCATTACAAGCTATTTTCTTATTCTCTCTCCTCATTTTGCACAATAAATGTTACAATATAAAGAACAATAGCAGAAAGGGGTTTTTATGTCTAGCAAACCAATTTTATATCTTATTATTCCATGTTATAACGAGGAGGCAATTCTTACCGAGGCATCTTCTTATTTCTTTGAAAAGATTCATTCCCTAATTGGGCAAGATATCATTGATAACAACAGCAGAATTCTATTTGTAGATGATGGAAGTAGTGATCAAACCTGGGATATTATTGACTTTTTAAGCGTAAAACATGAACATTGTATGGGCATATCACTAAGCCACAATAGTGGACAGCAAAATGCTTTACTGGCTGGCCTTATGGAAGCAAAAAATCACTGTGATATTACGATAACCATTGACTGTGATGGTCAAGATGATATTCAAGCTGTGGATGAGATGATAAGTGCTTTTTTGGCAGGCAATGATATTGTCTATGGAGTCCGAAACTCAAGAAAAAGTGATCACATTTTTAAACGAACAACCGCACAGCTTTTTTATAAACTTCTTCATTTTCTTGGCGTTGAAACGGTCTCTAATCATAGCGATTATCGGCTTTTATCCAATCAGGTATTGTGCGAGCTTTCAAACTATAAGGAGGTTAATCTTTATCTTAGAGGTATGATTCCTCTCCTTGGTTTCCAACATACTTGCGTGTATTATGACCGAAAAATACGAATGAACGGAACAAGTCATTATCCTCTTGGAAAAATGATTTCTCTTGCTCTTGATGGAATTACAAGTTTCTCCTCTAAGCCAATCCGAATGATTTCCTCTTTTGGAATTCTTGTTGCTGGATTTAGTTTTCTTGGTGTTCTCTGGTCTATTATTGGGACATTTCAAGGACATACAGTTCCTGGCTGGGCATCTACCACCTGTTTCATCTGCTTTTTAAGCGGTGTACAAATCATAAGTCTTGGAATCATCGGTGAATATATTGGAAAAATATATTTAGAGACAAAACATCGTCCAAGATACATTATTTATAAACGCACGCAAAAAAAATGAGCAATCTAATAATTCCATATATTGACATATAATACAGAATATGAGATAATCATGATGTTCAGAAAGATATCATCTCTATTATCTCATCTTTTTTCATATCTATATGTCTAAAATTCAAAGGGAAATTTCTTTCTTGATAATATCCAATTCATTCAATCTACCAAGGAGGAAATTTTACAATGAAAGAAATCACAATTAACCGAAATTTTAAAGACCGCGTATTCTGTATGTTATTTTCAGAACCCAAAAACGCATTGCAGCTTTATAATGCTTTAAATGACACAAATTACACCGATACAATGGATTTGAAAATCAACACATTAGATAATGCTATTTTTTTAAAGATGAAAAATGACGTGTCCTTTCTCATTAATAACTTTATGAATCTATACGAACAACAAAGTACGAGCCTCCGCACAAAAGGTAAACTTTTATCGGACAAATTTAGTAAAAATTCCCACACCAAGGGTCGTTGTGTTGTATAATGGAGAAGAAGAAATTGGTGAAGAAGTAGAATTATATTTATCTGATGCATTTGAACAACCACAAGAGAATCCTCAGCTTGAATTAAGAGTCCATGTAATCAACATGAACTTTGGGAAGAACGAAAATCTTCTTAACAAATGTTCCACATTATATGAATATTCTGCTTTTATTGCTAAAACCCGAAAATATGCAAAGATTCTATCTATCGAAGATGCTGTCATTAAATCTATTGACGAATCCATTGAAGAAGGAATCCTAGCTCAGTTTTTAAAGGTTCGGAGGGCAGATGTTATGAAATCTATATTAACAGAATACGATGAAGAATTTGTAATGAAAGACTTACAAGAAGAAGCAAAAGAATTGGGGCTTGCTGAAGGACGCACCAAGGGACTTGCTGAGGGGCTTGCTGAAGGACTTACCAAGGGTGAATCTCGATTTTCAAAATTAACGGAATCTCTTTTAGATGATAATCGATTGGATGATCTTAAAAGAGCCACAAAAGACACTACATTTAAAGCTAAATTATACAAAGAATATGGAATTGAATAATCGACAAAAAAATGAGCAATCCCAAATTGGATTGCTCATTTTTTCTATTTTACATATTTTCCGTAAATATAAGATGTCTTTCCTTTATACTTTACTTTTAACCATACATAGGTTTTCTTTGGTGTCTTCTTACGAATTACTTTTGTTACTTCTAACTTCTTTCCCTTTGGATAATGGACGATTACTTTTGATTTACTGCTGGCTTTCTTATGCCCTGCCAGACCTCCTACATCTACTTTGTAGATTCCTTTGGCATAGACCCCCTTCTTTCGAGTCTTAATCTTAAAGGTAACTTTTTTCGTTCCAGTATAATTGCCTTTTCCTTTGATTGTTACTGTTGCTTTTCCAACCTTTTTGTTGTTCTTATAACTAAGGGTATAATCGCTTCCATTTTTCAGTTTCTTTCCAGCGTACTTTACGGTCACTGATGGCTTTTTATAAAATCCAGAATAAGTCACAGATTTTATTTTTGAAACCGTTGCTTTTGTGATAGATTTTTTCGCCGCCACTTGTGATGTTTTTTCCCACTTTGCATAGAGAGTCATATCCCCACTTACACTTGCATTAAAGTCATATGCACTGGTGCATCCCGCATCCTTGTACCATCCTTTAAATGTATATCCCGACCTTGTTGGATTGGCTGGTTTTTGTACTTTCTCCCCTACTTTCACCTGTTGCTTTGCAATCTGACTTCCTCCATTACTTTGGAAAGTGACATCTCCTGCAATCTGATTATAATTAGCATAAATAGTTGTATCGCCGTTTATTTCTGTTCCATCTATCAACGGATTCTTCATATCAGCATCTATATACCAGCCCTTTAGTTTATATTTTGTATCATTGATTACTGGTAATTCATTGACTTTATATATCTTATCTGAATATTGCCAATAGGTCTCTTCTTTCAGTTGTTTTCCATTAGAATAAGATTTGATAGTTAAGTCATTGAAAGTACCCACACCTAACGTACTTGAAGCCAATTTTGATTCGTCAATCTTCTTTGAAATTATATCATTGGAAGAAGCATATTTTCCGTTTTGTATTACAATCTTTCCAGTAGTTAAAGTAACCTTATCTTCTATATCAAATAAATGTCCATGAAAGGTCATTGACCTCTCATCTTCACTGTCGCCTATGGTAATCTTACTGTTTTCTTTCATTACAAGATGATTCCCCTCAAAATATAACCCCATCAAGTTTTCTTTATAAGAAACACTATACTTCTTTCCTTTCATAATCACAGTTCCATCTAAGATAAGGTTACATCCTTTATCCACATGGACACCTTCAGAGCCAGCTTTATCACCACCATTCCCGCTATAAAAATCTCCTCCATTTAAGATTGCGTCCTTTATGGTAAGTGTTCCACTTCCACTAACCATTAATCCTCGTGTTGAATCAATGTTGGCATTTGTTCCTGTGGCAGAATCAGAGATAAGCAACCCATCCCTCCCATCAATGGTATAACCCTTACCATCTAAGATTGCACTTTCTCCATTCTCTAACGTTAAGTCCAGTCCGTTTTCAACATTCCGTTTTAGTTCATAGACCTTCTGTCCTTTTTCATTGGTAGTGACTGCAAAATACTCATTACTGGTAGCTACTTCCTTGTCATCATTCTTTAGGGTTGCTGCATTTGCAATGCCCCCCCCGAAAAAATTGTGGTAAATGCTAGCAGCAATGCCATACAGTAACTTAAAACCTTTCTCTTTTCTGAATTCATACGCTCCTCCTTCTCGTGATAGATAAATATCATTCCCTTTGTATTAATTTTAATACATAATTTTTTAAATGTCCATATTATTTTCACGACTCAATGATAACGTGTTTGACTCCTGCTTCCTCTGCCCATTTTCCAAACTCTTTCATTTTTTCTTTGGAATACAGTTTTTGGTTTTCATCAAAGCAATACTCCTGATTTACCAAATGATATTTTGCCTGTGCCAGTGGATTGTAATTTAGAATTTCATAAGAAACTTCTGGATAAATCCCTGCAATAAATTCTGCAATTCCTTTGATATTTTCCTTTGAAGTTGTAATCTCTGGAATCATAGGAGTACGAATTACCACTTTGTCCTTGATGTTAGAGGATAAGAGTATTTCTATATTCTTTTTTATAAGTTCGTTGGATGTACCTGTATATTTTTCATGTGCCTTATCATTGATTAGTTTTAAATCTGCATATGCCATATCAAGATATGGAAGCACTCCTTTTAAGACTTCTGATTTCACATGGAGCGCTGTTTCTATGGCTGTATGGATTCCTACTTTTTTGCACTGTTTTAACAACTCTTTTGCAAACTCTCCCTGAAACAGTGGTTCTCCCCCAGACAGGGTAATTCCACCTCCATGCTTATAAAACACCTTGTCTTTTTGAATTTCCTCCATCACTTCTTCAACACTGTATGTCTTAGAATCCATTTGAATGGCTCCTGCTGGACAGTGATAGATTAACTCTTCCCATTTTTCCTCTGCCTTAGGATTTATATGCAGCTTTCCGTCTTTCATCTCCATGCCACCATGCTTACAAAGAGTGATACAAGTACCACAGTTGATACATCGGTTCTCAAAATAAAGGGGCCTTCTCGTAATTGAAATTCCCTCTGGATTCTGACACCACACACAGGATAAAGGACATCCCTTGAAAAATATAGTCGTTCGGATTCCATCTCCATCATGAGTGGAAAAACGTCGAATATCAAATATATTTCCTTCCATTTAGATATCTCCATAACTTGTTCTTGCAATAATTTCATTTTGTAGTTCTTGGGCAAGTTCCGTAAAATAGGCGGTGTATCCTGCCACCCTGACCGTTAAACTTCTATATTGTTCTGGGTGTTCCTTGGCCGCTAATAAATCTTCTTTCCTTACTACATTAAACTGAATGTGTGGAATCTCTAAATCTACAAAACTTCTTAAAAAGTTTGCAAATTTATCAATGCCTGTTTCTGTTTCGAAGAATTCTGGCAAGAATTTCATATTTAAAAGTCCACCATTGGTTGTCAATGTTTTATCTAATTTTGATACTGATTTTAATACTGCTGTTGGTCCTTTCATATCTCTTCCATACACTGGTGACATTCCCCCATCTGCTAGAGGCTCTTTTGCAAAACGTCCATCTGGTGATGCTCCTACATTTTCACCCATAGGTACGTGGGCAGATACGGTATACATTCCTGTGTGGTATGGCCCCCCTCTAAAGTTTTTAAAGGTACGCAACCGATTCTTAAAATACTCTGCCCATTTTGTTCCCATGGCATCTACCATATCCACATCATTTCCGTACTTTGGAACTTTATGAAGCATCATTTTTCTCATAATTTCATTTCCTTTGAAATCATGTTTCAAAGCTTCTAAGACTTCTTCTTTTGTAAATCTTTTTTCATCATATACTAATTGTTTGATTGCCGCTAAGCTGTCTGCAAGGTTTGCAACCTGAATCATCTGAATTCCAGAAAGGTTGTATTTTGCTCCTCCTGCTGTAACGTCCATTCCATTTTCCATACAGTTATCAATGGTTGCAGATAAAAATGGCGATGGAAGTAAATCTATATGAGCCTTTTCTACTTGTTCACATGCAAGGAGCATTTGATCCATAAAGTAATCAATCTCTTTTCTAAATGCTTCTTCTAAATCTTCAAAGGTATCATAGCTTGTTAATTTCCCATAATCAGGAGCAATCTCTTCTCCTGTTAAAAGGCAGGTTCCACCGGTCAAAGTAACTTCCAATGCCTTATTTAAATTAAACATGGCAGAATCACTCCATCCAAGGTTATTTCCCTGTGTTGTTAGTTCCACACAACCGACAATGGCGTAATCTCTTGCATCCATCTCCTCAATTCCAAGTTCTTCAATGGCTGGAATTACAGCTTTATCATTAAAAAACTGTGGCATTCCACTTCCAAGGGCAACTGTGCGTACGGCTTCTTTTAGTAGTTTATCTCCCGTTGCCTCATGGAGACGAACAGATAAGTTAGGCTGTGGCAATCCAATATGCTGCTGTGCCTTTAAGAATAAAAATGATAAATCATTGACATAATCATTTCCCTCTTCATCTTGTCCACCTACTGCAATATTAAATCCAATTGGAAATCCAGCAAAATATTTGGCTCCCCCAGAATTTCTCATATAAACAATCTCATTAAATTTAAGCCAAAGGTTTTCTATAATCTCTAGTGCATCCTCTTTATTTAAACTTCCATTTGCAATGTCCTTATCATAATATGGAATCAAATGACGGTCCAAACGTCCCGGTGAAAAAGAAGATGCGTTGGATTCCATCTGTAAAATAACAAATAAAAACCATATAGACTGCACTGCTTCATGAAAACTTTCGGCTGGGCGTACACTTAAATTCTTACAGTTTTCTCCTACCTTTATCATCATAGCTTTCTTGTCTTCATCCAATTCTTCCTGTGCCTTTTCCATCATTAAGTCATGGTATCTTACCATATATGTTTTGGCACCCTCCATCACAAGAATAACTGCCTCATAGAATAATTTTTCAGATTCCTTCTCTGCCTGTTTTAATTTTTCTTCTGCTCTTCTTTTGTAACCTTCTGGTCCAAACTGAAGCCACTCTACACAATTGGGACAAATATGCCCCTGTGCATGATCCTTTTGATTGATCTTTACGATCTTGCCAATTTGATTCATTTCCTTTCCATATCTTTTGTTTAGGACATCTTCCAATGACTTTCCTTCCCAGTATGGTTTGATAACTTCTCGAAATGTCTTAATATCTTCCTTATGAACTTGGAAACGATCTTGAGGTCTTGTTGGAAGAGTCTCAAACTCTTTGTCTACCCATGTACTTCCACTCTCAGGAAATACAACGCCATAACGCACTCCGGCAGTACGATTCCCCACGATTAATTCCTCTGCATCTACATTAATTTTCATCTGCTCTAGTGCAGCCTTTAAAGCCAATGCTCTTTGAATAATTCTTGGTTTGTCTTCATGTTTTTTATATGTATCTGTAATAATCAAAGCCTGTTCAATGGATGCATATCTAGGCTCTGACAACATCTTGTCTTTTAATCTGCTAATTCGGTCTGTTTGGATAAATTGACTCATCACTTTTCCCTCCCTGGATACTATGATAGATTATTAATTATTGTTTACTATTATTTTATATTGTTTTTTATTATTTGTCAAT
>JAQVEG010000004.1:0-43399 GCA_028697725.1 Anaerostipes sp.
CTTTATTTATTTTCGCACAAGGAGAATTAATTATGATTCAAAAATCACATATTACCGTAAGATACGGAGAAACAGATCAAATGGGAATCGCTCATCACAGTAACTATGCTGTATGGTTTGAAGTTGCAAGAACAGATTACATAAAGAATGCAGGGATTTCATATACCGATATTGAAAAAAAAGGCATTATTATGCCTCTTTCAGAATTAACCTGTAAATATCGTCAGGCATCTTTTTATGAAGACGAGCTTACAATCTTTGCAAAAGTAACAAAGCTAACTCCTGTAAGAGTTGTATTTTCCTATGAAGTTATGCGGGAATCTACAGATACTCTGATTGCAACTGGAACAACTACACATGGATTTGTGTCGAAAGAGCTTGTCCCTGTGAATATGAAGAAGAACTTTCCTGATATTTATCACTTGTTTCTATCTTCACTAGAGTCTTGCTAACTGTTCTAGGAGGATGACTCTCATCAATTGATGTGGAAATGTCATTTTACTAAAACTTAATTTTAAATTTCCTTTTTGGACAACCTTTTGGGAAAGTCCAAGAGAACCACCAATAACAAACACAATGGTTTGATTCTGATTTTTCCAGACATTCCATTGTGTTTTTAATTGTGCCGTTGATAACTGTTTTCCCTCAATACAAAGAGGAACAACTAGGCTTTGCTCTGGAATTCGTTTCATAATTCGCATGCCTTCTAACTCTTTTATTTTTTCTTCTTCTTTTTCACTGGCTTGTTCTGGCGTTTTCTCATCTGGTAATTCAATGATTTCAAACTTATAGTTCTTTCTGATTGTTGTACTATATTCCTGAATCAAATCACGATAATGAGCTTCTTTTACTTTTCCAACACAAATTAATTTAATATTCATATTATCTCCATTCAAAAAAAGAGTCTCCAGAATGGAAACTCCTTTTATCCTTTAATCTCGATCGTTACCACTAAATAATAATACAAGACGTAGTAGACTTAAAATAGCAGACGCTGCTGCTGCCACATAGGTCAACGCTGCTGCCGTCAAGACTTTTCTTGTTTGTCTCACTTCTGTCTCCTGCATCATATTCGATGATGCCAAAATACGAAGGGCTCGATTTGATGCATTAAACTCCACTGGTAATGTAATCAATTGAAATAATACTGCAAATGAAAACAAGAAAATACCTGTATATATCAATGTTTGATTCATACCCATAATAACACCTAGTATAATAAAAACCCAAGATGCATTGGAACCAATATTCGCAACGGGAACAAATGCACTGCGAAGTTTTAATGGCATATATCCCTTATTGTGCTGCACAGCATGCCCGCATTCATGAGCTGCAACACCTATAGCCGCAACTGATGTAGATCCATAGGTTGCATCTGACAATCTAAGTACCTTACTCTTTGGGTCATAGTGATCTGTTAAATTACCACTTACGTGTTCAACCCGAACATCATAAATCCCTGAGTATTCCAAAATCCGACTGGCAGCCTGAGCACCTGTCATCCCTGATACACTTCTTACTCTTGAATACTTTCGGAACGTTGAATTCATCTTTCCAGATGCAATCAATGTAATTACAACTCCAATCAAGATTAGTATATAAGTTCGATCGAAATACATTCCATAACCAAAACCGTACATAAAAACTCCTTCTTTCATTTTCATTCTATATGTTGAAGAGGATTATATCCCGAATGTATTAGCATTTCAAGGGATTTCACAGAAAGTTTATAATATTAATAAAATTATTCGTCCCTTGCCGCACTAACGTGCTATTGGTTCCTCTAATTTCACCCTTGCAAGCAAGTGAAATTATTCGTCCCAGTTTGTATATACCATTTGGACATCGTCATCTTCTTCTAGTAAATCCAGTGTCTTTTGTAGATTCTTAATATCTTCTTCTGCTGTTAATTCTACCATTGTATTACCAAGCATTGTCACTTCTGCATTTGCCATTGGTACTTGTGCATCTTCTAATGCCTTATGTACATCTGAAAAACTCTCTGGATCTGTTAATACTTCATAACTATCTTCTTCTGATAAGAAATCTTCTGCTCCTGCATCTAAAGCAAGCATCATAAGTTCATCTTCTTCTATTTCACAATCTTCTTTTGAAATTAGAATTTGACCTTTCTTTTCAAACATAAAAGATACACATCCTGGGGTTCCAATACTTCCGTTTCCTTTGGTAAATGCACTTCTAACATTGGATGCTGTACGATTCTTATTGTCTGTTAATGCATCAACAATCACAGCAACTCCACTTGGCCCGTATCCTTCATATGTAATTGATTCATAGTTTACTGCATTCCCATCACCAGCTGCTTTTTTAATGCTGCGGTCAATGGTATCGTTTGGCATATTATTTGACTTTGCCTTTGCAATGATATCACGAAGCTTATTGTTATTTTCTGGATCTGCTCCGCCTTCTTTTACTGCAACTGCAATTTCACGCCCTAATTTTGTGAATACTTTTCCTTTTTTTGCATCATTTCTCTCTTTTTTGTGTTTAATGTTCGCAAATTTACTGTGTCCTGACATCTAATTTTCTCCTTTATTTACTTTTATTTTTTCAACCTTTACTTGTCTGATTACTTTGTCATGAATATCAAGGGATTTGAAAGACCAACCCTGAAAAATAATTTCAACTTCTTCGTTCTCGTCTGGTAAATGCCCAAGCTGATCTACTAAAAATCCGCTTAGTGTTTCAATATCCTCTACATCAATCTTTATCTGTAAAGCATCTTCCACATCCTCTAATCTTGTAGAACCTCGCATCAAATATAAATCTGTCCAACCAAGCTTTGTGATATCTCGGTCTTCCACATCATATTCATCTAAAATATTTCCCACAATAACTTCTAGCATATCTTCCATGGAAACAATGCCTTCTGTCTGACTATACTCATCAATGACAACTGCCATATGAATCTTCTTGGTCTGCATCTCCTGAAATAAATCTGATAAATTCATAGTCTGATGCACAAAAAAAGCATCTCTTGCAATATTTAATAAAGACACGTCTTTATTATGTATGTATGCATCAAAAACATCTTTTAAATACAACACACCTAAAATATGGTCAATATCTTCCTCGTAGAGAGGATACCTTGAATATGGTTCATCTAGCATGTAGTTCAAAGCCTCTTCTAGTGTTGATTCACTATCAATGGCATGAATCTTCTTTCTAGAAGTCATAACATCAGTTACATCCTTATCTCCAAATTCAAAAACATTGGTAATCATCTTTGCTTCATCTTCTAAAATGACTCCCTGCTCATGACCTTCGTTGACAATGTTCATGATTTCTTCTTCATATTCATTGTCCTCTTCTTCATCTTCCACTTCCCCTGGGGGCTTTGCTTTTCCCCTTGTCTTTATCTTGCTTGCACCTAAGAAATAACCGCATGCTCCTCCCGCTAAGAAAAAACATACAATGATTAAAATCATCAGGGCACTAAAATCCTCCATAAAACTCTCCTTTTGTAATCTATTTATCTGATTGAAAACCTAACTTAAAATATATCATTATATATAGAAAAGGTCAACTTTCTTATGTAATATCTAAATTCAGACTGACTTTTAATGCCTTATCAACCTGTTCTAGAATATAACAATTCAAATGACAAACCTTTTCTCTTAATCTGCTTTTGTCAATGGTTCTAATTTGTTCTAATAAAATAACCGAATTCTTTTCTAACTGGCATTTTCTACAATCTAGTGGCACATGTGTAGGAAGTTTTGCTTTATTCATTTTACTTGTAATCGCTGCACATATCACAGTTGGGCTATAACGATTTCCAGCATCATTTTGTAAAATAATCACTGGTCTGATTCCGCCTTGCTCAGATCCAACCACTGGTCTTAAATCTGCATAGAAAATATCTCCACGTCTTATAATCATAGCTACTCTCCATCTTTTTAATATTTTATGAAGAGTATTTACAATACTTTCAAAAGTATTCAAATCTATGTTTTATTTTTTATAAAAACGTGGCACTCGCTTACTAATGTCACATACTAACTCATAATTAATGGTTCCAATCATTGTTGCAATCTCATCGGCTGAAACACAAACATCCCCATCTTGTCCCATTAAAGTAACTTGATCCATTAAGTTTACGTCTTTTATATTTGTAACGTCTACCATAAACTGATCCATACAGACACGTCCAATAATTGGTGCATACTGTCCTCGGATTATGACCCGACCTTTTGAAGACAAAGATCTTGGATAACCATCTGCATAACCCACAGGAATCGTTGCTATTTTCGTTTTCTTATCTGTAACATAAGTTCCATTGTAACTGATGCCTTCTCCAGCATCTACTTCCTTTATATGCACAATATGAGTCTTTAGTTCCATGGCTGGTTTTAAATCTAATACATTTTTTGACACATCACTAGATGGATATAGTCCATAGGTAATGATTCCAGATCGGACCATATTCTTTCTACAATCATCCATATCAATAATAGCTGCACTGTTGGAAATATGTTTTACTGGAATATGTATCCCCTCATCTTCTATTTCCTGCACAAAATCATCGTATCGTTTTTTCTGCTTGTATGCAGCTTCTTTATCTTTTTCATCTGCTCTTGCAAAATGTGTGAAAATTCCTTCTATCTGAATCATTGGAAGCTGGCTTATTTTCTTTATTTCTTTTAGAGATTCTTGGGTTGGTTTAAATCCAATTCGATTCATACCAGTATCCACCTTTATATGAATCTTGGCTTCATTTCCAGTAGAAACTGCAACATCTGACAATTCTTTGACCATATCATAAGAAAACATGGTCATAGCAACATTATGCTCAATTAATGTTTTGTACTGTGCTGGTGCTGTAAATCCTAAAATTAAAATTGGAGTTTTCGTTCCAGCTTCTCTTAGCTCTATGGCCTCTTCCATAATTGCCACTGCATATCCGCCAATTCCAATTTTATCAAGTTCCTGTGCAATGGGAACTGCACCATGTCCATATCCATCGGCTTTAATTACTGCCATAACTTTTGTATCCTTACCAACGACTCTCATGACTTCTTTTATATTATGTACAATTGCAGATAAGTCTATTTCTGCTTTTACTCGAAAATATTCTTCCACTTTACTTTCCTCCTACAATCTTGGATAGAGATTCTACAATGTCTGACGCAATCATGCTGTTTTCTCCCTTTTCCTTTGCAGCTTCATCTCCTGCTAATCCATGAATATATACGCCTAATTTTGCGGCTTTCTTCACAGATATTTTCCTTCCTGTTAAACTTCCTATGACTCCACTAAGTACATCTCCACTGCCACCTGTTGCCATTCCATGATTCCCACTTTGATTAAAATAAACAGTATCACGTTCTGACACAACAATTGTAGTTGCATCTTTTAAAACAATGGTTCCATGATATGTTTCTGATAAATCTGTAGCTGCCTTTGTAAGATGATCTAAAACATATTGAATGGTAACATTTAAAAGTCTTGCCGCTTCGCCAACATGAGGTGTCAAGATGCAACCATAGTCATATTCTATCTTCATCTTATAGTGACTGATTGTGTTTAATCCATCTGCATCGATTACAAGTGGTGTTTTCCCTTTTTGTAATATGGTTCCAAGGAGCTGTTTTGTTTCCTCGCCCACTCCCAATCCAGGTCCAAATACAATACTGTCACACCATTGTAAGTCCTCTTCTAACTCATCCCATCTTCCAATGACTGCCTCTGGAATTTTGCTTTGAAGAATGATTCTGTTTTCTTCGTGGGTTGATATTTTAACAAGTCCACTTCCCATGCGATATGCTGCTTTTCCTGCAAAATAAGCTGCCCCTGCCATTCCTTTTTGTCCTGCAACAATTAAGACTTTTCCGTAACTACCTTTATTTGAATGTTTTTTCCTCTTTGGAATGCGATTTAAATCATCTAAATCATAGGTAATCCCTGTTGCATACTTTGTAAATGTATCGTCAAAAAAGCCAATGTCAGCTGTAATAATTTCCCCGGCATATTCTCTTCCTGGGTACAATAACTGTCCCCTTTTCTTTGCTCCATAAGTCACTGTCACATCTGCTCGAATTCCACAGCCTAAAACTTTTCCTGTATCTCCACTAATTCCCGAGGGAATATCAATGGACATCACCTTTGCTTTAGATTCATTGATTGCAAGAATCATATCCTTAAACTCTCCAGATACTTCTCTTGAAAGTCCCACTCCAAAAAGTCCTTCCACAATCCATTCATAATCATCTATATCTATTTGATCCACAGGATATGCTCCTAATCGATTTAAAATTCCTAATTGAGTATTTAAATCCTTAGAATAATGCTCTTCATTTCCAATTACCATATATTCAACAAGATAATTCTCTTCTAACAAAATTCTTGCAACTCCAAGGGCATCACCACCATTGTTCCCAATTCCAGCAATTACAAGAATCTTGTCTTGTGCCCTAACTCTTTTTTTTAATTCCTGGGCAGTTGCTAAAGCTGCACGTTCCATGAGTACAAGACCTGGAATTCCGATTCCCTCTATGGTTTCTTTATCCACCTTTTGCATTTCCTGATTTTTTAAGACATATTTCATATACTTTCTCCTATCGCAATTGCACTTGCAAACTCTTTTGTATTGGAAATAGAAACATGGATTCGCTGAATTCCCAGTTCCTTAGCCTTATGCTGCGCTCGCCCTGACAGCACAACATAAGGTGCCCCTGCATCGTTTCGCAAAACTTCAATTTCATATATTTCTATGCCGAAAAAGCCGGTTCCAAATACCTTGGAAACGGCTTCTTTTACTGCAAAATTGCCTGCAAGAGTCGTAATATTTCCTTTTGAAAAAGTCAATTCCTCCTCCGTATAGATACGACTTAAAACTTTACGTCTTTCTATCATCTTACGGATTCGTTCTATTTCAACTAAGTCTGTTCCGACACCAACAATCATCTTATTCCTCTCTACTGCGAATATTATAAGTCAACGTCATAAGGCTCTCTGCTAAATGAACATTCTCAACAGTTACACTTTCTGGAAGTGTTAAGTCCACTGGTGCAAAGTTCCAAAATCCCTTAATTCCCCAGTTCACCATGCTCTTTGCAATCTTTGGTGCTTGGTCTTGTGGTAGTGTCAGTGCAGCAATCTTAATATCATTGTGTTTAATAAAATCTTCTAAATCATCAATATCTCTTACTTCTACACCATTTACAGTGATTCCGATTAATTTTGGGTTCACATCAAACATTGCAACAACTTTATATCCAAAACTCTCATTGAAATCACGATAATTAGCAAGTGCCTGGCCTAAATTACCAGATCCAACAATAATCATCTCATTACTTTTATCTAATCCTAAAATCTTCCCTATCTCGGTGTATAAATTCTCAACATTGTAACCATATCCCTGTTGTCCAAATCCACCAAAATTATTCAAATCCTGTCGAATCTGAGACGCTGTTACTTTCATTCGTTCACTTAGCTCTTTTGATGAAATTCTAGTAATATTTCTTTGCTTTAATGCCCCTAAATACCTATAATATCTTGGCAACCGCTTGATAACAGCTGGCGAAATATTCTTTTCTGTACTTGTCATATGCGTCCTCCCGAATTTATTCTCTAATAGAAATTATATAAGATTGTCTATTTTGTGTCAAATAAATTTTTAATACTTTTGTTAATGTTTCTTATTTTTTATTCAACATTTCTTTCAAAAATCCTTTTAAATATGTTATTCTATTGTTTAGAATTATTGGGAAAGGGAATAACTATGGTATTATCATGTCAAAATATATGTAAAACATTTGTAGACCAAAAAGTGCTAGATCATGTGTCTTTTCACGTGAATGAGGGGGATCGTCTTGCAATTATTGGGCTAAACGGTGCTGGAAAATCTACTTTATTGAAGATTATTATGAATCAGCTGCCTCGTGATGAGGGCACCATTACTACAAAAAAAGATACGAGTATTGGATACTTGTCACAACATCAAGATCACAACTTTAAAAATACAATTTTTGAAGAATTATTAACTGTAAAAAAAGAAATCATTGAAATGGATCAAAAACTTCGTTCTCTTGAGATTCAAATGAAACATTGTACTGGTGAAGATTTGGAAATGAAGATGAATGAATATACCAACATTACACATGCTTTTGAGCAAGCCAATGGATTTGCATACAAAAGTGAAATCACTGGAATCTTAAAGGGACTTGGATTCTCAGAGGAGGATTTTAACAAGCAAGTTGCTACTTTATCTGGTGGTCAAAAAACTCGGGTTGCTTTAGGGAAGTTGTTATTACAAAAGCCGGAGATTTTACTGCTGGATGAACCAACAAACCATTTAGACGTAACATCCATTCAATGGTTAGAATCATACTTAAACCGTTATAAAGGAACCGTTCTTTTGGTTTCCCATGACCGTTACTTCTTAGATAAGATTGTAAATAAAGTGATGGAAATTGAATTGGGACAATCTATGATTTTTGATGGGAATTATTCTTCTTTTATTCAAAAAAGAGATCAAGTAAAAGCCATTCGTCAAAAGGAATATGAAAATCAGCAGCAGAAAATTAAACACCAAGAAGCTGTCATTGAAAAGTTAAAACAATTCAATCGTGAGAAATCCATTCGTCGTGCAGAAAGTCGTGAAAAAACACTGGCAAAGATTGAACGAATCGAAAAACCTATGGAATTAAATTCAAAGATGAGACTTTCCATTGAACCTGAGGTATTAAGTGGAAATGATGTTTTAACTGTAAAAGGTGTTGAAAAAAGTTTTGGCACAACTCATTTATTTTCTGATTTATCTTTTGAAATCTTCCGAGGTGAGCGTGTTGCTTTAATTGGTGAAAATGGAACAGGGAAAACCACTCTCCTTAAGATTATATGCAAACAACTTAGCAAAAACGCAGGAACTATACAGCTTGGTTCTCAAGTGTGCATTGGATATTACGATCAGGCACAGGATAACTTAGATCCATCCAAATCTATTTTTGATGAGATTTCAGACAGTTTTCCAACATTAACAAATACAAAAATCCGAAATACACTGGCTGCATTTTTGTTTCAGGGGGAAGATGTATTTAAACTTATCTCCTCTTTAAGCGGTGGAGAAAAAGGACGAGTTTCCCTTGCAAAATTAATGTTATCCAATGCAAACTTTTTAATTCTCGATGAACCTACCAATCATTTAGACATTCATTCAAAAGAGATTTTAGAGTCAGCACTGACAAAGTATACAGGGACTGTATTTTATGTGTCCCATGATCGTTATTTTGTAAATAAAACAGCATCAAGAATTTTAGAATTAAGCAAAGAACATGGTCTTCGTTCTTATCCAGGGGATTATCAGCAGTATGTAAAACAAAAAGAAAGGGAAGCATTGTCTTTGGAGACAAATGTATCGTCGCAGCCCTTAGAATCTGATGTGAAAATAGACTGGAAAAAGCAAAAAGAACTTGATGCCTTAAAGCGAAAACAGCAAAATCAACTAAAGAAAGTTGAAGATAAAATCGAGGAACTGGAAGCAACTCAACAGGCACTGGAAGCAAAGATGTGTCTTCCTGAGATTGCTACTGATATTGGAAAACTTACAGAATTAAACAAAGAAAAAGAAGTTGTGGATACAGAACTAGATGCACTTTATGAACAATGGGAAACCTTGAGTGAGTAAATAAATCTGGTATTTTGTACTTCTATCCGATATAATAATTAGATATGTTATTCAATTAGGAGGAAAATATGAAGTTATTATCTTTTGCAGTACCATGTTACAATTCACAAGAATATATGAGACATTGTATTGATACATTATTAACTGGCGGAGAACAGGTAGAGATTTTGATTGTCAATGATGGATCATCTGATAACACTGAGGCTATCGCCAACGAATATGCCAAGAAATATCCAACCATTTGTAAGGCAATTCATCAAGAAAACAAAGGACATGGTGGAGCTGTCAACGCAGGGCTTGCCAATGCGACAGGAATTTACTTTAAAGTTGTAGATAGTGATGACTGGGTGAGTGAATTTGCTTATGAAGAAATTTTAGATAAATTAAATCAATTTTATCATCAGGGAACTATATTGGACATGGTTTTATCAAATTATGTTTATGAAAAGCAGGGAGCTAAGAGAAAAACTGCAATTCATTATCGACATGCAATTCCAAAAGAGAAGATCTTTACATGGGATGATGTTAAGCGTTTTCCATTAAGCCAATATATTTTAATGCATTCTGTAATTTATCGTACATCACTGCTTCACGAATGTATGTTAGAGCTTCCTGAACACACATTTTATGTAGATAACATTTATGTATATAAACCACTTCCTTTTGTAAAAAGCATGTATTATATTGATGTGAATTTCTATCGTTATTTTATTGGCCGTGATGATCAGTCTGTCAATGAAAATAACATGATTAAACGTTTAGACCAGCAATTATTTGTCACTCGATGGATGATTGATTACATGACAAGTTTTGAGATTGTTAATAAGCCATTATATTGTTACATGAAACATTATCTATCAATTATTATGACCGTTACATCTGTTATTGCTATTAAATCAGGAACAAAGGAACATCTTCAATTAAAGAAAGATTTATGGGTATATTTAAAAACAAAGGACAGACGTCTTTACCGTAGTATTCGTAGAACTTTAGTTGGAAATGCTGTAAATATCCCAGGAAAAGGTGGTCGTAAAACTACCATGGCACTTTATAAAGCCGCTAGAAAGTTTGTGGGATTTAACTAATCAATATTTTAGAGACTTTGCATTTTGCAGAGTCTCTTTTTTTCCCTTTTTCTTCTTTTTTTCGTATCCTATAATATAACATTGAAAGGATACTCCTATGCATTCTATTTCAAATCAAACAAAGGCATATATTGCCCATTCTCATGGATTCTTTGGAAAAAATATTAGTATTGCCTATCTTGATACCGGTGTTTTTATGCACCCTGATTTTATAACACCCAAGTGTCGAATCTTAGATTTTGTTGATTTTGTATCAAATCGAAGTTCTCCCTATGATGACAACGGTCATGGAACTCACATTTGTGGAATCAGTGCCTCTAATTCTTTGGGTATTGCACCCCAATCTAATATTATTATGGTAAAGGTACTTGATTATTCTGGTAATGGTTCTAAAGACACTTTTATCAAAGGATTAGAATGGATTGATAAAAACAGAAAGAAATATGAAATACGTATTGTTAATATATCCATTGGTATGCCATCTAACTTTACAGATGAAGATTTGGATCCGTTAATTCAAAAAGTAGAGCAGCTTTGGGATCATGGTATGATTGTGTGCATTGCAAGTGGAAATAATGGCCCTGGAAAATATTCTATATCCTCTCCTGGAATTAGTCGAAAAGTTATTACCGTAGGCTCAAGTAATGATGCTGTAGCTGCAATCAACTCTGTTAGTTATACCCCGAATTATTCTAGCCGAGGTCCTACACACTCTTGTGTTATGAAGCCAGATGTAGTAGCCCCTGGAACTAATATCCCTTCCTGCAGCCATAAAAAAGGATTTAGTATTAAGAGTGGAACCTCTATGGCAACACCCATTGTATCCGGTGCTATGGCTCTATTATTGGAGCGATACCCAGACTATACAAATAAAGCAGCAAAATTAAAACTCCGTTCTAGTTGTGATAAACTTCCAACTTCAAGATTTCATCAAGGATGGGGACAAATCAACATTCAAAAACTATTAGATTTAGAAAAGTATTAACTCTCTCTCATAAAGTGAAAAAAATAGGAACTAATTTTAAATTTTAGTTCCTATTTTTTATATGAATTTTACAAATACATGATTACTTAAAAAATATCCTTTGGATGTTAATCTGTATCCTTCCTTCGTCTCTTCCATCAATCCTTCTTCTATGGATTCTTTTAATGGCTCCCCATAAATCTCTTGGATTTGACTTCCAAACTTTTGTGTAAAATCTTCTTTTGTAATTCCTTCTATGAGTCGAAGACCTAAAAAAACAAACTCTTCCATCTGCTCTTTCCTTGTAAGTATAGGAGCTTCTTTCATTTTATTCTGCCAATGAGAAATATCTAAATATTCAGAAAAATCTATCTCGTTGGAAAATCTCTTTTCTTCCAAGAGACTAGACGCTCCTAATCCTACTCCTAAATAAGGAATCCTTCTCCAATATCCAATATTGTGCCTGCACTCATATCCTCTTTTTGCATAATTTGATAACTCATATCGATGATAATGAAATTCTTCCAAAATATCATGGGTCAAAGAATACATTTTAACATCCTCATCTTCGGATGGAAGTTGGGACAAGACTGCTTTGTTGTCATAAAAATCAGTGCCTTCTTCTATGATTAAACTATATGCAGATATATGTTCTGGATTTAATGTGCATACACGCTCTAAGGTTGTTTCATAAGATTGTAAGGATTGGGTCGGTATGGCACTCATAAGATCAATATTTATATTCTCAAATCCAATCTCCCGGCTCAAATGAAAACTCTCTAAAAAATCTTCATAGGTATGAATCCTTCCAAGAATCTTTAATTCTTCTGAATTGGTACTTTGAAGTCCAAAACTAATTCTGTTGATTCCAGCTCGTTGATAAGACTTTAGCTTATTCTTATCTACCGTACCTGGATTCACTTCTATGGAGCATTCTAAACTATCTGTACATGAAAATGTGGAAAACACAGCCTCCAAAATCCGTTCAATCCATATGCCATCAAGCACAGAAGGGGTTCCTCCCCCAATAAAAATACTTGTGATTCTATACTCTTGTGAGATTGTTTTCCATGCTTTGATTTCATTTATCAATTGTCTACAGTAAGACGCCATTTGATGATTGTCCATGGGAAAAGAAAGAAAATCGCAGTAATGACACTTTCTAACACAAAAAGGTATATGAATATATAATTCTAAATCCCTAGTCCTCATCTAACTTTAACACACTCATAAATGCTTCTTGTGGAATTTCTACATTTCCAACTTGACGCATTCTCTTCTTTCCTTGCTTTTGTTTTTCAAGAAGTTTACGTTTTCTTGAAATATCTCCACCATAACACTTCGCTAATACATCTTTTCTCATAGCTTTTACTGTTTCTCTTGAGATAACTTTACTTCCAATGGCTGCTTGAATTGGAATTTCAAATAAATGTCTTGGTATTTCTTCTTTTAATTTCGCACACATCTTTCTTCCACGCTCATAAGCTGTCTCACTATGAACAATAAAAGATAAGGCATCCACTTCTTCTTTATTTATTAAAATATCAAGTTTAACAAGCTCTGACTTCTCATATCCCTTCATCTCATAATCTAAAGAAGCGTATCCTCTAGATCTAGACTTTAATGCATCAAAGAAATCATAAATAATCTCATTTAATGGCAATTCATATTTTAAAAGGGCTCTTGTCTCCTCCATGTATTCCATTCCAAGATATACACCTCTTCGTTCTTGACATAATCCCATAATGGCACCAACAAATTCTGAAGTTACCATAATCTCAGCTGTAACAATTGGTTCTTCCATATAATCAATCTCAGACGGATCTGGTAAATTGGATGGATTGGTTAATTCAATCATAGTTCCATCTGTCTTGTATACTCGATAGACAACGCCTGGAGCTGTGGTTACAAGATCTAAATTATATTCTCTTTCCAGACGTTCCTGTATAATCTCCAAATGTAACAATCCTAAAAATCCACAACGGTATCCAAATCCTAAGGCAACAGATGTTTCTGGTTCAAACTGAAGTGCCGCATCATTAAGCTGAAGCTTTTCAAGGGCGTCACGAAGATCAGGGTACTTTGCTCCATCCGTAGGATAAAGTCCGCAAAATACCATAGGATTCACCTTCTTATACCCTGGCAGTGGTTCATCACATGGATTATTTGCATCTGTAATGGTATCTCCAACTGTTGTATCATGGACATTCTTTAAGCTGGCAGTTACAAAACCTACCATTCCCGCGCTAAGTTCATCACAAGGAATAAATTGTCCTGCGCCAAAAGTTCCAACTTCCACAACCTCAGCCACAGCTCCTGTTGCCATCATCTTCATCTTAGTTCCAGCCTTAATCGTACCTTCTTTGATTCTCGTAAAAATAACAACACCTTTATAAGCATCATACATACTATCAAAAATAAGTCCTTTTAATGGTCCCTTTGGATCCCCTTCTGGTGCTGGAATCTTTGCTACAATCTGTTCTAAAACATCTTCAATATTGATTCCATTCTTTGCAGAAATAAGAGGTGCATCTTCTGCTTCGATTCCAATCACATCTTCAATTTCAGATTTGACACGTTCAGGTTCGGCACTTGGTAAATCAATCTTATTGATAACCGGCATAATCTCTAAGTCATTATCCAACGCAAGGTATACGTTAGCTAGGGTCTGTGCTTCAATTCCCTGTGCAGCATCCACAACTAAAACAGCACCTTCACATGCAGCCAAGCTTCGTGAAACCTCATAATTAAAATCCACATGCCCTGGAGTATCAATTAAATTGAAAACATATTCTTCTCCATCTTTTGCTTTATAAACAATCCGAACAGCCTGAGACTTAATGGTGATTCCACGTTCTCTTTCAAGATCCATATTGTCTAATACCTGTTCTTGCATCTCTCTATCCGTCAACGTTCCCGTTTTTTGAATAATTCGATCTGCCAACGTTGATTTTCCATGATCTATATGTGCAATAATACAAAAATTACGTATTTTATTTTGGTCAAATACCATGTTTATTTCCTCCTTCAATCCTTCTATCTTTGGATATTCGATTTAGTATAGCATAAAACGAGATTGAAATCCATCAATCCCGTTTTATAAATATTCTTTTTAATTCAATGTTAAATATCGTCGTGTCTTCTCTCTTCCAAGGTCTAATCTAACTGTTTTTTTCATGCTCCCATTGACCTTGTTGGTTAAAATATCTTTTATGTTTTGTTCTGATAAGTAACTGTATACAGTTGGATACTCAGAACCAGATCCGTTGTTGATTCCATCTCGAATGAAAATAGGATAATTTTGAATTAACTGTGCCGAAAAGCCGAAAATCTGGTTATATCGAATGGTTGGATTCGATACCCCTTTTCCAAGAATTCCACGTACTGCATAACTTCCTGTTCCTTGAATCTTATTATTTGAAATATAAGGCGACTTCCAGTTCATCATCCGAATTGCCTCTTGTTTTATGTTTACCATTGTATTATTCTGAATCCGAATGTTTGTGTGTGGATATCCATAACTATATTTATGAGTTCCAACGGCATGCCCTAAATTTGCAAAATAACAATTGGATATTGTAACATTCTTGTTTGGAGTCTTATCAAACTTGCTCCATGCATGAAGCCATCCCTTGGTCTTCTTATCTGGAGTATCAATATTAATCGCTTCTTTCACTAAGTTCCCTGTACTGTTCAAAAATTTGCAATTCTTGATTTTAGTATTGTAGTTTGCATCAAGTTCTATAAAATGTCCTTCTCTCATATTCCGAAACGTAATATTTTCAATGGAAACATTCTTATTATGTCCTGCAACAATACCATCAGCACTGTAAATATAGCTTAAGTCAATGACCGCAGTTCCCTGTCCTACAAATGATATATTCTTCATTCCGCTATACTTTCCATATACGCCCTTTTTACCATGCTTGCTTGGCTTTATCAATTGAAAAATAGAACCTTGTGCTTTTAATTTCTTAGTTCCAGTTTTTGTTGATTTTTTAATGACAGCGCCATTCTTCAAAACAATCTTTACATTAGAAGGAACCGCTAATGTCTGTGTAATCTTATAAGTTCCTCTCTTTAAGGTTAAAGTACCGCCCTTTGACTTTTCCAATTTTTTTAATCGATCCTGTAAAACAAAAGACTGTCTCGTATACTTATTGTAATTCTTATATTCTTTCTTTTTTCGAGTCATTTTCTTTCTTTTTTTCTTTTTTTACAGTCTTATAGTATGTCTCAGTGACCTTAAGTTTCGTATTTGGCGTAACTGTGTAAGATTTCTGCTTCCCACTCACTACTTTACTTTCTATATGAAATCCGCATAAAAACAATAGTAAAATGCTTAATATCATCGTAATTCTTTTTGTATAATTCTTCATAGACCCCTCACTTGTAATGTAATGTTCATACTTTTGTCATTTAATATTAACATTATATCAGATTAGGATGAAGATAACAACGCTTGCTGTAATAAATTTCCTAACAATGGCATTGAGTCTTTTGCCTGCTTAATTGTATTATTTTGAGCGCCTACTTCCACAAGAACACTTCTACCTCTGTAATGAAGGTTATAACGATATCCTTTGATATATAATTTCCGAAGAAATCCTGGATATTTTTTCTCTCCCGCTGCCTGTAGCTGAAGACTAAAGGCAAAATTATTAATTTTATTTGGATTTTTTAGATACTTTATTTCTCCATGTTTTGCACTGCGACTTGCACCGTTAAAAAACATAATCTGAGCCACATTTTTATTGTTTTGTTTACTTACCAAATGTGTACTTTCTTTGACCCCATCTCGGTGAATATCTATAATCACTTGAATACTTGGATATTTTTTAAGATACTCTTCTACAGAAGCTGCTGCGTATGTATAAGCCTTTGAACGTTCCTCTTTTCCATTTTTTACATCATATACTCTCCGATCATGTATCACCTGAAATCCCTTGTTTCTTAAACTTTGTGTTAATACATCTCCAACACCAATGACCGTATCTGATTTCTTTCCTTTTTTACTGTCTTTATAAGCTTCACTTCCATGGGTATGATAAATAAGAATTTGAGGCTCTTCTTTTTGAGGGAAAGAAAGATCCATGTTCAAAAGTCTTGCACCATTTATTTCACTATTGGTCACCATGGTTGTGCTGTCAATCTGATACACATATTTTCTCAAATAATTTGGATTTCTCCATTTTTTCTTCCAGTTCTTTTTATTTTCTTGAATGCTTTTGTTTTTTATCTCTTCACTTTCTTCTAATTGAGTCTCCACTAGATTATCTGCATTTCCACCTTGGTTTAATTTTACATACTCCACAATTGGTACAATTTCATGATCAAATAAATTTTTTAGATAACCTACATATGACTCATTCATTGCCTGTCCACTAAGGAATGCAGCGGGGAATAATTCTTCTGTCATCTCCATACAAATCTCCTGAAATAACAACCCCGCATACTCTTTTCCCTGCCACAGGCTTCCAAACAGAAGTAAAAAAGCAATAATAATATATCCTCTAATTGATTTCCCTTTATTTTTTTCCATATCTATAGTTTATTCTGAGTTTGCGTGATTATGCAAAAGTCTGTTGATTCCTTCGGAAATTGTATAGCTGATTCTTTTGACTGCCTCATCTATATTTTTAGGTGTAACATGCATTGTTTGAAATTCTTCATCTACTGCTGATATAAGGTCTTCCACAAGGTCCTCTCCCACAATATCTCGAATAATCGCTGGAACAGATATAACCGTTGGAACTCCCACTGCTAGAACTGGAATCCCTACCGTCTCTTTTGTGATTTCATTTCTATGATTTCCAACACCAGAACCAGGAGCAATCCCAGTATCACTAATTTGTATTGTTTTATTTAGACGAGAAGAGCTTCTTGCTGCCAAAGCATCTACAACAATTAATATATCCGGTTTTGTTTTTTCAATTAAAGCTTCTAAAATTTCAGATGTTTCTATTCCTGTTTGTGCCATAACCCCTGGTGCAATGGCACTTAACTTTTGAACCCCAATGGTAGTATGTTCTTTTACTAAATGTCTTGTAATCCATAGGTTATTCACAACTTTTGGTCCAAGAGAATCTGCAGTTACCTCTGCATTTCCTAACCCTGCAACTAAAATAGATTCGCCCTTCTTGATAAAATCACATAAATTATCATATAATGCCTGACTCATTTCCTTATGATATGCCCCATCATTAGAGGATAAATTTTTTGTTTCCAATGTAATGTAGGTTCCCTTAGGCTTTCCTAAAAGTTCTTCTCCTCTTTGATTTTCAATTTTAATTTTTGTCTCTTTTAAATGATGTTTCACATCAATCCGTGTTTTTACGGAAACACCTTCCAGCTTTGTTTTCTCCTGAAGTTCCTCTTTTAATTCCAATGCCAAATCTGTTCGATTCATATTTTCACATCCTTTCCTTTATAGTATGAAAAAATAAACAGAGAAATATGCAAGAATCTATTGACATCTCCTAATATATTTAATAGAATATAACAGTATGTTTGTTTGAGGCATTTCCGTGTCTAGCTTCTGCAAACACTGAACATGAAAAGAAATTTATAAAAGATTATTATATGGAGGTGCCCACATTGGCAAATATTAAATCAGCAAAAAAGAGAATTCTTGTAATTAACACAAAAACAGAAAGAAACAAAGCTGCAAAGTCTAAAGTTAAGACTTTCGCAAAGAAAGTTGAAGCTGCTATCGTAGCTGGAGATAAAGCTGCTGCACAAGAAGCATTACTTTCTTTCACATCTGAAATCAACAAAGCTGCTTCAAAAGGAATTTACCATAAGAACACAGCTTCTAGAAAGATTTCTAGATTAACAAAAGCTGTTTCAGCAATTGCTTAATTCAAAGTATTTATAAAGACTATTAAAAAAGAAGCTCCCGTCAAGCTTCTTTTTTTGATGTCTTTTATGATTTAGAACTAAATTCTACAATGAGTAACTCAACTGCTACTCGATCTGTAATATTTCCACTTTTAATTTTTTCGTCTGTAATGGCACATTTTCGAATCATTCCTATCAGCTCGTCCAAAGTAAACATCTGACACTGACTTTGAAGTTTTCTAGCAACAAAAGGTGGTACTTTCACTTCCTTTGCAATCTCGCCTCCTGAGGCATGTTTTGCCATAAGAGATTTCGTCTGCAATAGTTGATTACACTGACGAATTAATAATGCCAAGATTCCAAATGGTGATTCTTTTAATTCTAACAAATCAAAGTAAAGCTCCATTGCCTGTGCTTTTTGCTTTTTTGCAATTGCTTCTAGCATGACAAATATTTGATTTGTTGTCTCTGCGGTAACAAGAGTTTCAATGTCATCTGCTGTTATCACTTCTCTATCTCCAACATATGAAATCAACTTTTCCAATTCATTCTTTACCATAAACAACTGGTTTCCAGTTTTATATAGGAATAAACCGGCATCTTTTGTAGTCATCTTTTTGTTATTTTGTTTTAATTGACCTGCAAGCCATAGGTGCATCTCTTTTTCTGTAATTGCATCAAAAGATGCGGCATATCCATTCTTTGATAAAAATTTATATATCTTTGAACGCTTATCAATGCTATCTTCAATAAACACCATAATGGTACTATCTGGTACTTCTTTTATCTTATTAAGAAAATCATCACTGCACTTTTTACCCAGTTCTGTCTGGTCTAACACAATTAATCGATAGTCATTGAAAAAAGGAAGGGTATTGGCAAGATCAATCACTTCAATCTGATCCACTTTCTTTCCTTCAAAATATCCATAATTCATTGTATCTTCTGGAGAAACTAAGGCCTTTGTAAGCCTTTTTCTCATCTGGGCAATTAAATATTTCTCTTCTCCATATAACAAATAAAATGGAGCATATGTTCCATTCTTTATATCTTCATTAATTCTTTTCATTGAATTCTTTCCTTTGCTGTTTTTTCATTATCTATATTTTAGCCTTTCTTGCTGTGAATTTCCACACCTTTCTTTGATTTTGTAATCCATATCATTCCAGAAGTCCGAGTATCAAGGATTTGCAGCTTATATTCCTCAAGTCTTTGAATCAATTCTTTGTGAGGATGTCCATAACGATTATCCTTCCCTGCAGAAATAATTCCAATGCTAGGCTTTATCTTCTCTAGGAGTTCATCTGAGGTGGTAAATTTAGAGCCATGATGAGCAACCTTTAAGATATCAACTGGTTCTAAATCTTGGCCAATTACCTGCTTCTCTCCTTCCTTTTCAACATCTCCAGTAAGAAGAATTGACGTATTCCAAATGTTTAATTGATATACAAGAGAAGCTTCGTTTTTTTCTAAGGTAGTTCCCTTCTCTGGATGAATACATTTCATCTTCCATTCATTTGCATTCATAACATCTCCCTTTCCTTGATAACTAATCGTTGTACCTTGCTCTTTTGCCATTTGCTTAATTTCGTCATAATCTTCGTCTTTTGATACATCTCCAAGAATTAGATGACGGATATATCCCATTTGAAGTAGTTCTAACATTCCAGAATCGTGATCTGAATCTGTATGTGTTAAAATCGCATAATCAATTTTTTTCACTTTTGAATATTTTAAATATGGCAGCAGAACATAACGTCCTACATTTTTCTTCGTACTGCTTCCTCCATCAATTAAGATACTTTGATTATTTTGGGTCAAAACAATTCCGTCTCCTTGTCCAACATCAAGAAAACTAAGACGATTTCTAGGGATGAAACATGGAATACACATAAAGACAAAAAATAATCCTGCATAAATTTTCTTTTCTTTCCTCTTCCACAATAAAACCAACAACAAATATAAAAGTACAGTATAAAAGATAGGAATATATCCTGTTACAATTCGGAATCCATCAAACCTACTCATCCATCCAATGATTTGAAGGATTATATCAAAGATAGTTTGACAAAGCCAAATTAGTGGTGGTATTGGAACTAAAAGGGTTATAACAGCCATGGAAAATCCAATGGATATCAAGGGAAGCAAAAGAAAGTTTGAGAGAAATGAATGAAGATAGAATTCATATTGAAAATAAAGTGTGATGGGAAGCATTCCTATCTGAATCAAAATACAGAAAAAGAAATTATTTATGATTCGTTCTTTGATTCCCTTTGGATTTCTTTTTAAAATATTCTGACTAATTCCGATTATAATCACCGCCATTGCCGAATAAATAAAACTACTGTCCAAGGCTCTTTCTGGACATTGAATCAAGAGAAGTAATCCGGCTCCTGCCAAACCGGTTAAAAGGTCATAAGACTTTCCCATACATTGGCCAAACATATAAATACATAGCATAATCGTAGCACGAAGCGCCGATATTGAATTTCCTGTCATCTGACAAAAAGCTGTCACAATTCCTAAACACAAGAAAAAACTAAACCAAAACCCTGCTCCTAAATTCCTCATTTTGCGAAAAATTCCAGCTCCAATAAGTGACACATGAAGCCCCGATATTGCAAGAACATGAAGAAGTCCACATGCTTGGAAAAGATCCTTTGTTTCAAAGGTCAGATTTGACTTATCCCCTAAAATCATTGCCTCCATAATCTGTCTTGTTTCACCATGATAGTTTTTCTCATTTTGATTGTAGAAAAAGTTTCTCCCCTTATCTATCATTCCAGCCATATAAGATTCCTTCTTTTGTATGATTTCAAGGGTATCTGGAAACATCTGAAAATAAATATCTTTTGCATAGTAATATCGCTTTAAGGAAAATTCCCCAAGATTAGACGGCTCCTTGAAACAGCCTAGCTCTCCTTTATATAATATGGAGTTTCCAATGGCAACATTGTCTTCTTTATCCATATAAATAAGTATATCTCCATTTAGATATCTATTTTGATTCACATCGTAATTGTTTTCCATTAAATAGTAATATCCACTTTTTGTTGTTCCTTTCCACTTTACCTTTCCAATCAGGGACTGTAGAGATTCCTCCTTATACTTCTTTTCTTGATTCGAAATCTGACCAACATAAAAACTAGCGGCCATTTCTCCAATTATCATTCCAACTAAAAATAAAAAAACACCTTTTTTGCCGCCATGCTTTCTTTTTATTATCAAAAAAACACACAACAAAAAAAGTGTTGTAAGAATCACCATCCAATGAATGTGTAAAATCGCCTCTCCAAGCCAACATCCTGCAAATAATGCAAATAATGGTCTTTGATTCATTTATTTAATTCTCCAAATCAACTGGTAAATTTCCAAATACAAAACTATCGTTATTTAACGCTCCATATGCCTTTCCATCTGTGTCCAGCATAGACTGTCCTGAAATTGAAAATTCTACATAATTAATCGCTTTTAACTGAGTCAAGGTATATACAATGGCTGCGCGACATATCAAATCCTGGTTGTTGGATATCTTCTTGTATCCAGTAGAAAAATCAACGCTTGCTACATTGTTTAAAACAGTAACACTGTTTACAACCACTTTATCCGGGATTGCACTTCTGTAATTACTCTTTTTATTGACTTTGCGCATATCATCAAGTAACTCTTCTGCTCCTAATTGTCCATTCTCTTTGACATCGAGCTTTTTGTCTACATGAATTAACTTTATATACTTTTCATTGGTATAGTAAATTCCTGTTCCTGTTTCCTTCTTTGATGCTGCTTCTTTCTTGCTGCAAGCTGTAGCATTAAAAGCCAATATCACAGCAAGAAAACATAAAAGAATCCATCTCATTCTACTTATCATTACTTCCTCCCTGCACCTGATACTTCAAAGGAATTCTGACTGTAAATGTAGTTCCTTCTCCAAGCTTACTGTATATCTTAATTTCTCCATTATGAAGTAAAACACAGTTTTTCGTAATTGCAAGTCCAAGACCTGTTCCACCAGTATCCCTAGATCTTGCTTTATCCACTCGGTAAAATCGTTCAAATACTTGATCCTGACAATCTTCTGGAATTCCAACCCCAGAATCAGCAACCTTAATATATAAGAATTTGTGGTCTGCATTTAAAGAAACACGCACCCATCCGTTATCCTGATTATACTTAATTCCGTTCTCAATTAAGTTAGACAATGCAAGGGTAAGCTTCACTTCATCAATATCTGCAGAAACTGGTCGGAATGATTCTAAAATTAATTCAATATTCCTCTGCTCTGCAATTGGCTTTAATCGTTTCAGAATAACTTCTAAAAGCTCATTAATATTAATATTGGTAATCTCTAGCTTTGCAGCCTTTTTATCAAGTTTTACTAAAGATAGTAAATCAGATATGATAATGTTCTCACGATCGATTTCTTTGACCATGTCACCCATAAATTCTCGATATAATTCCGCTGGTACTTGATCCCCCTGCTGTAGTAAAGAATCCGCCAAAACCTTCATAGAAGTCATAGGTGTCTTTAACTCGTGAGATACATTGGAAACAAACTCCTGTCTGGAACTTTCAAGAATCTGGGACTTAGCCAGAATCTCATTGAACAAGGTTACTAAATCATTCACTTCCGTAAATGCAACATTCCTGATTTGTTCATCTTCATGTCCAGCTGCAATAAAATCAAGATCTTTCTTAATCTTTCCAAAGTCCTTGGTCATCATGTAGCTTAAAACAAGAGCAAATGATATACTACAGATCATAAAAGCAACTAACAGCATATTCCTTCTAACGGTCAAATTCCTGGCAACCTGATTCATATCCTTTAAAGAAACTGTAGCAATTACGGCTCCTAGAATCCTAGAATCCTTTTTGTTGGAACTTTTGATGGGAATCATGATTTCCATGTTCTCACCCCTTGTAGTCACCATATGTTTCTTTTCCCCATTCATCACTTGGGACAAACTCTCAGAAATAAAAAACTTATCCTGAAAATCGGTTGTAGTATCTTTTATTATTTTGTAATTACTTTTGATAATGATAATACGACCATTCAAACTAGCTGCAAGTTCATTGGTTTGGGTAGAAATAGAGTTGGAGCTATCATCTATTAGAAAATTAACTCCAACTACTTGATTTGCAAGCCATCCACACTGACTTTCCACACTTTCAACCTTCTGGTCAATTGCCTTTTCATTGTATGTATCATTCAGTAGTTTACTAAATAGAAATACTAAAAAAATAGATACTGTGGCAACTGTAATAAAAACGATAAATTGCATACTCCGAAAATAGTCGAATTTACCTTTCTTATGATTGAAAATAGTAACCAACCCCCCACTTTGTATGTACATAATCAGGAACCCCAGGATTCACTTCAATCTTCTCACGTAAACGTCTAATATGAACATCTACAGTTCTTGCATCCCCTGGATAATCATAGCCCCAAACAGTGTTCAACAAATCTTCTCTTGAATACACTTTGTTTGGATGAAATACTAGAAGTTCTAACAAGTCAAATTCCTTCGCCGTTAAATTCACTTCTTTTCCATGAATGTGTACTCTTCTACTTTCACAGTCAATCTCAAGCCCTCTTGCTTCAACCTTCTTAGGCTGTTCACTGATTGGATCATGAGACATACTTCTTCTTGTAATTGCTTTGATTCTAGCCTTTAATTCTAATATATTAAATGGCTTTGTCATATAATCATCTGCACCATAATCAAGTCCAAGAATCTTATCCATGTCATCTCCCTTTGCTGTCAACATAATAATTGGAACATTGGAAAATTCTCTGATTGCCTGACACACCTCAAATCCAGTCAACTTTGGCAACATAACATCAAGGAGAATAATATCATACTTGTTTTCCTTTGCCTTATCGAGAGCTTCTTGTCCGTCATAGGCACAATCAACCTCCATGTCCTCTTGTACAAGGCTAAACTTAATACCCTTTACAATTAGTTTTTCATCATCTACTACTAGCACCTTTTTCATATTTACACCTCTATATCAAACTGTTATCTTGTCCTTGATCTTGTTATACACGCCTTCTTTAATTCCTTGAATCTTCATAATATCCTGAATCTTTTGAAAGCTTCCCTTTTCCTGTCGATAAGAAAGAATATCTTCCGCCTTTGCTGCTCCAATTCCAGTCAGTGTCATAAGTTCTTCTTTTGATGCAGAGTTAATGTTCACCTTCCCAGAATCTGTACCTTGTGAACCTTGTGTAACTTGATCACTTTTAGCACTCTTTCTATCAGATACTGACGGAATATAAATCTGTTGTCCGTCTTTCATCTCTTCAGCTTGATTCACACTCTCAGCGGCAGCTTTCTTTGTAAGTCCTCCTGCTGCTTTTATGGCAGCAACAATCCGCTCATCTGAGTCAAATTCATATACTCCTGGGTTCTTAACCTGTCCACATACAAAAACAACAATTCTTCTTGTCTTCTTTGTGTCTGTTGTCTCCTTCTTCTCGCTGCTTTTTTGAATTGCAACGGTTCCATAATCAGCACAACCAGTAAAAACTCCACAAACAAGCAGAAAAACTATCAAATAATACTTTAATTCTTTGTACAATATAGTTTCCTCCTATAAAAATACAAAGAACCACACAATTCTACTTTTTATTATACCTAATTACAAATTATTCTACAAGTCATTTTACGATTTCCATTTAAAAATTAAAATACCAGAAATAAATAAAACAACTCCTAATAATTTTGTCCACTGAAATTGACTTTTTTCAATACCAAAAAGGCCAAACAGTTCAATCAAATATGACACAATAAGCTGGGCTGCCACAATAGTCATTGCCGATTTTGCCGGTCCAAGACTACTAATGCTCCGAATTACTGTATATGTAATTCCAGCACCCATAACTCCACCAAGAAGCAAGTATTTTGGCTCGACTTTTAATAAATTCATAAAACTTTGTTCTCTCTCTGCAAAAAACCAAATAACTATACAGGCAATAAATCCAGTTCCCTGTACAAATGCACTTGTTGTCCATAAACTTGCCTGTTTTGTCACTTCAGAATTGAATACACCTTGTATACTCATTAAAGCTCCAGATAATAATGCAATTAAAAATCCAAACATAAAAAACCTCCAAAAATAAATATATTATTTATATTCTATCCTTGAAGGTTTTCTAATATTCATATTCTATGCAAATGCTTCTTCTAAAATTGAAATCATCTCATCTACATGTTCTTTTTCAATGACAAGAGGAGGTACAAATCTCAACACATTATTTCCCGCTGAAATAATAATTAACCCTTTTTCCAATGCCTTATTTACGATTTCTCCCACTGGCTTCTCCGTAACAAATTGTAATCCTTGCATTAATCCAACACCGCGATGTGCCTCAATGAAATCATACTTGTCTGTTAAGGCTTCTAGTTTTTCATATAGATAATCACCAATTTCATTTACATGTGCAAGAAGGTTCTTTTCTTCAAATTGACGGAACACTTCATTGATTGCTGCACAAGCAAATGGATTTCCACCATAAGTTGTTCCATGATCTCCAGGAACTAAAACCCCATCAGCCTTTTGATTTACTGCAAATGCACCCACAGGAACTCCACATCCCAATGCTTTTGCCATGGTTAATACATCTGGTTTTACTCCATATAGTTCATGGGCAAACATAGCTCCACAACGTCCCATACCACACTGAATTTCATCAAAAATCAATAGAATATCATGTTCATCACACACTTCTCTTAATTCCTTTAAAAATGCAGGATCTGCTGGGAAGATTCCACCTTCCCCCTGGACAACTTCACAAATCACTCCACAAGTCTTATCTGTAATCTTAGATTTAATATCTTCGATATCATTAAAATCAGCAAATACGGCTGAAAATTCTTTTGGTACAAATCCTTCTTGATATTTTTCATTTCCAGTGACAGATAATGCACCTTGGCTTCTTCCATGGAAAGAATGTCTCATAGCAATAAATTCATAATCTTTTGTAGCATCTTTTAAGTATGCATACTTTCTTGCAACCTTTAACGCACCTTCAATGGCTTCTGTTCCACTGTTGGTAAAAAACACTTTTTCCATTCCTGTTACTTCTACAATTTTTTTTGCTGCTTCGATAGCAGGTGCATTGTAGTATAAATTAGAAGTATGAATTAGTTTATCAATTTGTGCTTTTAAAGCATCGTTATAATCTTTGTTTGCATAACCTAATGCAAACACTGCAATTCCTGCAGCAAAATCTAAATATTTTTTATTATTTACATCATATAAATACACACCTTCTCCATGGTCTAATACCACTGGAAAACGATTGTAAGTTTTTAAGATGTACTTTTCTCCGTCGTTAATATATTGATTCATGAAAATTCTCCTTAAAATAATGGTTCTTTTAAAATAGCTGTTCCAACACCCTTTTCAGTAAAGAACTCAAGTAATAGACAATGTTCTACTCTTCCATCTAAAATATGTACTCTAGCAACACCATTTTCAATGGCTTTAATACAGTTTGTAAGTTTTGGAAGCATTCCTCCACCTACCACTCCATTGTCAATAAATTCATGGGCTTGTTTTAAATCCATCTCTGGAATTAAAGTTGTCTTATCTGTTGGATCAAAAAATACACCTTCAATATCTGTTAAGAATACAAGTTTCTCTGCATTTAGTGCTGTAGCAATTGCACATGCAGTATCATCTGCATTAATATTATATCCTTCATTATTTTCTCCTAGTCCAATAGGTGAAATAACTGGTACAAAATCATCTTCAATCAAGGCTTCCATAAGTTCTGTTTTTACTTCTGTAATATCGCCAACATATCCAATATCTTTTCCGTCAACAATCTTTTTCTTAACACGAATCATCTCCGCATCTTTCCCACTTAATCCAACGGCCTTAATTCCATTTTGTCCCATCATTGCAACAAGACCTTGATTTACTTTAAATAGAACCATCTCTGCAATTTCCATGGTTTCTTTGTCTGTAATTCGTAGTCCATTGTAGAATTCCGGTTCATTTCCAGACATTTTGACCCATTTACTGATTTCTTTTCCACCACCATGGACAATAATAGGCTTTAATCCAATTAATTTTAACAATGCAACGTCTTTGATTACACTATATTTTAAATCTTCATCTAACATGGCACTTCCACCATACTTAACAACAACGTAACTTCCATTGAATCGACGAATAAATGGCAACGCCTCTATCAGTGTTTGTGCTTTTAACATTTCTTGATCTAAATGACTCATATCCATATAAATACTTCCCTTCTCTTTCTAAACTTTTATGAACGATAATCTGCATTAATTGAAACATATTCGTGGGTTAAATCACACCCCCATGCTTTTGCAGCACCATTTCCTTCATGTATATTAATATTTGCAATTACTTTTTCTTCTGATAAAATCTTTGTTGCTTCCTCTTCAGAATAATCCGTTGCCACTCCATCTTTTACAATGTCAAGACATCCATAGACACTCTCAAATGAAATATCTACCTTCAAAGGATCAAATACAACTCCAGAATACCCAAGAGCGCAAAGAATCCTTCCCCAGTTAGCATCTTTTCCATACATGGCAGCCTTTGTAAGACTTGATGTGGCAACAGCCTTTGCTAATATCTTTGCATCTTCTTTTGAATTTGCTCCAACAACAGAAACTTCAAATAACTTTGTACAGCCTTCTCCATCTCCTGCAATCTTCTTTGCCAATTCTTGATTGATATAAACCAAAGCCTCTTGAAACACTTCATAATCCTTGGTTCCTTTTTCAATTGCTTCATTGTCAGCCATTCCATTTGCCAAAACAAATACGGTATCATTGGTGGATGTATCTCCATCTACTGATATCATATTAAATGTATCTTCAATGGCTTCTCTTTGCATTTCCAGCAATACCTCTTTTGAAATCTTAGCATCCGTTGTGATAAATCCAAGCATGGTTCCCATATTGGGATGAATCATCCCAGAACCTTTGCAAATACCACCTAATGTTATTTCTTTCCCATCAATCTCACATGTAACTGCAATCTCTTTTGGTTTGGTATCTGTGGTTAAAATAGCCCAAGCTGCATCTTCACTGCTTGCTCTGTCATCCTTTAACCCAGAAGCTAACATCTTAATTCCTTTTTCAATGATATCCATAGGTAACTGTTGCCCAATGACACCTGTTGACCCAACTGCAACTTCTTCTGGCTCAATAGAAAATTCCTTTGCAACAAGCTCTGTTTCTTTGATCACATTGGCATATCCAACTTCTCCAGTACATGCATTGGCAATTCCAGTATTTATAACAACAGCTTTCACTGTCTCTTGTTCTTCTATGAGCTTTTGTCCCCACAATACTGGGGCTGCCTTTACAATATTCCTTGTAAATGTCCCTGCAAGAGTGGCAGGTGCTTCACTATATATCATAGCCATATCTTTATTTGTCTTTCCTGGTTTAATTCCTGCTCTTAACCCTGCAGCAAGAAATCCCTTAGGAGCGGTCACCCCTCCGTCAATTATCTTCATATAAATATCCTTTCTGCCAACTTCTATGGGAACATTGGTACCAATTCAAGTCCTTCGCTTTCCTTTTCTCCAAACATAAGATTCATATTCTGAACTGCCTGTCCAGCTGCACCCTTTACTAAATTATCCATAGCACCCATCATAATAATACGCTTTGTTCTTGGATCAATCTTAAAGTTTACATCTACATAATTACTTCCTTCCACCCATCTTGTCTCTGGGCAGACACCTTCTTCTAAAACACGTACAAACTTTTCTTCTTTATAATATGAATCATAAATTGCCTTAACCTCTTCATAGGTAACATCCTTCTTTAAAGATGCATATGCCGTTACAAGAATTCCACGATTCATTGGAACGAGATGAGGAGTAAAATTAATGACCACATCTTCCCCAGATGCATAACTTAACTGGTCTTCAATCTCAGGTGTATGTCTGTGAGTTGCAACTCCATAAGCTTTTATATTTTCATTGACTTCACAATACAAATTATTGACTTTGGCACCACGTCCTGCTCCAGATGTTCCTGACTTGGCATCGATAATAATCGTATTCATATCAATGAATCCCTCTTTTGCCATTGGATAAATTGATAATGTAGAACAGGTTGGATAACATCCTGGATTGGCAATCAATCTAGCACTCTTTACATCTTCACGATTAATTTCGCATAGACCGTAAACTGCTTCTTCTATAAACTCTGCACTTTGATGTTTGATTCCATACCACTCTTCATATCGCTCTATATCTTTGATACGAAAGTCGGCACTAAGGTCAATAATCTTAACTTTTGACAACACTTCTTCTGATACAAGAGAACTACATAGCCCTTGAGGTGTTGCAGTGAAAATCACATCTACTTTTGATGCTAATTCATCCATATTGTCATCTAAACATGTATCATCTACAATCTGAAACATATTTTGAAATACTTCATAATACTTCTTATCTATATAGCTTCTTGAGCCATACCACACAATCTCAGCATTCTTATGTTGTGTTAATAAACGTACCAATTCTTGTCCTGCATATCCAGTAGATCCAATAATACCAACTTTTATCATATCTAAAACTCCTTTTTCCTTTCGTTACTTACAATGTTTATAATTATACAACTCTCTTGCATATTATGCAACATGTAATTTAACGTATTTTCAATGTTTTTATTGTAATACACTGTTTATAGTGATGTATATTTATTCATTTGCATTCTATTTTATGCATATTTGTATGGGATTTATTCATATTTTTCGTGAATACCCCTTGCATAATCTAATGAAATAACGTATATTAGTCTCAATGACGAAAATTAGCAATTTATTTAGGAGGATATACACATGAAAGAAAAAGTTGTATTAGCGTATTCAGGGGGACTTGATACCACAGCAATCATCCCTTGGTTAAAGGAAACTTTTGATTACGAAGTTATTTGCTGCTGTATCGACTGTGGACAGGGCGAAGAATTAGACGGATTACAGGAAAGAGCCGCTTTATCTGGTGCAAGCAAGTTATATATTGAGAATATTATTGATGAATTTTGCGATGACTATATTGTACCTTGTGTACAGGCTAACGCAATCTATGAAAACAAGTATTTATTAGGAACTTCTATGGCTCGTCCAGGAATCGCTAAAAAATTAGTTGAGATTGCAAGAAAAGAAAATGCAGTTGCAATCTGCCATGGTGCAACAGGAAAAGGAAATGACCAAATTCGTTTTGAATTAGGAATTATGGCATTAGCTCCTGACATTAAGATTATCGCTCCTTGGAGAATGACCGATGTATGGACTATGCAGTCTCGTGAAGACGAAATCGACTACTGTAAAGCACATGGAATTGATCTTCCATTTGATGTAGCTTCAAGTTACAGTCGTGACCGTAACTTATGGCACATTAGCCACGAAGGACTAGAACTTGAAGATCCTTGCGTTGAACCAAATTATGATCACTTATTAGTTCTTGGTGTATCTCCTGAGAATGCTCCTGACGAAGGAGAATATGTAACTATGACATTTGAACAAGGAGTTCCAAAGTCTGTGAATGGACAAGAGATGAAGGTTTCTGAGATTATCACAAAGTTAAATGAACTTGGTGGAAAACATGGTATTGGTATTATTGACATCGTTGAAAATCGTGTAGTTGGTATGAAATCTCGTGGTGTATACGAAACTCCAGGTGGAACAATCCTTATGGAAGCTCATCAGCAGTTAGAAGAATTAGTTCTTGATCGTGCTACTTCTGAAGTTAAGAAGGATATGGCAAACAAATTATCTCAAATTGTTTACGAAGGAAAGTGGTTTACACCTCTTCGTGAAGCAGTTCAAGCTTTCATTGAAAAGACTCAAGAAACAGTAACTGGCGAAGTTAAGTTTAAACTTTACAAAGGAAATATTATCAAAGCTGGTACTACTTCTCCTTATTCACTTTACAGTGAATCACTTGCAAGCTTTACAACTGGTGATTTATATGATCATCATGATGCAGATGGATTCATCAATTTATTTGGTCTTCCATTAAAAGTTCGTGCAATGAAAAAAGCTGAATTAGATAAAAATAATAATAAATAAATATAAAAATAAGAGAAGCATCAACATGGTGCTTCTCTTATTTTTTATATTATATTAGCGATAAAAACGCAACAGTCCATTATATAGATATGGATAGCTTTCTTTAAAGGAATGCTTATGTCCTTTCCATGAATAAAACATTGTATTTGTTTTTTTAAACTCCTTGTACTTATAAAGGTCACTTAATTGTTTTTTCGTAGCCTCACTCATAAAGTCCTTGGTACCAGAAGCGGCAAACACGTAAAACTTCTTAGATTTCAAAGGGGTATTTTTAATTCCTTCATGAATTCTCCTTGCACTATTTATGCTCTCAGATGCTTCATATCCATTTGGATTGTAATAAAGAGGCATACTCATAGGTAAATAGTATTCAAAATATTCCATATGATTTTTAAGAGTATACCAAGTGGCACACCCGCCCATGGAAAATCCTCCCACTGCCCTATGATTTCTAGATGCAATAAGATCTTTTTTTGTTGTAGATTTTGTGTAGGTGCTATAGGTAGATTCAATCTCTGGAATTAATGTTGTAACAATCTCATCTCCTATTTGTTCAATAGTTTCATAGTAATCATCATATTCATCGGTATACCCTGGAGTAACAACAATCAATGGATCAATGTCTCCTTCTTGAATCATATGATCTAATACATTTTTAAAGGTTCTAGGAAATAAAATAGACCCTAAAAATGTCTGATATGAGCCTCCATATCCATGCATTAAATAAAAAGTATTATATTTTTTATTTTTAGAATAGTTGTATGGTAGATAAACCATTGCTTTCTTTTCTATTGTTTTATTGTTTCCATTTTTCATAGAAATCTTATATGAGAGTTCTTTTAGAGTTCCTTTCTCAGATGCCTTTTCTTCATACTCTTTTGGCATATTCTTAATGCCGTTAATATTCTTTTGTTTCTTTTTAATTGTCTTATTCGCCCTTTGAGATGCTTGATTTTGATGGCGAGAAAACATAGCAATCCCTCCCGCAGCAAAAATTAAAACAATAATAATGAACAAACTTTTTTTCTTCATCTATTTCCTTTCTTTCATTAAATTACTTAATTCTTGATATAATATCTTTGGAATCACTGGTTTTGCAAGGTGTACATTCATCCCTGCCTCCAATGATTTTTGAATATCCTCTTCATACGCATTTGCTGTCATTGCAATAATTGGTATTGTACTTCCATCTGTTCTAGACAGGCTTCGTATCTCTTTGGTTGCTTCAATTCCATCCATCACTGGCATATGTATATCCATCAAGATTGCTGAAAAATAATTCAACGAAGAGCTATCAAATATTTCAACACCCTTTTTCCCATCTTCAGCCCATGTGACTTCACATCCTACTTTTTCTAATAGTCTAGTCGTGATTTCTGCATTTAAAGGATGATCTTCACAGACGAGAATCTTCTTTCCTTTCATTTGCTCCTTCACTGTTTGAATTAAAGATTTCTCTTTGGAAGCTAGCTTCTTCACCTCTTTTTTCTTTACATGCTCTATGTACAAATCAACCACAAAGGTCGTTCCTTTGCCAAGTTCACTTTCTACCTGAATCGTTCCACCCATTAAGTCAATAAGATTTTTTGAAATGGCAACCCCAAGCCCTGTACCTCCGTATTTGCTGGTCATAGAATTCTGTTCTTGTGAATATGGTTCAAATAATCCATTTTCAATATATTCTCTACTCATCCCAATCCCTGTGTCACGAATATAAAATTTATCATGAGAAATCCTTTTCTCCATATCAACTCGTATGATTTCTATTTCTACGGTACCACCTTCTGGTGTAAATTTAATTGCATTTGAGATTAAGTTTAAGAAAATCTGCGTAAAACGTACTTGGTCCACACGAATAAAACTATCTAGGACTGAATCCTCTATCTTCACTTTGAACTCTATCTTTTTTTCTTCTGCACTGGAACGAAGCATATCTATTAGATTCGTAACTACAGTTCTGGCATTAACAATCTCAGGTTCTAATACCATTGATCCCTTTTCGATTTTTTGCATATCCAAGGTGTCATTGATTAGACTTAGCATATAAGTACCCGATTTACGAATCATCTCTAAATTATAGTGAAGGACATCCACATCTTCTTCATGTTCAGATAATGCTGCCATTCCGAGAATTCCGTTCATTGGAGTTCTCATATCATGACTCATCCTTGCAAAAAAATCCATCTTCGCTTGATTATTTTCTTCTAATTCTATATTCTTAGCATTCATTTGTGCCATATTTTTTCTTTGTAACTTCGTATAAATAATAATTGCATTAACAACTAACAGCACCAAAATAATTCCTAGTGCAAGGGGCAGCCGATACTCATACAAATTCTCTGAAAATGAATTCACATAATTATCTGATAAAGTATGTCGATTGACACTATCAGCTATTTGATCTTGACTCAACGCATTAATGGCTTTATTTATAATCTGAATCAATATACTTGTATCATCGTTCATAATTGCAGAAATGGCACAGTTTGCTTCTATATGGTGACCATAATCTACTTGAAGATCAGAGTAAAAAGGACTTTTTAGCCGATAAGTTGCAATATAATAGTTCTCAAAATAAACATCTGCCTTTTTTGACTGTACCGCTTTTAAACATCCATCAATATTATTACAGTACACGGGAGTGTATGCACTTAAATATGTTTTTAATAATTTCTCTGAATCCTTAAAATCTTTAGTAACTGCCACTTTATATTTCTTATTCTTATTGAATGTATTTCCATTTCGAGTCACAACACACATACTCTGTTCCAGAAATTCCTCTGAAAGCAAAATACTTTTTTGAGACTGAAATGAAGCATCAATTGCAGGAATCATAATATCAATCTTTTGCTTCTTTAGATAATCTTCTGAAATAGTTCCTTCGGAAACAGGAACATACTCTACCTCAATCCCAATCTCTTTTGCAATAATATTCATAATATCAATTGCAATTCCCTTTGGTTTCTTTGAATTAAAATCCATAGAAGAAATAGGATAATAGTCTGTTAAATAGCCTACTTTTATCCTTTGAACTTTCTTAATAAATTCTACTTCTTCTTTTGCAAGCTGAGGTTTGGATTCAACAACACTATCTCCGTAATATTTCTTAGCAAGTTCCTGTGCATAATATGGATGTTCTGTCTGTATTTCCTTCATTGCCTCATTTAACTGCTTCAAAATCTTCTGATTCTTCTTATTGGTCATAAAATAAAAGGAATCTGAACCTTCTTTTCCAATTACTTTTAAGTCCTTATGAAGTGCCAGACTTCCACCAACCATAATATCTACAGTCCCATCCTTGATAGATGAAACCATCTCATCTTCTGTATTATAGTACATTGGTTTATAAGTAAACTTATGTTCCTTTGCATATTTAGCAAAAAATTCCGTTTGATAACTGTTGACTAAAAGTGCAACTTTCTTTCCATCAAACCCTTTATAATCATTATAAAAAATGTCGTTATTATCGGTTCTAGTATATAGAATTGTCTGCTCTTCTCCATTGACAAAATCTGCAAAATCATATATCTTCTCACGTTCTGGTGTCTTTTGTGCCGTCCCAACAAAGTCAATCTTTCCCTCTTTGAGCATCTTTAAGCAATTATCCCATGTATCATATACATATTCATACTTCCATTCTGTATACTTAGAAATTTCACTTAAATACTCCACTCCGTATCCCTTGTATTCTCCGTTGGCATCTTTCTCAATAAAAGAACCATAATCAATGTATCCAATTTTGATTACCTTTGTCTTTTCTTTTGCAGATACTGTACGCAAAGAAAGGCATGCGAAAAAGCATGCCAAAGATAAAAAGAATATCCATATCATTCTATTTGTCTTTTTATACATTTCTATATTTTCCCCTTTTTCCCTCATATTAAAAGTTAATATTTGTTGCTTAATTATAACATTTTCCTATAATAAGAACAAGAAATTGCTTTCTACATAAAAAAACTATACAATTTCTGATAATAATATCATCCATTGTATAGTTTTTTAATGATTTACCAATTATTTTCCAAACACTGGTCTTCTTTTCTCAATAAATGCATGTACTGCTTCTTCAAAATCAGCTGATCTTGAACATTCTACGGTATATTTTGCTTCATCTTGTGCATAAGCTTTTTCTGACATTCCATAAAAATAATTATTGAATAGTGCCTTCTGACATTCCAATGCCCTTCCTGGCATTTTGGATAATTTACGTGCCATTTTCATTGTTTCTACTTCTAAAGCATCTTCGTCAACAACTCGTGTTGCAAGTCCCATTTGATATGCCTCTTCGCCGCCAACAGCTCTTCCTGTCATCATAATATCTGAGGCTCTTCCCACTCCAACTAAACGAGTAAGAAAATATAAGCCATCTGTATCCCCTGGCAAACCAACATTGATAAATGCCATTATAAAGTTACTAGAAGGTGTTACGATTCTAAAGTCACAAGCACAGGCAATGGAGCATCCAGCTCCCGCTGCTGCATGATTTACCATTGCAATTGTTGGCTTTTTACACTTCCGAATCATAAATCCAGTATCCGCAGCTATTTCTGCTTCTTCTTGTGTAATAAATGTTTTTTTCTCTATACGATCTAAGAACCCCCGAATATCACCACCTGTAGAAAAGTTTTTACCTTCTCCTGTCACAACAATTGCTCTTATTTCTTTATTATCTTCACATTCTTTTAATTTATCCCTCAATGATATATACATATCATAATCTAGTGAATTGCCTGTCTTAGGATTATTTAAACGAATTACTGCTACTCCATTATTTTTCTCTAATAAAACTAACTCTGACATAACTTTTCCTCCTGATTTAATCAAATAATAAGCCTGCATCTAAAGCTTGTTGATGTAACTGTTCTCTAAAATCTGGATGAGCAATTTTTATCATTTCTTTTACTCGATCGGCAATTGGTTTGTTTTTTAAATTTGCAATTCCATATTCTGTTGCAATATACATAACATCCACTCTCGGTGTTGTTACAACCATTCCTTTTGGCAAATCTAACACAATATTTGATGTCACCTTTCCATCATTTTCACTGGTTGAATAAATACAAAGAAAACTTTTTCCCCCTTTTGACATAGATGCTCCACGTACAAAATCAACTTGACCTCCGATTCCACTGACCTGCTTATGACCAACAGATTCAGAACAGACCTGTCCAGTTAAATCTGACATAAGCCCTTGATTAATGGATATCAATGAATCATACTCTGCAATTCTATAGGGGTCATTAATCTCCCAAAATGGTGCAAAATCAACATGCTCTGCACAAAATTTTGCAAGCTCATTGGTACCTAATCCAAGTGCTGCTTCGATTTTTCCTGTAATAGCACCTGATTCATACAAATGCATAATACATTCTGTAATCATCTCTGCATGAATAGATAAGTTCTTCTTTTCCTTTAATCCATATCCAACAGCATTTGATAATCCACCAAGACCAATTTGTATCGTAGAACCATCTGGGATTTCTTCTAATAACATATCTGCAATTTTCTTGTCTTTTTCTGTAAATGGTGGCAATGGAAATTCTGGTAAAGGATGATCCCCTTCACATATAAAATCAACCTCATCCACATGAATTTTTACATGATTTCCTCTTACTTTTGGCTGATGTTTATTCACTTGAACTATCTTTAAATCAGAAAGTTCAAATGCTTTTGGAGTAATACACACTCCCATAGGCCCTAGGTACATATAACCATCTTCATCTGGTTCAGATACATCGGCAACTACAACATTAATGTCATATACATCTTCTAAGATTTTATCTAACTGTGAGAATTCTGCTGAGTTTATATTTATATTTCCATATTTGTATAATTTTCTTTCCAACACTCCATAGAAAACAGTTTCATATGTCATATGCTCTTTGTACTCACTTGACTTTAAAAAATCAAAAGGAACTAACATTTGTCCTGAAACAATTTTGACTCCATGAAGATCCATTGCTCTTTTTTGTAATGTTTCAATAAATTGAATCGGTGCAGCATTGCATGGACTCATCCAAACACGATCATTATCTTTAATTTTATTTGCAGCCTCATCAAAACTAATTACCTTTTTCTGATATCTTTCTTCCCATTCTTTCATAATGTTTTTCCTTTCTAATCGTACATTTCATGCACCGTACGATAATCAACTTTTCCTAAAGAATTTTTAGGAATCTTATGGACAACCTGAATTGTTTTCGGTCTTTTTACTCCTGCTAAATTATCATTAATATATTTCTTTAATTGTTCCATATTAAAGTTCTCTTCATTTACAGTGATAATTGCTTTTGGAACTTCTCCCCACTTCCTATTTTTCGTTCCAAAAACACATATGTCTTTTACACCTGGAAATCTTAATATAAAGTTTTCAATTTCCAATGGAAATACATTCTCACCTCCAACAATCATCATATTTTTGATTCTGCCTTCTACATAAATGAAGCCTTCTGCATCTTGACGTGCAATATCTCCTGTATGTACCCATCCATCAATAAGTACATCTTTTGTTTCAGATGGTCTGTTTAAATATCCAGAAAACAACTGAGGACCTCGAAAACACAATTCTCCAATCTCATCTGCCTCTACTCTTGAACCATCTTCTCTAATAATCTTCACATCATTTAAACACATTGGTTTTCCAACAGAATCCCATCGTTTAAATATTTCTTCATGGGACATTACGTGTACAGGCGGTGCGATGTTATTGGGTCCAACCTCTGTCATTCCATATGCATTTGTTATTACAATACCTCTTTTTGAAAATTTCTTAGATACTTCATAATCTGGTGGTGCTGCACCTACAATCAACCAGCGAACAGATGAAAAATCAGTCTCCTCAAATTTTTCATGTTCTGTCAATAGTCGAAATACAGTTGGAACTGCAACTCCCACTGTAACTTTCTCTTCTTCAATAACTTGAAGTGCCAGTTGTGGAGAAAATGTTTTTGAAATAATAAGCCTTCCGCCTAATAACAAAGTTGGAATTCCAAACACATTCCATCCACCTGTATGAAAAAGAGGTAAAAACAAATAAGCTATATCATCATGATTTAAACCAAAAGAAACACTTTCACTCACTGCATTTGCAATGATGGAACGATAAGATAACATGGCTGCTTTTGGAATTCCAGTGGTTCCTCCAGTATGTATATACATAAGGATATCTTCATATTGGACCGGTGTATGTTCCAGTAATTTTTTGTTTTTCTTTGACATGATTGAAGAATAATGTAATTCATCTTCTATCTTGTCATGAAGTATTACTACTTGTTTTATATGAGTATTTCTTTGATAAAAATCAATACGATCCGCCAAATCAGAATCTAAAAATAGAACTTTTGGATTTTCATTATGCATTAACTCTAACATTTCGCTTGATTTATACATATGATTGTAAGTTGTTAAAATAATACCTGTTAATGTACATGCAAAAAATGCGTCAAAATAAGCAATTGAATTTCTAGAGCAAAAAGCAATACAGTCTCCTTTTTTTAATCCCATATCATAAACCAAAAAACCTGCTAACTTTTCTGCTCTTTCATATAATTCTTTATAAGTATATGATTTATTATAGCTGTAATCTTTTATTGCAATTTTATCCCCTGCCCATTGTGATTGGAAAAAATTAAAATCTTTACAGACATCTCTCATACATAAACACCTCTTATCTCAGCAAATTTCCTGCAATCACTATCTTTTGAACTTCATTTGTTCCCTCAAATATTTGAAAAATCTTTGCATCTCGATATAATTTCTCTACTGGATATTCTCTACTATATCCATAACCTCCAAATATTTGAACTGCCTCTTGTGTAACCTTAACTGCTACATCCCCTGCATAACATTTTGCAATCGCTGCTTCAGAAGAATATGGAACTTTAGCATCAATCATTGAAGCTGCATGTCTTGTATAAATTCTTGCTGTTTCAATCTGCATTTTCATTTCAGCTAGTTTAAATTGTATTGCCTGTTTCATTGCAATTGGTTTTCCAAATGTCTTTCTTTGTTTTGCATATTCTACTGAATAATCAAGTGCTGCCTGACTTAGTCCAACGGCAGCTGCCGCACAAGAAGGGCGGCTCATATCCAATGTCATCATCGCAATTTTAAATCCATCTCCCTCTTTTCCAAGCATATTCTTTGCAGGGACACGAACATCCTCAAAAACTACATCTGCCGTATTAGAAAGACGAATTCCCATCTTGTCTTCCTCTTTTCCAACACTAATTCCTGATGTATTTCTATCTACAATAAAGGCTGTAAGACCTTTTACCCCTTTTGTTCTATCTGTGCTTGCAAATACAACATAAATATCTGCGATTCCTCCGCTTGTAATAAAACATTTTCTTCCGTTTATAATGTATTTATCGCCATCTTTTTCTGCTTTTGTTTTTGTTGCGGCTACATCTGAACCAGCGTCAGGCTCTGTCAATGCAAATGCCGAAAATTTGCCTTCACAAATTGCATCTGCAAAATACTTTTTCTGTTCATCTGTTCCTGCAATTAAAACTGGTTTTACTGCTAGTCCACTAGAAAATACGCCCACTCCAAAACCAGCGTCAAATTTAGATAATTCTTCTTGAAGAATAACTGCTGTTACAGCATCTAATCCTCCACCTCCATACTCCTCTGGAATATCAATCATATGAAGCCCCATGTCAAACGCTTTCTTATACAACTCAATTGGCATCTCTCCATTTCTGTCATATTCAGCAGCAACTGGTAGTATTTCGTTCTGTCCAAACTCTTTAATCATAGAAATCAAATCTTTTTGTTCTTCTGTTAATAATAAACTCATATTCTACCTCCTTTAAAGCATTTCACATAATCAGATTCACATATTCATATTCAGTGAATATAGTTATGTTATAACATTTTTATGAAAATAAGTCAATCTTGCAAGAAATAAATCTAATTTTTGGTAATTTTGCATAAATAATTGAAATTTTTTTGTACAAAAAAAAGAACAAACCTAAAATTTGTTCTTTAAAGACAAGCTAAATATGAATTTGTAATTCGTTGAATTTTCTCAGTTAAAGAAAAACTTCCTTTCATCAAACACCACGAATAAATAGTTCCCCTTACAATACTCACAAGGTCATTGGATATATCATCTAAACTTCGATTCATTCCAATGTGTTTATCCCTTTGTAACTCTTCTAACATTTCAATAATATGACCATATATAATACTATTATTACTTGAAAAATAATTAACCTTCATTGTCAATTGACATCTATATATATTGGTTGCAACATTCAGTCCAAACTTCTCCTCAGTAATTCTCCCAATCTCGAGAAAGTATTTTCTAATTTTTTCTTGGGAACATTCTTCTTTTAGTTTCTCAATTACAGGAATCAACTGCTGTTCATATAAATCCAAAACTTCCTGCATAATTGTTTCCTTATCTTTATAATAATAGTAAAAGGTTCCAACAGCAACCTTGGCCTGCTTTGCAATATCATTTACTTTTACAATATTGAAATCACTTTTTTTCATAACATGTAAACATGCATCAATTAAATCTTTTTTTGTCTTTTCTGCCTGCTCTGCTCTGGTTAGCATTTATTCTCCTCCATGATATATTGCAAATAGTCATCTAATAATGTCTTAGATAAAGCCTTTACATCTACCTCACCTCTTGTAATGCACCATGTAAAAATTGCCCCCTGCTCAATAATCATAACATCTGTTATAATTTCATCTACGGTTAGCTTTGTATTTAATTCATTGCTTTTTTCCGCTTTCAAAATTAACTCTTTAAGAATCCGAAAAAACACTCTGTTTTCATCTGTAAAAAAACAAGTATCATCATCTAATTGACCATAGTAAATATTAGTAACAGAATCTAACCCACAATGTTCTGCAAAAGAAGAATATTTGTTTAAATATTCCTTGAGGCGTCCCAAATTCGTTGTTTCACTTAAATTAGAATATTCTTTCTCAAAGCTCTTATCAACTCTTCGATATAACTCATACAATATGTCATTCTTGCTTTTAAAATAGTGATAAAATGCTCCTGTTGTTACATTTGATTTTTTACAAATCTCGCTGACTTTAATCATTTGAAAAGAATTATTTCTCAAAAGTTCCAAGCTGCAATCTAATATTTTGTTTTTTGTAATCTTTGCTTGTTCTTTACGTGTCATAACGACATCAGCTCCCCTTCTTAATTAACGATTCTTTTTATAAAAGTGTAATACAACCCTTTCTAAATAACGCTTTAAAACAATCTGAATCTCTTCCTTTGGATTCATTGGTTTTACTAAAATACTGTAAACATTGGCACGATTAGCACCATATACATCTGTAAAGAGCTGATCTCCAATAAATAAAGTGTTCTTACGATTGGTTTTCATCAATCTCATTCCCTTTTCGTAAGCACCAACCATAGGTTTGTTTGCCTTGTAAATATAGTGTTTTCCCTTTACCGCCTTACAAAACTTTGAAACTCTTGGTTCCTTGTTATTGGACATAAAACAAAAGTCATATCCAAGTTCCCTTAACTGGTCAAATAACCTCTTGGACCGTTCATCTGCAGGTGCATTGTGAGGTACTAGTGTGTTGTCTACGTCAAACAAAATCCCTCTATATCCTTTATCGTAATATTTTTTAAAGTCAATATCATATGTACTATCCATATATTCATTGGGATAAAACTTTTGAAACATATATTTTCCATCCTTTTTTCTTTATTCTCTGTGCAATTTCTTGATTATATTATCATATCCCTAGAATAATTGCCATGATTATTTCATATCCTTAATGAAATCAAAAAATAAGCTAGTATCGAAGCTTAATATTTGACAACGATACTTCTACTTCATATCCCTGGCTGCGAATCATATATTCCATTCCTTTTTTCGCCAAATCAATATGATTTTGTGGTGCAACTACAATTCCCATAACAGGAAGTCTTTGCTGACTTAACTGCACTTCAATATATGGAATCATAAATCCATCTTTCTCTCGAAAATGTACCTGGGTATCTAACTGCTTCTCGAAAATAAATCGGTACTCTTCTTCCTGTGCAAATGCTTCATCCTTAAAAAACATTGCGTAAACCGCTGCAATCTTCTGGAATTTTTCACATGCTTTTTGATAAATTGGATCCTTTCGATTCTTTCGTCCTAGCTTTAATATTTCATGAAACGGCATATGAAAACACTTTGGAAGAATATCTCTTAAAATCTCCCAGATAATTCTCTCTTGTACCTCGCGATTATAGATTACAAACCCATGATAATCAATGATATTTGATTCTTGTATTCTTTTTACAATCTTATCACTTTCAAAACTAATATTGTATCCTGTTTTTGCTCCAAATTCTGACCACATAGTAATACTATCTGGACAATTAGAAAAAGATAGAACAAAGTATTCTCGATCTCCTCCTCCAGTTACAATCACATTCTCCTCTAGGATATCTTCAATAAAATTCCTACGCATCTCCTTATCTGGAATATAATCATCACAGACAGAATACACAATCTCCTTGATATGCAAAAATTCATTGGGATCATTCAAAAAATCACTTTTCGTTGCCCAAAAACAATTACTTGTCATAATTCCATTGATTCCATTACTCTTTGTATAATGATATAAAAGTTTCCCTCTATCTGCCTGACGTAGCTTCACATGATCATTTTTCATAACACTGTCCCCTTTCCATGAATTTCCTTACTTATATTATAACGGAAAAAAGAATCTTTGGGGGAATTTATTTAGAATCCAACGACTTTGCCATCCCACGACTTCGTCGCGTGACAACGGGCTTGCGCCCTATAA
>JAQVEG010000004.1:43499-100977 GCA_028697725.1 Anaerostipes sp.
TCTGCTCCTACTTTTTCTGCAGGTGCTTCAGCAGCTAATTTTCTCATTGCTCTGAAGTGTGCTTGTCCACCAGCTTCTGACATATCTAGTAAGAAGTCTTTTGCAAATGTTCCATCTTGGATATCTGTTAAAACTTTCTTCATTGCTTTCTTTGTTTCTTCTGTAATGATTTTTGGTCCTGTAATGTAATCACCGTATTCTGCTGTGTTTGAGATTGAGTATCTCATTCCTGAGAATCCTGATTGGTAAATTAAATCTACGATTAATTTCATTTCATGGATACATTCAAAGTAAGCATTACGTGGATCATATCCAGCTTCTGTTAATGTCTCGAATCCAGCTTGCATTAATGCACAAACTCCACCACAAAGCACTGCTTGTTCTCCGAAAAGGTCTGTCTCTGTCTCTGTTCTAAATGTTGTTTCAAGTACACCAGCTCTTGCTCCACCAATTGCTAAAGCGTAAGCTAAGGCTAAATCTTGAGCTTTTCCTGTTGCATCTTGTTCTACAGCGATTAAGCAAGGAACACCTTTTCCTACTTGATATTCGCTACGTACTGTATGTCCAGGTCCTTTTGGTGCAATCATAGTTACATCAACATCTTTTGGTGGTACAATTTGTCCAAAATGAATATTGAAACCATGAGCGAACATTAACATGTTTCCTGGCTCTAAGTTTGGTTCAATTGATTCTTTGTATAATTTAGCTTGTAATTCGTCATTGATAAGAATCATGATGATATCAGCTTTCTTTGCTGCTTCTGCTGAAGTATAAACTTCAAATCCTTGTTCTTCTGCTCTCTTCCAAGATTTACTTCCTTCATAAAGACCAATGATAACGTTACATCCAGACTCTTTTGCATTCAATGCATGTGCATGTCCTTGGCTTCCGTATCCAATAACAGCGATTGTCTTTCCTTCTAATAGTGATAAGTTACAGTCTTCTTGATAAAAAATGTTTGCCATGTTCTTTCTCCTCCTAAATACCGATCATAGTTGTCTAACAACTATTAACTTGTTGTATGACAACTATTGTAATCGCATTTACCACAAAAGTCAATAGGTTTCTTGAAATTTATTCTTCCCATGGAAGTTGTTCATTCCACATTGCATGGTGCAAATGGATTGTAACCGCACTTTTTAACGCTTCTGCATCTCTTCTCTTCAAAAAATTCATTATCATAATATGATCTTTGTAAGCATCTTCTGCTATAACGTCTAAGTTAATATTTAGAGCAAAGGTCTTTTCAATTGTCTCTGTAAGCATAGGCATAAATCGACTTAAAAATACATTATGGGATGCCTTTAATATAGCTCCATGAAACTTACTTTCTGACTGAATCCGATGCTTTCCTTCTGGATTCTTCTTCAAAAGTCTTTGACATTCTTCTCCTAATTTAATAATCTCTTCTATCTCTTCATCGGTTGCCCGTTTGCAGGCGAGAGCTGCTGCCTCTGGCTCAAATATAATTCGTGCCTCATATAAATCTCTTAATGTGACCTTCATATCCGCAAATTCCTGCATATCAATGGAGCCTTCTATATATCGATTCATTTGCTCGTTGACAAAGGTACCTCTGCCTCTTTTTACAAGCAAAAGTCCTTCGGAAGTCAAAGTTCTGATTGCCTCCCGAAGTGTAGTTCTGCTGATTCCCAATTGATCTGATAAATCATTTTCATTTGGCAGTTTATCGCCACACTGATACTGCCCATCTTCAATCAATGCTCTCAAAGTATCTGCTGTCCTTTGAGATAAATTTTCCTTTTCCATGTCTTTCCTCACTTTAGCTGTCAGCACATATGCTACATGCTTTTATTTATATTCTCATATTATTGTGGCTACTTTTTTTTAGAAAGTCAAGGATAATCTCTTCCTTTCTTAATCCCTCTCTTGCCTTTGATATCTTAAATATGCAAGTGCCACACACAGACAAGCAACGGTAAATGCAAGTTCAATTCTAAAGCTTGTATACATGGTACTTCGCTGACTTGCAGTCAATACACCAGATTCTCCAAGAAGATCGATTGCCTTACTATACCAGTAAGTTGGCAGGAATTGAGCCACTTTTCTTACCTGTTCTCCAAGCATATTTAGTGATACAAAAACGCCTCCAAGGAAACACATTCCAAGAGAAATTACATTAACAACTCCACTGAGTGCTGTTGTATTTTTCACTAGAAGCCCTACCAAAAATGCCATTGCAAGGGATACAAGGAAAAATAGAAAACTGTTTATAATATAATATTTTAAATTCACATCACTTAAATATGAACTTCCACACAAAAGAATCGGTAATAACAAACTAAACATCCAGAACACAATCCCAACAAATAAAAATGCTCCCATAAACTGAAGGTTCTGTGATTTAAATGAAGTTTTAGAACAAAGCATTCTGTTTCTAATATCTTTTTTCTGAAACTCTGTAATGATAATACTCATAACATAACACATAACACAGATATACATATATGGCATAAAGCGAAACATATAAAAATGCTTTGGTACAACTCCACCATTTCCATTGACATCAATTAATTTTACTTTTGGCGTAACCTTTTGTGCTGCTGCAGCTTTTTTTACAGACTCTTTTAGAGAAAATCCGCCCTTTTGATAGAGACGAATCTGACTTAAATAGTTGGTAATCTGCTGATCCATATAGTATCCAGAAGAAGTTCCAGGAACCTTAGTTACCTTTACCTTTCCATCGGTTTGAATCCTACGATCTAAATCTGCAGGAATGTCTACCACATACTCAATACTACGATAATAAATCTGTTCTTGCAGAGCCTTTTTACTTTGCTTCACTGGCACGATATTGTGATTTTTCTCAAGCATTTTCTTAAGCCCATCCGCCACATCGCCTTGACCTCTTGTTACCACTGCAATATCCATCTTCTTGGACTGAAACATGGAATTATTTCCGGATTCTGCATAAGATGCCTGAATCATCATAGTCACCCCTAAGAAAATTCCAACATACATAAATAAAATTCCGAGGTTCCGTTTTGCCATAAGCAAATATCCTTTAAATACTGTCATAACGTTCCCTCCTTATCAATAAAAATGTAATGATAATAAACACTCCACTGATAGCCGTCATAAATAAAATATCAGTAATAAATCTTGACGGGTCTGCATAAACGGACATACTGTAAAATGCATCTGCAATCAGTGCTGCTGGATTTAGTCGGTTCACAATTGGTATATATTGATCTATGATATTTTTCATACCTCCAACCATAAGTCCAGCTAAAAAACTACAGAGAAGAGATACTCCAATTAAGATTCCAACTTTGATGTTTTCACCCATTTTTCCAATGGCTCCAATGAATGTTCCAAGAGAAACACCAATCATACTTCCAATAAAGGCAACTAGTATCATCTGTGGCCATTGATTTCCAATCTCTATTTTCAATATAAATCTTAAATAAAGCAGTAACACACACACGTTGATAAAATGCATGAAAAACACAACTACCATATCGCTTATAATCATTTTTATTCGGTGAACTGGTGCAATACATCGCCTTGCAGCAAGCTGTGTAATATTTGCCTGCATATCCATGGAATTTGCCATTCCTAAAAAAGCTCCAAACATACATGCCATAGCAATTAATGCAAAATAATATTGTAAAAATTCATCATATGTCTTTCCACCTAAAGAAACATTTTTTACTACCTTACGACTTTGTTCCATAGACTTTACAACCTCTGGAATCTTCTCTGGATGTTCTTTTGCAACATCGATGATAACATCACGATTCTTCTCATAAGCATCCATTAATGTTTCTAAAATGCTTTGTTCCATGCCATTTGAAGTAACCGCAAGCTGCAATTCTTTCTCATTATAATAAATACCTTTAATATCGCCTGACTTTAGAAGTTTTAATGCTTTTTTTTCGTCATTTGTTTTTACTTTGATATAATCTCCATTCATCTCCTTTAGAAAAAGTGCAAAATTTTCATCTTTGGTATCTTGTTTTGTCACAACAGCAACTGGAATCTTATGAAAGGCTTCGCTTTCTTCTCCATTACTAAATGCAAAGGAAAACAGTGTTCCTAGTATCATGGGAAATGCAATAGCCCAGAACATAATATCCCTTCGCCGAATCATTTCCTTCCATCGATATTTCATTAAATGTCTCATAAGCCGCCTCCTAATCTCTAAGCTGGGTTCCTGTAATCTCTAGGAACACGTCATTCAGCGTTGGCAGTTCTGAGAATACCTTTCCAAAAAAGATTTCTCGCTCTTGTAGATAGTGTAAAACTTCTACCAGATTCTGATTGCCTCCGCTACAGCGGATTTTTAATTCTCTATGTTCGTACTCTACAAAAAACACATGGTTCATCCTACGAATTTCATTCATCTGCTCCTGAGAAATATCAACATCTGCAATGGTAATAATCTCACTGGTTTTAATTAATTTCTTTAGCTCATCTTTTGTTCCCTGAGCGATAACACGACCATGGTCAAGAATTGCAATTTTGGTACAAATCTGTTCTACTTCTTCCATGTAATGTGAAGTATAGATAATCGTGGAGCCTTGGCGATTTAATTCTTGTATTCCAGTTAAAATATTATTTCTGCTCTGTGGATCTACAGCAACCGTTGGCTCATCCAGTAAGATAAGTTTTGGTCGATGTGCAATTCCACATGCAATGTTTAATCTTCTTAGAAGTCCTCCAGAAAGTTTCTTGGGCTTCATCTTCTTATAATCTTCCAATCCTACAAAAGAAATTGCATCTTCCACCATCTTTTTTCTCTTATTTTTGTCATTGATATAAAGTCCACAAAAATAATCAATATTTTCAAAGACTGTCATTTGTTCAAAGACTGCAACATTTTGCATAACAACGCCAATATCCTTTTTAATATCATATTGATCTGGAGCCATTTCCTTTCCAAAAATACGAATATCACCTTTGTCATACTGAAGCAGAGATAACATACAGTTCATAGCCGTTGTTTTTCCAGATCCATTGGGACCAAGAAGTCCGTAAATCTCTCCTTCTTCGATTTCTAAATTTAAATGATCTAATGCTAATAGGTTTCCATATCGTTTTACTAAATTTTTTATTTCAATGATTGTACTCATATGCGATTCCTCCTTCTTTATACTCCCATTATAGCTTTCTCTTTTTTGTTTTTGCAGTGCATTGTGTCAAATAAAAATGTGACAAATGTCATCTCTTTTTTTCTTTGTCCTATGGTTTCCTCATGATATAATGGTTGAATAAGGAGAAAACTATGGAGCGAATTCAAGATCAATTTATTTTATTATTTTTTTGCCTCACCAGCCTGACCTATATGCCCTTATCTACGGGATATGTTCTGGCTTTCTTTCTTGCCGTTTCCATCTGTAGTTCCTGCTATTTTTTTCAGTCTCACAGAGTCTGTGCCATGGAGATTATCTTGTTTTTAGGTATTGCTTGTTACGTACCAGAGGTACTTTTATTTACACCTCTTATTTTTTATCCACTGTTGGAACGTAGATTTCACTACTTTTGGGCATTTCTTCTCATTGTCTTTGGTTTTATCATATGTCTGTGTCCAATCACTGAACTATGTTTTCTTGGGGTTGGAATGTTGATTTCCATTTATTTAGAAATAAAAACCAGACATCATAAGATGTTAGAATATGAATTTAGAAAGACACGAGATGACAGTACAGAATTAAACCTTTTATTAAAAGAGAAAAATCAAACCCTTATTGAAAAACAGGATGCACAAGTATACGCTGCAACTTTAAAAGAGCGAAACCGAATTGCCAGAGAGATTCATGATAATGTAGGACATTTACTCTCTCGTTCTATCTTAATGGTAGGGGCATTAAAGGCTATGAACCAGCAAGAAAGTCTTAACGTTCCTTTGGAGAATCTTTCCAATACCCTCTCTGATGGTATGAACAATATTAGGGAAAGCGTTCATGACCTCCATGACGATTTTATTAACTTAGAAGAAAGTTTACATACTTTGGTTCAAGAATTCGATTTTTGTTCTGTTCAGTTTGAATATGATATGGGATTGAATGTTCCCAAAGACGTAAAATATAGTTTTATTACAATCACAAAAGAAGCATTGTCAAATGTAATCAAACACAGCAATGCAACACAAGTATTTTTATATTGCCAAGAGCATCCAAGCATGTATCAACTCATACTTCAGGATAATGGCAGTCAAAGTTCCACTTCTTTTGAGGGAAGTGAAGGTATTGGATTGACCAATATGAGAGACAGAGTCGAGGCTCTTCATGGCAATTTTAAACTTTCTACTCAAAAGGGATTTCAGATATTTATTACCATTCCAAAGAAAGGAATCTAAACTTATGAATATTTTAATTGTAGATGATGATATCTTAGTGTCAACTTCACTAAAAACAATCCTAGAATCTGATTCTTCCATCAAAGTTGTGGGAATTGGCAGCAATGGAATTCAGGCAGTGACTCTTTATGAAGAAACTAAACCAGATGTACTGCTCATGGATATCCGAATGAAAGAGATGAATGGATTAGATGCTGCCAGTCAAATTCTAAAAACATCTCCAGATGCCAGAATCCTTTTACTCACAACATTTTTAGATGACGAATATATTATCAAAGCACTGCGATTAGGTGCAAAGGGATACTTGCTCAAACAAGACTATGAAAGCTTAATTCCAGCCATCAAAGCAGTTGCCAGCGGACAAACGGTATTTGGACATGAGATTGTGGCGAAAATTCCAGATTTACTCCAGTCTTCTACCTCATTTAATTATGAGTCCTATCATATCAGCCAACGAGAATTTAACATCATTGAACTCATTGCTGATGGAAAAAGTAATAAAGAAATTGCGAACCAGTTATTCCTCAGTGAGGGAACCGTTCGCAACTACTTAAGCAATATATTAGATAAATTAAACTTACGAGATCGAACACAGCTTGCTGTATTCTACTATCAACACTTATAGGTTGTGGAAATGCTTCTTTAGATTCTCCCCAACCTCCATGTATTCTTCACTACTATCATAGACATCCTTAATTTCTTCTTTTGTCAGCGGTCTTACAACCTTTGCGGGACTTCCCATGACCATCATCCCATCTGGAATTATCTTGTTTTGTGTAATAAGACTTCCTGCGGCAATGAGGCACTGTTTTCCAATCTTTGCTCCATTCATTACGATGGAACCCATGCCCACCATAGTTTCATCACCAATGGTACATCCATGCAAAATGGCATTATGGCCAATTGTCACTCTATCTCCTACGATCACTGGATAATTAAAATCTGTATGAATGGTACAGTTTTCTTGAACATTGGATTTATTTCCAATTACAATCTTGTCTGCATCTCCTCGAAGAACTGCATGAAATAAAATGCAGCAGTCATCTCCTACGGCAACATCCCCAAGTAGGACTGCCTCTTTTGCAACATATGATGAATCTTTCACTTTTACTTGATGTTCTTTCATTCTTATCATCCTTTTTATTTAATATTATCATTTCTGTAATAATTGTGGCGATTTTTAATGTAAATGTCAAGTTCTTTTGCATCATGCTTTTTGAAGCACTCCATTTCTTGTATGCCTCCTCATTCTTTCCAACATCGTTATATAGATACAATTTTATAATGTTGTACAAAAAAAGTCCACTACCCAAATGGGTAGTGGATGTGCTTTACAATTTAAAATCCTATATTTACATTGCACCATGAATAAATTCAAGTGCCTTTTCTAAATCTTCAACTCCAGCTTGTCCTGGTGCAGATGCCTTTGTAGCAGCTCCAAATGTCAAAGAAGAACCAAATGCTTCTCCACACAGACGGCTTACAAATCCTGTTCCAGCCATAGACATTGTAATAATTGGACACTTTGCATAGTCTGTGTACATCTCCTCTGTTGCACAAAGAAGTGTTAATACATCTCTCTTACATGTTGGCATAACTGCAATCTTAGGAATATCAGCACCTAAGTCCTGCATCTTTCTTAGTCTTCCAACAATATCATCTTTTTCTGGGGTCTTATCAAAATCATGATTTGAAGCCACAACCTTAACTCCACTATTGTGAGCAGATTCAATAATATCTTTTACAATATCATCTCCTGTAAATGCTTCTACATCGATTAAATCAACAAGTCCTGTCTTTGCAGCGTTCTTGTTAAGCTGAGCATATACTTCCGGTTCAATTGCTTTTTCTCCACCTTCTTTTGAAGTACGGAATGTAAATAAAACAGGAATATTCCCTAGTGCATCATGTAATCCCTTTAATACTTCTTCTACTTTATCAAATTCAAATACATCTTCAAACCAATCCACACGCCACTCTACAACATCTACTGGAATCTTATGAAATGTCTTTGCTTCTTCAATAATTGCATTCTTTGTAACTCCTACAATAGGAACACAAATTTTAGGACGTCCTTCTCCAATTACAATATCTCTAACTTTCACTGTATTCATTCTATACCTCTTTCTTTTGCTTTACAACGAACGGTTATTTTTTTAACAACTATAAGTCTATTATACACCCTTTTATTGATACAACAATTACAAGTTTTATTATATATTGATAGCGAAAAAGTATCATTCATATGATATAATATTTTTATAAAGGAAACGAAAAGGAGGCGTCTATGACATTAAACCAACTATACTATTTTCAAACAGTTGCTAAATTACAACACTATCGTCTGGCAGCTCAAGAACTAAACATATCTCAGCCCAGCTTAAGCCGATCCATTGCCACGTTAGAAGATGAACTTGACATCGTCTTATTTCAACATGTTGGACGAAATATTGAGTTGACAAAGTATGGTATTATTTTACTTGAACATGTAGAGAAGATTCTCAAAGAAGTGGACTCTGCCACTCACCATATGAAACAGCTTTCAGACGGTTTTGGCCGTATTGATCTTGCGTATGTCTACCCATTATCTACTTCTTATATTCCCCACAATGTACGGCAATTTTTAAATGAAGAAAAGAATCATGATATTGAATTTTCCTTTACCCAGTCTTATACCAAAGAGATGATTAAAGGTCTTAAGAATCACATTTATGATATTATCTTTGCTTCCCATGCAGAAAATGAACCAGATATTGAATTTTTTCCAATTCAAATCAATGATCTTGTTATTATTACACCAAAAGGACATCCTTTATCAAAAGAGAAGGAAATTACATTAGATTGCCTGACTCAGTATCCAGTCATAGGATATGACACAAACTCTGGACTTGGAAATATTTTAAATTCTATTTTTTCGGAACATAAAATACACCCAAATATAACATGCCAGTGTCCAGATGAAAACTCCATTGCTTCTTTAGTTGCTGAAGATTTCGGTATTGCTATTGTCTCAAACATCGAACAGATTCAAAATGCAAACATTGAAATTCTTCCTATAACATCACCTCATTTGACACATACAGTGTATATGGCATATTTAAAAGAAAATTATCAAATCACAGTCGTAAAAAGATTTATTAAATTCATCAAAAAGCGTACAAATACGGAAAGAAACAACCCATAGATTTTTTCTATCGTTTTTCGACAAAACAAGTATTTGTTTTTATAAGTTAATGGCTTTATAATTATGGTATCAGTTCATTGTTAGATTTTTAAATGTAGATTTTTTAACAACCTGGAACGTGAATATAATTATAATTCCCTTCGCGTTCTTAAATTTTATTTTACGGAGGAAGCAGAATGAAAAGTAATTACAAAAATCTTTTTAGCCCATTAACAATTAAGAATATGACTTTAAAGAATAGAGTTATGATGATGCCTATGGGTACAAACTACGGGCTGCAAAATGGAGAAATGAGTTTTCTTCATATTCAGTATTATGCAGAGAGAGCAAAAGGTGATGTAGGTCTTATTATGGTGGAGAATGCAAGTGTTGACTCTCCAGAAGGATCTAATGGAACAACTCAAATCAGAATTGATCATGACAACTTTATGCCAAGATACTTTAAATTCTGTGAAACAGTACACTCTCATGGAGGATGTCTTGGAATTCAGCTAAACCATGCTGGTGCTTCTGCTCAATCAGCACGAATTAATATGCAGCCAGTTTCTGCTTCTAATATTCCATCCAAAGAAGGCGGAGAAATTCCTCGCCCATTAACAGTAGAGGAAATTCATAGAATTGCAAAGAAATTCGGAGAAGCTGCAAAACGTGCTCAAACATGTGGTTTTGACTGTGTTGAAATTCACGCTGGACATTCTTACTTATTAAGCCAATTCTTATCTCCACTTACAAATGACAGAACAGATGAATTTGGAGGAACTCCTGAAAATCGTGCTAGATTCACAAAATTAGTTGTGGAAGAAGTACGTAAGCAAGTTGGACCTATGTTCCCTATTTTCATTCGTTTAAGTGCAGAAGAATTAATGGAAGGTGGAAATACTTTAGATGACTGTATTGAGTACCTTCAATACTTCCAAGACGAAGTTGATGCATTTGATGTATCTTGTGGATTAAACGGAACCATTCAATATCAAATTGATTCAAACTTCTTAGAAGACGGATGGCGTTCTTACATGGCAAAAGCAGTCAAAGAAAAATACAAAAAACCTTGTGTAACTATGGGTAACATTAGAGATCCTAAAATTGCAGAAGATATTCTAGCTCGTGGAGATGCCGATTTAATTGGTATGGGACGTGGATTAATTGCTGATCCTCACTGGGTATCAAAAGTTGAATCTGGACACGAAGAGGATATTCGTAAATGTATCTCTTGTAATATTGGATGTGCTGGAAACCGTATCGGTGGTAACCGACCAATTCGTTGTACTGTAAACCCTGAAGTATTTTATGATGATGCTTACAGAAAAGAACAGATTAAGAAACCATGTAATGTAGTTGTCATTGGTGGTGGAACTGCAGGTCTTGAAGCTGCTTGTACTGCTGCTGAAGTTGGATGTACTACATTCTTATATGAAAAGAAAGATAACCTTGGTGGACTTGCAGCTGAGATTTCAAAGATTCCAGATAAAAAACGTTTAGGTGATTTCCCAAAATATTTAGAAACTCGTGCTTCTAAGTTGTCAAACTTATTTATTTTCAAAGGACACGATGCAAATGTGAATATGATTAAGAACCTTAATCCAAACATTATTGTAAATGCTACTGGTTCTAATCCACTCCTTCCACCAATCAAAGGATTACATGACTTTATTGACAAAGAAGGTTCTAAAGTAAAATCAATTCTTGGAATGATTAACAACTTAGATGCATATGCAAACACTGATTTAAACGGCAAGAAAGTTGTTGTTGTCGGTGGTGGTGCTGTAGGACTTGATGTTGTTGAATACTTTGCTCCAAAGGGTGCTAAAGTTAGTATCGTAGAAATGATGCCTGTCATTGGTAAGGATTTAGATCCAGTATCAAAATCAAGCACAAAAGAATTAATGGAAAAATATAACGTAAACCAAATGCCAAATACTGCTCTTCAAGAAGTAAAAGCAGATGCATTTACAGTGAAAGTTAATGACGAAATTAAAGATTTAGACTTCGATTATGGATTTGTCTGTCTTGGTATGAAAGCCAACGCTCCAATTTATAACGATATTAACGAAGCATTTGCTGATACTGATGTTAAGATTATAAACATTGGTGACAGTGTTCGTGCTCGTCGTATCATCGAAGGTACTGCAGAAGGTAGAAATCTTGTAACAGTTCTTAAAGATTTAGATTACCTATAAAAGATTGCTTTTCCTTATAAGTTTATAGATATAGATGAAACGCACAGCTAATTTTAGTTGTGCGTTTCTCTTTGTATCATCATTTCAGACAATATACGAATTCCTTTTTTCTCAATCCGGCTTACATATGATCTGGATATTCCAAGAATTTTAGCTACTTCTTTCTGGGTTTTTGGCTCTAACCCATATAATCCATATCGATAAATTAATGTTGTTTTTTCTCTTGATGGTTCCATTTGATTTAACAAATGATATAAAACTAAAACCTGTTCCTTTTGTTCTAACTGTTCAACAATATTTTCTTCATAAGTTCCCAGAATATCTAATAGATTAATTTCATTTCCTTCTTTGTCAATTCCAATAGGGTCATAAATTGATGTGTCTTTGGCACACTTTTTTTCTTGTCTCAATAACATAAGAATTTCATTTTCAATACATCTTGCTGCATATGTTACTAGTCTGCTTTTCTTATCCATATTAAATGTATTAATTGCCTTTATAAGTCCAATGGTTCCAACAGAAATCAAATCTTCTTTATCACGATCATAATTATAATATTTTTTAACAATGTGTGCCACCAGCCTTAAATTATGCTCTACTAGTAGATTTCTAGCATTGATATCTCCTAATTGGCTCAGCTTCAAATAGTGTTGTTCTTCTTCCTGTGTAAAAGGGTTCAGAAATGTCTGCAAGAGAATAGCACCTTCCAAGCCTTTTTATTATTGTATGAAACAATCTGATAAAAGTGCTTATTCACAAAAAAAACAGAGAACACAATAATATGTTCTCTGTTTTTGATATCTTGTATTCTTGATATTTTAATGCTTTGAAGTGCTGTTTTTCATGTATAAATCAAATAATTCTTTTCCAGACTGCTTTTGAATTGAGTTATATACATTAGAACTACTCTCCTGCATCTTCTTCCATGTAGCTTTGTCTACTTGCACGATTTCCATTCCATCCTTTGTCAACTCAGAAACTCTTTTATCTCTTCTTGTATCCGCTTGTGATCTTGCAGTTTCCTGAGCAATCTTTGATGCTTCACGTACAATTTTTTGCTGCTCTGGCTTTAATCCTTTGTAAAAAGAGTCACTTACAATTAAAGAAATATAATCTGGAACCGCATTGGTTTCAATGACTTTCTTTTGCTGCTCATATAATTTTGCACTTACAATAATTTCATATGCGTTCTCTTGAGCATCAATAGTTCCTTGTTGAAGTCCAATATAAACTTCACTAAATGACATTGGTGTTGGGTTGGCTCCAAGAGCCTTCCAGAATTGAATATGGAAATTATTCTCCATGGTACGAATCTTTTGTCCTTTAAAACTTTCATATCCAGTAAATTCCTTCTTTGTTGTCATAACACGAAATCCCTGGTCACCAAATGCCAGAAGCTGATATCCTGCATCTTTATATATGTCTTTGATTTTAGATAAAAACTCAGGATCATCCACTGCTTTTCTTGCCTGTTCAATAGTATCAAATGCACAAGGAGAATCAAAAACACAAAGCTGAGGCATAAATGATACTTGAGTTGCTGGAGATTGTACAACAAATGGAATATCTCCATCTTTACAACTCTCTAATAACTCTCTATCTCCTCCTAGTGTACTATTTGAATAAACTTGAATCTTCATCTTTCCATTACTTAATTTTTTTACTTGCTCTGCAAATGTAACTGCAAATACATTGGTAATGGTATCATCTGTACTACATGTTGCCAATGGCCATGCATAGGTCTGCTCTTTCTCCTCATTATTTGCTTTGCTTTTCTTACTACAGCTTGTTGTTACCATCATGGCACCACAAGCAAGAGTCAAGATTAAAAGTAATTTTATTTTTTTCATTCTAGTGACTCCTTTCTACAGTAAACACAAACAAATTTGTGGAACAAATGTAATCAGTAACAATGCAATTAAGAAATATCCTATCATTGGAAGTACCTTTTTAGATATCACTGTAACTGGAATATCCGTCAAGGAACTTGCAATAAATAGATTGACTCCAATTGGCGGTGTTACAAATCCAATCGCCAAGTTTACTACCATAAATACACCAAAGTGAATTGGATTAACTCCAATTCCAACCATAATCGGCATTAGAATTGGTGTTAAAATCAAGATGGCCGGGGTTGTATCCATAACCATACCAACTAATAGCAATACAATATTTACAATGATTAAAATTAAGATTTTACTTGAGAAATTATCTAAAATCCATGCACTGATAATCTGTGGTACCTGCATCAAAGTCAATACTCTTGAAAATGCTGTAGATGCTGACAAAATAAACAAAATTGGTGCATATGTTTTGATACCTTCTCTAAATACGCCTAATACTTCACTCACTGGCAATGATTTGTATACATAAATACTAATAATCAAAGAGTAAAATACAGAAATTACTGCTGCTTCTGTTGGTGATGTTACTCCTGAATAAATACATCCTAAAATAATAACTGGAGAAAGCAAAGCAAAAAAACTTTCCTTAAATACTCCAACGATTCCTTTTTCGTGCAGGGCATCAACATGGGCATTGATCTTTTCTTTATCTTCTCCATGTCTCTTACAATAGAAAATCGCGTATATCATGAGGAAACAACCAATCATAACTCCTGGTACAATTCCAGCTAGAAAAACATCACTTACAGATTCTCCAGATGCCATACCAAACATAATAAATGGAATACTCGGCGGGATAATAACTCCTAAACTTCCTGCAATGGCAACCATAGCAGTTACAAACTGTTTGTCATACCCTAACCCTACCAAAATAGGAATTGTCATACTTCCAACCGCTGCTACTGTTGCGATTCCTGATCCTGAAATAGCACCATAGAACAAACAAGTAATAATAACGGCACATGGAAGTCCGGCTGTTCTCTTTCCTATAAAAAATGCAAATAGGTTAAATAGTCTCTTTGAAATTCCACCACGTGCCATAATAATTCCAGATAAAACGAACATTGGCACTGCAAGTAATGGAAAACTGTCTAAACCTCCAAACATAGAACGGATGACATAGGTTGCACTTGCTGTAAAAGATGAATCAAATATACTTGGTAAAACAGACACGATTCCTAATGAAATAGAAATAGGTACTGATAAAAGCAAAATAACAAAAAATAATATAAATACAACTCCTGGTGACATTTATTTTGCCTCCTTTCCTAAATGAATCAGTGTCTTAATCCGAAGAATCAATTTCTCGGCTAGTCGAAATACACATAAAGAAAAGCTGAAAATTGTTGCAAATTGAATCAAGTAAATAGGAATTCCACAGGCTGGACTCAACTGTTTACTCACAATTGCTGAAGACACATACTTATATGCAAAAGGTATCATATAAGCAAAAAATATAAGTTCAATTACATAAGTGAAAGCTTTCACAATGTGAAATAGTCTTTCTGGCAACAAACGTACCAATTGATCAATCTTTACAGATACTCCATTTTTAATACAAAAACTCGCACTTAAAAATCCTGACCAGATAAATAAGTAACGTGTAATCTCCTCTGACCAAGATAACGAAGATGAAAATACATATCTAGCAGTAACCTGTAATCCCATAATAATCATCATAATAACTAAAAATACTACTAATACTGCCTCTTCAAAATACTGATCTAACCACTTTAATACTCGCATTTTGTTTCCTCTCATTCATAGTTTAGTATATCTGGTTCGTTAATTATCAAACAAACCAAGACAAAAAAAACGACTCACTATTCTCACTTCTTCAATTATAACCTCTATGTTCAATTTAGTCCAATGCATAGTTTATGCAAAACTGATAGTTTTTTTGTATGCATTTATAGTTTAAAACTTTAGAGGAAGAATTTGATGAAAAAAGAGAGACCTAAAAGATCTCTCTATATTCCATCATTGAAAGACTGATTATAGAGCGCTTTCTCCGAAAATCTTCTTATATTGACCTACTAAGAATAATGAACTTAAAATAGCTAATACTGCAAATACTAACAACATTCCCATTAATGTGTAGATCGCTGCTGATTCTCCAGATGCTGAAGTTAATTTAGCTGCTACAACTGGAATAAGGTAACTTGCTGCACCCATAAATGTGTAATAGATACCTGTATTTCTTCCCTTTGGTCCTGGATTAAATTCTTGAACAACACCAAGTCCTGTTTGAAGTGCTCCACCTGAAGCGAAGAATCCTAACAATGCAATTGCTACGTAAATGACAGTTAACTGATGTACAAACAATACTAATAACAATGCAATTGCTGTCATAACAGAATCGACTAAAATAACCTTTAATGGATTCCATTTTAATTTTGCCATCATGAATGCCCAGAAAATAACTGCTGCCAACGAACCTAATGTAAAGATTGATGTTAAACTAGCTGCCTGCATTTCTGTTAAACCACAATAAGCAAATCCAAATGCTTTTGTATATTGCTGTGCTCCATACATAATTGCCATACATAAGAAGGCATAGAACATAACTAAGAATTTAACAAATGTAGATGGCTTTACTAACATTTTAGCTTTTGCCGCTTCAATTTCAGCCTTAATCACATCTCCATCTTCACTCTTTGATTGAGCTGCTAATTTCTTTTCATCGTCATATACAAACGGTGCGATGATTGCAATAATTAAACATACAACAGATAAAACTACTGGTAAGATAACTGACATTTTCCAATTTCCTGCTGTTGCCATTTGTACTACAAACAATGGATAAATCATTCCTGATAATGATACAAAGAACTTAATTCCAATTAATGCTGCTCCTGGTGCTTTTGGATAAGCTTCTTGTACTGCTGGATATCCTGATGCATCCCAGAATCCTGAAGTTGCTACTCCAGCTAAAAATGCTGAAACAGTTGCTACTGTAGCACTCTTTGTTGTAAGTAATAATATGAAACAAATGATATAAAGGAATGCTCCAGTAATCATCATTTTCTTACGTCCGATTTTGTCAGAGATTTCTCCACCAATCCAAACGCTAATAAATTTACCTAATCCAGTTGCAGCAATTGCTGTACTAACTGCTGCAATACCAGCTGCATATGCTGCTGAATCTGGATTTCCCATTTTAAATCCCCATTGAATTGCAAAATTAACATTGTTTTGTCCTAAAATCAGTGCCTGAATACCATGTGTAAAGTAACACATATAAACACAGATAATCGACAAAAGATACTTCTTTTCTTTCATTTCATTTTCTCCTCTTATTGTTGTTCCGCCTGGAATTTAGCATAGTCTTCTAAAGGCATTTCTTTTCCTACGAATAATTCATAGTTTACTGCTCCTTGTTGCAATAACATACCTTTTCCACCAATTGCTTTACATCCTGCTTCTTCTGCTTCTACTATCATTTTTGTCTTTTCTGGGCTATATACCGTATCAGCTACTACTAAATCAGAACGGAATAAAGATTTATCTACTAATGTCACTTCATCGTGTGGTTTCATACCCATGATTGTTGCATTGATTACAACATCACAATTATTTACTGCATCAGCCAAAGCTTCTTTGTTGTCAAGATCTTCCACTGTAACAAGACATTCTGGACATCGATCTGCCAATTTTGCTTTTGTACTTTCTGCTCTTTCATAAAATTCATCTTTGATATTAAAGATTTTAACTTCTTTTGCACCATCTAATGCTAATTGTACCTGGATTGCTGTTGCTGCTCCACCAGCTCCTAAGACAACTGTCTTTTTACCCTTAACGTCAACTCCATTTACTTCAAGGTTCTTAACAAATCCAACTCCATCTGTAATATGTCCTGTAATAACTCCTTCGTCATTTACAAACACATTACAAGCACCAATAATTTCTGCTGCTGGAGATAATTTATCTACAAGTTCAGCTGCAATATTCTTACATGGCATTGTGAAGTTTCCTCCACGCATATTAAATAATCTAATTGCTTCAAATGTCTTAGGCATCTGTTCCACATTTACGTCAAATGCTAGATAAGCATAATCTAAATCATCATGTTGAAAACTAAAGTTGTACATTGCAGGTGATCCTGAATGTCCCACTGGAGTTCCAAAAAGTCCCATTAAACCAGTATGTCCTGAAATTCTTTTTTCCATTATATTTTCCTCCAAATATTAATTAAATCTGCATTGCTGCATCATATGCTTCTTTTGTTGCATCTAAGGCTCTTCTTGCTCTTGTTGCATCACCTATTACATATGTTTCTTTTCCAAGGCTTTCTAGTTCTTCTGCAAATGGGTTATAATTTCTGAATCCCATTGATAAAACAACTGAGTCATATCCTCTTGTTTCATGTTTTTCACCATCTGCTGTCTCATAAGCAACTCCATCTTCATAGAATTGACATACTTTTGCTCCAGTGATTTGTCCGATTCCATAGTTCTTGAAATCTTCCATTAAAAATACTTTATGTTCGTGAATTACGTCAGCACCACATTCATCTCTAAATTCAATGACTGTTACATCATGTTCTTGTTCTCCAAGGAATGCTGCTGTTTCACATCCAACCATTCCTCCACCAACAACTAATACTTTCTTTCCAGCGGCACGTTTTCCATCTAGTAAGTCAGAACCATGGATAATTGCTGGATTATCAATACCATCAATTGGTAAGATTAATGTCTTAGATCCTGTTGCTACAACAACGGTATCTGGGTTTTCAGATTTGATGAAGTCTAAATCAACTTCTTGATTCATTACAATTTCAACTCCAGCTTTTTCACATTTTACAACGTAGCTGCGAATCATGTTTGTGATATCACCTTTTCCAGGAGGGAATGCTGCTAATCTCATATTTCCACCTAGGATATCAGACCCTTCGTAAACTTTTACGCTATGTCCTCTTTCAGCACAGATGTAAGCTGCACATAATCCAGCAACTCCACCACCGATAACCATAACATTTTTCTTTGTATCTGCAGCAGGCAATCCATCCACTTCATGTCCTAAGAATGGGTTAGTCAAACAACAAATGGCTTCCCCTTTGTACATATTTGCAACACATCCTTGTAAACATGCGATACATGGTGTCATATCTTCTAAACGTTCTTCCATTGCCTTTTTAGGCATATGTGGATCTGCTAAACTTTGACGTCCAAATGCTACTAAATCAGCACGTCCTTCTTTGATCATTAACTCTGCAAATTGAGGTTCTGTATATCTACCAACTGTAATCACTGGAATGCTTACTGCGTTCTTGATTTCAGTTACTAATTCAGCTGAGAATCCAGCATGAACAGGTGTTGGTGCCCACATATATTCATCTTTTAAATGTACGGCTCTTGACACATGTAAACCATCAACTCCACAAGCTTCTAAGTAAGCTGCTACAGCTGCACTGTCATGTACATCTGTTCCACCTAGAATTTCATCTGCACTGTTAATTCTTGCAAGAATTGCTACTTTATCTCCAACAACTTCACGTACTTTTTCAACGATTAATTTAGGAAATAACATTCTTCCTTCAAAACTTCCACCAAATTCATCTACTCTTTTATTTGTTCTTTGAGAAATAAATGAACTTACTAAATATCCATGAGCCATATGGATTTCTACTGCATCAGCTCCAGCTTCCATGGCTCTTCTTGCTGCGTCTCCATATCCTTCGATTAATTCATATACTTTTGCAGTTGGAACAGCCACTGGTGTATCTTTTCCAAACTTAGAAGGAATTGCTGAAGCAGCTTCAATAGGTGCTCCTGCATTTTTGGCGTTTCCATCTGGTCCTGCATTCTGTAATTGAATTGAAACCTTTGCACCTTCTCCATGACAGGCATCAATTACTTTTTTGAAACTTTCAACGGTACTGTCATCATATAGACAAGGTTTTCTTGGTCCACCTTTTGCTCCTTGATGTACAACCGTGGCTTCAATTGTAATTAATCCAAATTGTCCCTTTGCTCTCTCAGCGTAGTATGCTACAGACTGATCACTCATAGTTCCGTCTGTATTTGCAAAGTTGTTTCCCATTGGAGGTACAACAAATCTATTTTTTACTGTCATATTTCCAACTGTAATTGGTGAAAACATATTTTCAAATTTCATACTTAATTCCTCATTTCTTTCACTATTATTTATAAATTAACGTATTAGTCTTCTAAGATTTCTGGCCAAGCCTCAGCAAGTACCTTCTTTGTATTGTCGTATGTAAATTTAGCTGCTTCATCAATTCCTTTTGCTAAGTAAGCATCAGAGATAACTTCAACACCAACAGCGTTTGGATTAACTCCAGCTTCTTTTAACATTTTACAGAATCCAACTGTATCTTTTGCGCCAACCCCTGGAGCAAGACGATCATGCATAGATTCATCTCTTAAGATTGAGTCTGCATATGGTCTTTCATAAGCATCATTGATCTGTACTGAAACAACTTTAGCTGCCTGTTCCTTTGTAAGGATATCGTATGGTTGATCTGCACGTACCCAGTGCCATGTATCTAAAATTAACATTGCATTGTCGCATCCAGATTCTTTTACAACTGCCCATGCTTTTTCTAAGTTTGGTAATCCACTGTAAGGCATTGGCTCAACACCAATAATATACTTACCAGCTCTCTGGCATAATTCTTTTAATTTTTGTGCTGTATGTTCTACTGAATAATTTTCCATTAAACCACAGTTAATTTGCTTTACATCAAATAAGTCACACATATGGAAACATAATTGTTCTTTGAATTTTTGTTCGTAAGAACGATTGTTTTCCGCCCATTGTACAATGTATTCTACCTCTGTTACTTCCATATCGTGTTTCTTAAGGATAGCTAAGATATCTTCATCGAAAAGTCCTTCATTTAATGCATCAACATAAGTTTCAGCACGAAGACCAATTCCTTCGTATCCAGCATTTTTAGCTGCGATTACACGATCCTCAAATTTGCATTGATCTCCTAGTGTCCAAGAACTTACTGTAATTGGGTGTTGTTTTGACATAATAATATTCTCCTTCCATGTCTGTTGAACATACTTTGTTAAAAAATTATTTTATTTTGGTTCAACTGCCTCTTGTTTCTTTATATGTACATTATATAATCTCGTTAAATATAAAACAAATTGTTGTTTTTCTATGAATTCATAGATTTTGTATATAGATTATGCTATAATTAAGAGGATTTATAAACAAAACAATGGTAATCACCCTGGAGGTATCTATATGAATCTATATCATTTGAGATATTTTGTAACTTTAGCTCATATTGAGCACTATACAAGAGCTGCACAAATATTATCAATTACTCAGCCTAGTTTAAGTCACGCTATTTCTTCTTTAGAGAAAGAACTTGGTGTTAAACTATTTGAAAAAGAAGGTCGAAACATTGTTTTAACAAAATGTGGAAAGATTTTCTTAACTGATGTAGAACATTCATTGAATATATTAGAGTCAAGCATTGACAGCCTGCAAAAGACTGGAGCCGGCGAAGGAACCATTGATATTGGGCTTCTACGCACATTAAGCAGCAGCTTAGTTCCTGAATATGTACGAGGCTTCTTAGATGCGAATTTAGATAAGGATATTTATTTTAACTTTCATAATGACACTGGTATGACAAAGGATATATTAGCCGGATTAAAGGAAAAGCGATATGACGTTGCATTTTGTTCCAAGATTAAGTCTGAAACTTCCATTGAATTTACCCCAATCGCTGAACAAGAACTGGTTGTCATTGTTCCTACCAATCATCCTCTTGCAGCCCATGACAGTATTAATCTTGCAGAGACATTAATCTATCCTCATATTCGTTTTTCAAAGCGAAGTGGGCTTCGTTCTATTATAGACAGCGTTTTTGAAGAACTTGGTGAATTTCCAGAGTATGTATACGAAGTCGATGAAGATCAGTCCATTGCTGGATTAGTTTCTAACAACTTTGGAATTTCGATTCTTCCTCGTATGAATTCATTAAGCCTTATGAATTTAAAAGTAATTCAAATAAATGATTTTACAAAAAAACGATATTTCTACATGGCTCTTTTAAAAGATCGTTACCATGCACCTGTCATTGAAAGTTTTGTAACCTATGTAAAAGAACATTACGAAATAAAATAAAATAAAATAAAACGTCTGACAGAATTTTAATCGTCAGACGTTTTATTTTATTTCAGTTGATAATTCTTTTTTACGTATTCCACAAATTTATTTACAATGGGTGCGTGGTACTTATCTTTTGCAATGGTCAAATAAATATAGCGTCGATAATTTAGATTCGAAATCTTTATCATTGCCACATCTTGATGTCGAACAGACGTAACATCTGGAACAATTCCAATTCCAAATCCTTTGGCTACAAGTCCTGCTAAGACACCATCATCTCCTACCGTATAAAAAATATTGGGTTCTAATTTATGCTTTTTATAAATATCATCTAAGATGATTCGAATTCCACTTTGTTTGTTGAACATAATCTGGGGATATTGATTGATTTCTTCTAATGTAACACTTTCCTTCTTTGCGAAAGGATGGTCTTTTGGTGTAACAAGTAAAAGCTGTTCCTCTGCCACTGGAATAAAGTCTACATCTGATTCTCCTGGATCCATGGAACAAAATCCGATGTCGTAAATCTCATTTTTAATACCACGAATGATATCTTTTGTATGTCCATTACTAAAATTAAATTCAATCTTCATATTATGATTTGCACATTGAAACGATTTCAATATATCAGGAATCAACTCTGTTCCCTGTGTCACAATGTATCCAACATCAATTCTTCCTTGAATATCACTAATCATAGATTTGGTACGTTTTATTCCACGCTCCAAATCGCTCAAAGATTTCCTAACATAATCAAGAAAAACGAATCCATATTTCGTAAGTCCAACATTCCGTCCCTTTTTTTCAAATAACGGCGCCCCAATCTCCTCTTCTAACAAAGAAATTGCATGACTTAAACTAGGTTGACTAATCGATAACACTTTAGCTGCCTTTGTGTAATGTTCGTATTCAGCCAAAGTAACAAAATAATACAATTGATTTAAATTCATAAGCGCCTCCTTTATTCTCAAGAGAGTTTAATGTTCTTCTTTTCTACGAAGCAAATATCCTTCTGGTATCTTCTCTCCAAAATCAACATAAATCTCTTGTTTTGGATGTGGTGCGCTTTCCATGGCTGTACCCTTTTCATCTTCAATTCCAAGCACTGTTAATTCTAAATTTTCTCCATCTGGAATCATAATCTCAATGGTTTCTCCTACACTAAATTTATTTCTCTGTTCCAGTTTTACAAAACCTTTTTCATTATATCCTTGGACAATTCCAATGTAAGTATACTCTTTTACATAAGTATTGCTGTCATAAATTTGAGCATTCTCATCTGTCTTTTGGAAGTAAAATCCTGTTGTAAACTGACGATAAGTGCATTTTGAAATCTCTCTCTTATAATACTCCATATTTGCTTTGTATTTTTCTGGTGATTCCATATAATCATCAATAGCTTTTCGATAAGTTCTTGCAACTGTTGCAACATATAATGCAGTCTTCATTCTTCCTTCAATCTTAAGGCTGTCAATTCCTGCATCTAATACTTTATCAATATGCTCAATCATACACAAATCCTTAGAGTTGAAAATATAAGTTCCTCGTTCATTTTCATAAACTGGCATATATTCTCCCGGTCTTGTTTCCTCCATGACTGAATACTTCCATCTACATGGATGTGTACAAGCTCCTGCATTGGAATTCTTTCCTGTAAAATAGTTGCTTAAAAGGCATCTTCCTGAATGTGAGATACACATAGCCCCATGAATAAAGGATTCAATCTCCAAATCATCTGGTATCTTAGAACGAATATCTTTGATTTCTGCCAAAGATAATTCTCTCGCAGATACAACTCTAGATGCTCCTAACTGATGCCAAAAATTATATGTGGCATAGTTTGTGCTATTTGCCTGTGTACTAATATGGCGATCAATCTCAGGGCAAACTTCTCCTGCAATCTGAAATACTCCAGGGTCGGAAATAATAAGTGCATCTGGACCAATCTTCTTTAACTCTTCAAAATATTCTCTGATTCCATCTAAGTCTTCATTATGTGCAACAATATTGGCAGTAATATAGACTTTTACATTGTGTTCATGAGCAAATCTAATTCCCTCTTCTACATCTTCCATGGAGAAGTTTTTAGCCTTTGCACGAAGCCCATACATCTCTCCACCAATATAAACTGCATCTGCTCCGTACAATACAGCGACTTTTAATACTTCTAAATTACTTGCTGGAATTAATAATTCTGTGTCTCTCATTCTAATCTCCTACTTTTAAACTAAGTGCCACTCCATCACCAACTGGTAAAATCGTGGTTTCTAATTCTTTATGATTCTTAATTGTATATAAATAATCTCTCATTCTCTTATGAATCGTACGATCTCGTCGCTCAATGGCGTATCTTGATTTGGCAATATCACCATCTTGAAGTACATTGTCTGAAATTAACATTCCACCTTGTTTTAATAAGCGTAACACATCCTCAAGAAAATGAATATACTGACCTTTCGCCGCATCCACAAAAATAAAATCAAAAGTTCCTTCTAATTCTTTTAAGATGGAAACAGCGTCTCCTTCTAACAAAGTAATTGACTCTTCTTTCTTTGCTCGTTTAAAATTCTCTTTTGCTTTTTGAATTCTTTTTTCATTTCTCTCAATCGTAACAATGGTTCCTTCTGCATCTTGATATTGATTCATGTATAATGCAGAAAAACCAACAGCGGCTCCTACCTCTAAGATTCGCTTTGGCTTTTGCATTAATACTAAAAATTTTAATAAATCTTTTGTCTCTGGCTTTACAATTGGCACATGATTCTCTCGTGCTTCCTGTTCAATTGCATCTAGCAATTCATGTTCATCGCGATTTAGAGAATTGAGATACTCTACAATCCCTGGATTCACTATCATCATTGATTCCTTTCATCTACTTGCTTACGCTCACCTGTCAGTATTGCAATAATATCTTCGATTCCAAGCGAACTTGATATCCAATAGGTACCTGGCACAAATTTTTGTGTGCGATACTTAGAAAATGATTTTCGCATTTGAAATTGGTATCTACCTATAATCAATTCTTTTTTTCTAAGTTCTCTTGCAACCTTTTCTACTGAATCCTTTGATGTAATTGTAATAGGTTCTGTCTTTACATCTATAGAATCATATGGGTCATTTGAAAATGTCTGATAGGCGAAATAGTAACCAAAAAACAGCAAACCAAAGAGTACACCTACCAGCAAAATATTATATATAGTTTTCAGATATAGTATACTCAATCGTTTTACTCTCATGGTTTCCCGCCTTTACTAAATTTCAGTAATAATTGGTAAAATCATCGGACTTCTCTTTGTCTTCTTCCAGATATAGTTACTCAAAGAATCTTTAATTGCATTCTTTAATCTTGCCCAATCTGTAATATTATTACTTAGACAATCATCTACTGCCTTTGCAACAACCTTTCTTGACTCTTCCATTAAGGATTCAGATTCTCGTACATATACAAATCCTCTGGAAACAATGTCTGGTCCTGCTAAAATTGTATTTCCATACTTTTCAAGAGTTACAGTCACAATCATCAATCCATTCTCAGACAACTGACGACGGTCATTCAATACAATATTTCCAACATCTCCAATGCCTAAACCATCTACCATAATTCCACGTGCTGGAACTTTACCTGCTTTCTTTGCAGTACGCTTATTTACTTCAAGAACATCTCCCTCTTCTAATACAAAGACATAATCTTTTCTAATTCCCATCTCTTCTGCTAGTTCTTTATGACGCATTAGATGGCGATATTCTCCATGTACTGGAATCGCATATTTGGGTTTCGTCAACGCATAAATCAAACGAAGTTCTTCTCGGCAAGCATGTCCTGATACATGAGTATCTTGAAATACTACTTTTGCACCCATCATTGCCAGTTCATTCATAATGTTTGATACATTCTTTTCATTTCCAGGAATTGGACTTGAACTAAATACAATCGTATCCGTTGGCACAATTGACACCTTTCGGTGAGTTGAATTTGCCATACGAGAAAGTGCTGCCATAGTCTCTCCCTGACTTCCTGTGGTAATTAATACAATCTTATTGTTTGGGTAATCTTTAATTTGCTCTGTTTCAATAAGTGTATTCTTTGGAACCTTAATATATCCAAGCTCTGACGCTGTATCGATAATATTTACCATACTGCGGCCTTCCACAGCAACTTTTCGTTTGTACTTATGAGCAGAATTGATAATCTGCTGCACACGATCGACATTAGATGCAAAGGTTGCAACAATAATTCTTCCTTTTGGATGTTCTGCAAAAATACCATCTAAAGTCTTTGCAACTTTCTTTTCTGACAATGTGTAACCAGGTCTTTCAGCATTGGTACTATCTGCCATCAATGCCAAAACTCCTTCTTGTCCAAGTTCTGCAAAGCGAGCAAGGTCAATGGCTTCTCCAAACAATGGTGTATGATCAATCTTAAAATCTCCTGTATGAACAATCATTCCAGCTGGTGTACGAATTGCAAGTGCTGCTGCATCTGCAATACTATGATTCGTCTTAATAAATTCCACTTGGAAATTACCCAACTTAATGTTATCACCAAATGATACAACATTCCTTTGAACCTGTTTTAACAGTCCATGTTCTTTTAGTTTCTTATCAATCAATCCCATGGTTAGTTTTGTTGCATACACTGGAACATTCAATTCTTTCTCTAAATATGGAATACCACCAATATGATCTTCATGACCATGAGTAATTACCAATCCTTTAATCTTTCCAGCATTCTCTTTCAAATATGTGATATCTGGAATCACAAGATCAATTCCTAACATATCATCATCTGGAAATGCGATTCCACAATCAACAATTAGAATATTGTTGTTATATTCAAATGCTGTAATGTTCATCCCAATCTGTCCTAATCCACCTAATGGGATTACCTTGATTGCACCTATTTTCTTAGCTGCAGGTCTTGGTCTTCGATTGTTCTTTGCCCCCTGTGGGCGTGGTTTATATGTTCTCTTTTGTTCTACTTCTTTGTTGTCTTCTGACTTCAAAATAACTCCTCCTCTACTAACTCTTTACCGTTCTAACTTTAGTCATATGGATAACGAAAAAGGATGATGGTGTCCCATTTTCTTTCTGAACATGCCATCATCTAAATTCAAAATATTTTAAATCCCGCATCACACTAATAAATCATAATCTTCTAATAATTCATTAAAAATCTTAGATATAACTTCAAGTTCTTGTTCATCTTCTACAATTACATACGAATCTAACTTATCTTCAGTTCCTGACTGCTTTAGAATTAGGATAACTCCATCTTCCTCTAAAGAATCTGCAACTAATAAATAATTCTTTCCAGCTAGTTTCGTCTGCTCTATAACCATAAATTCAACTTCTTGACCGTCATCGTCAAGAAATGAAATTCTGTTCTTTTCGTCCATACTTTACCTTTCTACAAAGAATCTAAATATCCTTGTAAAATTAATGAAGCAGCCACTTGGTCAATAACCTTCTTACGATTCTCTCTTCGTACCCCTGACTCCATTAATATCTTCTCCGATGCTACCGTTGTAAGTCTCTCATCCCATAAAATAACTTCGGCTCCAGTTCTACGCACTAAATTATCGCGGAAAGCTTCTGTAGCCTCTCCACGTTCTCCGATGGTATTATTCATGTTCTTTGGATATCCTAACACGATCTTATCTACATGATATTCTTCTATAATCGCTTCAATCCTTGCATAGGTCTTTCGAAGCTTGTTCTCATCTTTTCTTGTTATGGTTTCAAAAGGTTGTGCTGTTACCCCTAGCTCATCACTAAGAGCAACGCCAACCGTCTTTGTCCCATAATCTAATCCTAAAATTCTCATACCGTTCTACTTATTAAATCTTGTCTCAATATAATTCTCAAATAAAACTTCAATGATTTCATCACGTTCTACTTTACCAATTATACTTCTTGCGTTCTTATGGCTTGTAATATATGTCGGATCTCCAGACATAACATAACCTACCATCTGATTGACAGGATTATATCCCTTCTCTTCTAATGCTTCGTAAACTCTCTCAAGAATCTTGTAAACATCTAGTTCCTCTTTTACTACATTAAAATATTGTGTTTGATTCTTATCCATGTTTATCACGTCCTTTTCATTTCCTATCACCATTCTAATATATAATTAGAAAAATAGCAATGATTTTGTAAGTTCTACAGACCTGATTTTATTTTCTAATGGCTCATTTGAAGTCATGGCGACTTTAATATATTCTTTTGTATGTCCCACATATCTTCCCAAGGTATCGTCTTTTAATTTCTCTTCAAACAATACTTCTTTCACTTTTCCAATTTGGGCAGTTTCAAATGCTTTTTGATGTCGTTTGCTCATGTCAAGAAGCTCTCCACTTCTCTTTGCTTTGATATGATCTGGCACTTGGTCTTCCATCACTGCAGCTTTCGTTCCCTTTCGCTTTGAATACTTAAAAACGTGCATTTCATAGAGATTTATTTCTTCTAAAAATGATTTTGTTTTCTCAAAATCTTCTTTTGTTTCTCCTGGAAACCCTACAATAATATCTGTTGTCAATGCAGGGGTGTCAAAATGCTTTCGGATCAACTGACAAATGTCTTTGATATCACTTGTGGTATATTTACGATTCATACGCTTTAATGTGTTGTCACACCCACTTTGAATGGATAAATGAAAATGCGGACAAAATTCTTTGATTTTCTTTAAACGTTTTAAGTTTTCTTCCGTCACAATCCTTGGCTCTAATGATCCTAAGCGAATACGTCTCACTTCCTCTATTTGAGAAATCTTTTCAATTAAATCAATCAAGGTAATATCTTCTTCTAAATCTGTTCCATAAGAACATACGTGAATTCCAGTGATTACAAATTCCTGATATCCTGCCTTGGCTAAATTAGAAATTTCATGGATAACATCTTCCATCTTTCTGCTTCTTACACGTCCCCTTGCATAAGGAATAATACAGTAAGAACAGAACTGATTACAACCGTCTTGTACTTTAATGTATGCTCTTGTGTGGTCATTTATGTGTTCCACACTCATCTCTTCATAGACCTGTTCTTGGTCATTAATATCAATTACATCAATTCCTGAACGGTGTTCTTCATAAAATGCTTCTAAAATAGATACAATTTCATGCTTTCTGTTATTTCCAATAATCAAATCAATGTTAGCATCCTTTTCTAAATCATCTTTTCCAACTTGAGCATAACATCCTACTGCAGCTACAACTACATTGGGATTCCTTTTCTTGGCACGATGAAGCATTTGTCTTGATTTTCTTTCTGCCATATTGGTCACAGAACAAGTATTTACAATATAAATATCTGGATTATCTTTCGGCGAAACTTCTCTGACTCCTGCCTTTTTCAGCATTTCATACATTGCATCTGATTCATATTGATTTACTTTACAGCCAAGCGTAATAATAGTCGCTTTTCGATTCTTTAAACTCATTTATTCCCTTCCATCTACGACGATGACTTCTGTAGAATCAATGGCCTGTTTCATTAAATCATCAATCACATCGTCTAGCTTTCTTTCTGATTTTTCAATTCTTGATAAATTTCCTTTTGTTACTGGATGTTTTGCAACGAAAATAGTACAGCAGTCTTCAAATGGCTGAATAGAAGTTTCAAAGGTGTCAATTTTCTCTGAAATATCAACAATCTCCTGCTTATCCATACCGATACATGGACGGAAAACTGGCATTGTACAAACTTCGTTGGTAATTGCAAGATTATGAATGGTCTGGCTTGCTACCTGTCCAATACTTTCTCCTGTAATCAATGCAAGTCCATCTCTTTCTTTTGCAAAATGTTCTGCTATTTTCATCATATAACGTCTCATAATAATAGTTAATTCATCATGAGGACATTTTTCATAAATTGCCAATTGAATGTCTGTAAAATTAACAACATGAAGATGAATTGGCCCTGAATATTTAGAAACGATTTTTGCCAAATCAACTACCTTTTGTTTTGCTCTCTCACTTGTATAAGGAGGTGCATGAAAATAAGTTGCATCAATACGAACTCCACGTTTTGCAATCATATACCCTGCTACTGGACTGTCAATTCCTCCAGATAACAATAACATAGCACGTCCGTTGGTTCCCACTGGCATTCCACCTGGTCCTTTGATGATTTCAGAATAAATATAGATTTGTTTTCTCACTTCTACATTTAACATAATATCTGGTTTGTGCACGTCTACTTTCAACTCTGGATATGCCTCTAACAGCTTTTCTCCAAGATCCATGTTAATTTCCATAGAATTTAATGGGAACTGCTTATCTCCACGTCTAGCATTTACCTTAAATGTTACGTTGCGGTCCGGGTATTTTTCTCCAAAATACTTTACAACGCTCTGGCGTAAATGATCCATATCTTTGACTTCTTCTTCCACCATTGGACAGATTCCTACGATTCCAAAAACTGTTTTTAAACCTTCCACTGCCTCGTCATAATCAAACTCTCCCTGTGCTTCTACAAAGACACGTCCTGATTCTTTACGGACTTTAAAATCCCCCACTGATTTCATTGCATAGCGAATTTGACGAACTAGAGCATCTTCAAACATGTAGCGGTTCTTTCCTTTGATTCCGATTTCCGCATATTTAATTAAAAATGATTTTACCTGCATTTATATTCTCCTTCTTTATCTTCTTGTAAATCTGCGCAGCATTGGCGCTAATTCTTTGATTGCATCGATACATATATCTACTTCTTCTTTTGTATTCTCAAGTGAAAAACTAAATCGTAGTGTACCATCTCTATACTCATCTGGCAAGCCAATTGCCTTTAATGTTCCGCTGATTTGCGGCTTATTAGAGGAACAAGCAGAACCACTAGAAACAAAAATCCCCTTATCTTCCAATGCGTGCAGCAACACTTCACTTCGAATTCCTTTAAAACTAATACTGGCAACATGGGGTGCAGCCCCTGAATTGTCCTTAATATCCTCTACCTCTGTTATGCGACTGCAAAAATATTTCTTCACTTCTCCAATCTTGGCTGCATGTTCTTGTAATTTATCTGTCATCTTCTTACATGCAATTCCAAGTCCAACGATTCCCGGTACATTTTCAGTTCCAGAACGCATTCCTTTTTGCTGCCCTCCTCCTAAAATAAGAGGCTTAATTCTAGTTTTTTCTTTGATATATAAAAATCCAACACCCTTTGGCCCATGGATTTTATGACCACTCATGGAAAGTAAATCAATATTCATATTCTTTGGCGTAATTGATACTTTTCCATATGCCTGAATGGCATCTACATGAAATATAGTATCCTTGTTGGCAGCTTTGATTATCTGTCCCATTTCCTTGATTGGTTCTAAGGCTCCAATTTCATTGTTTACCATCATACATGACACTAAAATAGTATCTTTACGGATTGAATTTTTTAATTGTTCTAAATCAAAAATTCCATGTTCATCTACATCTAAAAATGTAATTTCAAATCCTTCATCTTCCAGATAAAACATTGGTTCATAAACTGAAGCATGTTCAATTCTTGACGTAATAATATGCATTCCACGACGTTTATTTGCCATGGCTGTTCCTATGATTGCAAAATTATTAGACTCTGTTCCTCCAGATGTAAATATAATCTCTTTTGCTTTCGCTTTTAAAGACTTTGCGATATTTTCCTGTGCTTCTTTTACTTTATTTTCTGCGTCAATTCCTAAGGTGTATTTTGCAGAAGGATTTCCATATTCTATCTCCATAGCCTCTTTCATTCCTTCTAATACTTCAGGAAACACCTTGGTTGTTGCCGCATTGTCAAAATATATACTCAACTTACTCTTCCTCCAACTCAAACATTAAGATGGACAGCATGGTCATCCCTGCTGTCTCTGTTCGTAAAATTCTCTTTCCAAGAGTTAACGTCTTTCCTCCAATTTCACAAACCTTTTGGATTTCATCTCCATCAAATCCACCTTCTGGTCCAATGAAAATTCCAATGGATTTATGATTCCTTGCCTGCTTTACCAATTCTTTCGAATATTGGATTCCTTTTTCCTCTTCATAGGGTACTAAAATCTCATCTAATTCTCTGGCATAACATAAGGCTTCTGTATAGCTTTTTACCTCTGAAACTTCTGGTATGATTCCACGCTTAGACTGCTTTGCTGCACTATGGGCAATGGCATTCCACCTTGTTACCTTCTTGGCTGCTTTCTTAGCATCTAGCTTTACCACACATCGCTTCATGGCAACTGGAACAATCTCACTGACACCAAGTTCCACTGCTTTTTGAATGATAAATTCCATCTTATCCCCTTTGGGAATCCCTTGAAACAACACAAGCTTTGTACTTAATTCTGTTTCCATTCCATGGACATCAACAATTCTAGCTTTCACTCTGGATTCTTCAAATCCTTCAATCTCACATTCATATTCTAAGTCTTTTCCAGTGCTTATATAAATATGTTCCCCTTCCTTCATGCGAAGAACATTCTTCATATGGTTAAAGTCTTCACCTTCAATATAGATATATTCTTCTTGAATCTGATGTTCTTCTATAAAAAATCGATACATATTACTTCTTCCTCTTTGCCGTCATAGACACCCATTCTTTCATGGTACGCCTACTCTCCACTTCAAATCCATAATCATCTAACTGTTTCTTCACGTCTTCTTCTTTTGTATTGATAATACCAGAAATGACAAATCGTCCATCTTCCTTTAAAAATCTTCCCACAATAGATGTCAATGGAATAATTACATCTGCTAAAATATTTGCGACTACAAGGTCATAGGTATGCTCTCCTAGCGATACGCAAAAATCATCATCCTCTAAAACATTCCCCTGATACACTTGGAATTTATCATCTGTGATGTGATTCACATGCATATTTTCTTTTGCTGGCGGAATAGCTCTTGGGTCAATATCTGTCATTACTGCATGACCTGCTCCAAGCTTCAACCCAATAATAGACAGAATTCCACTTCCACATCCTACGTCTAACATTCTGGTCTTTTCATGAATCTGTTCTTTCATGCCTTCAATACAAAGTCTTGTTGTCTCATGTGAGCCTGTTCCAAATGCAGTCCCAGGGTCAATCTCGATGACAATATCATCATCCTTCTGGTCTTCTAATGTCTCCCATGTTGGCTTAATGACAATGGTATCATCTAAACGAAGAGGCTTAAAAAACTTCTTCCAATTATTCACCCAGTCTTCTTCCTTTGTAGTTCCATAATCAATGGTACCCTCTCCAATCTTCACAAACTTTGATACTCTTTGTAGAATCTCCTGAATCTTCATTCCCATATCTTCTACATCCATATTCTCATCCAGATAACAGTGAATCATAGCCTTTCCATCATCCACTGGTTCGTGGTCAGATAATACTTCCACAAACATGGCATCAATCTCTTCCTGAGACAAAGGTACATGATCTACTACTTCGATTCCTGTAATTCCAATATCATATAATTCACTACTCAAAAAATCCACCGCATCCGTACTTGTGTGGATTGTGATTTTCTTCCATTCCATAATAATCTCCGTTCTTTATTCTCCGCATTCTAAATTCTCTTCATTTAGACATAGCTTAACTTATATATCCTAACATACTTTTTTATGTTGTGGAAGAGTCAAAAAAAGAACGGATGCAAATAAAAGCCATTCGTTCTTTTGAATTCTTAAAATTCTAATTGATTGATAAAGGCACCATTTTCTTCTCGATTGATACTATATATTTCGTATTTCTCATATACTTCCTTTTTCATTTCTGGGTCAATGATGACATCTATGGTAACTTTCCCCTTCTTTTCCTCTTTGGGCTTCAGGATATTCTCCCTCCCTTGATTCACATACCACTTTTCTCCTGCCGTTACTAAAATAATTTTTGATTCAACTTTCTCACGTAAATCAAAGGTTTCATTACTTATATTCTTTGCTTGATAAGAGATTTCGTAACAATCAACCTGACAATTATAATCTTTGTTATAAACTCTATTCTTCTTTACCTTCTCAAAGGACAGTATAACACCTGCATCTTCAAACTGCATACCTTTTGATAATTTTTCTATATGAACCTCGTCCTCACCATTGGCATTTACCTGAGGATATCTAACTTGAAATATTGCAAAGAGAATCAGGAAAATTCCAAGTACAATATAACGACACTTAATCTTGTGCTTCATCTATCAATTCACCTCGTTTCATCATAAAACATCGGTCTGATACCCTCTTTAGAAAATCGATATCATGACTTGTCACTAAAATGGTACTTCCACTTTCTTTTAATTCTTTAAATAACTGTTCTAGTAATTCCATTCCATGTTCGTCTAGTCCATTGGTTGGTTCATCTAGCAAAATAAGTTTTGGACGATACATAACTGCCTGTGCAATTGCAATCCGCTGTTTCATTCCAAGTGAATACTTTCCATACTTTCTTTTGCCATTTGGGTCTAATCCAACACTATAAAGAACACGATCAATCTCTCCCTCTTCCTTACATGGTAACAGCAATTCTAATAGTTCTAGATTCTCTTTCCCTGTAAATTGATTCAAGAAATTCTGATGTTCAATCAATACACCTATTTCATTGGTATTTTCTAATGCTTCTCTTTGTTTTCCATAGAGAAGAATCTCTCCATCATATCGAATAAACCCTGCAACCGCTCTTAAAAGCATGGTTTTACCAGATCCATTGATTCCCTTAATTCCGATTATCTCCCCCGATTCTACCTGCATACAAATATCAGATAGAATTCTTTGATGCTTAATTGTTTTCGATACATTCTTTATCTCTAAATATTTATCCATTATTTTTTTCCTCTCGTTCTAATAAGTCAATTCTATTGATGCTAACTGCTCCTACTATGATGCAAAAAATAATGATAATACCACAGCCTTTTACACATGCCGTCATAGAATTTCGTAATAACATCATAGAATTCACTAGCGCTAAAGGACTGTTGGTAGATAGCCCACCTACCACCCATATGCTCATTACTATAAAGGCTATGATATAATTCAAATATAGTACCAGAAGCTGATAGCAAACATAAATTGTCCACATACTAAATATCGTTACAATTGACGCTTTTCCAAGTACATTTATATTTAAATGCAGCCATTGATTTGCGACCACATGGATGAGAAACTGAAACATTCCAATGACAATGGCTGCAATTCCACCTGTTATTATTTTACTAAACCACAGACTTGTTCTTTTTTTTACTTTAGTCATAATATGTTGTGTTCCTTCAAACAAATCAAAGCTTAAAAAATCATAAAAAACAACCAACAATCCAAACAGAAGAAACAACCATCCATATGGTAACAACAAAGGATTACCTAGGAAATGCTCCTGTGTCATTCCCATTATATTTTCAATAAAAATGTCTTTTTTGTCAGCAAACACAATTAATATGTCAAATAAACTAGTTAATCCAAAAAAAATCAATGATTTTTTCCAATAGATTCTTCTCATTAGAATCAAATCCCTCTTGATTAATATTGTAATTTCTCTCATCCTATATCTCCCCCAAGAGTTCTATCTTATTTATCTTCCGTCCCAAAACCATGAAAAGCATAGCTAAAATCACAAATATAAATATTCCATTACTCCATAAATTTCCCCCTGTTGTATCATAATATAAACGTGTCTGCAGGATAGAGATTCCTCCATAAAAATAACATGCATATTCAAATGCTGGAATTAGTAGAATTATAATTGAAATAATGTTATTTAAAATTCCCATACATCTTCCAATACAATAAATCAAACCATTTAAAACAAACAAAAGAAACGTAATGAAAAAATAAATCCCATATGCAATCAAACCTATCCTGTCCTCTTGAAACCTAAATATGATACCTGATCCAATGGCCAATAAGATATAAATTGTCGTTAAAACAAGTGAAATGCAAATCACACCAGAAAATATTATCTTCTTTCTATCTTTACATTTTAATTTTATGATAATGCTTGGATTCAAGAAATACTTTATATAACCATTGATTATAACTAAAAAAACAGGAAGTAATGTCACACACCATGACTGCCATGATAGATAATAGTTCCAACAGATACCCTCTGACACTTCCATCCATGGTTGCCATCGAACAATTCCCAACGCCATATATATCATCACAAAAAAAGTTTTCCATGTTCTGAAACATACTTTTAAAATTGGATTTATGTAATTAGTAAATTTCATTTCGTATCACGCTCCATACATAAACACATATAGGCACCAGAATTCCTATTATCAAAAAGCAAAGTAAAAACCTAGGGTTCACTCCTCCATCAACTTGTATACAAAAACTAGTTGGACAATATCTTCTACCTCCGTTTTGAACTATGGTACAAATAACCGTCTCATAAATATAACAAGCCAAAAAAGGCAACATCCATATCATAAAATATTTCTTAATATAAAAACTAAGCACCAATGCAATGGATGCAAATATTCCAGCAACTAAAAAACCAATCACAACATAAATCATCATATGAAGAAATGGATGTTCATAGTATAAAACAGGAAACAACGTCTGATTTCCATATAACGTTACATTGTTGGTTTCCTCCAATAAAAACTGAATTTTCCGATCTGGTAATATCAAAAAACATAGATATATATTAAATAAAATTGGCAAGATAAATACAAGTCCACCTATGAAAAAATTATAGATATATAGGCAAAGAAAGTAACTTCTCTTACTCCCTTTACTGGTGACAATACTAAAATAGTTCCGATTTGAATCTTCTCGATATATATGTGATATTGCCATTGATGCTAAGATTGGCATTAGCATAAATAAAAGAGACGTAAAAACAGAGGGGGAAAAACTCTCAATCCATTTTGTATAGGGTGAATGATGATATGATTTATCAACGAACGGTAATACATCTTTCCATATATGACACACCGATATCAGCATTCCAGTAAACAATGCAATATAAATTGTCTTTTGACGAAGAAGTCGTCTATTAAAATATTGAATCATATTATTTCCTCTCTAGTTTCATCGACGGATTTCTTACCAATTATACATCTATTTACATTTTTGTAAACATCTTTTTGTTTGTATTCTTTGATTTAGTAATACGCAGATATTGTCTGTATATAACATAGCCAATTGCTCCACCGATAGTGTTTAAAATCACATCATCAATATCAACAGAACGATAGAAAACACCTAGCATCAACCCCAAAACACCTTGCAAACCTTCGATTAATACACTGAATGCTACTGTATACTTTAATGCTCTCTTCCATGAATCAATCTGAAAAAAGCAACATAAGATAAACATCACAATAACAAATAATGCTATGTTTCCGATACATTGATGTATAAATCCTATTTTCATACCATGCAATAATTCATATACATAATTTTGAATTGAATGAAATGGTATAAAATTGCTTGTGTATGAAAATTTCACTTCTTCTGCTCCAAGAGGTACTGGAAAAAGTGTTACTGTAAGCAATCCTCCTACAAGACAAAAACATATTATATTTTCAAATAAACTCTTTAACATCCACTTATATTTTAGTTGCAACAATGCAAGCGTAATTATGCTAAATACTCCAAAAAATACAACTGCAAAAACCATATTAATATATGACATTTCAAATCCTCCATTCTATTATTTCAAATATCCCGAACCTATAACATGCTTTATTTTTTTGCTATTTTTTGCCTTTCGGATTCTACAACTGTATCCTCCCTTTGGTAATTTTATTGTCTGCGTATAACTTCCTTTTGCATTAAACTCAAGAATTGCTTTTTCTTTACCGCCAAAAAGCTTTCTTTCATATATTATAAAATAAATCTTCTTTTCACCACCAGAATTTGTTGTATTTAAATGAATACTAATTTTTGAAGCCTTATCCAGATTAATATTTGAACTAACATTAACATAATTCTTAAAATCATATACAAAAGAATATTTCTTCCCTCCATTCTCAGTTACTCCATATGGCATAATATCTGATGCTTCATCTGTTCTCAAACTTTCATTAATCTCATATTTTGACTGTTCACTTCTTTCCTGCACCTCTGCATAACAAGGAATAATTGAATTCATTCCTAACATTAACATTGCCAAAACACTTACTACTTTACGCATTATTCTTCTCCTTATTCTCATATAATAAAAAATTTAAATAACATTTACTATCACGAAAGCCCTATAGTTTCATCGACTACTTTCATACTAATTATACATCTATTAACATTTTTGTCAATATCTTTTTACTGATTCAGTATTTTTTCATTATATCAACTTTTAATACTTTATTTTGTAAAATATTGTTGTGTTTTGCTCCTATTTTGATATAATAGTAATAAATTAACAGGAAGGAGGTCACTATGAAGCATAAAAAATTAACAAAGCGACAATTAGATATTATGAAAATCTTTTGGAATTCAGAAGAGTCATTGACTGCCTCTGATGTAGAACATATTGATTCATCTTTAAACATTAATACAATACGTACTTCCATCCAAACATTGCTTAAGAATAGGTACATTGAAACAGCTGATGTAGTATACAGTGGAACTGTTCTCGCAAGATCATATAAGCCTTTAATCAGTGCCGAAGAATATATCCAAGATACTTTTTCTGGATTTAAGAAACAGTTTTCTTCTCAGGCATACCTTGCACATATGATTGATGAAACACCTGACTTAGATGCTATTAAAGAACTAGAAGCACGAATCAAAAAGCGAAGAAAAGAGTTAGAGGAGGAACTTTAATGAGTCAACCATCTTACGGATCTGTATTAACTTGTATTGTATTCGGAAGTATTTTGATGCTCTATCTTATACTTGTATCAAAGCGGAAAAATTTTATTTTGGGGCTTGGTCCAAAATGTATCATTATTAGTATGATGTTTGTAATTATAAGGATGTTTTTTCCTTTTAATTTTATTTTCACATACAATATATATTCAAAAAAATATTTAGCATTGTTTTTTGATTTCCTCCGAACTAAAGTTATCAAATCTTATGACATTATGGATATTTTACTTTTGATTTTTATTATTGGTACCACGGTCTCCCTTATATTGTTTTTGCAAAAACAATATAAATTTTATCACTTGATTCGTATGTACCCTTATAGCAATTCTAGTGAAATTCAAAATATCATATATAGTATGCAACTAAAAAGAAAAATAAAATGCGATATAAAGGTAATACAATTGAATCAGATTCAAAGTCCTTGTATCACAGGGCTTATAAATCCAATCATTATATTACCATGCATTGATTTTACAGACGAAGAGTTACAATATATTTTTAATCATGAATTGGAGCATTACTATCACCACGATTTATGGTTTAAATTGATATGTGAACTTATGCTATGTTTTTACTGGTGGCATCCTTTAGCACATCAACTAAAAAAGCAGTTAAATGCAACCCTTGAATTTTCCAATGATTTTGTTCTCGCCTCAGATATGGATGAAAAAAAACGTTTATGTTACATTGAGTGTTTAATTAAAATTGCAAGGTACACCCCTGTTAATTCTTGTACTTCAGCAATTTACTTTAGTTCTACCCCTTCTTCTGTTTTAACACAGCGAGCAAATTTTATTCTTGATCAACAAAAAACTTCACGAAACAAACTTTTCCATTATACAAATGTTTGTATTATTGCTAGTTTGATATTCGTATCATTATTCTTTGTGTTTGAGCCAGAGTACCCTATTCCTCCCGAAATAGAGAATACAACCGTTGCTCTTGAAAAGAATAAAACTTTTTTTGTCAAACATAATAATGTTTACATGACATATTATAATGGAAAGGCAATGGGTACACTGAAACATATAGATGACTTTAAAGGTTATCGAATTTATACATCTTTGACGGAGGCAAAAAAACATGAAAAATTTAAATAAATCCATGATTCTTTTATTCATCTTACTATTATCACTTACTTTAAATCCTAGTACATATATGATTTACGCATCTGATACCCTTTCAACATCAGATATAATAATCGAAGAATCAGATACAGACATTACCTTGTATTCTACAAAAATAGTGTGGAGATATAAAGCAATAAATGGAAAAATCTACAAGAGAAAATATGATACTTCAAAGAAAAAATGGATTGGAAAATGGATTCCTGCTTAAAAATTTATACAAAAAAAGACGAAACAATCAAAATTCAATTGTTTCGTCTTTTTTTATTTTTCCCAAAAATGTTTATGTTCTTTCTGATCAGAAGATGCTTTTACTTCTCCCATTGCTTCTTGGAATTTCTTTAATGCTTCTTTTTGTTCACTATTCAAACGTTCCGGCACTTCTACTACCAAGGTAACATAATGATCTCCACGAACGTTCTTATTTCTTACACTTGGAACACCTTTTCCTTTCAGACGTACTCTCGTATCTGTCTGTGTTCCCGGCTTAATTGTATAGTCTTGTGGTCCATCTACAGTCTGGATTTTCACAACAGCACCTAATGCCGCCTGAGTAAATGAGATGGCTTCTGTTGAGAAAATATCATAATCTTGACGCTGGAATTTAGGATGACGATCCACAGAAACAACAACCAATAAGTCTCCTCTTGGTCCTCCGTTGGTTCCTGGTTCTCCCTTTCCACGAATTCGGATGCTTTGTCCGTTATCAATACCTGCTGGCACTGTAACTTCAATTGTCTTACGTTCACTGGTATAACCAGTTCCTTGACAATCTGGACATCTTTCTTTAATTATTTTACCAGTTCCTTGACAATCTGGACATGTTTGAACATTTCTTACCGTTCCAAACATAGACTGCTGTGTAAATACAACCTGACCTTTTCCACCACATTTTGGACATGTAGTTGGACTTGTTCCAGCTTTCGCACCTGTTCCATGACAGCTTTTACATTCCTCTTTTAGAGAAATCTCAATCTTCTTTGAAGTACCAAAAACAGCTTCTTCAAATGTAACATGAATTCTAGCTCTCACATGAGCACCTTGGGTTGGTCTATTTTGCTGTGCCTGTCTGCTGTGACCACCACCGCCAAACATTCCACCAAAAAGATCGCCGAAAATATCACCCATGTCACCGCCACCGAAGTCAAATCCTCCGAAGCCGCCGCCACCGTATCCGCCTGCTCCTTGCTCAAATGCAGCATGACCAAATTGGTCATACTGCGATTTCTTTTCAGGATCACTTAGGACTTCGTAAGCTTCTGAAGCTTCTTTAAACTTTGCTTCGGCTTCTTTGTCTCCAGGATTCGTGTCAGGATGATACTTCTTAGCAACTTTTCGGTAGGCTTTTTTTATTTCTGATTCTGAAGCATTTCGCTCAATGCCTAACACTTCATAATAATCTCTTTTATCTGCCATATTCGTCTACCTTCTTTTTATCTTATACTTCTTTGTAATCACCATCGACTACATTGTCATCACCTGCTGTATTTGTATCAGCTGATGCTCCTGCATCTGCTCCTGCCGCTCCAGCTGCTCCTTGAGCTGCTTCATACATCTTAGTAAATAATCCTTGTGCACTATTCATTAAAGTTTCTTTCTTCGCTTTTAAATCTTCAACTTGAGCTTCTGTGATATTTTCAACATCTTTTGTTGCTTCTACTAAGTCTTTTAATTCTTTTAAGTCAGCTTCTACTTTAACTTTTTCATTGGCGTCTACTTTGTCTCCAGCTTCTTCTAATGCTTTTTCTGTCTGGAATACCATAGAGTCTGCTTCATTTCTTGCATCAATTGCTTCTTTACGTTGTTTGTCTTGTGCTTCAAATTCTGCTGCTTCTTTTACTGCCTTATCAATATCATCATCAGACATATTAGATCCAGCTGTAATTGTAATGTGTTGTTCTGCTCCTGTACCTAAATCTTTTGCAGATACATTTACAATACCATTGGCATCAATATCAAATGTAACTTCAATTTGAGGTACTCCACGTCTTGCTGGAGCAATTCCATCTAATCTAAATCTTCCTAATGATTTATTATCTCTTGCAAATTGACGTTCTCCTTGTACTACGTTAATATCAACAGCACTTTGGTTATCTTCTGCAGTTGAGAAAATCTGGCTCTTCTTTGTAGGAATTGTTGTATTACGTTCAATTAATCTTGTAGCAACTCCACCCATTGTTTCAATAGAAAGTGATAGTGGTGTTACGTCTAATAATAAGATATCTCCAGCACCTTCATCTCCTGCTAATTTACCACCTTGGATAGATGCTCCAATTGCAACACATTCATCTGGGTTGATACCCTTAAATGGTTCTTTTCCTGTTAATTGTTGTACTTTATCTTGAACTGCTGGGATACGAGTTGATCCACCAACCAATAATACTTTTCCAAGTTCAGAAGCTGTGATTCCAGCATCTTTTAAAGCTGTATTTACTGGAGTTGCTGTTCTTTCAACAAGTTCTCTTGTCAATTCATCAAACTTAGCTCTTGTAAGGTTCATATCAAAATGTTTTGGACCTTCAGCTGTTGCTGTGATAAATGGTAGATTAATATTTGTTGTTGTAGCAGATGAAAGTTCTTTCTTTGCTTTTTCAGCTGCTTCTCTCAAACGCTGCATTGCCATATTATCTGCAGATAAATCTACACCTTCTTGTTTCTTAAATTCTGATAACATATAGTTTGTAATAATATTATCAAAATCATCTCCACCTAATTTGTTATCTCCAGCTGTTGATAATACTTCGATAACTCCATCACCAATTTCAATAATAGATACATCAAATGTACCACCACCTAAATCGTAAACCATAATCTTTTGTTCTTTTTCATTGTCAAGTCCATAAGATAATGCTGCAGCTGTTGGCTCATTGATAATACGTTTAACATCTAATCCAGCAATCTTACCAGCATCTTTTGTTGCCTGACGTTGAGCATCATTAAAGTAAGCAGGTACTGTAATAACAGCTTCTGTTACTTTTTCACCTAAATGACTTTCAGCATCTGCTTTTAATTTTTGAAGTACCATTGCTGAAATTTCTTGTGGAGAATATGTCTTGTCATCAATTGTTACTTTATAATCTGTTCCCATATGTCTCTTAATAGAAGAGATTGTCTTGTCAGCATTTGTTACTGCCTGACGTTTTGCAGGTTCCCCAATTGCACGTTCTCCTGTCTTTGTAAATGCTACAACAGATGGTGTTGTTCTCATTCCCTCTGCATTTGTAATAACAGTTGGTTGACCACCTTCCATAACAGCTACACAGCTATTTGTTGTTCCTAAATCGATTCCTATAATCTTACCCATGATAAATTCCTCCTAAAAAATCTATTTCTTAATATTTATAACAGTATGTGTTTACTCATTGCAATTATCAATTTGCAACTTTCACCATGCTATGTCTTAACACGTTTTCCTTGTACATATATCCTTTTTGCATTTCCTCTGCAACGATATTCTCTCCAAGGTCTTCATCTTCTATATGCATCACTGCATTGTGAAGATTAGCATCAAATTCTTTTCCTGTGGCATCCATAGCTGCCACTCCTAATTCCTCCATGGTTCCCATAAGCTGCTTGTAAATCTGTTCAATTCCTTGTACAAACGCACCGTCTTTTTCTTCTGGTGCAACAGCTCCTAACCCACGTTCAAAATTATCAATCACTGGAAGTAACTTCTCAAGCACTCCCATGGCACCTAAATCATATCTTTGAGTTGCCTCTTTTGCTGTTCTCTTTCTGGCATTATCAAATTCTGCCATAAGTCTTTGATATTTGTCCTTTAAGTCAGCAATCTCTTTTTCCTTTTCTTTCACAACATCTTCCAATGTCTCTTCTGTAGTTTCAGCTTCATCTGTAGATTCTGCTACTACATCTTCTACGTCCTTTGAATCTACCTTTTCTTCTTCAAGAATCTCTTCTTGTTTTTCTTTACTCATTCTGCTATATCCTTTCTATGTTTTTTTACGAAAGATTTCATCGAGTTCACCAGTTAAATTCTCAAGTGCTTTGACTACTTTCTTGTAATTCATTCTCTTTGGTCCAATAATACCAACGGTACCTTTCCCACCTTCTTCAAGTTCATAAGTGGCAGTTACCACACTACAATCTTTCATATTCTTTACTGGAGATTCTTCTCCAATATAAACCTGAATACCATTGTGTGTATGTTGTGAAGACTGATCTACCAGTTTCACTAATGACTTCTTCTCCACTAAAGTGTCTAACAAGTCAGTAACCGCTTCAATATCTCCAAGTTCTGGATACTTTAGAATGTTCGATGTTCCACCAGTATAAATCTCTAACTGGTCTGCATCATGGATTACCTTGGCAATCTCTTCTAAAATACGTTGTAAAATCTCACTGTGAATTCCAGCTTGATCACGCATGGTCTGTATTAAATCTAAATTAATATCTTTTAATGTAAGACCCTGCAGAAATGTATTCAGCAGCATGTTCATCTTCAAGAGTTCATCATTGCCTAATACCTTGTCAACTTCTATCATCTTGTTATTTACAACATTGTTGTCTGCAACAATAATCGCAAGCAAATTATTCTCGTCTACTTGTGTAATCTGAACAAATTTCAACTTGGTATTATTGTTCTGCGGTGATGAAACCATGGTCGCATAGTTAGTATTCGATGCCAATACATTGGCTACTTGCTTTAAGAGAACTTCCATCTTATCTACTTTTTGAATGAGATGTTCATGTTCCTCATGCTCTTCTTCTCTTAACTGCATTACTTGATCCACATAAAACCGATATCCCATATCCGAAGGAATTCGTCCGGCTGAAGTATGTGGCTGAAGTAAATAACCCAGCTCCTCCAAATCCGCCATCTCGTTTCTTATGGTTGCAGAACTAAGTTCTAACCCTGGAAGCTTAGATACCGTTCTTGAACCAACTGGTTCTCCAGTTTCTAAGTAATTCGAGATAATCGCTTTTAATATTAACTTTTTACGATCATTTAAATCCATAGTTTCCTCCCATTATTAGCACTCGAACTAATTGAGTGCTAACATCTATAACTTAAGTTATCACTTTTACCTCTCACTGTCAACATTTTCTGCCTAATTTTTTATAAAAAATATATAAATATTTTTATAGTTCTTTCATATATTAAAGAAAAGGAGGATGCCTATGAATCCAAACAGTAATCTTAAACTAGAGCAAGCAAAACTACAAAAAAAATATTCATCTTATTATCAAGATGATTACTTTGAAGAAGAGCCTACCAGCTATTGGTCTTTCTTTAAATTAAGAATTACATTTTCTATTATATTAATTCTAGCTGTCTTTGCATCCACACAAACTATGCCCTCAAAAGAAACAAAACAAATTCAAACCATTGTACAATCTATGAAGAGCCAAGATGCCTATACAAAATCTATTATAAATAAAATAAATGAATATAATGCAAAATAAAAAACAAGCCCTTCAAATTACGAGGGGCTTGCTCCTGTCTTAATTACTTATATTGAATCGTATACTTTCCATTCATCTTTGATCCAGATTTACTTACTTTAACATAGTAAGTTCCTTTTCCGCTTTTCAATCGATAAGTATATTTAATCTTTCCGGAATTGTCAGAAGAAAGTGTCACACTTTTTAAAGCCTTTGTTCGTCCTTTCTTATAAACAGAAACTTTTATCTTTCCAGAATTATTTGCAACATTTACCTTCACATATCTCTTCTTTAATGAAGTTCTTGAAACCCTATACCAACGTGATGCTTTTTCTGTGGATGTATAAATATTAGTTTTTGATTTTCCAAGACTAATCTTCTGTGCTTTGGATTTCTTTGTCTGATATGTTGATGTATTCTTTGTCAGCTTCTTATTAATTTCAAAGATTTGACTTGCAGTTGTCTTTGTTGCAAGACGATAACTTCCTTTCTTTAATGCAATACAAAATTCATGTGTTCCATGTTCATTCGCTTTTGATTTTAATTGATTCGTTACTGTCTTCCACTTATTCTTCTCTTTCTTTTGCACATAGACGTATACATGATTTTTATAATCAAAAAATTCAGGAGAAACATACAATTTCATTTGAGAACGTTTAGAAACTGTAAAATACTTATATGTGTATTGACCTTTTCCTGACTGTACATATTTCACATTATCTTTCATTTGTTGTACATTGTCTGGATATATACATGTATTTATGCCGAAATCCTCAGCACTTGTCACCTCCGGAATCTGAATATAAAAAACAGTTCCTTTTTTTACATCTTTCAAATAGTAACTATCTTTCTCTGTCGTTGGTGCTACAATATCTTTTTTATTTGCATCTTTTAATATTCCTTTTTTAGGAACTACACTAAGTTGCAAATAAAAAATACCATCTTCTCCTGCCGTAATCTTTATTTGTTTCTTGCTGCTCTCCTTTGTGTAATTGTAAGTTTTCATTCCATGACCCAAAGTAACATCTAAGATATCCTTCGGTTCTTTGGCATTTACTGAAAGAAAACTTCCCGCCAACAGAATACACAATAGCGTAAATAGTTTCGATAATTTTTTTGACATAACACATACCTCCAAATCTACTTGGTTTCTTTTAATATGTTCCATTCTACATTATTGAAAGTGATTTGTATCTCTTGTTTGGTGAACGATGTGTTTTTTATGGTAAACGGTTCTATTCACACAACCATGTCATAAAATGTAATGTCTGTTTCAAAATGTTCATCATTACATTTATATTTTAATTTTCCATTATATGTATCTATAATTTTTCTTATATTTTCTGTCCCAAATCCATGTATATCTTTATTGACTTTTGTAGTTTCTAATTGATTCTTCTTGACGCCAACTTTTTCATTCACAGGATTTTTTATAAAGATATTTATATTGCCGTTGTATTGTTTTACATCAATCCAAATTGTGTTGTAATTTGTCTTTTGCGTTGCCTCTTTTGCATTTTTCATTAAATTAGCAAACAATACACAAACATCACTTTGTTTCATGTTTAATTTTTGTGGCAATAATCCTTTCCATTCAATTTTCAAATCACAATCTTTAAAAATATCATTTACCACCACGTTTGCAATTTCGTTTCCCGTTTCAATGTTTGTTTTAATGTTTTCCGTTGTCTTTAACATCTCTGATAAATAGTCGTGTAATTCTTCTTTTTTGTTCTGTTCTTCTAACTCATAGATGCATCTCAGTTGCTGTTTGATATCATGTCGAAACTTCTTTGTTTCTCTTTCTTTGTTTAGTAAAGATTCATAATACTCTTTTTGTTGTTCTAAATATTTTTCCTGAACCACCAGCTTATTCTCATACTCTTGTTTCTTAGTTTTAACTTTCCTATATCCCTGAATCCATATACAAATCACAAAAAAGACTATGACAATCCCAATAAGTGCCTGTCCACGTCGATGAACATTGGTTGTACGAAAAACAGCGCCCATTAGTGGGACTTCACATGCCAAAATTCCAAATAATAAAATGTTTCCTATAATATAATCTGTTTTTTCGTAATAAGATACATTTTGTTTTATTTTCTTTTTCCTTATTAAAGCTATTATTGATAACAACACCAAACTTGTTATTCCAACAAACAATGAAAAAATATAACTTTCATATGCCGTTTGATATTTTATTTCAAATACCCAAATATAGAATAAGCCTATGGCAAAATCTAAAAGCGTTATAAATAAATATGACAAAAATCCATATAAAACATTATAAAACAGAATCGATATGTATATAATAAAAATAATACTTTGAATTCTATTTTCTAAATTTTGACCAAATCCGTTATAGACACAAATAACTATTTCTACAAATGCAACTATATGTATAGTACAAATGATTTTGTTACTTTTACACTTTGTTTCTCCTCCAAAAACAAATCTTGTCAACAAATACAATTTCAAAATCTCGACAAGATAAATTTGCATCCAATACCCTATCTCTTTTCCCATTTCCCACATATTACTACCTCTCTCTATTGATATCGTAGGTGTTTCTCTATAAAAACATCAAATCTCTCTCTGACTTCTTTTTCTTTTCTCTTTGAAATACGATATTGTGTTCCATTTTGTAGTAAAATATGTCCTTTATCTATTCTTTTTACATATTCTAAATTTATCGCCTTCCCCCGATTACAAATAATAAAATTATCATTTAAACGACTCATTAAATCTTTTACGGTTTCGCGGGTCAAGACATTACCATTTTCTAAAATAATTACGGTTTCATCTCCAATTGATTCCATTGCATATATCTCAGATAGATACAAAACCATTCTATGATTATCCACTTCTCTAACTTTAATCACTAATCCAATATTCTCAGATAAATCGTGAATCACATCCATCATTACCTCTGGAATCATGTCCATCTGCGTCTTATAAATGTAACGATATGCCTTTACCTCAAAGGCTCGCTGCACCCATTCATCATGACTTGTAATATAAACGATACTTGTTTTGCTTCCTCGTTTTATTAACTGCTTTCCAACCTCAAAGCCATCCATACCTTCCATCTCTACATCGAGAAATACCATATGAAAATTTATATCTGATGCTAGAAATTCTTTACCACTTTGAAACTGAACAATTTCTCCATCGATTCCTTCTTTGTATAATTGGTCTTCGCATAACTGATAAATTTTCTCATTACACATTTTCTCATCATCACATATTGCAATTTTCCAAATCATATATCCTCACCCTTTTTAGAGTTATTTCCTCTATATATAATCTATCACATCTCCTTATGAAATAGTAAAAAAAATACCAACCCTTTATATGGGTTGGCATTCATCTTATCTTTTATAAGCTTTTTACTTGACAGAATTTCTTTTTTCCCTTCTTTAACAGAAGTCTATCTTTATCATCAAAGTCTGTACTAGAAAATACAGCCTTAATATCAGAAACTTTTTCTCCATTAACAGAAACCCCGCCTTGTTCTACCATTCTTCTTGCATCAGAACGTGTGGTACAAAGCTTAGAATCTACCAATAATGTAAGGATATCTTTTCCTTCTTCTAATTCACTTGCTGGATATTCGTGAGTTGGTGCATCTTCATTGGCTCCACCACTTACAAACATTGCCTTAGCAGCTACATCAGCTTTCTTGGCTTCTTCTTCTCCATGAACAATCTTTGTGATTTCATAAGCCAATACTTCTTTGGCTTTATTGATTTCAGATCCTTCTAAAGCACCTAATCTACGAACTTCATCCATTGGTAAGAATGTCAACAATCCAAGACACTCTTCTACTTTTACATCTTCTATGTTTCTCCAGTATTGGTAGAATTCATATGGTGTTGTCTTTTCTGGATCAAGCCATACAGCTCCAGCCATTGTTTTACCCATCTTCACTCCATCACTTCTTGTAAGTAATGTAAGTGTAAGTCCAAATGCACTTTCTTGTTCTTTTCTACGAATTAAGTCTGCACCTGCTAAAATATTAGACCATTGATCATTTCCACCCATTTCAAGAGTACATCCGTAACGACGGTTTAATTCTAAGAAATCATATGCCTGCATTAACATGTAGTTAAATTCAAAGAATGTTAATCCTTTTTCCATACGCTGCTTATAGCACTCTGCACGAAGCATGTTATTTACTGAGAAATGTACCCCAACTTCACGTAAGAATTCCACATAGTTAAGGTCAAGTAACCAATCTTTGTTATTTGCAATGATTGCTTTATCATCATCAAAGGAAATAAATCTTGATAATTGTTCTTTGAATCTTGCCGCATTATGGTCAATTACTTCTTCTGTGAGCATATTTCTCATATCAGACTTTCCAGATGGATCTCCAACCATAGTCGTTCCACCACCTAAAAGTGCAATTGGTCGATGCCCTGCACGCTGCATATGCATCATAGCCATAACTGTAAGAAAATGCCCTGCAGTTAAACTGTCTGCAGTTGCATCAAATCCAATATAAAATGTTACTTTTTCTTTTCCTAGTAAATCTCTTAATTCTTCATGTGTTGTTTGTGCGATAAATCCACGTTCCTGTAGAATATCATATACGTTTTCACTCATCTATCTGACTCCTTTTATCTTTTTCGTTTTCTTATTCTAGGATACACGTTTTACGGAAATTCTTCAATAATTTTTAATAACAATTCCCATACTCGCTTTGTTGAGGAAATGGATAATCGTTCTTTTACTGTATGAATATCAAAAATATCCGGCCCAAATGCAACCATATCTAAATCAGGAATCTTTGCTCCTAAAATACCACATTCTAAACCAGCATGAATTGCTTCTACTTTCATATCTTGTCCAAACAATTCTTTGTAGGCTTTGACAAACTGTTCTCTTAAAAGAGAATCTTTTCGATATTCCCATTCTGGATATTCACTTAATCTTTCCAGCGTTCCACCACAGGATTCTGTGACTTTTTGCTCTATTTCAAACATGGTATCCATTAAAGATGCCACACTGCTTCTAACTCCAAAGGTTGCAGTGAATTCTGTATCATTGATATGAATAATTCCCAGATTTAAGGAACTTTCCACCAAACCTTCCATATCAGCACTCATGGTCTGAACTCCGTTGATGGAATTCTTAAGGAATCTTTCTAAGCATTCTGCACTTTCTTTGGTCAACACCTTAGTATTGATATCCTGCGCCTTACTTTCAATTGAAACACAGATTCCATCTTCAGATTCATCATAGGCTGCTTCCCACATTTCCTTTAAATGGGATGCTTCTTCTTTGAAAACTGCAACGTCATCTGCTAAAAATGAGACATAGCTGTAAGAAGGTATTGCATTATCCTTTTGATCTTCATTTCCACCAAGTGATACAATCTTTCCATTCTTTTGATTCAATACAGACAGAACTTCACCTAATAGCTTGTGAGAATTGGCATGATTTTTATCTATCTCAGTTCCAGAATGTCCACCTAACAATCCTTGAATGGTCAGCTCATATAAATCTCCATTTTCACTTTGATACTGTACTGGAATTACAGCCTTCGTTACATTTCCTCCTGCACAACTGGCAATCAAAATGCCTTCTTCTTCTGAATCAATATTCAGTAAATACTTTGCCTTTAGAGAAGATATATCCAATGCACTGGCTCCTAGCATTCCAACTTCTTCTTCCGTTGTAAATACAACTTCTAAATTTGGATGTTTTAATGTATCATCATCTAAAACTGCAAGAGCATATGCCACTGCAATTCCATCATCACCACCTAAACTAGTTCCCTTGGCAAAAAGAAAATCTCCATCTATGTGTAAATCTAATGGATCCTTCTCAAAATCAATGGTTGATTCTGTTGTCTTTTGACAAACCATATCTAAGTGCCCCTGAAGAATCAAGGTAGAATCTCCCTTATAATTAGAAGAAGCGGACTTCTTGATTATCACATTGTATGCGTCATCTTGAATCCACTCTAATCCTCTATCCTTTGCAAACTGAACACAATAATCACTCACAGCCTTACAATTGTAAGAGCCATGAGGGATATTGCATAAGCTTTCAAAATATTCAAATACTTTCTTTGGCTGTAAATTGTCTAATCTACCCAAAAATATTCACCTCTATTAATTTTTAAAACTATGAATTGGTGCTGGAATTCTTCCACCACGATTGATAAATGCATCACATGAAAATTCATTGACTGGCATAATTGGAGCGTATCCTAATAATCCACCAAATTCAACTTTATCTCCTACATCTTTACCAATTGCCGGAATAATACGAACTGCAGTTGTCTTTTGGTTAATCATACCTAGTGCCATCTCATCTGCGATAATTCCAGAAATTGTTGTTGCTTTTGTCTTTCCAGGGATTGCAAGCATATCAAGACCAACAGAACATACACATGTCATTGCTTCTAGCTTCTCAATTGTTAAAGCTCCTGCCTCTACTGCATCAATCATGCGCTGATCTTCACTGACTGGAATAAATGCTCCACTTAATCCACCAACATAAGAAGAAGCCATAACTCCACCCTTCTTTACTTGGTCATTTAACATTGCAAGAGCTGCGGTTGTTCCTGGCGCTCCTGTATATTCTAATCCGATTTCTTCTAGGATTTCTCCAACACTATCTCCAACTGCTGGGGTTGGTGCTAAAGATAAATCAATAATTCCAAATGGAATTCCTAATCTCTTAGAAGCTTCTTTTGCAACTAATTGTCCAACACGAGTAATCTTAAATGCTGTTTTCTTAATTGTCTCACAAAGAACTTCAAAATTCTCTCCACGAGCTGTCTCAATGGCACGTTTTACAACTCCTGGTCCACTGACACCAACGTTAATAACAGAATCTGCTTCTGTCACTCCGTGGAATGCCCCTGCCATAAATGGGTTATCATCTGGTGCATTACAAAATACAACAAACTTACCACATCCAAGACAATCATTATCTTTTGTTAATTCTGCTGTTTCCTTAATCATCTCTCCGATTAATTTGACTGCATCCATATTGATTCCTGTCTTTGTAGAACCAACATTGATAGAAGAACATACAAAATCAGTTGTTGCCATCGCCTGTGGAATAGAACGAATCAATAATTCATCTGCCTTTGTCATTCCCTTGCTTACAAGTGCAGAATATCCACCTAAAAAGTTTACTCCAACTTCCTTCGCTGCCTTATCAAGAACCTTTGCAAGCTCTACAAAGTCTTCGGGAGTCTTACAAACATTCCCACCAACTAAAGAAATTGGTGTAATAGAAATACGTTTATTTACAATAGGAATTCCAAATTCCTTTTCAATATCTTTTCCTGTCTTTACCAAATCTTTCGCTACTGTTGTAATCTTGTTATATACATTGTCCTTTACTTCATCAAGTGTTGATCCAACACAATCAAGTAAACTGATTCCAATGGTAATAGTACGAACGTCTAGATTCATCTCATGAATCATCTTATTTGTTTCAATTACTTCATTAATATTAATCATCCCAGACCCCCGTTAAATTCTGTGCATTACGTCAAAAATTTTCTCGTTTTGTGCCTTGATGGTAACTCCTAGTTCATCACCAATCTGGCTAAGTTCTTCACTTAACACATCAAATTCTTTTGATGAATCTGTTGTGTCAACAACCATCATCATGTTGAAGAATCCTCCAGTAATAGTCTGTGTAATATCTAATATATTTACTTTATTATTTGCTAAGTATGTACATACTTTGGCAATGATTCCTACTGTGTCTTTTCCTACAACTGTGATTACTGTTCTATCCATGTTCATCCTCCTATGATATAACGTTTGTTAATGTCGATACTTGATCTCTCTTTGCAACTTCTAAAGAAATATCCTGCATCTTTAATTCTGTCTTTACAGTTTCATATGCTAATTGGGCATAATTGTTCTCTTTGCTCAAATGCCCCAAATATACATGGCTGGTACAGTCACTTATGACATCATTCAGCAAACATGCACATCGGTCATTGGACAAATGACCCTTGCTGCCTAATATTCTTTGCTTCAAATAATATGGATATCGCCCAACTTGAAGCATATTCACATCATGATTGGCTTCTACAAACAGGATGTTAGAATCCTTTAGTTTCTCTATAATATAATCATCATAGTCTCCAAGATCTGTGGCAATACTTGCCTTCACATCATCTGCTTTAAAAGAATAACATACCGGTTCTGCTGCATCATGAGATATTCTCGTTGGATTCACTGTCATATCCCCAAGGGTAAATGAACGGTCTGCTTCCACACCGTAGAATAAATCATGTGATACTTCCCCAATCTTCCCTGAACTTAACATTGCATCAATAGTTCCGTTCGTTGCAAACATAGGAATTCCATATCTTCTTGCCATCACACCAAGACCTTTAATATGGTCTGAATGCTCATGGGTAACTAAGATTGCATCCATCTGTGATGCTTTCATTCCTAATTCTTTTAGTGAATTCTCAATTCTCTTGGCACTAATTCCACAATCTACTAATACCTTTGTGTTCTCTGTTCCTACAAATATTGAGTTTCCTTCACTGCTGCTTGCTAAACTTGTTAATTCCATCATATCCTCGTTTCCTGTCATTGCACAATCTTATTTGACATTATAGCACAAGGTTTGATGTTTGTGGACTGTTTTTTTTACAAATCCTTATGCACTCTATTTCTGATCTGTTCTTTCGTCCTTTCAAGTGTGTCTGAATTATCAATTACCACGTCTGCAATTCGTTTAAATTCCTCTTCACTTGTTTGATTAGAAAGCATAGCATCTATCTGCTCATCGCTGTACCCACGACTAGCCTTTAGCCGTTCCCGTCTCACTTCTTCTCTCGTAAATATATACCAAAGTTCATCAAACATTGCCTCATATCCTGCTCCAACTAAAATAGCGGCTTCACAGACGATTAAGTGACAATCTTCTTCTCTTGCCTCTTTCATTATCTCTTGTATTTGTCTATCTACATTTGGATGTGTGAGTTGGTTAAGTCTTTGTAACTTTTCTTTGTTATGAAATACAATCTGCCCCAATGCCTTACGACTAATTTTCTTATCTTCTAAGAGAATCTCCGTTCCAAACTCTGCAACAATTCCCTTGTAATTTACATTTCCAGGTTCCATTAAATCATGAGCTACCTGATCTGCAATGATAATCTTCGCCTGAAAATCTTCCTTTAAAATACGGAGAACTTCACTTTTTCCTGAACCAACCCCACCTGTAATTCCTATGATTTTCTTATTTTGCTTCATACCAGTTCTCTCCTATATTTACATCCACACTTAGAGGAACACGAAGCTGCGCCGCATGGGTCATTTCCTGTACTAAAATATCTTTCACTTGATCTAATTCTTCTTTCCATGTCTCAATTAAAAGTTCATCGTGAATCTGTAAAATCAATCGAGATTTTAGATTTAACTTTTTTAGTCTCATATTTACACGAATCATGGCAATCTTAATAATATCAGCCGCAGCCCCTTGAATTGGTGAATTCATGGCAACACGCTCTCCAAAATTCCTCTGCATAAAATTGCTGGATTTTAATTCTGGAATCGGTCTGATTCGATGGAACATAGTTTCTACAAATCCATCTTTTTTCCCTTTTTCTACTTCTCTATCCAAATACTCTTTTACCTTTGGGTAGGTTTCAAAATAAGTGGCAATATATTCACTTGCTTCTTTTCTTGTAATCTTTAGTTCTTGACTAAGTCCAAATGCACTTTGTCCATATATGATTCCAAAGTTGACTGCCTTTGCATTTCTTCTTTGAAGACTTGTCACTTCTTCCATTGGCACTTTAAATACATCTGCTGCAGTTCTTGCATGAATGTCTTCTTCTCTTTGATAAGATTCAATTAGATTCTGATCCCCTGATAAATGAGCCATTACACGAAGTTCTATTTGAGAATAATCTGCATCTAAAAATACATACCCATCTTCTGGCAAAAATACCTTTCTAATTGCACGTCCTAATTCCATTCTTGCTGGAATATTTTGAAGATTCGGTTCTGTAGAACTAATTCTTCCCGTTGCAGTAATCGTCTGATTAAACTTTCCATGAATTCGATTATCTTCCATAATAAAGTTGGCAAGTCCATCTGCATAGGTTGATTTTAATTTTGTAAGCTGACGATATTCTAATACATAAGCTACAATTGGATATTTTCCTTCTAATTTTTCTAATACATCTACGCTGGTAGAATATCCAGTTTTGGTCTTTTTCCCACCTTTTAATCCCATGTGTTCAAAAAGAATAACTCCTAGTTGTTTTGGAGAGTTAATATTAAACTCTTCCCCTGCTTCTTCATAAATAAGCTTTTGTAGTTGGTCAATACGTCCAACTAACTGACCTCCATATTCCTTTAATGCCTCTTTATCTACCCTGATTCCACGAACCTGCATCTCATGAAGTACAAAAGTAGTTGGAAGTTCAACTTCCTCATATAAATTCAGCATATTTAGCTCATCTAATTTATTTGTTAAAGGATCAATGGCACATCTTGCTACATAGGCGTCAAATCCAATGATTTTCTTCCCTACTTCTATGAGTTCTCCATCCTCGAATACACTCTTTTTCTTCTCTAACAGTTCCTTTCTAGAAGGCAGCATCAATGACAAATAATCTCTTGCAATATCATCATAATCATAGGTACTCTTTAGTGGATTTACTAGATATGCCGCTAAAGATACGTCAAAAATAGATGTTTGTTCTTCGCTTAAATGCAGTTTTCCAAGATAATCTTTGATTCCCATCATGGAGATTTTCTTTCCTTCATGATAGAGTCCACTTACCTTTTCATAGAGATAATCTGTAGAAATAAATCCTTCATTATGAAGTAAATCAATCTTCTTATCTTCATAAGACATTGCAATCCATACATCCCCTTCATTAGTATAAATTGCAACTCCCACTTCCTTTTCTTTCGCCGCCTTGATAAATACATCATCTGCCTCAGATAAATCTGTAATCTCATGAATTTCCAATACTAAATCTTCTTCTGCAACTCCTTCAAATCGCTTTAAAATAGTCTTAAATTCTAAATTTTTCAAAAGGTCATAAGCTTCTTTTGTATAAATATCTTCAAACATGGCATCTTCAAATGTCAAATCAAGTGGACAATCTAGTTTAATGGTTGCCAATTCTTTACTCATAAGTCCCTGCTCGTAATATTCTTCAAGATTATTCTTAGCACGATTTGGTTTTACATCCTCAATATGTTCCCTTGCATTCTCAATGGTCTTATATTCTTTAATTAATTTGGTTGCTGTCTTTTCACCAATTCCGGGAATTCCAGGAATATTGTCAGAAGCATCGCCCATCAATGCCTTCACGTCAATAAATTCCTTTGGAGTAACCTCATACGCTGCTAACACATCATCTGCAAAATAATCTTCCACCTCAGTTCCACCACGCTTCGTCTTTGGAATTCGGATTTGTACGTGCTTGGTTGCAAGCTGAAGTAAATCACGATCCCCTGAGATAATTCTAACTTCATATCCTTCTTTTTCTCCAAGAACTGACATACTTCCAAGCAAATCATCTGCCTCAAATCCTTCTTCCATCATCAGTGGAATATTCATTGCCTGAAGAACCTCTTTAATCACTGGAACCTGCTCTCTTAATTCATCTGGCATTCCTTTTCTTGTTCCCTTATATTCTTCAAACATCTTATGCCGAAAGGTTGGCGCACTTAAATCAAATGCCACTGCAAAATGAGTGGGCTGCTCTTCTTCTATAAATTTAAACATCATATTTAGAAAACCAAGAATTGCATTGGTATGAAGTCCTTGACTGTTCGTCATATCTGGCAATCCATAAAATGCTCGGTTTAAAATACTGTGTCCATCTATTAATAATAATTTATTCATGATTCTTCTCCTCATCTATTTTTAATTTTATCTTTTAACATCATACCATAATGTGTTTCCAAAAGAAACGAACATAAAAAAATTCCAATGGCAGTCTTTCACCACTGGAATCAATTGTTATATAACAAAATCATTGTTTTGATTCTTCTTTGCTCTCTCCACAATGTCTTCTAACGTAACACTATTTAAATATTCACTTACAACTTTGTCAAGTCCTTCCCATACAAATATAGTTGGACACTCTCCATATCTCTCACAAGCATTGGGGTTATCATCTAAACATGCCACTGGTGCCATACTTCCTTCTGTAATCTTTAAAATATCTCCAACCGTATACTCGGCAGGCTTTTTCGCCAACTGATATCCACCTCTTGGTCCACGTAGACTTTTCAAGTAACCAGAAATACTTAACAATCTGATAATCTGTTCTAAATACTTCATAGAAATGCTTTGTCGCTTTGATACATCCTTTAATGAAATCCATTCCCCTGTGTCATTTAATGCTAGGTCATACATAAGTCTTACTGCATATCTTCCCTTTGTTGATATCTTCATTCACAAATCCTTTCCCTATATTCCTATCCTTTAAGTATGTTTTTATATTACGCAAAAACAAGAAATTTGTCAATGGTCACACACATCAT
>JAQVEG010000074.1 GCA_028697725.1 Anaerostipes sp.
GTGTATCACCAGGGATATGTAAGGTTGGAGAGATAAAAGTTGGAGTTAATGGTGAAGTGTTAGTTCCATATGAAGCAGTTTATACAACAACAAGTGGAACACGATATACCACTTACTTATCGTTGACAAGTTTAGATGGTAAGACAGTGTACGCAAAAGGCTCAAAAGGCTTGATTTATGGACAGAATTTAAAAGCTGGAACATATGGATTATATACAACTTATGGGTTGTCGGCAGGACAGAAGATTGCAGGAACTTTTTCAGTAGCAGCAGTTTCCAACCAAAGCAATCGATGGTTAGGAAAGGCACTAATATGTGTAGGGGCAAACGGTGGTAAGACTTATGAATATTTTAAAATGTCCAAAAGAGGATTAGCTACAATTGGTGCAATGTCAAAATATCATGCTACTGGAACCAATGGAGTTGGATATTATATTCAAAAGAAAAGCGGTCGTTCTTGGAAGACAGTTTCTTCATCTGTTTATACATCAAATTCTTCTGGATATGTAAATGTATATGGTCTGAATAGTGGAACTTATCGTGCAGTATTTAACAAAGGTCTTGGATATACAATGTTCTTAGGTGCGAATACCAAGTCATATTATTCATCTTATGGAACAAAGAAGAGTAAAGCTAAGACGATTAGTCGAAAAAAATCTAAATCAAATGTTATTTTAACAACAGATAGTACAAAAACAACACACTGGTATAAGGTTAAGGTTTCTAAAACTAGAAATACATACATTGATGTAACAGCATTGGGGACATCAGGAACTATTTCTGCTGCTATTTCTGGTAAAACAAGATTAAAAAGTAAGAATATTAAGAATGGAAAGAGATTCTACGGAAAAGCAAAGAAAGGAACTTATTATATTCAAGTAAAAAGATATAGTAAGAGTACTTCAGGTGCTTATAAAGTAAAATATACAAAGTAATCAATGTCTCGTAAGAATTTCATAAGATGAGTTTATACTTTGTTTAGAAATGTTTATGATTAGAACATTGAATTGAGAGGGGATTCTGATATACTTAAGACATAGTTTTTCATATATATATTTAATCCTCTCTTTTTAAAATAGCTCCAGATGACTGGGGCTATTTTTATGCGTAAAATTATGCTAAGATAATGCCATGGAGGAGCATTATGTTTGACATACAGGAAGAATTAAAAAAATTACCTGCAAAGCCAGGAGTTTACTTAATGCATAATAAACAAGGAGAAATCATTTATGTTGGGAAAGCGATTAAGCTTTGTAATCGAGTGAGACAGTATTTTCAGGGCAGTCGAAATCTTAGTACCAAGATAGCACATATGGTTTCTCATATTGATTATTTTGAATATATTATTACAGATTCTGAGTTGGAAGCTTTGGTATTAGAGAATAATTTAATCAAACAGCATCATCCCAAATATAACACCATGTTAAAGGATGATAAAACATACCCATATATCAAAGTGACACTGAAAGAAGATTTTCCGAGACTTATGCTTGCAAGAAAGATGAAGCAGGATGGTTCTAAGTATTTTGGACCCTATAAGAGTGGCGGGGCAGTGAGAGATACCATGGAACTTCTTAGAAAGATTTTTAAGATTCGTACTTGTAATCGAAATCTGCCAAGAGATATTGGAAAGGACAGACCATGTTTGTATTACCAAATTAAACAGTGTAATGCACCTTGTCAGGGTTATATTTCCAAAGAAGATTATGGGAAGTCCATGGATCAGGTAGTGGACTTTTTAAAGGGAAATCATAAGCCGGTGGTGGAGATGCTCACAGAGAAGATGATGGAAGCTTCAGAAGACTTGAATTTTGAGCTTGCGGCAGAATATAGGGATTTATTAAAGAGCGTCAATGACATTGGATTGACACAGAAGATTAACAGCAACAAAGGATTTGAAAACAGAGATATTATTGCATCGGCATTTGATAAAAAAGACGCGGTTATATCTGTATTTTTTGTGAGAGATGGAAAGTTACTTGGAAGAGAACATTTTCATATGACCAGAGAGGAAGAAGAAAATCAGGCAGAATTAATAGGAGCATTTGCAAAACAGTTCTATGCAGGAACACCATATTTGCCAGAAGAAATTTTCCTAGAGTGTGAGATGGAAGAGCAGGAATGGCTTGAGAAGATGTTAAGTGAGAGACGGGGAGCAAAAGTCCATATTCGTGTGCCAGAACGGGGCGATAAGTACCGTATGGTAGCACTGGCTAAGGAAAATGCGGAAAATGTATTAAGACAGGATCGAGAACGAATCAAGAGAGAAGAACAAAGAACCATTGGAGCAGTTCATGAAATTGAGGACTTACTTGGATTAGATAATTTAAAAAGAATGGAAGCTTTTGATATTTCAAATATTAGTGGTTTTCAGACAGTGGCATCTATGGTTGTGTTTGAAGATGGAAAGCCAAGGAATCGAGATTATAGAAAATTTCGATTAAAAACGGTTACAGGGCCAGATGATTATAAAAGTATGGAAGAGGTTCTTACAAGAAGACTTCTTCATGGAAAAAAAGAGCAGGAAGAATTAATGACGCAAAATAAAGATATCCAGTATGGAAGTTTTACGAAATTTCCAGACCTTCTTTTAATGGATGGTGGAAAAGGACAGGTAAATGTTGCGTTAAAAGTGCTTGAGAGTCTAAAGATTCATATACCAGTATGTGGAATGGTAAAAGATGACAATCATAGAACTAGGGGATTGTATTATAATAACGAGGAGATCTTTTTTCCAAAACATAGCGAGGCATTTATGCTTGTGACACGAATTCAAGATGAAGCCCATCGATTTGCCATTGAATATCATCGTTCACTTAGAACTAAGGGACAAGTTTATTCTATTTTAGATGATATCAAGGGAGTTGGACCAAAAACAAGAAGAGCATTGATGAAACATTTTAAAGAAATTGGACATATCAAAGATGCAACAATCGATGAATTAATGAAGGTTCCAGGAATGAAACAAAATATTGCAGAAGGAATCTATATTTTTTTCAATGAATCTAAAGAGGAAATATGATACACTAGAATAAATTTAGGAGGTAATTATCATGACACAAGAACACAAGGTATCCGTTACAGAATTAATTAAAAAGCATAATTTAAAATCAGTTTTTACCGATATTAATACAGATGATCGTTATATTACTCAGGCAGAAGTTAATCGACCAGCCTTACAGTTAGCAGGATTTTTTGATCATTTTTCTACAAATAGACTGCAAATCATTGGAAATGTAGAGTATATTTATTTGAATAAGATGCTAACCGATGATGAAACTGCAGAGAAGATTTATGAAGGAATTTTTCATACAGATCTTCCGTGTATGGTTTTTTGCAGAGGAATTGAGCCATGTGAACGTATGAAGATGGTGGCAAGAAAGTATGGAGTTCCTCTTTTGATTACAGAAGATCCTACATCTGAATTTATGGCAGAAGTAATTCGCTGGCTTAATGTTGAATTAGCACCACGAATTTCTATTCATGGAGTTTTAGTGGATGTATTTGGAGAAGGAATTTTAATTACAGGAGAAAGTGGAATTGGCAAGAGTGAAGCAGCACTTGAGTTAATTAAGCGTGGACATCGTTTAGTATCAGATGATGTTGTTGAGATTAAAAGAGTGAGCAAGGATACCTTAATAGGATCATCTCCAGAGGTAACTCGTTTCTTTATTGAACTTAGAGGAATTGGAATTATTGATGTGAAGAATTTATTTGGTGTTGAGAGTGTTAAGATGACTCAGAATATTGATTTAGTAATCCAGTTAGAAGATTGGAACAAAGAGACAGATTATGACCGATTGGGACTGGATGAAAAATATACAGAATATTTAGGAAATAAAGTTGTTTCTCACGCATTGCCAATCAGACCGGGACGTAATCTTGCAGTGATTGTAGAATCAGCAGCCATTAACCATAGACAGAAGAAAATGGGATACAATGCAGCAGAGGAATTATATAAGAGAGTGACAGGACAATTGGAGGAATAGGATGGTAGCAAAAGAATTTATAGATCGATTGAAAGAAGTGTACCCACAGGATCGTATTCTTGAACAAGAACCAATGAAAAAGCATACAACATTTAAAATTGGAGGACCTGCAGATGTATTTGTAATTCCAGAAACAACGGAGGAACTTTTATTTGCGTGCAAGTGTGCAAAAGAGATGAATGTGCCATATTTCATTTTGGGAAATGGAAGCAACCTTTTAGTTGGGGATAAAGGTATGGACGGACTTGTGATTCAAGTGTATAAGAATATGAATCAAATCACAGTTAATGGGGATGAAATCACAGCAGGTGCAGGCTGTCTTCTTAGTTCTATTGCAAAGGAAGCATGGAAAGAGGAACTAGAAGGATTTGAATTTGCTGGAGGAATTCCTGGAACTTTTGGTGGAGCCATTACCATGAATGCAGGTGCTTATGGAGGAGAAATTGTACAGGTACTAAAAGAAGTAACGGTACTTACAAAGGAATTGGAAATTAAGAAAATCCCAGCACAGGAGCTTGAACTAGGATATCGTACAAGCAATATTTTAAAAGAAGAGTATGTTGTACTAGAAGGAGTTATCAAATTAAAACCTGGAAAAGCATATGAAATAAAAAGTAAGATGGATGAATATTCAATGGCACGAAGAACGAAGCAGCCACTTGAATTTCCAAGTGCAGGAAGTACATTTAAGCGACCAGAGGGGTATTTTGCAGGAAAATTAATTCAAGACACCAACTTAAGAGGGTATCAGGTAGGAGGGGCTAGAGTATCTGATAAACATTGTGGATTTGTGGTGAATCAAAACAAAGCTACAGCAATGGATGTACTTCGATTAATTGAGGATGTGCAGGAGAAGGTCAATGAAAAGTTTGGTGTTATGTTAGAGCCAGAAGTCAAAAGAGTAGGAAAATTTTAAAGGAGAACTATGAAGTTAGTCATTGTAACGGGAATGTCTGGCGCAGGAAAAAGTACAGCACTTCGGATGCTAGAAGATGTTGGATACTTTTGTGTGGACAATTTACCAGTCAGCTTATTAAGTAAATTTGCTGACTTATCAGAGGAAGATAATATTGATGTGTCAAAAATCGCTCTTGGAATTGATATCCGAAGTGGTGCGAAAATTTCAGAACTTGAGGGAGAATTAAGAAAATTAACGGATAGGGGAATTGAATATGAGATTCTGTTTTTAAATGCAAGCAATCGTATTTTAATTAAACGATATAAAGAAACGAGAAGAAATCATCCTCTTGCACGAAATGGAAGAATTGAAGATGGGATTCTAAAAGAAAGGGAAGCCATTGATTTCTTGAAGAAAAGAGCGAATTATGTTGTAGATACCAGTCAGCTTTTAACAAGAGAATTAAAGATGCAGTTAGATGATATCTTTCTAAAAGAGAATCCGTACAAGAATTTTAATGTGGCAGTTACTTCATTTGGATTTAAATACGGGATTCCAGCCGATGTTGATTTGGTGTTTGATGTAAGATTTCTGCCAAATCCATATTATGATTTAGAGTTACGACCATTAACAGGAAATGATAAACCAATCCAAGATTTTGTTTTAAATTGCAAAGAAGCTTATGAATTTTTAGACAAGCTAGAAGATATGCTAACATTTTTAATTCCTAATTATATTAAAGAAGGAAAATATAACTTAGTTGTTGGAATCGGATGTACTGGTGGAAAGCACCGTTCTGTTACAATTACAAATAAATTGGCAGAAAGATTAGATTCTCTGCCATATCTGGTTAAGGTGGAACATAGAGATATAATGAGGTAAGAGAAATGTCATTTTCAACAGATATTAAAGAAGAACTTTCTAGAATTGATAGTGGTGCCAGACATTGTAAACTGGCGGAAACTGCAGCGATGATTCAGTATTGCGGGCAGGTGAAAATTGATTCTAATGTGAAGTATTCTCTGGGGATACACACAGAAAATCCAGCAGTGGCAAAACACTTTTTTTCGTTGATAAAGGAGACTTTTGGAGTTAGTGCAAAGTTATCTGTACAGAGGAATGATTACTTAAAAAGAAATCGAAATTACTCGGTTTTTGTTGACAACCATGATGAAACTGTTTTAATATTAAAAGCAGTGAAACTTTTAGATAATAATAATTTTGGGATTATACTACAGAACACATGCTGCAAGAGAGCGTATCTTAGAGGTGCATTTCTTGGTGCGGGTTCCATGAGTGATCCTGAAAAACACTATCATTTTGAGATTACAACTATGTCACAAGTATTAGCTCAGAAGTTGAGAGATATTATGAATTCTTTTGATTTGGAGGCTAAGATTGTGCTGCGAAAGAAGTACCATGTGATTTACATAAAAGAAGGTGCGAAGATTGTTGATGTACTGAATATTATGGAAGCACATATTGCTTTGATGAATCTTGAGAACATACGTATTATGAAAGATATGCGTAATAGTGTGAATCGAAGAGTGAACTGTGAAACTGCGAATATTAACAAAACAGTTTCAGCTGCAGTAAAACAACTTGAAGACATTGAATTTATCATAGAACGTGGTAAGTTTTCAGAATTGAATCAAGGGTTAAGAGATGTAGCAAATCTAAGACTAGATAACCCAGAGGCATCATTGAAGGAGCTAGGTGAGATGCTTTCACCTCCAGTCGGAAAGTCGGGAGTGAATCATCGAATGAAGAAATTAAGCCGAATTGCGGATGATATGAAAGTTGGAGGAAGATTATGATTTCAAGAAGTGTAAACATTCAGATGAATAGCAAGAGTGCAGATAGACCAGTTGCGCTTTTAGTACAGATGGCCAGTCAGTTTGATAGCCGACTTCAAATCGAGATTGATAACAAGCAAATCAATATGAAAAGTATCATGGGAATGATGAGTCTTGGGGTTGAGAATATTACACAGTTGACTTTGATTGCAGACGGTCAGGATGAAGAGCAGGCTGTTTCAAGAATTGAAGAGTATTTGACAAAAGGTAAATAAGAAAAGACAAAAGGTATTTTACTATAGGGATATAGTAAAGTACCTTTTTTT
>JAQVEG010000075.1 GCA_028697725.1 Anaerostipes sp.
CGTGAAGGTGGACGTACAGTAGGATCAGGAAGAGTTGCAACTATTATCGAATAGTCAACAATTTCTCATTCACTAAGAATGTCTAATATACTGCAATCCCTTATTATATAAGGGGTTGCATTTTTTTGTGAAAACAATGAAAGACTTATTGAGAAAATGATTCATTCAAATGCATTGCTTTATTTTATAGAAGGTGTTAGCATAAAGTTAGAAACGACTAACTGAATCAGAAGGAGAGGTACGAGGGATGTTCTAAATATGAGAGTTAATATAATCAGTCCAGTTATTTTTTTATTAGGAAATCTTTTGCTTGTTTTTCAAGATAATTTAAACTTTAGCAAAAACTGTATATTGTTAATTAATATTGTTGCAATTATTGGAATTGTATTTGCACTAGTAAAAAGCCATATTAAAATAAAATTCAAGGTTGCAATTATTGGATTATATATTATTTATTTTGTTATTTATCTGATGCTAAGGGGCTAAGTTCAAGGATAGCCATAAGATATTTAATTGCTATAGGTAGAAATAGAAGAAACACAGTATTTTCAAGACTTCCGAGGTTTTCCTCGGAGGTCTTTTTAGATTCAGCTTTAATATGTCATTTTCGAATCTACAAGTTGATTGGCAAAGGAATTCCGAAATGGTCTAAAAATTGCACGAAAAAAAGCAAGAAAAAGTAATTATTGGACGGTGCAAATTGTGTAAATAACGAATAATGAAATGACATTTTTTGGACTATACAATACATAAATTTGTTTGCTATTATGAATACAAGAAAGGAAGGGAATATGGCAATCATATATAATTTAGACGTCAGATGTTATGAAATATTAGAACAATTGCTTTATACAGATGAGTATATGTCTGTTGCACAAATTGCAGACGAAAGAGGAATGTCAAAACGAAGTGTTTACTATGACATTCAAAAGATAAATGAATGGTTGGAAGCACAAGAACTTCCTCTATTAGAAATTGAAAGAAAAAAAGGAATTTTCATTGACAAGACAGAGAAAGAATTAATTCGAAAGAATATAAAGGAAATGCCGGCAAAGCTAGTATATGCCTTTTCACCAACGGAAAGAATTCGCATTATCATTTGCTCTATTTTACAACGGAGCAGGCAGTTGCACATTGATGATTTTATTGAATTATGTCAAGTAAGTCGAAACACGACGATAAATGATATAAAAGAGGCTACGAGAGCCATTGCAGAATTTCAATTGCAACTCTCTTATGAAACAGGAAAAGGTTATTGTATTCATGGTGACTTTAAGACAAAACGAACGGTTTTCTTTTTATACTTTAACTCGCTATCAGATTTTTACAAAAAAGGTGCCTTGCCCTTGGATCATCCTGAGAGAGTGAATAGTATATTAAACCGATTAAAAATAATAGAAGAAAAATTGCAGGCACAATATGTGACAGGAATTTTGTATTCTATTGCAGTATTCTTTTCAACAATTAAAAATCGAACACAGACAACAGAATTTTCTGAAGATACAATTCAGGAAATTGCGTCGACAACAGAATATAGACTAGTTCAAGAAATATTTCATGAATTTAATGAAAATGAAAAATTGTATTTAGCTTTGCATTTATTAGGTTCAAGAACACAGAGTCTTTCCATTGAATTTATGCAAGATGATACTGGAACAGAAACACTATGTTTAGCGAAAGTTTTAGTACGAGCATTTTCAAGAATTGCGTGCATAACATTTGAAAAAGAAGAAGAGTTAACGCAGGCAATCACAGCACATTTAAAGACTTCCCTGTACCGCTATCGTTATGGTGTACAATTGGGAAATCCAATGTTAGATGATATAAAAAATGAATATGGTGACTTGTTTGAGATTACGAGAAATGCTGTCAAATATTTAGAAAAGGAAATAGGAGTACCGATTCCTGATGGAGAAATTGCTTATATTACGTTACATTTTGGGGCATATATTTCTTCGGGAGAACGTCAAACAGAAGAAAAATTAAAGGTTTTAGTTGTGTGTCCTAATGGATTAAGTACAGCGAATATGATTCGAAAAGAAATATTAACTTTGGTGCCCAATATTCAGATAGTCGATAATATTCCGTTATCTGAATATAAGAAAGAGCATGGTTATTCAGTTGTGATTTCCACGATAGTAATCGAAGAAGAAGAAAATCTAATTATTGTACATCCAATCTTAACAGATAGTGATCGCATTAGTATTTTAAAGAAATGTATGAAATATCAGAGTCAGAATGCAATCAACATCATGCAAATTACTGATATAGCTAAAAAGTATATACCGGAACAAAAAATAAAGGCATTTAAAGATGAGTTGGTGAAATACTTTTCAGGATTGTCCTTAGACTCGTATATAAAGCAAAATGATTATGGACAAGGGATTTGTCAGGTGTTAGATAAACGACATATTCAAATAGTAGAAGAATCTATGGATTGGAAACAATGTGTACAGATAGCTTCTCGTAGTTTGTTAGCGGAAGGATATATCGGGAAATCTTATATTGAAAATATAATTGAAAAAACTAAAAAATATGGTTCATATATGTTTATTACTGAGGAAGTTGTATTACTTCATTCAGAAATACAAGATGGTTCTTACCAATTGGGTATTTCTTGTAGCATTTTCAAGGAACCGGTTGTTTTTTTGAAGAGAGATGGAGGAGAGAGAAGAGCTAAAATTGCACTGGTTCTTTCGGCTGAAAATCAAGTGAGTCATTTGAAAATTTTAAATGATATTATGACTATTTTCAAAGAAGAAAAAAATACAAATATAATTTGGAAATGTAACAGCGAGGAAAGCGTTAAAAATAATATTAGAAAAATGATAGAGGAGGACATATAGACATGAATAATATTACGGATATGCTAAAGATTGAAAACATCAGAATTGTTGAAAAAGTTGACAACTGGCAAGAGGCTATTCATGTGGCCGTGAAGCCATTGGTGGATGGCGGATACTGTGAAGCCAGATATATTGACGAGATTATAAAAAACACAGAAAAATTAGGGGCATATTATGTTTTGTGTGAAAATTTGGCCTTGGTGCATGGAAGTACAGACCAAGGGGTTTTAAAACGACAAATAGCAGTTACTTTATTACGCCAACCGATTAAGTTTAAAGAAGAAGGATATGATGTTAGAGTCATGGTTACTCTAGCGGCAACGGATCCGGAATCGCATATGGAAGTTTTAAAGGCAATGTCAGATTTATTTGATAATCCTGATAGTGTCGAAAAAGTATTGGGCGCCACGTCAGAAAAAGAAATATATGACTTGTTTCTTGAGGCATCTGACGATAACTAAATAGAAATCTATAAAAAAGGAGGATTACTATGGATTTTATAATTAACATTTTATCAACACCTGCAATTTTAGTAGGATTGATTTCTTTGTTTGGTTTGATTCTGCAGAAAAAACCGGTTGAAGAAGTCGTAAAGGGAACCGTTAAAACAATTGTTGGTTTCCTTGTATTAACAGCAGGATCTAGTTTTTTGCAAACGGGTTCATTGAATGATTTTGGTACAATTTTTAACTATGCATTTAACATGCAAGGAGTAGTACCAAATAACGAAGCAATTGTTTCGTTAGGATTAGAGAAGTTTGCAAGTGATACCGCATATATTATGTGTATCGGTATGATTGCTAACATTGCATTAGCTCGTTTTTCAAGATTAAACTACATATTCTTAACAGGTCATCATACACTTTATATGTCTTGTATGTTAGCAGTTATTTTAAATGCGGGCAACTTAAGTGGACCAACACTTTGGATTGGTGGAGGATTGATTTTAGGATTAATCATGGTATTATCACCAGCGATTTGTCAACCAACCATGACCAAGATTGCGGGAACAGATGAATTAGGATTTGGACACTTTGGTGGAGTCGGTTATTGGTTTTCTGCACAAATTGGTAAGCTATTTAAAGGAAAAAGTAAATCAACAGAAGAATTTAATTTTCCAAAACGAATTTCCTTTTTACGTGATACAACAGTAGCTATTGGGCTTACTATGGTAGTATTCTTTACTATTGTTACTTTTGTAGCGGTTATTGTAAAGGATGGAATGAGTGATCCTACGATTGCTGCTTTCTTTGAAGGAGAGACACAGACACATTGGTTGGTATGGGCAATTACTAAAGGACTTAATTTTGCTGGTGGTGTATATATCATCTTAAGTGGTGTTCGTTTAATTATCGGTGAGATTGTACCTGCATTTAGAGGTATTGCTGAGAAAATCGTGCCAAATGCAAAACCTGCACTTGATTGTCCAGTAGTATTTCCATATGCACCAAATGCCGTATTAATCGGATTCTTAGTATCATTTGTTGGTGGTATTATTGGATTGTTTATCCTAGGAGGTATTAATAGTGCCTTAGTTCCAGTCGCATTGATTTTACCAGGAGTTATTCCACATTTCTTCTGTGGAGCAACAGCGGGAGTATTTGCTAACGCAGAAGGTGGTTTGAAAGGGTGTCTTGTAGGATCTTTCTTACATGGACTTCTGATTACATTTTTGCCAGCAATTTGTATGCCGGTTATGGGAAATTTAAACTTTGCAAACTGTACATTCTCTGATGCGGATTTCTCGGTTTCAGGAATTATCTTAGGAAACATTTCACAGTTCATTAAAGGTGGAGGATTATTTGCAGTTTGTATCGTACTTTACTTATTACCAGTTGCGTATAATTTAATTGCTCCAAAGAAAAGTAAAGAAGCATAGAAACTATAAGCCGAGAAGGGAAATCCTTCTCGGTAAAATAACTATAATATTTTAGGAGGTATTGTTATGATTCAATCAATTATGTGTTGTTGTGGTTCAGGGTTAGGTTCAAGCATGTTGGTAAGAATGAATGTAGAAAAAGCACTTCAAAAATTAGAAATAAGCGGAGTGTCAGTCAGCCATTCTTCACTCTCAGATGCACAAGAAGGGGCAGCGGATTTATTTGTAGTCGGAAAAGATTTAGAGGAATTTGTAAAAAGCTTACCAGAAGTAATTGTGTTGGACAACATTATGGACAAGGCTGAATTGGAAGAAAAATTAAAAACTAAATTTCAATAGAAAGAGGTAATTATGGAGCAGACGAAATTACAGGAATTAAAGATTTTCTCAGCAAAAATAAGAAAAGATATTTTGGAAATGTTGGAGGAACGTGGTTATGGACATATGGGCGGATCACTATCAATTGTAGAATTACTTAGTGTACTTTATGGAAAGCAAATGAAGATTAATCCGTCTAATCCAAACTGGGAAGAAAGAGATATGCTTGTTTTGTCAAAAGGACATGCAGGACCGGCGTGGTATTCGACTTTAGCTGAAAAGGGTTATTTTGATAAGTCTTGGTTATCAACATTGAATGATGGGGGAACACGTTTACCATCTCATCCGGATCGTTTAAAAACACCGGGAGTAGATATGACAACAGGTTCTCTAGGTCAAGGAACGTCAGCTGCGGCCGGAATTGCTACCGGTTTTCAGATGAAAGGAAGCAATCAATATGTTTACTTGATTGTGGGAGATGGTGAATTAAATGAAGGACAGTGTTGGGAGGCTTTTCAGTATATAGCACATTACCAGTTAAATCACTGTATTGTCATTATTGATGAGAATAAACGCCAACTTGACGGAACAACAAAAGAAATCATGAATCCATTTTCCATTGCAGATAAAATGAAAAGTTTTGGATTCTATGTAAAAACTGTAAAGGGTAACGATGAAGAAGCGATAGATGACGCAATTACAGAAGTAAAACAAATAGAAAATCAAGCAGTATGTATCGTTTTAGATTCTGTTAAAGGAGCAGGTGTTTCTTACTTTGAAACACTAGCGGGGAATCATTCTGTTAAATTTAATAATGATGAGATTATAAAAGCGAATCATGAGGCAATTTCCCAACAAAATAAAATAATAGAAGGAGGAACAGATACATGTATCAGTTAGCAAAAGATAGAAATTCAATAGGTAGAGAATTGAGATATTGTGTAGTAGAAACCCTTCAAGAGATGATGCCTGATGATAAAAAGATTGTAGCATTAGAAGCTGATTTGGGTGGAGCCAGTGGTTTTACAAAGATAAAGGAAACAAATCCTAAACAATTCGTTCAATGTGGAATTGCGGAAGCTAATATGGTAGGGGTTGCAGCAGGACTTTCTGTTACTGGCTTCAAACCATTCCTTCATACATTCGGTCCATTTGCAACAAGACGAGTATTTGATCAACTTTATTTGTCAGGAGCGTATGCAGGAAATACCATAAATATCTATGGTTCAGATCCTGGATTTTGTGTGGGTGCAAATGGAGGAACTCATACTACTTGGGAAGATGTGGCATTGATGCGCGAAGTACCGGGAGCAGTTATCTGTGATGCAGCAGATGATGTGCAAATGGAATGGATTTTAAAAGAGTTTGCGACGTTAGATGGGATTCATTACGTCAGAGGAAATAGAAAAGCTGTACGTAATGTATATGAAGCAGGTTCAACTTTTGCTCTTGGAAAGGGAAATGTGCTCAAAAAAGGAAGTAAAGTTTTGTTGATTACAGCAGGACAATTGGTTTCTGATGCCCTCGACTGTGCATATTCATTAGAAAAAGAGGGAATATCTGTAGAAGTAATTGATATGTTTACGATCAAACCGTTTGATGAAGAATTACTGCGAAAAGAAGCAGAGGGTAAGGATTTGATTGTTACATTTGAAAATCATTCTGTTTATGGAGGTTTAGGAAGTGCAACTGCAGAAGTAATGGCAGAACACCAAGTGTCAGCAGTTTTAAAACGAGTTGGAGTAAAAGATCAATTTGGACAGGTTGGAACGGCAGAATATTTACAAAAAGAGTTCAAACTAACAGCGAAAGATGTACAAGATGTAATTGTAAAAGCCTTAAATAATTAATAGAATATATCATTTCCATAATGGAATCATAGTATGTAGAAAAACGTAGTGTATCGAGAGTGATACACTACGTTTTTTCTAAAATTTCAA
>JAQVEG010000001.1:0-237387 GCA_028697725.1 Anaerostipes sp.
CAGGGCTGTTTCTGCAGATGAAAAAAATGCAGATAACATCAATAATATAATAAGTCCGATTAGTCGGGCTATGAGACTGGGGTCCAAGTATTTGTTACCTCCTTTTAATATGTAATATATCTACCTACATCTTACTAAATGTATAGGATTGATGTCAAGTTATCCTTATTTTATAAATATTTAATAATTAAACCAGTGACAAACAAAAATATAAGACGTATAATACCCTTTAACATAAACGAATGCGAGGTAAAAGGATGAAAGAGAAATTTATTAGATTTATGCAGGGAAGATATGGTGTGGACCAGTTTTCTAAGTTTTTGATGGGAGTAGCAGTTGTGGCTATTTTAATATCATCTTTTGCCAGGGTTAGATTCTTGTATCCATTGGCTTGGATTGTTATTTTATACGTGTATTTTCGGATGTTTTCTAAAAATCATCAAAAAAGATATGGAGAGAATCAAAAATATTTAGAACTTACCAAAGGAATCCGCGGGATATTTCAGAAAAAACAGAATATGATGAAACAAAGAAAAAATTATCATATTTACAAATGCCCAAATTGCAAACAGAAGATTAGAATTCCAAAAGGAAAAGGAAAGATAGAAATTAGTTGTCCAACGTGTCGTACTAAGTTTACTAAGAGGAGTTAAGGATGTTTGGATATATTGCAATCAATAAAGATGAAATGAAGATAAAAGATTTTCATACATATCAAAGTTACTATTGTGGATTGTGTCAAAGCCTTAAGAAATCTTATGGGGCAAGAGGTCAGTTGACCCTATCCTATGATATGACATTTTTGGAGATTCTATTGTCTAGTCTTTATGAACCAGATACAAGATGTGTACAAAGAAGATGTGTTATGCATCCAGCCAAAGAGCATACAGAGCGTATCAATCAATATTCAAGTTATGTTGCGGATATGAATTTAATTTTATCTTATTATAAGTGTCAGGATGACTGGAAAGATGATGGAAAGAAGATTCGTTTTGCCCAAGCTATGTTGTTACAACGTGACTTTGAAGAGATTCGGCAGAAGTATCCAAAGAAAACACAGTGCATCAAACATAACCTAAACCTACTTTCTAAATGGGAAAAGGATCAGGTTATGGATATTGATCAGATGGCAGGAACTTTTGGGAAAATCATGGCAGCTATGTTTGTATATCGTAAGGATGAATGGAGTCAGAATTTATACCGGATAGGATATTATTTAGGAAAGTTTATTTATCTTATGGATGCCTATGAGGATATAGAAGATGATATAGAAAAGGGAAATTATAATCCATTAATTCAAAGATGGGAACAAGAGGATTTTGTTTCATGGAGTCAGAGCATTTTAACAATGATGATAGCAGAATGCTGCAAGGAGTTTGAACGGCTGCCATTAATTGAATCAGTTGATATTCTAAGAAATATATTGTATTCTGGTGTATGGACACGTTTTGAAGAAGTAACAAAAAAGAGAACAAAAGATCAGGAGAAAAAAGATGTTAGATCCTTATAGTGTACTACAGCTTGGTCGTAATGCAACGGACGAAGAAGTGAAAAAAGCTTATCGAAAGCTGAGCAGGAAGTATCACCCAGATGCCAATATTAACAATCCGAATAAAGATGCAGCAGAAGCTAAGTTTAAAGAAGTAAAACAAGCATATGAGCAGATTATGGATGAAAAGAATAATGGAGGGCAGAGTGCATATGGTTACGGAAGTCCCTTTGGTGGATATGGACAAAGTCAGCAGGGAGAAAGTGATGATGACATTTATCTAAGAGCTGTTTTAAATTACATACAAAGTGGACATTATAAAGAAGCACTCAATGTTCTAAGCCAGATTAAGGTGATAACATCCACTTGGTTTTATTATAGTGCAATTGCAAATAATGGAGTTGGGAATAATGTAACTGCATTAGAGCATGCCAGAGAGGCATTAAAGAGAGAACCTAACAATATGCAGTATCAAATGCTGGTACAACAGTTAGAAGGTGGCGGAAGCTGGTATCAGTCCAGACAAGGAAGCTATGGATTTCCTATGGGTGGAGGTTCTTCCACTCTATGTACTTTATGTGCATGTAATATAGCAATCAACCTTTGCTGTGGAAGAGGCTGTATTGTTTAATAAGAAAGAGAAGACTGTGACGATAAAATCACAGTCTTCTCTTTCTTATTTTAAATTCTTTGTAAAAGTTGTATCCACAAGCTTACTAAAAGGAACTGTTTCATTTAGTTCCCCAGAACCCTCTAAGATATCCTGAAGGAGCATAAATCCATCTTTTGAAAATGAAGGGTTTTCTTTATATGTGTCTTGGTCTTTGTAACGTTTAATGATTTTAATCAAATCATTTTTTGTAATATCAGGAAATTGGTCTGCAATGATATCTGCAGTTTCTTTGGGACTGTGATTTGCCACATACTTTTGACCTTTTGCGATAGCATTGGTAAATCCTTGAATTATAGATGGATGAGCTTTTATATAACTTTTTTTCGCACAATAAGCAGTATATGGAATGTACCCGCTATCAACACCAAGAGAAGCGACCACGTGCCCCTTGCCCTGTTTTTCAAGAAGTGTAGCATTTGGTTCAAATTCAACGGTAAAGTTGCCAGTTCCTCCAGTAAATGCACCAGCAGTATTTGCAAAATCTATATTTTGAATGATTTTTACATCCTTTTTAGGATTCATATTTTCTTTCTTTAAAATGAATTCTAATATCATTTGAGGCATTCCACCCTTTCTTCCACCAATTAATGTTTTCCCTTTTAGTTGGTTCCAATTGAAATTTTTAATTGGCTTTCGAGAAACAAGGAAATTACCTGCACGCTGTGTTAATTGTGCAAAGTTTACCGCATAGTCTTTGTTCCCCTGATTGTATTGATAGATACTTGCCTCAGGTCCCATAAAGCCTATATCAGCATCCCCAGATAAAACAGCAGTCATGGATTTGTCAGCACCAAATCCCGTCTCTATTGTTAAATCAATGCCTTCTTCCTTGAAATAACCCTTTTCCAATGCTACATATTGAGGGGCGTAGAAGATGGAATGGGTTACTTCGTTTAAGGTTACTTTTTTTAGTTCTTTCTCTTTTTTTACAGGATGACTACACCCGGTAAAGGCTGAAATTACAAAAAGAAAAGAGAGCAGAACTGCGTGAAATTTTTTGAAATGCATAAATTCTCCCTACAAAATTATATTTATCATAGGATATGAGAAAAAAAGAAAAATGTGAATGTTTTATGACTTTACTTTAACACACTAATGTTGTATATTAAAGTAAAGGCAAAGGAGAGTGACTATGAGTAAGAAAATCAAGACAGAGGCTACAAAACAGTTATTTGAAGCGATTTTAACCTTAGAGACGGAAGAAGAATGTTTTACATTTTTTGAAGACTTGTGTACAGTGAACGAGTTAGAGTCATTGGCACAGCGGTTTGAAGTTGCATCCATGCTGCGAAAGAAGCATACATACTTAGAAGTTGCAGAAGCGACAGGTGCATCAACCGCTACTATAAGCCGAGTGAATCGTTCTTTGAATTATGGAAGTGATGGTTATGACATGGTATTTGGAAGAATGAAAAAGTAGAAGTCCATAAAACTTCTACTTTTCTTTTTCGGTATCATCAATAAATAGTTCATCAATAATTCGTTCAATCAACTGTTTTCTGGAATAGATATCATAACCAAGCAGGGTAATGAAGGAAAACAGATGGAGTTTTCTTTGTTCATCTTTATCCTTTACATCTTTAAAAGTTGCATTGGCAGTATCAAAAGCCTTTAATACAGAATCTTTAATTACGTGATTTTGTGATTGTTCTAATGCAAAAATCTCTTCATAAATCTCTGAAAATGATAAATCCTTCTCGTCGGTATAAAAAGTATCTGTCAAGGGCTGAAGTAAATCCTTAATATCAGCAATTGACAAGAAGTTCTTCATATAATAGATATAAATCAAAAGAATCAAGTGATTCTGGGAATACTTTTTTTTCATAGAAGGAGGTAAAAGCTTGCTTTTTGAATAGTTGTTAATCATAGTTTTAGTAAGAATCTTGTCACCTTCAAAACGCTTTGTATTCTTAAGTTCATCATCCATAAAGGTTGTAATCTGATCCATATATAAATCTATATTGGGTATATCTTCAGGAAGAATATAGTCTAATTTCATCCACTCTTCCAATTTATCTTTAAAATCCATAGGTATCTCCTTTGTAATACAATTAACTATATTATAAAGTTTTTTAAACTATATGACAAGTACAAGTAAACTATCGACACATTTCTTTTCATTTCGCAACCAGATGTAGTATAATTAAATCTTAAGACGGATTTATAGAAAGGAAATATTTATGAGCATATATGACACATTAAACGAGCAGCAAAGAGAAGCTGTATTTTGTACCCAGGGACCACTGTTACTATTAGCAGGGGCAGGTTCAGGAAAAACTAGAGTATTAACCCATCGTATCTGTTATTTGATGGAGCAGGGAGTTAATCCATATCATATTCTTGCAATTACCTTTACCAATAAGGCAGCAAAAGAGATGAGAGAGAGGGTTGATAGCCTTGTGGAATTTGGTTCAGAGCATATCTGGGTCAGCACATTTCATTCAACATGCGTTAGAATCCTAAGAAGGCATATTGATTTGTTAGGTTATGATAACAGCTTTACTATTTATGATGGAGACGATCAGAAATCTTTGATACGTGAAATATGTAAACGATTTAATATTGATACTAAGATGCTTCCTGAAAGAGCAATTATAAATTCCATATCTTCTGCAAAGGATGAATTTATGACTCCAGCAGAATATGAAACTACATATCAATATGATTTTAAGAAAAAGAAGATTGCAGATATCTATAAGGAATATCAAAAACAGTTAAAGGCAAACAATGCTTTAGATTTTGATGACTTAATATTTAAGACGGTGGAATTGTTTCAGTTTCATCCAGAAGTTTTAGAAAAGTATCAAGAAAGATTTCAGTATATTATGGTAGATGAATATCAGGATACCAATACACTTCAGTTCCATTTAATCAGTATGTTGGCTAGAAAATATAAGAATTTGTGTGTGGTTGGAGATGACGACCAATCTATCTACAAGTTTAGAGGAGCCAACGTAAAGAATATTTTGAATTTTGAAGGGCAGTTTCCAGATGCAACTGTAATTAAACTGGAACAGAATTATCGTTCTACAAAGTCCATTCTTGATGCGGCCAATGGTGTCATTAAAAACAATCAAACGAGAAAAGACAAAGCATTGTGGACGGAAAATGTAGACGGAGAATTGATTGAATTTCATCAATATGGGACAGAATATGAAGAGGCGGCAAATATTGTCCAAAAAATTGAGGAATTATCTGCGGAAGGTGAACCATATAAAAATATGGCCATTTTATATCGTGCCAATGCACAGTCTCGTGTATTTGAAGAGAAATTTATGCTTAAGAATATTCCATATCGAATTGTAGGTGGAACAAATTTCTATCAAAGAAAAGAAGTAAAAGATATGATTTGTTACCTGAAAGTTGTCAATAATGGAATGGATGATCTTGCGGCAAAGAGAATAATTAATGTGCCAAGACGAGGAATTGGAGCGACTTCTATTGATAAGATTCAAACTTATGCCATGGAACAAGAGATTGGATTTATGGATGCATGTTTTCAGGCACAGGAGATAGAGACTTTAAAAACAGCAAAAAAGAAAGTTCAAAAATTCGGAGATGTTATCCTTGGATATCGTAATTATTTAGAGGATCATTCGTTGGAAGAATTGTTCCAGTATATTTTGGAAACAACAGGATATATAAAGGATTTAGAGCAGCAGGAAACAGAAGAGGCAACTGCCCGAATTGAAAATATAAATGAATTACTAAATAAAGTAGTTTCCTATGAAGAAGAGGCAGAAGAACCAAATCTTTCAGAATTACTAGAAGAGATTGCATTGGTTGCTGATATTGACAACTTGGAAGAATCAGATAATAAGGTTGTGCTAATGACCATGCACAGTGCGAAAGGGTTAGAATTTCCTAATGTATTTTTATGTGGAATGGAAGACGGAGTTTTCCCATCATATATGACAATTACATCAGAAGATTCAGAAGAACTTGAAGAAGAGAGACGACTTTGCTATGTAGGGATTACAAGAGCAAAAGAAAGATTATTTTTAAGTGCAGCAAAAAGAAGAATGATGCAGGGAAGAACACAGTTTAATAAAGTTTCTAGATTCATAGATGAGATACCAAAGGAATTATTAAAAGTTGATCGGGGAATTAATTTTTCTGATAAACGACCAGACCATGACATTTTTTCTTCTAGCCGAAACACAAAATTTAGAAAACCATTTCAAAGACGTCAGTTGGATTTGCCGAAAACAGAGAGCCTTGATTATAAAGAAGGAGACAGTGTAAATCACATTAAATTTGGAGTGGGTAAAGTTACTTCTATTGTTTCTGGAGGAAGGGACTACGAGGTTACCGTTGACTTTGAAAAAGCTGGACAAAAGAAGATGTTTGCGTCTTTTGCAAAGCTAAAAAAAGTATAGATTATCTGAAAAAATATTAGTAATAATATATAATAAGTGATATAATAAAGAAAACGCATAAGAAAGGGTGGAACGCATGAAGAATTTAGAAGATTTATTAAGTGTTGCAAAAGTATCTGACCTCATGAATAAGAAGGAGAAAGAGGAGAACAAGATTGTCTGGGCTCTTGCTATCGTAGGTGCAATTGTAGCCGTTGCAGGAATTGCTGTTGCAGTTTATAAGTATTTAACACCTGATTACATGGACGATTTTGATGAAGATTTCGATGATGATTTTGATGACGACTTTTTTGAAGATGATGAAGAAGACGAAGCATTAGATGAAGTCCAAGAGGATCTTGAATAGAAGTAAAGTGTGAGAAGACCATGAATATCGTCATGGTCTTTTTTTGATGGAAAAAATTTAATTAAAATGAAAAAAGTTGTTGACAAGCAGGGAAGGTTTTCGTATAATAAATCTTGTCTTTGCGGTAAATGTCTGCGAAGGTATTTGTAAAGTAAATATCGGGGTGTGGCTCAGCTTGGCTAGAGCGCTTGATTTGGGATCAAGAGGTCGCAGGTTCGAATCCTGTCACCCCGACTTTGCGGGTGTAGTTCAATGGTAGAACTCCAGCCTTCCAAGCTGATCACGTGGGTTCGATTCCCATCACCCGCTTATACCGTTAAGGTATTTTGAGTCTGTAGCTCAGTTGGATAGAGCAACGGCCTTCTAAGCCGTGGGTCGGAGGTTCGAATCCTCTCAGGCTCGTTTTTCATTGAGTGTTTCAGCGAATTAGTTTTATATGGTGGGTATAGCGCAGTTGGTTAGCGCGCCAGTTTGTGGCACTGGAGGCCGAGGGTTCGAATCCCTCTATCCACCTTTAGATATTGATGGGCTATCGCCAAGCGGTAAGGCACAGCACTTTGACTGCTGCATTCGCTGGTTCGAATCCAGCTAGCCCAGTTTGTGAGTATAGACTTACAATAATTGAATAGAGTGTATATACGGGTGTGTAGCTCAGGTGGTAGAGCACTTGACTTTTAATCAAGTTGTCCGGGGTTCGAATCCCCGCACGCTCATTGATTATCTATTAGATAATCAGGTATGCGGATGTGGCGGAACTGGCAGACGCGCTAGACTTAGGATCTAGTGTCTTTGACGTGCAGGTTCGATTCCTGTCATCCGCATTCAAAAAAGCTTTAGACTGAGATTAGTTTGAAGCTTTTATTATGAAAAAAAGTGTTGACAGTGATTTTTATTTCATGTATACTATTACTTGTCGCTGTGAAAAAGAATGTTTGTTTTTTTAAGTGATTTTACACTTATACCGGGGTGTGGCTCAGCTTGGCTAGAGCGCTTGATTTGGGATCAAGAGGTCGCAGGTTCGAATCCTGTCACCCCGACTTTGCGGGTGTAGTTCAATGGTAGAACTCCAGCCTTCCAAGCTGATCACGTGGGTTCGATTCCCATCACCCGCTTATACCGTTAAGGTATTTTGAGTCTGTAGCTCAGTTGGATAGAGCAACGGCCTTCTAAGCCGTGGGTCGGAGGTTCGAATCCTCTCAGGCTCGTTTTTCATTGAGTGTTTCAGCGAATTAGTTTTATATGGTGGGTATAGCGCAGTTGGTTAGCGCGCCAGTTTGTGGCACTGGAGGCCGAGGGTTCGAATCCCTCTATCCACCTTTAGATATTGATGGGCTATCGCCAAGCGGTAAGGCACAGCACTTTGACTGCTGCATTCGCTGGTTCGAATCCAGCTAGCCCAGTTTGTAAGTGTAGACTTACAGTAATTAAATAGAGTATATATACGGGTGTGTAGCTCAGGTGGTAGAGCACTTGACTTTTAATCAAGTTGTCCGGGGTTCGAATCCCCGCACGCTCATTGATTGTCTATTAGATAATCAGGTATGCGGATGTGGCGGAACTGGCAGACGCGCTAGACTTAGGATCTAGTGTCTTTGACGTGCAGGTTCGATTCCTGTCATCCGCAGCAAAAGTCTTAATTCTTTGTTATAGAAGAGTTAAGACTTTTTTTTATGGAAAGGCAATGTTTTTTTATAGAAACACTTTGTTAAAAGATTGACAATAACAACAACCTCATGTATAATTTTCTATGAAATAGTATGTTCGATATGTTGAAAGGAGAGAGCTATGAACGCAGATGAAAGCGTAATTCAGATGAAACATGATGTATTAGACCTTGTAGCAAAGTATGCATTTGAGGGGATTTTGGAGGAGAAGAGAGATTTTATTCCTACAGAACTTATTCCGGGACCAATTGCAAAGTATAGATGTTGTATCTATAAGGAAAGAGAAATTATCCGTCAAAGAGTGAAGCTGGCCGAAGGAAAGGCTCTTGAACAAGAAGACGATGGGAATGTTATTCAGGTTATTGGTACAGCCTGTGAAGAATGTCCAATCTCAAGTTATGTAGTAACACAGAATTGTCAGAATTGTTTAGGAAAAGGATGTATTAATGCATGTAAGTTTGACGCAATTCATCCAGGAATCAAGCAGTCAGAGATCGATCCTAATAAGTGTAAGGAGTGCGGACAATGCGCCAAAGCCTGTCCATACAATGCCATTGCACACTTAAAACGTCCATGTAAGTTTAGCTGTCCAGTGGATGCGATTACATATAATGAATATGGAATTTCAGTAATCGATAATGAAAAGTGTATTCGATGTGGTCAATGTATTCACAAATGTCCATTTGGAGCTATTGGTTCAAGAACTTCAATCGTAGAAGTAATTGAAGCGATTAAGAGTGATAAGAAAGTTTATGCTATGGTAGCACCTGCAACAGAGGGACAATATGGTGCGGACATTACAATGAAGAGCTGGAAGAATGCATGTAAAGAAGTAGGATTTACTGATATGATTGAAGTAGGTCTTGGTGGAGATATGACAACCTTTAGTGAAGGGGAAGAATGGCTTGAAGCTTATCATGAAGGAGAGAAGAAGACAACTTCATGTTGTCCTGGATTTGTAAACATGATTCGCAAGCATTATCCAGAATTAGCTGATAAGATTTCTACAACAGTATCACCTATGTGTGCAATATCAAGAATGATAAAAGCAAAAGATCCAGAAGCAGTTACAGTATTTGTTGGACCATGTATTGCCAAGAAATCTGAAGTTAAGGATCAAGAAATCGAAGGAAATGCAGACTATGTGCTTGCATATAGCGAACTAGAAGCGATTTTCAAGGCAAAAGAAGTTAAACTTGAACCAGCAGAGAATGATTATCAAGAATCAACCGTATTTGGTAAGCGTTATGGTAATTCAGGTGGAGTTACAGCTTCAGTTCTTGAATATATGAAAGAGACAGACCAGGAGATCGATGCTAAGGTTTGCAAGGCCAATGGTGCAGCAGAATGTAAGAAGGCATTGTTAATGCTAAGAGCTGGAAGACTGCCAGAAGACTTTATTGAAGGAATGGCCTGTGAAGGTGGCTGCGTTGGTGGACCAAGTCAGTTTAAAGAACCTCGTTTAAGCAAGAAGAATCGTGATCAATTAATTAGCGAAGCAAAAGAATGTAGTATTGTAGACAATCTTAAGAACTATGATATGGATTCATTTTCAATGCATCGATAAAATTGTTGACTTTTTCTAAAAATGAAAGTATGATAAGGATAATAAAAGGGAGTAACTAGCGCTTGGCGTTTACGATGTCGTCAATCTCGATAGTTCTGTTAGGATTATCCGTATCGTGATGAAATAGTGAGACTTTTATTGTAACTTTTGTTGCAATAAAAGTCTCTTTTTATTGCAGGTTATTGAAGGAGGATCATTATGAATGATTTTTATCGCATGGATATCAACGAGGTCAAACAATCTGTGGAACAGGATTCTACAGAGAAAAATGCACTGGTAGAAGTGAAGCGCAAGAATGTGCTTCAAGTATTTTTAGAACAGTTTAAAGATTTTTTAGTTATTATTTTAATCTTTGCAGCAATTGTATCTGGATTTATGGGAGATGTGGAAAGTTCTGTTGTAATTGTTGTTGTGATTACTATGAACGCAATTATAGGTACGGTACAGACAAGAAAAGCAGAATCTACATTGAATCGCTTAAAAGAATTGACAGTTCCAGATGCCAAAGTAATGAGAGATGGAACCTTGATAACCATTCCATCAGTTCAAGTTCAAATTGGAGATGAAGTTCATTTGGAAGCAGGGGACATGATACCGGCGGATGGAAGAATTATAACGGCTGTGAATTTGAAAGTGGATGAAAGTGCGTTGACAGGAGAAAGTGAACCTGTTGAGAAGTTTGAGCATACAATCAATGAGGAAGTTCCTTTGGCAGACCGAAAAAACATGCTGTATTCAGGGAATTTTGTAACCTATGGAAGAGGTTCATTTCTTGTAACCAACGTAGGAATGACAACGGAAATAGGTAAGATTGCATCTATGCTTCAGAGTGCATCAATACAAAAGACACCTCTTCAAGTAAAATTAAATGAATTTGGAAGAAGCCTGTCTATTATAATCTTAATATTCTGTGCCATTATTTTCGGAGTGGATGTATTTCAGGGGCAGAGTATGGGGGATTCCTTTATGTTTGCAGTGGCTTTGGCTGTGGCTGCAATTCCAGAAGCCTTGTCATCCATTGTTACAATTGTTTTAGCTTTTGGAACAGCCAAGATGGTAGACCAACATGTAATAATGCGAAAATTACATGCAGTGGAAGGTCTTGGAAGTGTCTCAGTTATCTGTTCAGATAAAACAGGAACGTTGACACAAAATAAAATGACGGTACAAAAATACTTTGTAAACGGAAAAATTTATCCAGTGAATGAGATGAATATGAATGAAAAAATTCATCGACTTTTAGTGAAAGCAAGCATTTTGTGTAATGATGCTATTGTACAAAAGGAGCATGAGATTGGAGATCCCACAGAAGTTGCAATGGTTGCAGTGGGAAGTATCCTTGATATTTCTCCAGAAGAAGAACGAAAAAAATACGAGAGAAAGGATGAAATTCCATTTGATAGTAATCGAAAGTTAATGAGTACAGTTCATGATATTGAAGAAGAAAGATATATGATTGTAAAAGGTGCATTTGATATGATGTTGCCAAAAATAAATGAGATTTATTTGGAGGATGGAATTCATAGATTTGATACCGAATGGAAAGATAAATTAGAAGATGTTACCAAGGAATTATCCAACGAAGGTCTTAGAGTCCTCTCTGTGGGATATAAAAAAATAACTCATAATAATTCTGTGCAAGAAGAGGATGAGCAGGAACTTATTTTCATTGGGTTTGTTGCCATGATGGATCCACCAAGAGAAGAGGCAAAGGATGCAGTTGCATCTTGTAAAAGTGCTGGAATCAAGACGGTAATGATTACAGGTGATCATAAAGGTACAGCAGCGGCCATTGCAAAGAAAGTAGGAATTCTGGAAGATGAGAAAGAAGCATGTGAAGGAAAAGAGCTAGATTCACTTTCGGATGTCCAATTAGAAGAGTTGGTGAAGCAAGTGTCTGTGTATGCAAGGGTATCACCAGAGCATAAGATTAGAATTGTAAAGGCGTGGCAGAAGCAGGGAGCGATTGTTGCCATGACAGGAGATGGCGTCAATGATGCACCGGCCTTAAAACAGGCAGACATTGGAATTGCAATGGGAATGACAGGGAGCGAAGTTACAAAAGACGCAGCCGATATGGTATTGACAGATGATAATTTTGCAACCATAGAGATTGCTGTGGAAAATGGAAGAAACATATATGAAAATATAAAGAAATCCATTCAATTTTTATTGTCTGGAAATTTTGCAGGCATTTTAGTTGTTCTTGCAGCAGCATTATGTTTCCTTCCAGTTCCTTTTGAACCAGTACATTTGCTTTTTATTAACTTATTAACAGATAGTCTTCCAGCCATTGCACTTGGCTTAGAACCTCATCGAAAAGAAGTAATGAATGAAAAACCAAGACAAAAGGACGAAGCACTTTTAAATCCATCTATGTTAGGTAAAATAGCCTCAGAAGGACTTATCCTTTCCATTGTTACAATGGCTGGATTTTTATTAGGAAACCATATAAATGGTCCGGTTCTTGGAAGAACTATGGCATTTGGTGTTTTATGTCTGTCTAGATTATTTCATGGATTTAGCTGTGAATCTAATGAGTGTATTTTTGATAACAAAGGAAGAGGTAAAAATAAGTATTTGATTGGAGCATTTTTAATTGGAGCATGTTTAGTGACGGGAGTCTTGATGTTACCAGTATTTGAGACGTGGTTTAGAGTAGAATCATTAACAATGAACAATATATTAATTGTATACGGACTTGTAATTGCAGGCTTTGCTCTTGTTCAGTTAAAAAAGAAGATTGTATCAGTTTTAGGAAAATAAAAAAAGAATTCAAATTGAACTCTTTTCTTAGGCTTCTGTTATTAAAAATGGTTTGATTACATCGTTGATTGCATCAATTTCCTCGTCACCATATACAATTAATGTAATTGGACTTGATAGATTTAAACTAAAAATCCCCATAATAGACTTTGCATCTACAATGTATCGTCCGGACACTAAGTCAATGTCTGATTGAAAACGATAAATTGAATTAACAAAAGCTTTGACTTGCTCAATAGAAGCAAGGGATATTGTAAATTTGTGTTCCATAGTATGACCTCCTTTATCTAGTCAACTATACTGTTTTTGCTTTAAAAAGTCAAATTCGTATGGGAAAATAAGAGAAATAGTGATAAAATAAAAAAACAGGAGGATATGAAATGGGATTATTTACAAGAAAAAATGACAATCATCCATTAAGTGATGATATTGATAAGCTTCTTGAAAAAGCAGAAGTGAAATTGAACGAAAAAGAAGATAAAAGTTATGAAGATGAAGTGAAGAAGTGGGATGAGAGAATTAAAGAGCTAGGAATTCTTGAAGAGGAAGAAGGCGAATAAGCCTTCTTTTTTTAAATCTATTGTCAACTTATAAATATAAAGGGTTGACAATGAAAAAAAGATTGTGTATACTTCAAAAAAGAAAAGGAGAAATTATTTATGAAAAAAATGGACATGAGACAGATGACACTTGTAGGATTAATGACAGCAGTATTGTGTATTTTAGGACCACTTTCTATTACGCTACCGTTTACACCCATACCGATTTCATTTACTAATCTAGGAATATATTTTATTATTTTTATTTTAGGATGGAAGTTATCGACAATGAGCGTAGTTGTTTATATTTTATTAGGAATGGTAGGACTTCCGGTTTTTTCAGGTTTCTCAGGGGGTGCGGCAAAGGTCGCAGGGCCAACTGGAGGATATTTGATTGGATTTATTTTTATGGCTATCATTGCAGGATGGTTTGTAGAAAGATTTGAAGGAAAGATTTTGATGTATATGATTGGAATGGTGGTTGCAACAGCGGTAACCTATGCTTTTGGAACTGCGTGGTTATGTGTGCAGATGCATTTGACGCCAATACAGGGATTGACCGTTGGGGTTCTTCCATATATTCCAGGAGACATTGTAAAGATGATAGTTGGAATTCTTGTAGGAAGTAAAGTTAAAAAAGCAGTTAGAGTATCTGCTGTATTTGAATCATAGAAGAAAAGAGCATCCCAAAAGCTAGTTATATATTGCTTTTGAGATGCTCTTATTCTATCTTAATTTAAAGTTTTGACGATCTGTTAAGATACATCGAATGATGTATGCGATTCCATCATCGGTATTCTGTCGTGTTTGATAAGTACAGATTTCCTTAATGTGTGGAGAAGCATTGGCCATTGCAACAGAATGAATATGTGGTAGGGATAGCATGGAGTAATCATTGTCACTATCGCCGACAGCCACCATTTCGTGGAAGTCATAGCCTTTTTTCTTAGCATAATCAGACAATGCGATTCCCTTTTGAGCAGAGGTAGTTGTGACCTCTACATCGGTGTGTGTAGTATAAGAAACTGCAAGACCTGGAATCTTTTTTAAGGCTTCTCTTACAGGAACTAAAACATCAGGGTTTGGATAAGTAGAAATTATCTTTAATACTTTGTCATCTCCGTTAATAATACTTTCTTCATTGGGAACAAAGGTCGTTTCGTCAATTCGACTTTGTATATCTTCTTTTGTATATACAAAGTCTGGATGGTTCACTTGAAAAGATGGAATCATAACGTTTTGTATATAGGTTCTTAATTCTTCTGGGGGTACGGCGGATATTTTACCGCTCTCTGTAAAAATGTTTGGAACCATATCATACTCGCGTAAAGTATCAAATATTTGCCGAACCTTATCTTTCTCTATAAAATGTTGAAATAGAACATTGTCGTCTTTGTCGTATGTAGCAGCACCATTTGCACATATCATATCACAGTGAATGCCAGTATCTTTTAAAAGTTCTTTGACACTTTGATGTTCTCTTCCTGTGCTTATAATAAATTCGATTCCATGTTCTTGTAATTGTTTAATTGCATTTATGTTTTCTTCAGAAATTTGGCGGTGACTGTTAAGAAGTGTGCCGTCCATATCTGATGCAAGTAATCGTATCATATGTGACCTCCTGTTTGTAAATGATAAATATTAACTCTATTATTTATGGTAGCATAGAAAAAATGATATGAAAAGAATTAATATTTACTTATGGAATGGTTTTATGCTATATTAAGAGGGTGATGGCAACGAAGGCACGCAAGTGTATCTTTGTTGCCATCACTTTTTTTTATTAATTTTAGAAAGGAAGGGAATCAAATGAAAGAATTTAGTGTAAAACCCAATATTAAAATGATTGATACGGTAGAAGAATTTTGCAGTATATATGATATAGGCAAAAGGGATCTTGTTTTTGTAAGTAATTCTACATATCATAAATTTTTTGAAGGGAAGACAGGAGAGGCAATTGTTATAAATTATCGAAAATATGGAGATGGAGAGCCCACAGATTTAATGGTGGAAGGGATTTATGAAGATGTTAAAAATGTGCATTATGATAGAGTGTTTGCCATTGGAGGAGGAACGATTCTTGATGTGGCCAAGTTATTTGCATTAAAAGAGGTATCTCCAGTGGTAGATTTGTATGATCGTAAAATTCCGGCAGTAAAAGAAAAAAAGCTAATTTTAATTCCTACTACTTGTGGAACTGGGAGTGAAGTAACCAATATTTCTATTTTGGAATTAACAACAAAAAATACAAAAATGGGGCTTGCCGTAGACCAGTTATATGCAGATGATGCTGTGTTGGTCCCAGAGTTGGTAAGAGAATTACCGTTTCAGTTTTTTGCAACAAGTTCCATCGATGCATTGATTCATTCTATTGAATCTTTTACATCACCAAAAGCCTCTTCGTTGACGAAAATGTTTTCATTAAAAGCTATGAAGATGATACTTGAAACATATCAGATTATTGTAAAAGATGGAAAAGAGGCAAGAAAGCCGTTCATAAAAGAAGTATTAATGGCAAGTACATATGCAGGGATTGCATTTGGAAATGCAGGATGTGCAGCGGTTCACGCAATGAGTTACCCGCTAGGGGCAAAGTATCATGTACCTCATGGAGAAGCAAATTATGAGATTTTTACAGGTGTATACAAAACATATCAAGAGATAAATCCAAATGGAAGTATTGTAATCTTAAATGAATATCTTGCAGAGATTCTTGGATGCAAACCGACAAGGGTATATGATGAAATTGAAAAGTTATTAAATCATATTATTCCAAAGAAACCATTACGTGAGTATGGAGTGACCAAAGATGATTTAAAACATTTTACAGAGGTTGTTATAACAGAACAAAGTCGTCTTATGGCGAATAACTATGTTGAATTAAAAAGAGATGTAGTTTATGATATTTATCAAAAACTTCTATAAAAGGATATCACTTATCGTTGTGCCTATGGCACAATGGAACTTGAAATTATTGTGATATAGAGACATTGACAAGTATAGATACATATGTGAAGATAATAACAAGTACGACAAAGACGTTGTAGGAAACTACAGCTTTGTTGTACTTTTTTTGTTAATAAATGAGAAAATCTTAGGAGGAACATGATATGTTAAGAACAGATTTACCAGAAATTATCACAGAGTCACTACCAGGGCCAAAGGCAAAAGTATTGATTGAAAGAAGGGAGTCAGTGAATCCTTCTGCTATCCGTTGTATTTATCCAGTGGCAATTGAAAGGGGAGAAGGAGCTATCATCCAAGATGTTGACGGAAATAAATTTCTTGATTGGATTGGTGGTGTTGGTGTTTTAAATATTGGATTTTCACATCCAGAAGTTGTTGAGGTAGTAAAAGCACAGGCTGAAAAGTATTTTCATGGAATGTATAATGTAGTAACTCATGAAGGTTATGTAGCATTAGCAGAAAAACTTTCAAAAATTGCACCTGTAAAGGGAGACAAGAAAAAAGTTTTCTTTGCAAATAGTGGAGCTGAGGCAGATGAAAATGCAGTGAAACTTGCAAAGGCATTTACAAAAAGACAAAATATTATTGTATTTTCAGGAGCTTTTCATGGGAGAACTCTTCTTACAATGTCAATGACTGCTAAAAAAGCATATGCAGTGGGAATGGGACCTTTTCCAGATGGGGTGTACAGAGCACAATTCCCTTACTACTATAGAAATCCAGAAGGGATGCCACAAGAGTCAGCAAAAGATTATTATTTAGATTCCATCAAAGCAGTTTTTGAACAATGTGCACCAGCGGATAGTATTGCGGCGATTGTAGTAGAACCTCTTCAGGGAGAAGGGGGATTTATCCCAGCTCCAATGGAATGGGTAAAAGCAGTACGTGAAATTTGTGAGGAACATGGGATTATGTTAGTTGCAGATGAAGTTCAGACAGGATTTTGTAGAACAGGTCGTATGTTTGCAACAGAATACTGGAAAGAGGCAGGGGTGCAGCCGGACATTTTAGCTACAGCCAAATCGATTGCAGCCGGAGTTCCATTGTCTGCTATTATTGCCAGAGAAGAGATTATGGAAGCACCAGCACCAGGAACCATTGGCGGAACTTTCTGCGGGAATCCACTTGCATGTGCAGCAGGGCTTAAGACAATTGAAATAATGGAAAGAGATGATTTAGCAGGACGCTCATGTGAAATTGGAAAGAAAGTAAGAGAAAGATTCAATGCATGGAAAGAAATATATCCAGTCATCGGAGATGTTCGTGGCTTAGGTGGAATGATTGGTTTAGAATTTGTAAAAGACCAAGAATCAAAAGAACCAAATCCAGAATTCTCTGGAGCAGTAATCAATGAATGTGCAAAACGTGGATTGTTAATTGAAGGAGCAGGAACTTATGGAAATGTTGTTCGTTTTCTGGCACCTCTTGTAATTACCGACGAGCAATTAGAAAGAGGATTAGAAATCTACGAAGAAGTAATCAAAGATTTATTGAAAAAATAATAATAAAATAAATTCAAACAAAAAATCCCAGGCTATGTGTCTTGGATTTTTTCATGTATAATAAATTTAAATATTACTATTTAATCGTGGAATGGGTTTGTTTAAGAGGAAAATCATATGGAATTAGAACGTTTTTATGAAATACTAAATCAATTGGCAGATGAACTTCCAGAAGAACTTTGTGAGGGCTTAAGTGGAGGAATTATTTTAAAAGAGGAATGTAAGGAAAGTCCCCATGCAAAGCAGCATGATTTGTTTATTCGAGGGGAGTATATTAGAAGTAATCTTGGATGTCAGATTGTCATATATTATGGGAGTTTTATGCATCTCCATGGGTATATGGAAGAAGAAAACCTTATAAAGGAAATGCGAAAAGTGCTGCGTCATGAACTAAGACATCACGTTGAATATCGGTCAGGGTGGAGAGACTTAGAAGAGGAAGATAAGCAGTTCCTTGAAAAATATTTAAAGTAGTGAATGTCTTAAGTTGATTTAGTTACAAGGTCGATAAAGAGTTTCATTAGAGGACTCACCCATTTGTTGCGGTGGTGGGCGCATACGGCTGTGATTCTAAGATCATCTAAGGAGGTTTCAATAGCGCAAAGTGTCTGATCATTCAACTCTTTTTGGACAGTAAATGTTGGAAGATAGCTGATACCTACATCGTTCATAACCAAATTTTTAATGGTTGGAATGCTCCACAATTCAATTGTATGGTCGAGAATAATTTTCTTTTCTTTTAAGTATTGTTCAAAAATTTGTCGGAAAATACAATCTGGTTCATCAATAATAAAAGGAATATTGAGACGCTGATTGGGTGTTATAAAATCATTGTAAAGTTTTTTTGTGCCCTTGGAAGCAATTAAAGTCATAGACACTTCCTCAAATGGATATATCTTGAGAGAATCAATGGAGTCACCAACCTCGTCATAGAAAATACCAAGGTCTACAGACCCTTCAATAAGGGCATCTCGTATCTCATAACAATTCATAGAACGAAGCATAAGTTTTGCATTTGGTGCCTGTTTGCGAAATTCTTTTAAGATTTGAGGCATATGATAGCAAATTTGAGTTTCAGCCATTGCAATACTAAGACTTCCTTGGGATTCTTGTAAATTGTGCTGGCTGTCTTTGAGTCTGTCCAAGGATGCAAGTACCTCTTTGATATAAGGAGTTACACTTTCCCCTGCCTTGGATAACACCATTTTACGCCCTACTTTTTCGAAAAGAGTAACGCCTAGTTCTTCTTCAAGCTGCCTCATTTGAAATGTAATCGTAGACTGTGTGTAGCCCAGTTTATTCGCAGCTTTGCTAAAGGTTCCTTCCTGTAAAATTGTAAGAAAAGTAATTAAATTTTTAATTTCCATAGCGCCTCCTAATAATTCAATAATATTGAAATGTTAATTTGAATATATTAATTTTACTTTAGCTTTGTTGTGACTTATTATATCAGATATAAGCTTCATGAACCAGTATTGAAGTATAAAGGAGGAAGGTACAATGATTTTTTCAGTTTTAGTAAAGATTTTCCCGTATTCTATGGTTACAGCATACACGCCAGGTCCAAATAATATATTAGCGTTGAATACAACATCTAATTTTGGAATGAGAAAAGGGGCAAAGACTTTACTTGGAATATCTCTTGGATTTATTTGTGTAATGTTAATCACCGCTGGCGCAACTTTTGCAATTAGCAGTTATATTCCAGCGTTTGTAGGAATTATGAAGTATATAGGTGTGGCATATATTGTGTGGCTTGCCGTTCATATTGCATTAAGTAAGCCAGAGACATCCAATAATAAGAAACAACCAGGATTTATGGAAGGTTTCTTATTACAGTTTGTAAACGTGAAGATTATACTTTATGCGGTAACGATTTATACAGGGTATGTATTGCCAACCAATAAATCTTTTATTTTTCTTATGTTATTTGCAGGGATTCTTAGCATAATCGGAATGTCAGGAACTATGGCATGGGCAGTACTTGGAAATGTAATGCAAAGATTTATTCATCGTTATTACAGAGCTTTTCATATTATAATGGCGTTAATTTTATTGGAAAGTGCTTACGGAATATTAATGGCAAGATAGCTTATTTCCAGTTATGGTATAAAATTTTTCATTAAGGTTCGTTTTTATTGACTATTGTATACAATGTTGATATATTATGTTAGAAACAACTAACAAATGTATCAAATAGCGAACTGGAGGTTCATATGTTAAAAAAAGAACAATGGAACGGGTTTGATGGTCGTCTTTGGAAAGAAGAAATCAACGTAAGAGATTTTATCCATGAAAACTACAAACCATACGATGGAAATGAAGAATTTTTAGCAGGTCCAACGGATGCAACAAACAAGCTATGGGGGAAATTACAAGAACTTCAAAAAGAAGAAAGAACAAAGGATGGAGTGCTTGATATGGAAACCGAAGTTGTCGCATCCTTGACTGCATACGGACCAGGTTATATAGATGAACAATTAAAGGATTTAGAACAAGTGGTTGGACTTCAAACAGATAAGCCGCTAAAGAGAGCCTTTATGCCATTAGGTGGGATTAAGACAGCACAGCAAGCGTGTACCACATATGGATACAAACCAAATCCTGCCTTTGAAAAGATTTTTACAGAATATCATAAGACACATAATCAGGCAGTGTTTGATGCCTATACTCCTGAGATGAAGAAAGCACGTCATAACAAGATTATTACTGGACTTCCTGATACTTATGGAAGGGGAAGAATTGTTGGAGATTATCGCCGAGTAGCACTTTATGGAATTGATTACTTGGTGGAAGAAAAGCAAAAAGATTTTGCTAACTGTGGCGATGGAACTATGACGGATGATATTATCAGGCTTCGTGAAGAGTTAAAAGACCAAATAAAAGCACTTCAAGATATGAAGAAGATGGCGGCTGAGTATGGATACGATATTTCAGAACCAGCGAAAGATGCCAAAGAAGCAGTACAGTGGTTATATTTTGGGTATTTAGCAGCTATTAAAACACAAAATGGAGCAGCTATGAGTGTGGGCCGTGTTTCTACTTTCCTTGATATTTATGTTGAGAGAGATATGGAAAAAGGAATCTTGACAGAGGAAGAGGCTCAAGAATTAATTGATCATTTGGTGTTGAAACTTCGTATGGTGAAGTTTGCCAGAATTCCTGCATACAATCAACTATTTTCAGGAGATCCTGTTTGGGCAACATTAGAGGTTGGAGGAATTGGTGTAGATGGACGTTCAATGGTTACAAGAAATGACTATCGTTTCCTACACACATTAGAGAACATGGGACCTTCACCAGAACCAAACTTAACAGTTCTTTATTCTTCTTCACTGCCAGATCATTTTAAAAAGTATGCATCAAAAATTTCAATTAGCACAAGTTCAATTCAATATGAAAATGATGATGTAATGAAACCTGTATGGGGAGATGATTATTCTATCTGTTGTTGTGTATCTGCAACTCAGACAGGGAAGGAAATGCAGTTCTTTGGAGCTAGAGCCAATCTTGCAAAGTGTCTCCTTTACGCAATCAATGGTGGAGTTGATGTGAAGACAAGAGAACAGGTAGGACCTGATTATAAAGCAATTACATCTGAATATTTGGATTATGATGAAGTAATGAAAAAATATGATGTAATGATGGACTGGTTAGCTGGGTTATATGTTAATGTGTTAAATTTAATTCAGTATATGCATGATAAATATTACTATGAAGCAGCAGAGATGGCATTGATTGATACGGATGTACGAAGAACTTTTGCTACTGGAATTGCAGGATTTTCACACGTTGTAGATTCTTTAAGTGCAATTAAGTATGCAAAAGTAAAAACAATTCGTGACGAAGATGGAATTGTTGTAGATTATGAGACACAAGGAGATTACCCTCGTTATGGAAATGACGATGACAGAGCAGATGATATTGCTGTTTGGTTGTTAAAGACATTTCTTGAAAAGATTGAAAGATATCACACATATCGTGATTCTGAACCAACTACATCAATTCTTACCATTACATCAAATGTTGTATATGGAAAGGCAACAGGTTCTATGCCAGATGGAAGAAAGGCTGGAGAACCATTAGCACCAGGAGCAAACCCTAGTTATGGGGCAGAACAAAGTGGACTTTTGGCTTCCTTAAATTCCGTAGCTAAACTTCCATATGAATGGGCATTAGATGGTATTTCGAATACACAGACTATTAATCCAGAGGCTCTTGGAAATGAAGAAGACGAAAGAGTTGAAAATTTAGTTCAAGTTATGGATGGATATTTTGATTTTGGAGCACATCATTTAAATGTAAATGTATTTGGAAAAGAAAAACTTGTGGATGCTATGGAACATCCTGAGAAGGAAGAGTATGCAAACTTTACCATTCGTGTTTCTGGATATGCAGTTAAATTTATCGATTTAACGAGAGAGCAGCAATTAGATGTTATATCAAGAACTTGCCATGACAGAAGATAAAAAAATAATAGGAAATGTACATTCTATCGAAACATTCGGGTCCGCAGATGGACCTGGAGTTCGTTTCGTTGTTTTTCTTCAAGGCTGTCAGATGCGTTGCCGATATTGTCACAATCCAGAAACATGGGACATGCAGGGAGGAGAAGTTTTTACTCCAGAGGATTTATTAAATCAGGCAATGCGCTACAAAGCATATTGGGGAAAGAAAGGTGGAATTACAGTAAGTGGTGGTGAAGCACTTTTGCAAAGTGAATTTGTTACTGAGTTTTTTTCTTTGGCTAAAAAAGAAGGAATTCATACAGCTTTAGATACTTCAGGAAATCCTTTTGAGATGAGCGAAACTTATTTAAATAAATTTGTTAAATTAATGGAGGTAACGGACTTATTTATTCTGGATTTAAAGCATATAAGAGATGAGGTTCACCAGAAGCTGACAGGATGTACAAATAAAAATATTTTGCAACTTGCTTCTTTTCTTTCAAAACACAAAAAGCCAATGTGGATTCGCCATGTATTGGTTCCAGGCTATACAGACAAAGAAGAAGATTTGAAGGCACTGGGAACGTTTATTCAAAGACTTGACAATGTAGAACGTGTGGAAGTTTTACCATATCATACATTAGGATTGTTTAAATGGAAAAATTTAAAATTAAATTATACGCTGCAGGAGGTTGTTCCACCATCAAAGGATGAAGTGGAACGTGCAAAAAGAATTCTATCTATTTGTTGAGTTCTTTTGGTTTGCTATGTCAACTATTTTTGAAAATGTCTCTAAATAAGTGAAATATGAGTTCCGATTTTTCGGGGCTCATGTTTTTTTGTGAGAATATTAATTTATTTTTAGATAAATTTGGAAAAACTGTTGCTAAATTCCTAATAAAATGGTAATATATGTAAAAGAATAAAAATACCTATAAGGAGGCAACATATGGGAAGACCAGACACTAGCTTAGGAAGTTACTTAAAAGACCCTAAACGATTTGCAGATGTGTTTAATCAGGGAGTTTTTCAAGGAGAAATTAAAATCTTACCAGAAGAATTAAAAGAACTTGACTCCGTTAGTAAACAGAGTCGAGGAGGAAATCGTGCGCGAGATTTAGTAAAACAGTACATGTATGAAGATACCAAACTTGCCATTTTGGCAATTGAAAACCAAAATAATATTCAATACTTTATGCCATTAAAGAATATGCTCTACGATTCTGATTTTTACAATGATCAGCGAAAAACAATTTCAAAGAGTCATAAAGAAACTAAAGATTTAAAAGGGGATGAATATATCTCTAGTTTTTCAAAAAATGACAAGTTAAGTCCAATTATTACCCTAGTGATCTATTATGGGGACAAGGAGTGGAATGCTCCAAAAGAATTACATGAAATGCTAGAAGTGTCTCCAAAGCTGGAACAGTTCAAAGGGTTAATACAAAATTATAAAATTAATCTTCTAGAGGTTAGTAAGATTGATAATCTAGATGCATATGGTGATGATATGAAAGTATTGTTTGGTTTCATAAAATATCAAAAGGATAAAGAAAAGTTACAACAATTTATTAGTAAAAATAAGGAAATATTTTCTTGCGTTCCACTAGAGACATGCAGTACAATAGAAGCAGTAACCAATACAAAAGAAATACGAAAATATATGGAAAAGAATGAGAATGGAGTGATCAATGTGTGCCAGGCAATAGAAGATATGAAAAAAAGCAGTGAAGCAAAAGGAAGAGCAATAGGAGAAAAGCGTGGAGAAACTCGTTTATCTACATTAATGAACCGTTTGTTTGAAGATGAAAGAATGAATGATGTAAAAAAAGCAATCAATGATTCAAAGTTCCGAAAAAACTTGTATCAAGAATATGGAATTAAATAAGGATGATTGAGTTCTTTTGGTTTGCTATTGACTTTTTTCTAAAAAGAACATAGACTATACTATAAATGCGATGATTAGATTAGTACCTTTTTAGGACACTATTAGAGAGAGACTACCTTAGGCTGAAAGTAGTTTTTAGGAGAGTGAATTGGGAATGCACCTAGGAGCAGACAAGATGAAAGAAAGTAGTTTTGTTCGTTGGCGGCGTTAACGTATTGAGTGGGAGTGCCTATTGGCATTTTTATGAGAGTGGAACCGCGGATATATTTCGTCTCTTTATCATTGGATTTGATGATAAAGAGGCGTTTTTTTATTTTAATACATAGAAATTGGAGGATAGTAACATGGATTTTCATGAATTTGCATTGGCACAGTATGATACAATCAAGCAAAGAGATCCAGCATTGAAGGAAGAAAGAGAAGTATTTTTATATCCTTATGTTGAAGCACTTTATTGGCACAGAATTGCACATAAGATATACAACAATGGAGAATATTATAGAGCAAGAAAGATTTCACAAAAGATGGCAAGAAAGACAGGAATAGAAATTCATCCAGGAGCTAAGATTGGAAAAGGATTTTTTATTGATCATGGGCATGGTGTGGTCATTGGAGAAACTACGGTTATTGGGGACAATGTTACACTTTATCAAGGGGTTACTCTTGGAGGTACTGGGAATGAAACTGGAAAACGTCATCCTACCATTGAAGATGATGTTATGATTAGTACAGGCGCCAAGGTGCTTGGATCAATCACCATTGGAAAAAACTCTAAAATTGGGGCAGGATCTGTTGTTGTTTCAGATGTACCACCAAACTCTACAGTTGTTGGAGTTCCAGGTCGTGTTATTAAGAGAGATGGAAACAGAATTCAGAGTATGTGTTTAGATCAGATTGATCTTCCAAATCCAGTTGATATGGATTTGAAGGAACTACAGAAAGAGAATCAGGAATTAAGAGCAATATTAAATACATTTATGGAGCATTATAATCGTGTAGAGAAAATCAGGGAGGAAAAAGAACGTGAAAATATATAATACACTGACAAAGAAAAAAGAAGAATTTGTGCCAGTACATGAAGGAAAAGTAGGAATGTATGTATGTGGGCCAACAGTTTACAACTATATTCACATTGGAAATGCAAGACCTATGATTATTTTTGATACAGTTCGTCGTTATTTTGAATACAAAGGATATGAAGTAAATTATGTTTCCAATTTTACTGATGTGGATGATAAGATAATTAAAAAGGCCAATGAAGAAGGCGTAAGTGCAATGGAGATTGCAGAGCGTTACATTAATGAGTGTAAGCAGGACATGGAAGCGTTAAATGTAAAACCTGCCACACATCAGCCAAGAGCTACGGAAGAAATTGATGGAATGATTCGTATGATTGAAACTTTGATTGAGAAGAATCATGCATATGAAGTAAATGGGACTGTATACTTTAAGACTCGTTCTTTCAAAGAGTATGGAAAATTGTCAAAGAAAAATATTGATGATTTAGAGGCTGGACACAGAGATATTAAAGTCCGCGGGGAAGATGGAAAGAATGATCCTCTTGATTTTGTTCTTTGGAAACCAAAGAAAGAAGGAGAGATTGCATGGAACTCACCATGGGGAGAAGGTCGCCCAGGATGGCATATTGAGTGTTCTGAGATGTCTAAAAAGTATATTGGAGATACCATTGATATTCATGCTGGTGGAGAAGATTTGATTTTCCCTCACCATGAAAATGAAATTGCACAAAGTGAAGCTTGTAATGGAGAATGTTTCTCAAAATACTGGATGCATAATGGATTTTTAAATATTGACAACCGTAAGATGTCAAAATCAGCAGGAAATTTCTTTACAGTTCGTGATATTAGTGAAAAGTATCCTCTTCAAGTGATTCGTTTCTTTATGTTAAGTGCACATTATAGAAATCCATTAAATTTTAGTGCAGACTTAGTGGAAAGTGCTAAAAATGGATTGGACCGTATTCTAACAGCCATTGAATTACTTCGTGAAGTGGCAGATAAGAATCAAGAGAATATGACCCAGGAAGAAGCAAAACATTTTGAAGATATCAAAGGATTAGTTAAAAAATACGAAGATGCCATGGAAGATGATTTTAATACTGCAGATGCTATTGCGGCTGTTTTTGAAATGGTTCGTATCTCAAATTCTACAGTAAAAGATGGTTCTGGCGAATATGCCAAGAAGATTCTTGAGATTGTGGAGAAATTATGTGATATTCTTGGAATTGAGACAACAAGGGAACAGGAATTGTTAGATGATGATATTGAACAATTAATTGAGGATCGTCAGACGGCAAGAAAAGAAAAGAATTTTGCAAGAGCAGATGAAATTCGTGACGAGCTACTTGCAAAAGGAATTGTTCTTGAAGATACAAGAGAAGGTGTCAAATGGAAAAGAGCTTAGTAGAACAGATTTCAGAAAGTTTGGATTTAAAATCCATGGATCCTAGAACCTATTCACCCTTGGGACTTGCATATATTGGAGATGGAATTTATGAAATCGTAATCCGAACGCTAGTAATATCAAAAGGAAATATGAGTGTGAATAAGTATCATCATGCATCAAGTGAATATGTAAAGGCAGCAGCTCAGGCACAATTGTACAAAGAGATTGAAGACATTTTAACGGAAGAAGAAATGGCTGTGTATAAAAGAGGACGTAATGCTAAGTCTGTGACCATGGCGAAAAATGCAACTATGGCAGATTATCGCATGGCAACGGGAGTGGAAGCTTTGATGGGGTTTTTGTACTTGTCAGGAAATGAACAACGAATTATTGAATTAGTGAAAAAGGGATTTAAGATTGGAGAATAAAATGAATCATTCAGAATATACTTTGGCTGGCAGAAATGCAGTGATTGAAGCACTTCGTGCAAAGAAGCCTATGGATAAGATTTTCATTCTTGACGGGTGTCAGGATGGACCCATTCGTACCATTGTAAGAGAAGCGAAAAAGACAGATGCTTTGATTAAATTTGTGGATAAAGAACGGTTAGACCAGCTTACCAATGAACATCATCAGGGGGTTGTTGCTATGGTGGCAGCCTATGAATACAGCAGCATTGACGATATGTTTCAAAAGGCAGAAGAAAGAGGAGAAGATCCATTTTTCATTTTGTTAGATGGAATTGAAGATCCACATAATTTAGGTGCGATTATTCGTACTGCGAATCAGGCAGGTGCCCATGGGGTTATTATTCCAAAGCACAGAGCCGTTGGTTTGACACCAACAGTTGCTAAGACATCTGCAGGAGCAATTAATTATACACCAGTTGCGAAAGTGACCAATATTGCGAAAACAATGGAAGAGTTAAAAGAGCGTGGTATGTGGTTTGTCTGTGCAGATATGGATGGGGAAGTTATGTATCAACAGAATCTAACTGGTTCTATTGGATTAATCATTGGAAATGAAGGTGCTGGGGTAAGCCAGAATGTAAAGAAGAAATGTGATTATACAGCCTCAATTCCAATGAAAGGTGAGATTGATTCACTGAATGCGTCTGTGGCCACAGGGGTATTGGCATATGAGATTGTAAGACAAAGACTAGCAAAATAAATAGGTGGAAGATGACGGATCAAGAATTATTAGAAGCAATCCGAAGTGGCGATGAATCTATGATCGATGTTTTAATGGAACGATATCGTGGTTTGGTACGAATTGAATCAAGAAAATTTTTTCTTGTAGGTGGAGATGAAGAGGATTTACTCCAAGAGGGAATGATTGGATTGTTCAAAGCAGTACAAAATTATGATGAGAGGAAAGAAGCATCATTTCAAACATTTGCGACACTTTGTGTTAAGCGACAATTATATACTATGGTAACAGCATCAAACCGTAAAAAACATGGACCATTGAATAATTATATTTCTTTTTTTACGGAGCAGGGGAAGTATGAAGAGCTTTCAGAAACAAACTCAAATCCAGAAGAATTGTTTTTGAAAAAAGAACAAGTACAGGATTACTATACTTCAATCGAAAAAAACTTAAGCAAGTTTGAAAAACAAGTAGTAAAACACTATTTAGATGGAAAGAATTATGAAGAAATTGCAAAGGAAATGGGAAAGAGTAAGAAATCTATTGATAATGCAATTCAGAGAATTCGCAAGAAATTAGGATAGGTGATACGGTGAAAAATATATACATTATGTCAGATTTACATGGTCAAGATAAAGCATTTTTTCAAATGTTGGAGAAGATAAAGTTTTCCAGCCAAGACTTCCTATTTATTATTGGAGATGTAGGAGATCGTGGACCAAACGGGATTATGCTGCTTCAATACATTATGAAACAAGATAATATGTGCCTGCTTATGGGGAATCATGAGGAGATGATGTTAGAGGCAGTTGAGGATGAAGATGACGATAAAGGTTATATGAGCAATTGGATGTTTAATGGGGGAGCAGCAACATTAGAAGGATTGAAAAAACTCTCAGAACAAGAGAGAGAAGAATGTCTGGAATATGTTAGAAATCTGCCATTATACCAGAAAATTGTAATGAATGAGACAACTTATCTTTTGGTTCATGCAGGAATCATTCCAACAGAAGATAAAAAGAATTTAGAACATGCCAAAGTAACCAAAGATGAACTTCTTTGGACCAGGTATGAGTTTTTACAGTCTGATATGATAATGCCATATTGTATTATTTTTGGGCATACCCCAACGCCAGCTCTTCCCAGATATGCCAAAGGATTATCCATTGAGAATCAGATGCGCTGCAAAGAAGGAAAGATGATTCACTGGAGAAATCGAATTGCCATTGATTGTGGTGCAGGGTTTGGTAAAAAATTAGGTTGTTTACGATTGAATGATATGCTAGAATTCTACATAAGAATAAAAAATTAAATACGTTTTATGTTCTTTTATCTTATAGATAGCAAGATAAAAGCTAAGAGGGAAACCGGTGAAAGGCCGGTGCGGACCCACCACTGTATGAGTGGACAAAGAAGCGAATACCATTGCCATTGGCGAGAAGGTGCTTTGGAGGATGAAACTTAAGTCAGGAGACCTGCATAGAATGTGAAGCAAGGGGACAGATATGAGTAGTGAGAAATAGGCTGCGACTTTTTGTCGTAGTCTTTTTTTCTATTATGGAGAAGGATATGAAGGAAAATAAAGCAAAAATAATTGCAGTTATAGGAATCTTCCTGATTTTAGCAGGAACTGTTGCAGGAGTATTCTGGGCGAAAGGAAGAAACCAAAAAGAAAATAAGACAAGTCATCAAAGGACAGAAGCTGTAACTACAACAAGTAGGACGGAAGGTACAACAAAGGAAATTAAAAAAACCAAAAAAGCCAAGAAGACAAAAAAAGCCAAACCCACAACGACAGAAAAGAAAACAACTACAGTTACTACATCAAAGAAAAAGGATAAATACAAAACAGATCCCACACCCGAGGGAAAGCCAGCTCCAAAAGAACCAGAAAATACGAAGGTAGATACCGCCAAAACATATACATGTACCATTCAAATTGTATGTAAAACAGTATTATCTCACAGGGAGGATTTGAAGGACGGAAAGGAAGAGATTGTACCGAAAGATGGAGTGATACTAAAGAAAACAAAAGTATCATTTTCAAAAGGACAGAATGCCTATGATGTTTTGTTAAAGGCAACAAGAGAACATAAGATTCATTTTGAATCTTCCAATGTGCCAGGGTATAACACTAGATATATTGAGGGAATCGGAAATCTATATGAAAAAGATTGTGGAGAGTTAAGTGGCTGGATGTATCAGGTCAATGGATGGTTTCCAAACTATGGATGCAGCCGCTATGAAGTGAAAAACGGTGATACAATTTTGTGGCAGTATACTTGTGACTTAGGGGAAGATATTGGAGGAAATAATGGATAAAAAAGCTGCAATAGAAACATATCATCCTTGGATTATATTTTCTTATTTTGTAGGAATTATAGGAGCCGTCAGCGTGTTTTTTCATCCCGTTTATCTTTTTATTGCAGCAGCCAGTGGTCTTTGGTTTTATTATCAATTGTATGACCATGTACAAATTGCAAAGCAGATATTATCAGGGGGAGGAATTATTTTATTTGTTACGATTCTCAATGGACTTTGGAACCATCAGGGAGTTACAATTCTCTGGTATTTAGGGGATAATCCAGTGACGAAAGAAGCATTGATTTATGGAGCAGTAAATGGATTGTTCTTTTACAGTGTTTTTTTATGGTTTGCATGTTTTTCAAAGGTAATGACAGAAGATAAAATTCATTATTTGTTTGGGAGTATGATTCCAACGTTTGCATTGATATTCTCCATGGTTCTTGGAATGATTCCAAAAATCAAACAACATTTTGAGGAAGTTAGGTATGCGAGAAGACAGCTTGGAAAAACTCCCAAATCTATGAGACAACATATAAAAGAAAGTATGAGTGTTGTATCTGTAACGACTACGTGGATATTAGAACATAGTGTAGATACAGCCGATTCCATGAAAGCAAGGGGATATGGAACGAGAAGAAGGACATGTTTTCATATGTATCGTTATGATATGAGAGATTGTATATTTACACTTATTATGGTGGGATTGTTTAGTATAAATATTATCTGCTATGCCCTTGGAGAGGGAAGAATCCAGTGTTTTCCCATGATACATTATGAAGATGTAAATGGAATTGGACTTCTTGGGTTTTCTTTATTGTTTTTGTTGCCAGAAATTGTACAAATGAAGGAGGATTATGTATGGAAGCATATGAATTAAATCATCTAAGTTTTTCCTATCCAAATCAGAAAACATATGCTGTTCATGATATATCCATGGGGATTTCCAAAGGAGAATTTCTAGTTATCTGTGGAAGTTCTGGTTCGGGGAAAAGTACTCTGCTTCGTTTTTTAAAGGAGAGTTTAACACCAAAAGGGAACGTAAAAGGAAATGTCTTGTTTTTTCAAAAAAAGAAAAGTGAATGGACACAGATAGATGACAGTCAGCGAATTGGATTTGTGTTTCAACAGCCAGAGCATCAGATTGTTACAGATAAAGTCTGGCATGAATTGGCATTTGGCTTGGAGAATACAGGAAAGTCCAAAGAAGAGATTCGGCTTCGGACAGCAGAAATTTCTGAGTTTTTTGGAATGAGTGAATGGTTTTACAAAAAAACAGAGGAGCTTTCTGGGGGACAAAAGCAGTTGCTAAATCTAGCCAGTGTTATGGTTATGGATCCAGAGGTACTTTTGCTGGATGAACCAACAGCCCAGTTAGATCCAATTGCTGCACAAAATTTTATTCATATGTTGGAGAAAATACATAGGGAAATGGGAACGACCATTGTGATTTGTGAGCATCGTCTACAAGAAGTTTGTACTTTGGCAGATCGAGTTTTAGTGTTAGATTATGGACAAATTGTAAGTCTGGGACAGCCAAGAGATGTAATAAAACAATTAAAGTCACAGAATCATTTTTTCTATGATGCAATGCCAGGAGTAGCTCGCATTGTGCTTGAGGTTGAAGGAGAAAAAGGTATGAAACTGCCTCTTGATATTAAAGAGGGGAAAATGTGGATGGAACATCAAAAAATAACTAAGATTCCTAAAGAAAGACAGCAACAAGAGGATCTTCCTGTTATTTTTCAGGGGAAGAACCTTTGGTTTCGATATGAACAAGATGGGGAAGATATTTTGAAAGATATTTCCTTTGAAATCAAACAAGGTGAAATCTTTGGGATTTTAGGAGGGAACGGTGTGGGTAAAACCACGTTACTTGGAGTTCTGCGAGAGTCATTAAAACCATACCGTGGGAAAGCAGTCTGGAAATTAAAGCAAGAAGAAGTTGGAATGCTGCCACAAAATCCAGAGACGCTATTTTCAAAAAATACAGTGAAAGACGAATTGCTGGAAATATCAAAAGATATCAATGAAATAATAGCATTTTTAGAGTTAGAGGATATTTTAGACCACCATCCTTATGATATTTCTGGAGGAGAGCAGCAACGAGTAGCACTTGGTAAACTTCTACTTAGAAATCCCAAAGTATTACTTTTGGATGAACCAACTAAAGGACTGGATATTTATTATCAAAGAAAACTTGCTCAGGTTCTAAACCGACTAAAAGATCAGGGAATTACAGTTGTATTAGTGTCTCATGATGTGGAATTTTGCAGCCGTTATACAATGAAATGTGCCTTTTTATTTCAAGGCAGTATTATGGAAATCAATACTCCAGACAAATTATTTGCAGGAAATCGATTCTATACAACCATTGCAAATAAGATGGCAAGAGAGAGGATTCCAGATGCAGTGCTTGAGGAAGATGTGATTTTGGCGTGTAAGGGTAATGAGGAAAAGAAAAAAGGCGGCAAACATAAAAATCCAGTGTTGTGTTCTGCTAAAAATGAAAGGGTACATAAAATGTCTCCCAGTAGTCAAATATGGATGTATGGGTGTATTTTACTCGAATTAATTCTTGTAGTTGGAAGTTTCTATAAATTCCACAACACTCATTACTATGGGACAAGTTTATTAATGATTGGGGTTACTCTACTCATGTTTGTGGTTTCTATGGAAAAGCGAAGATTTCAAACGAGAGAATTAGTTGTGATTGCAGCAATGACCGCACTTGCGGTAATTGGAAGATGTGCATTTTTTATGGTTCCCCAGTTTAAACCTATGGTAGCTGTTATTATGATTGCAGGATTAGTCATGGGCAATCAGGTGGGATTCTTTGTGGGAGCGATGACAGGATTTATATCCAATTTTATGTTTGGTCAGGGACCTTGGACTCCCTGGCAAATGCTTGCCCTTGGGATGATTGGATTAATATCAGGAAGCCTTGGGAATATAAAACTTTTTGAAAATAAATGGATCCTTATGGCAGCAGGAGGAATTATGACATTTTTTATTTATGGAGGGATTGTAGATGTGTGGACCATCTTAAAGCTTCAGCCAGTTCCAAGCTGGCAAAGTGCCATAACTGTGTATTCTTTGGCAGTGCCATTTAATGTAGTTCACAGTTTTGCGACGATTATATTTTTGTTTCTATTAAAAAATCCATTAATTGAAAAATTAAATCGTTTAAAAATAAAGTATCAAATGGAATTCTAGATGGGAGAAGGAACATGAAAAATAAAGTCAGATATTTATTAATTGGAATGATGGTTTTTATGCTGAGTATTGTCAGTGTGCAGGCAGGAAGTCTTCCAGAAACAGCAGGAAAAACCAAATGGAGCGTAAGACCAGGAACGTCTAGCTATGTGACACCACCTACTTATGGAAACAATAAAATTTATGTAGGAAGTGGCTCAAAAGTATATAGATTAAATAAGGATACAGGAAAAACAGAAGTGACTAGCGATACTCTTACAGGAACTGTTGGATATGCTGTGATTCCAGTGACTTATGTGAAAGAGAAAAACTTAGTAGTTGTGATAACCATTAAAGGGTCGGCAAGTTACATAACTGGATTAGATGGAAATACCTTAGAGAAGAAGTGGGAAAGCAGCAGTATTTCTGGTCAGGTTTTGACCAAAGTAACATACAGCAATGGAAAGCTTTACACAGGAAGCTGGATGGGTGGAGAAACAGGAAGTGGCAGTTATTATGAGCTGAATGCTACACCTGAAAAGACAACAAATCCAGTAAATTCAGTGGCCCATAGAGATATAGGAAAAGGTGGATTTTATTGGGCAGGAGCAGGAGTTTATGGGGGTTACATTATTTTTGGTTCTGAAGATGGAGCAGACGGAATTCCGTCATTGTACACATACAATCAAAATACAAAGCAAATAGAACAGTTGGATTTATCAAAGACAGGAGATGTTCGTTCTAGAATCGTAGTAGAGGGGAATTATCTATACTTTACATCTAAGGCAGGATATTTTCACAAAGTAACAATAAGTGATGATGGAAAGTTATCAGAAGAGAAAATAGTGAAACTCTCTGGAGCGTCAACAAGTACACCTGTAATATCTGATGGAAAGGCTTATGTAGGAGTGAGTAGTAAATCAGTTGTTGAAATTGATACTGCACAGATGAAAATATCTAAATCCTATGGAGTTTCAGGGTATGTGCAAGGGGATATGCTATTAAAGGATCAACGTTTGTATATGACATATAATCAAAGTCCAGGAGGGCTGTATATGATTGACCTGACGACAGGAAAAGGAAGTGACATTTACTATCCAGAGAAGAGCAAACGACAGTATTGTATTTCCCATGTGATTACAGATGAAGAAGGAACCTTATTTTATAAAAATGATTCCGGATATATTTTTGCAGTCAATGCTGGATTAAATCAGACAGAAATTACAGTGAAAAATGTAAATTATCAAAAGAATATGATTTCATGGGAGAAAGTTGCAGGGGCATCTGGATACCATATTTATCAGGCAACATCTTATGGAGGAAGCTATAGCAAAATCGCTTCTACATCCAGTTTGAATTACACCAAAAGTAATTTAAAGTCAAATCAGACATATTACTATAAAGTCAGGCCTTATAATGCAGCACATATTGGAAGTTTCAGCCAGATAAAAAGTGGCAGGACTGTTTTAAAGTCTACTAGTATTTCTTTATCTTCTGGGAAAAAGAAAATGAAAATAAAATGGAAGGAAGTCGCAGGAGCTAGTGGTTATGTGATTTATCAAAAGACTTCTTCCAAAGGAAAATGGAAAACAATCAAAACTATAAAGAAGGGAAGTGTGAAAAGCTATACAAAAACTAAATTAAGCAAGAAAAAGAAGTATTATTATCGAGTTCGAGCATATCGAACCCAGAGTGGAAAAAGAACCTATAGTTCATATTCATCCACAAAGAGTAAAAAGACAAAATAGAAAACGACATGATATTAGGAGGAGACACCATGAGTTTAAAGAAAAAGAGTTTAGGAATTATTCTTGGAATTTTATGCTTTTTTGCACTGTTTCAAGTAAATACATTTGCAGCTGAAAAAGGACAGGTTCATGTGATTGTAGAAAATACAACTGCAACAAAAGAAAGTGGAGCTGCGTGGGATGGAAATTTATTTGATACCTATGTAGATATTACAGATGATATGACAGCATTGTCAGCCATTCAAACTGCATGTGCCAATGAAAAGAAAGATATCAAGTTAAATCAGTGGAATGGAATAGAGACCATTGAGAATTTAAGCACTGGATGGATGTGTACATTAAATGACTGGTTTACCAATAATGGTTTATTAGATTACAAGATTTCAGATGGATCCTTAAAAGCTGGAGATGAACTGCGAGTAATGTATTCATCAAACTGGGGTGAGGATATAGGAAGTATCTATAATAATAATGACAAATCATTAAAAGCACTTACCTTTAGTTCAGGAACTATAAGCCCAGCGTTTCAAACAAATACCAAATCATATACTTTAACAGTAAGTGATGGAGTAAAAGAAGTGAAAGTAATTCCAACAGCAGCAAATAAAAACTTCCAAGTGAAAACTATTGTTGGTTCTAAAGAATATGATCGTACACAGGCTGTTCCCGTTGCACATGGAAGTAAATTTCAAGTAGTTTGCGGAAGAACATCATGGCCAACAATGAATAATAGTGCTAATGTATCAGAAACTTCTTACACTGTAACAGTTAAGACAAAGGAAGGGATTGCAAAGGAAAGTGTTTCTCCTAAGATTAAATTATCAGGAGAGAGCAAGTCATACCAAAGTACAAAGGTTACATGGAATAAGATTTCAGGTGTAAGTAAATATCAAGTATATCGAAAAGCATCAAAAAATGGAACATACAAAAAAGTAAAAACGACAACTGCAAGATCATTTACAGATACTAAGAAAAAAACAGGAACCACATATTACTACAAAGTAAGAGCTTATAAAATTTATGGAAGTAAAACGTTTTATGGGGCATTTTCAAATGTAAAGACAATTAAGGTTGTCCCAGCACAAGTTTCGATTCAAAAAGTTTCACAAAAGGGAAGTTACCTAAAGACAAATTGGAAGAAAGTTTCTGGAGCTGATGGATATCGTGTTTATATGAAAGTAAAAGGTGCTAAAAACTACCAGAGAGTATATCAGTGTGGAAAAAATAAACTAGCATACACAAAGAAAACTGGAATGACGAAAAAAACTTACAGTGTAAAAGTAAGAGCTTATAAAAAAGTAAAGAACAAAAAAGTGTTTGGAAAATATAGCAAAGTGAAGATAATCACAATGAAATTATTAAAATAATGGAAAAAACAATAAAATAAGTGGTATAATAAGAATAGTATTGAGAGGGTAGTATATAGTTTGAAAAGGAACAAACCTGATAAGGGAGATACAGATGACAAAACGTACAATTCTGGTAGTCGATGATCAGAAAATTAATCGAATTATACTAGGGAAACTATTATCACAAGAATATAATATTCTATATGCCAATAATGGACAAGAAGCCTTAGATGTTCTCCAAGAACATTCTGAGGCTATTTCTCTTGTTCTTTTAGATATTGTAATGCCAGTGATGGACGGTTACGAAGTATTAAGACAGATGAAAAATAATGCGATTTTATCTAAGATTCCTGTAATTGTATCTTCACAAAATGATGGGGAAGATGCAGAGATTAAGGTACTTACATTAGGAGCTTATGATTTCATAGGAAAACCATATAATGCAAAGATTATATGTCAGAGAATTCGTAATACCATTGAATTTCGTGAAACTGCAGCCATGATTAATAAAGTAGAGAGGGATGAATTAACCGATTTATATAATAAACATTTCTTTATTAAACAGGTGCAGGAACGTATTTTGGAAAACCCAGATAAGCAGTATGATATTCTATGTATTGGAGTAGAGCATTTTAAATTAATCAATGAAACATATGGAGAAGTTCAAGGGGACAAGGTATTGTGCCATATAGCAGATGCTTTGAGTACTACCTATGATGGAGATAGTGTTTGTGGACGATTTTTAGGGGATGAATTCTATGCATTTGTTACTCGTGAACAGGGAGAAAAAGCAGAGAACGTATTAGAATTTATTCAAAAGGTAAATGAATTTCCAATTGATATGGAGATTAAGATTCATTGTGGTTGTTATGCCATAGGTGCAGAAGATATTTCAGTTGGAGTAATGTGTGACCGCGCCAAGTTAGTGGCAGAGAAAAATCGGGACAAGTATAATGTACTAATTTCCAAATATGACGATTCCATTCGTGAAAAATTAATTGATGAGCAGTTTATTACAAGTAATATGAAGGCAGCATTGAAAGCACATGAGTTTCAGGTATATTATCAACCAAAGTATGATTTGAATAGTGAGAGAATTGCTGGTGCAGAAGCTTTAGTTCGATGGATTCATCCAAAACGTGGTTTTATGTCACCAGGAGAATTTATTCCACTGTTTGAGAAGAATGGATTTATTACCAAGCTTGATTATTATGTCTGGGAAAGCGTATGCAAAGACATTCAGCAGTGGATGAAGCAAGGAAAAGAAACCGTTGCAGTATCTGTAAATGTGTCAAGGGCAGATATGTATAATCCTAAACTGGTAGATATGCTGGTTCATCTAGTGGAGAAATATCAAATTCCATATAATTATTTACATTTAGAAGTTACAGAATCCGCATATACAGAAAATGCGGATCAGATTATTGAGGTTGTGGAAAAGCTTCGCAATATGGGATTTGTAATTGAGATGGATGACTTTGGAAGTGGATATTCTTCTTTGAATATGTTAGCAGAGATGCCAGTGGATATCTTAAAATTAGATATGAAGTTTGTACAGAACGAAGTGAAACAGACAGAATCAAGAGGAATATTAAGTTTTGTTATCAGTCTTGCAAAGTGGCTTAATTTAAAAGTAATTGCAGAAGGAGTTGAGACAGCAGAACAGATTGCAGCATTGCGGTCTATGGATTGTAACTATGTGCAGGGATTTTATTTTGCAAAGCCAATGCCAAAGAAAGATTTTGAAAAACTAATTATGAATTCAAAGATTATCAAAGCTTCAAAACTCCATGTAGAAGAACCTGTTGTAAAGAAGGAAGTAGTTCCAGTGATCCCGTCAGTAGAACATGACCGAGTTATGTTAATTGTGGACGATATTGAAGTAAATAGAGCCGTTTTAGGCAGTATATTTTTAAAGGAATACAATATTGTAGAAAAGGAAAATGGAAAAGAAGCATTTGATTATTTAGAGAAAAACTATGATAAAGTAGATATTGTTATGCTGGATTTATTGATGCCAGTCATGGATGGATTTCAGGTATTGAAGATGATTCGAGCCAATGAGAAGATGAAGGATATTCCAGTTATCATCACATCTCAGGGGGATAAAGAAAGTGAACAAAAAGCTCTTGGTATGGAGGCAGATGATTTTATCTCAAAACCATATCAGACAGACATTGTAGCACATAGGGTACATAAGGTCATTGAAAACTATAAGTTACAGAGTATCCAGATGCGTAAACTTGATGAGATAAGAAAAAAAGAGCATATGCTTCTTTCTTGTATTCCAGGTGGAGTTGCCATATACCACATGAAAAAAGATGGAAGAATTGCAACAGACTACGTATCAGATGGATTTGCAAAGATTTGTGGATACACAGCAGAGGAGTATTTGGAAATCATAAAAGAAGATATGCGAAAAAATATTTTTTCAGAAGATCTTCCATATTTTCAGGAAGAGATTGAAAAGAGTATAAGAAATAATCTGTCTTTACATAGAACCCATAGACTATATACAAAGAATCATAAAAATATTTTAGTGCGGATGGATGCTAACATTTCTTTACTAGGGGATGCTGATGAAGATGAGGCTGTCTTATATGCAGTTTATACGAGAGTACCAAATTGACAACGTAGATTGAAGATGAAAGATAGGTCAAAGTAGCTGACCTATCTTTTTTTTGTGCATTTTTGAATTTTATCAAATGGGAGTGTGGAATTTAGTAAATCTCCAGCGTTAATATTCAATGCATCTGCAAGATTGTATAAAACTTCTAAGGAAAATGGTCTTATAATATTAGGAGCTTCAATGGAACTTAAATGAGAACGACTGATGTTAGCCTTTTCGGCAAGTTGTTCCTGTGACATACCCTGTAATTTGCGTAACGCAGCGATGGTAAGACCAAGTTCTATGAAACGATCTCTATTTTTAAATGCAATGTTTTTACTCAAGCGTGCTACCTCCTACTGTGTTATATTTACCTATTTATATTATATAGTTGCTAGAAAAATATATTGTATGCAGTATTGAGCTATTGACTAATATTTTGAGCATTGGTACAATAATAGATATAAAAGAAGGGAGAATTCATATGGTATTTCAAAGTGCTTTAGAAGTTGCCAATGCTTGGATTAAGGCATATTATCTTGATCAGAAGATGGATGCAACATTAGATTGTATGACAGACGATATTCAATGGATAGGAATAGAGTTTGATTATAATACAATCGGCAAGAATGAATTAAAAAGACTATTTGAATCGAAGACTATGTTTTTTCCTGATTCTTATATTATGAAAACACAATCTATGGTTTGGCAGGAATTGAATGATAATACAAAGATGTGTTTTATAAAAGGATATGGTATTTCTGAGAAAGAATTCCTTCCCCGTATGAATATCTATGCAACATTGTGCTGTGTACATGAAGGAAAAAGCTGGTTAATCAGCACGATACATATTACACACACCAAGATTATGAAAGAGGAACAAGAAAAGAATTCTAAGCTTCAAGGTGCATTAGAAGATGCAAGACAGGCGAGCTATGCTAAGACAGAGTTTTTATCAAGAATAAGTCATGATATGAGAACTCCAATGAATGGAATTCTTGGTATTGCAGAATTATCCAAAGAGGTAGACAACCCTGTAATTTTGCATGAATATATAGAAAAGATAAAATCATCAGGAGAATATCTCCTTGCACTGTTGAATGATACCTTGGATTTTCAGAAGATAGAAAGTGGACAGATGGTATTAGATCCTAAAGTGGTTACCATGAAGGAAGTTCTTGAGAATGTAAAAAATATGACTCAAAGGAGTGCAGAGGAACAAAATATTGAACTTCAAATGATTTTAGATAAGAAAGAAGATATTTGTTATATTAGAGCAGATGTTATGCGATTAAAACAGATATTTATGAATCTTATTTCCAATGCAATTAAGTTTACACCGTCCGGAGGTAAAGTAGAAGTATTAGGAGAATGTAAAAAAGAGAATGATTTCAATATTCAGTATAAAGTTATGATTTCAGATAATGGAATCGGGATGAGTGAAGACTTTCTTACAAACAGAATTTTTCTTCCATTTTCGCAGGAGTATAGTGAATCTGTGTCTAGGCAGATGGGAAGTGGATTGGGGCTATCTATTGTAAAGCAATTAATTGAATTAATGGATGGAACCATAGAAGTAGAAAGTGAACTAGGTGCAGGCTCTAAATTTACAGTTTACCTTGAATTTCCTAAAGTTAAGGATTCTTTGGAAGAAGAGGTAATAGAGTTGGAAGAGATAAAAGTTGATAATTTGACGGGAAAGAAGATTCTTCTTGCAGAGGATCATCCTTTGAATGCAGAAGTTGCAATTAAGCTGCTAGAAAAAGTAAAATGTCAGGTGACGTGGATTCGTAATGGAAAAGAATGCGTTGAACTGTGGAAAAATTCACCACCCAATCAATATGATCTTATTTTGATGGATATACGTATGCCAGTGATGGATGGATTAGAAGCAACAAGAGAAATTCGTAACATGGAGCGTGAAGATGCAAAAGAAATTCCCATTGTTGCCATGACTGCCAATGCGTATGTAGACGATATGAAAGAGTCATTTCTAGCTGGAATGAACGAACACATTACAAAGCCTTTTCGACCAAAGAAGATGTATCAGGTATTGTCAAAAGTATTGGAAAAAAGTAAGGAGAAATAAATATGGACAAAATTCAAGCCAAGGTTTTTATGTGCCTTGGCTTTTTTAGTTAATAATATGTCATACGTATCATCATTTAATTTTATTTGTTTTCCAGATTGGATAGCCTTTGCATCATATGGTATTTCAGTTTTGTAGTGTTTACAGATTTTTGTTGTTGGTTTCTCTTTCATAATATCCTTCTCATGTTTTAAATATGTGTAAATCTTATTCTATCTTTATTCTAACTATCTCCAATCTTAATCTATGTTTTATAGAACAACAAGGTTTACGAAAACGAATTTATATAACTTAAGTAATAAAGAATTAAAAAATACTATTTAATTCTTTTCTATTATTTGATAAAATATACTTTATCAACCATATTAGGGAGGAAATAATTTGAAAATAAATACTTTCTTTGATTTTTGTTCAGGAATAGGAGCAGGAAGATTAGGATTAGAACAGGCAGGATTGAATTGTGTAGGTTATTCGGATTCAGCAAGAATTTCACCTATAACATATCGAATGATGCACAATACTGAAAATGAAAAAAACTTTGGTAATTTAAAAAAAATAAAGTGCGATGGACTTCCCCAATTCGATATGCTGATTGCAGGATTTCCATGTCAAACTTTCTCTGTAATAGGTCGTAAAGCGGGATTTTCAGATTATCGAGGACAAATAATTTTTCACATTGCAAGAATATTAGAAGAAACTCAACCAAAATGCTTTTTACTTGAAAATGTTAAAGGGTTAGTCACTCATGACAAAGGGGAAACCATCAAAGTTATTTTGAAAGAACTAAATCGAGTTGGATATAAAATTGATTATAAAGTTTTAACAAGCTTAGATTATGGAGTCCCTCAAATGCGTCAGCGTGTCTATATTGTAGGTTTTCGAAGCGATATAACAGATAGTTTAGATTTTTTTAAATGGCCTGAAAAAAGAGGAAAAGAGCCATTAAGCAAATACTTAATAGATAACGATAACATTGCATCCGATGAACGTATATCAATATTAAAACATTATCTAAACAACCCTACAAACAATGGAAAATATAATATTTTTGATTTAACTAAAATGGAAGGAAAAATATTAGACACAAGAATGAATGATTTGCGAATATATGAGGGAAAATGCCCCACTCTTCGAACTCAACGAGATGGGATTTTATATATAAAGAACAAAAACATACATCAATTAACAGGTTTTGAAGCATTGCTATTGCAAGGGTTTCCAATAGAATATGCAAATAAGGTAAAAAATGAAGTAAGTGACAGACATCTTTTAATGCAAGCTGGAAATGCAATGACTGTAAATGTTATAGAATTATTAGGGAAATCAATAATTGATTTTCTTCAACAAATATGAAATGGAGAGTTATAATGAGAAATTGGGAGAAATATGAAATTGAATGTACAAATTATCTTAATGATAGATTTAAAGAATATGCAAGATTTATTCATGAGGGGGGTTCTGATTCAACAATCCCTGATATTAAAGTAGAAAGTTATTCCCGTAATAATTTTTTTATAGATGTTAAGCTTTCTCCTGCTCAATGCGGACAATTTGTTCTAATTCCCGATGTGGAAACACATTCGTTTGAATATAGTGAGAAAAACGCAACACGAATAAATACATACGCAAAGCAAATTGTTGATTTTATGAATCATGATTTTGAACGTTTTAAAGATTCTGGAACAAACGGAGAGGATATAGATATGCCAAATGGTTCGGATATTTTTGCTGATTGGATAATAACAACATATAGTGGAAAAGGTGTTGAGTATTTTATTACAAACGAGTATACAATTCTTCCTATAGATAGATTTAAAGAATATTTTGATGTAACTGCAAAATATAGAATTAAAAAGAGCGGATCATCGTCCGTAGGCAAATCTAAAATAAAGTCTGTTGTTGAGTATCTAAAAACAAATTATAATGCTATAAATACTATTAGCATTAATGATTCAAAAATTTTTCTCAAATCTGATGAAGAGTTACATAATAAACGTTTTTTACTAGATGGATATGAATATATGTTTTCAAAGAGAGATAATGAGTTTGAAATACGAAAATTATCAAAAACAAATAATGCAAATGTTATTTTCTCAATTAAACATGATGAGGCAACACCTGGTTTGACTGAGTCAGAATTTATTATACAATTAACCAAAAAGGTAGAAAGAGATCAATAGGTCCTCTTTCTACCTTTTTAGGCATTTATCACTTTAATTATTTCTACTATTATTTTTTGAAGTACATCAATAATAACAGAGTTTCCAAATTGCTTATATGCTTGATTTGGTTTTTCGCATATCTTATAGGAATCAGGATAGCCCATAATACGTGCACATTCTCTTGGATGAAGCTTTCTTGTTTTACCATTTATCAAATAGCCACCTGTTTTAGCAAATACACCTCCACCATAGGCAGACAGAGTAATTGCAATACCTTTAATACTATAGATTCTTTCTCCTTGTCCACCTTTATTAACAATTCCTAGTCTAATAGGTTTATTGCTATATGCATCATCTTTTCTATCATTAAAAAAAGTATCTGGTCTATCGACATATAAGTTAGATACGAGCCTTTCATCAGTAAGTAAGTAATCTTCAACATGTTTTTTCAACTTAATAGGTTCTGGATATGTGAAATTTTCCACTTCTAAATCATTTCTAAAACAAACCATATAAATACGCTCTCTCTTCTGAGGTATTCCATGATTAACTGCATTTAACACTTGATGATAAAAAGTATAGCCTAACTCTTCCATGGTGTTTTTTACAACCTTAAGTGTTCTTCCATTATCATGGCTTGCAAAATTCTTTACATTTTCTAAAAAAACAATTTTAGGCTTTTTGGCTTTGACTATTCTAGCGGTATCAAAAAAAAGTGTTCCTCTACTATCTTCAAACCCTTTTTGGTTTCCGCTTATGGAAAATGCCTGACAAGGAAATCCAGCACAAAGAATATCATGATTAGGGATTGTATTTACATCTACTTTTGTAATATCTCCATCTGGTAATTCACCAAAATTCTTTGCATAGACCTGTCTTACATGTTCATCGAGTTCGCTGGAATAAACACACTTTGCTCCAAAAGATTCAAAGGCTAATCTAAATCCACCAAGACCTGCAAACAAATCAATAAAAGTGTATCCTTCAAGTAAATGTTTATTTGTGTGTAACATAATTGTTCCTTTCATATTAGTATTTTGCACTATTCAATAATTATATCTAAAACACTATAATTTCACAATGTAATTTTAAAATTATCAAATTTTTTTAAGTGAGTTGTTTTGAATTTTGTGACACAATTTATATATAGTTTTCACATGCCGTTATTTATATTTGTATCTGGTGCTGTATATAGTTTGTGTATTAATAGGATTGGAAAGTATAAAAACATTTATCATTTTGTGTAGAACAAGGTGAAGCGTGTTATTGTACCATATTTTATTTTCGAAATTTTTTATGTTGCACCAACAAAGGTTTCATATTTAAGATACATATATAAGGGCATCATCCTTTCAATGGATGCAAGGCACTTATGGTTTTTATGGACATTATTCTTTTTGTTTATCATATTTAGAATCATGAATCAATTTCTTAATGGAAGCAAATCTTTCGTTGTAGGAACGGTTTTATTTGTCGTTTCTGCTTATTCAGGAAGTATGCCTTTTATTAAACCAAAAGATAACGAGAGGAAGATTTTATAACAATATTTTTGGGATATATTTATTCCATCCAATGATTATATATTTCTTTTTTATATGATAAAGGGAAATGAATACAATTCTTATATTGTAACAATTATTATATTTTTAATATCAACAGTTACATTATACTTCTTAACAGAATTTATTAGAAAAATAAAACTTGGTGTGATTATAGGCGAATAAGAGGGTGCATATGCACAATGTCATTAAGTTAAGATATTGATTCGATGACAGAAGTTTAAAAGAGATTTTGTTTAAGATGATATTCATCATCTTTGAGCGAAATCTCTTTTTTTCTGTAGCTTTCCAAACTGTTTCAGCGTCTTTAGGGTTTGTAGCAATAGTAAGATTGCTTCCATCACAAGCTAATAGTTGATATCCTTCATATCTCTTACCTTGTCCCTGATTATTGGAATAGAATTCATGGAAAATAAATTCAAATGCTTCAGAAAGTACTTTCGAACGTTGTTGTGTGTAAGCAGAAACAGATGGTGTATTTAAACTAAAATCAAAGAAATCCAGTAATTTCTTACTCATTGTACAGCCACCTGAATTCATGGTGATTCCAACCAATGTCTTAAAATCAATCTTTCGATTTCTAGTAAAATCGACATCGGGATTTTTCAGAAAAAGGGATGGATTTAATGATAATTCTGATATCAATGTTTCAAGAGACTCTGTTGTACTTTCAATATAATCTGACATATGCATTCCTCCTTGCAATTAAGATGTTTCATAATTACAAGCATTTATTACAAAATAAAAAGACCTCTATACCATTTCTGATATAGAGATCTATTATCGCCATCTTAACTTAATGACATTGTGCATATGCATCTTCTTTTTTTATGGAGAAAATAATTTTAAAATGAAAAAAAGAAAGAAAAGTAAGGAATATGAGTAAGATGGAGACGGTACTTTTTTTAGCTGCATATAATATGGTAACAGGAGCAGTAGTGGCAGTATTAAGTTATATTGCAGATAAGATTGTAAATAAAGAAAGCGAGGAATATAATGAATAAATTAATTTATTTAGATCCTGGGCATGGTGGAAAAGACAGTGGAGCAGTGGGGTACGGAAGAAAGGAAGCAGACGACGTTCTTAAGATGGCAAAGAAAGTGAAATCCTTATTGTCTGCTTATAACTGCAAGGTTGGAATGACAAGAACAAATGATACATACGCAAGTCCAAGTGGAAAGGCAACAATTGCTAATAAAGCAGGAGCAGACTTCTTTGTATCGTTCCACAGAAACAGTGCAGATAGTTCTGCGAAAGGCTATGAAACTTTAGTATATGCAAATAGTGGAACCAAGAAGGAATTTGCTAATAAGATAAATGCAAAAATGAAAGCCATTGGATTTACTAACAGAGGGACTAAAGTCCGAACAGGTTTAGCAGTTCTACGTCAGACCAAAATGCCAGCAGTTCTTCTAGAACTTGGTTTTATATCTAACAAGAAGGACAATGAGATTTTTGTAAGCAAGTTTGATAAAATTGCAGAAGCTATTACATCTGTGATTGTAGATGTTAATAATCTAAAAAAAGTTACTACGACATCCAATGCAAGCATTAAGGCTGGAAGTACAGTAAAGATTAAGAGTGGTGCAAAGTATGGTGGAGCATCCTCTGGTAAGTCTGTATCCAGTGCTTATATTGGAAAGAAGTATACGGTTACAAAAGTACAGACAAACAAAGGTGTAAAAGAAGCATTGATTAAGCAGCTTAATAGTTGGGTGCCAACAAAGTACCTTTCTATTGTATAAAATATTGACATACGTAATATTACGTATTATAATATAAATATGGTAAGGAAAGGAGATACATACAATGCCAATGACGCCAAGAGAAATGATAAAGCTACTTAAGAAAAATGGTTTTGTAGAGGTTAGTAAGCGAGGTTCGCATGTTAAACTAAAAAATGAAGAGACTAATAAACAAACCATAGTACCTTATCACAACAAGGCTTTAAAGAAAGGTCTTGAGCAGCAAATACTAAAACAGGCTGGACTTAAATAGTTCAAGCCAACCTATGGAGGTGTTTTTATGAATAAATTATTTTACCCAGCGGTATTTCATGAAGCAGAAGAAGGAGGGTATTGGATTTCGTTTCCAGACTTTCCGGAGTGTTTAACAGATGGAGATACTACAAATGAAGCCTATGAAATGGCAGTGGACGCATTAGGTCTTGCAATTACTGACAGAAAAGAAAACAAGGAGAATATTCCACTCCCTACAGATTTGAAAGATATTCAGGTAGAAGATGGTTCTTTTTTAGTAGTTGTAGAATTTGATATGCTTGCTTATTTAAAGAAAACAAATAATAAGGCAGTAAAAAAGACTCTTAGCATTCCGGAATGGATGAACGAGGAAGCAGTAAATCTTGGAGTTAATTTTTCACAAGTGCTACAAGAAGCATTGCTTCAAAAAATCAACTTAAAATAGCAAGTGGTATAAGCAAGAGAAAGCCAGGGTATAAAAATCAAAGGGCAAGGAGTGAAATCCCGGCCCTTTTTCGTGTTGCATTCGTGTTGCATTCGTGTTGCATAATTAAAAAAATTCAAACAGATATTATCAAAGTTTCGGAAAAAAGCAGAGTTTACAAGTTGATATATTATTTAGATGGTTATTAAAATTTGTTCCAGAAGGTGAACAACTACACTTTTATGCACTTTTATTCATTTTTAATCATTTTTCCCTTGCAAAAAAACGCAAAAAAACACTCGAAGCCCTGATAAATTCTAGGTTTCGAGTATCTTATTAACAAAGCTAGCGACGGGAGTTGAACCCGTGACCTCCTCACTACCAATGAGGTGCGCTACCACCTGTGCCACGCCAGCTTATTGCCACAATTCAGCAACAATTGATATTATACTTTAGGACATTAGTGATGTCAACGATTTTCTTAAAACATATGCGCGTTTGTACTTACATTTACTTCCTAAATTGATAAAATATTTCATATAAAGAAATTTCACTGTACTATATTATGGAATTAATTGTCTAATAGTTGTATAATAAAACAAACAGATAATGCAGCATAAAGGAGATGAATCATGAAAGAGTATAAGTGGTTACAAAAAGTGCTAGTTATTTTAATTGTAATGATTTTGTCTTGCAGTTTTCAGGCAACTTGTTCTGCTGCACAAACAGATACAGAGAAAAAGAACGCAAGAGTTTTATTTTTAAGTTCTTATAATTATGATTGGGATAGTATACCGAAGCAACTGAACGGATTTAAAAGCCAGATTCAAGGCTATGCAAAAGTAGATTATGTTTTTATGGACACTAAGACACATGCCTATAAAGATATTGAAAAGCCCATCTATGATACTGTTTCTAATAATATTAATAAATTAGGTGGTTATGACGTAGTTGTTTTAGGTGATGATGTGGCGCTGGATTTCGCATTAAAATATAAGAATAAGTTGTTTTCTGGAGTTCCAATGGTGTTTGAAGGAATTAACTCAAAGCAAAAGGCGAGAAATGCAGCAAAGGATCCTTTGATTACTGGTGTTGTAGAGAGTTTTCCAATGAAAGAAACAATTGAGCTGGCTAAAAAACTATATCCCAATGCAAACCAGATTGTTGCAATTTCTGATGATAGTGAATCATGCAGAGGTTCCAGTAGACAGTATTATGATTCCCAAAAAGATTTTCCAGAGATGAAAATGAAAGAACTTAACTGTTCTAATTTAACGAAGAATCAGATTACAAAGAAGATTTCATCTTACGGGGAGGATACTATATTACTTTTCTTGATGCTAACTCATGATGGAGAGGGACATCTTTATTCCCAGTATAATGCAACAAAATTAGTAACAGATGCGGCGAAGATACCTGTTTTTAAATCAGATGAATTAGGTATTGGAGAGGGACTTCTTGGTGGAGTGGTGATTTCCTATGACACAATGGGAAGATTAGCTGGAAAGATGGCAACTAAGATATTAAATGGAACATCCATAGAGACTATTGATGTTGAGACTATGCCGTATCATATTAAATTAGACGAAAAGGTTATGAAAAAGTTTGGACTAAGCACAAAATCATTGCCAGAACATACGGTGCTGGTTCATCATACACCAACAATTTGGGAGAAGTATCATAAAGTTTTGATTCCTAGTGGAATTTTGATTGCATTTTTAGCAGTAATTTTATTGCTAATTATATTAATGAATCGAAGCAGAAAGAAGTATTATCAAAAGATAAAGGAAAGGGATATATTACTGGACAATCTGATGAAAAATATTCCTGGGGGAATTGCAATTTATAAAATGGGACAAAAAGTTGAAGTTTTATACTATAGTGAAGGAATCCCGGCGATGAGTGGAAGAAGTATAGAGGAATACGAAGAATGGATTCAGAGAGATAACCTGGAAGATATTATTTGTAAGGAAGATATAGAATACGTTCGACTTACCATTGAAGCTGCGATAAAGAAAAAAGAAACTTTTAATGTATCCTATCGGATGATGCATAAAGATGGTTCAAAAGTGTGGGTACAGCTTTCGGCAACTCCTATTCGTAAAGAAAATGGAACTCTTATTTATTATGCAGTATTTACATGCATGCCTCAGGAAGCTATTTTATATCGATGTATTGCAACGGAATCTCCAACGGGAGTATATATCTGTGATTCAGAGAATTACAATATGCTTTATGCTAACAATGTAATTACAGATTGCATTGGAAATAAAGCTTATGGAAACAAAAAATGTTACGAATATTTGTTGAATCGGGATTATCCATGTGATAATTGCAAGATGTCTGTGATGAAAAAGGATGAATTTTTGAATCGGGAATATGATATCAATGGGCAGCATTTGATTCTAAAAGGAAAATTATTTGACTGGAATGGAATTACAACCCATATTGAATATGTGGTTGATAATACATATCGCTATGAGGAAGAAAAGAAAAAAGAGGCAAAGTATGAGACGCAAATGAGGATTCTCTCTAAGGTGAGTAAGAATTGCATTTGTAGTTTCAGATTGAATGTAACACAAAATATAATTGAGAAAGCATATGGACCAAAAATCATTGATATTCTTGGAGGCAACAAGAATGTGGACATTGAAAAATGGATAGAGAAGGCGAAAGAATTTTTTGCACAGGAAGATGAATGGGAGAATTATAAGAATCAATTTTGTCGAAGCCATTTACTAGATTGTTTTTCTAATGGGAATAAGATAATATCAATGGAACAACGTATGAAGGTAAGTGAAGATACCACTCATTGGTGTAGGTCTTCTGCCATTATGAGGCAAAACCCTACAACAGATGACATAGAAGGTTATATCTATATAGAAGACATCAATACTGGAATGGTGAGGAAAGCATTGACAGAAAAAAGTATGAGAGCCAATCATGAGATGTTAATATGTATTGATATTCATCACGATAATCATATTATTTTTAATTTTTCTAATACGAGTAAACCGATAACGGGTAATCGTTCAGAAGAATTTATGCTATCGTACCTGAATAAACATTATGAAGGGGAAGATAAAGACGAAGTTATCAAGAAATTTTATATAAAAACAGTAACAGAGGCACTTGAACAAGAGGATACATATTCTTTCTTCTTTCCACTTTATATACGTGAGAAAAAACATTATTATCAGGCAAATTATTCTTATATTGACCAGAAGAATGGACTTTTAGGACTTGTAATTACGGACATTACAGATATTTATTATGAGCAGATAAAACATCAGCAGATATTAAAAGAGGCATTAGCTCAGGCAGAGTCAGCAAATGTGGCAAAGAGCGAATTCATGGCACGTATGAGTCATGATATGAGAACCCCAATGAATGGAATTCTAGGGTTAAGTTATCTCATGGAAAAAGAAGGGGATTTGAAAGAAATTAAGAAAGACCTAAAACAGTTACAAGAATCAGGAGAGTATTTATTACAATTGATTATGGATGTTTTAGATGTAAATAAAATTGAGAGTAAAAGGTTTCGACTTTATCCAAAAGTGTGTGATAAAGAGAAAATCTTTGACACTATTATTTCTATTGTAAAACCTCAGATGGACGCAAAATCTATAGAATTTCATTTTGAAAAAGGTGAAAGTAAGTGGAAATATGTAATGATGGATGAGCAGCGTCTGAAACAAATATTTGTTAATCTGTTTTCCAATGCAATTAAATTCACACTAGAAGGAGGACGAATTGATTTTAGTATGGAATTAATTTCAGAAGAAAATCACATAATTCGACATAAATTTATTATCAAGGATACAGGAATTGGTATATCAGAAGATTTTCTTCCAAAAGTGTTTATGCCATTTGAGCAGGAGAATAGACTTAAGGAGAACTTGGGTGGAACAGGGCTTGGACTGTCGATTGTGAAAAAACTAGTGGAGCTTATGGATGGAAGCATTGAGATTGAAAGTAAGATAAATCAGGGTACAAAGGTTACTTTGTATTTGGATTTTCCAGAGGCAGATACACCTGAGAATCTGGAGGTAACAGAGTCAAAAGATATTAAAATTTTAGAAAATAAAAGGATTTTGCTATGTGAAGATCATCCATTAAATGCTAAAATAACAATAAACTTGTTAGAAAAGCAAGGAGCGATAGTTGACTGGATGGAGAATGGAGAACTTGGATTAAAAGCTTTTAAGGATTCACCACTTCATTTTTATGATACAATACTAATGGATATTCGGATGCCAGTTTTAGGGGGACTTGAGGCGACAAAAGCAATTCGGAGTCTAGATCGGCTGGATGTAGCAGAAGTTCCGATTATTGCAATGACAGCCAATGCATATGAGGAAGATGTGAAAAAAGCACTGGATGCTGGGATGAATGTGCATTTAGCAAAACCAGTGAAACCATCTAAGATGTATGAGACAATCGCAAAATATATAAAAGATAGTAGATAGTCTGAAAGGAAATATATATAATGAAAATTTGGAAACAGGGAATGAGTATTCTTTTCCTAATTATGTTCATTTTGCTGGGAGCAAAGCAAGTGTGTGCCCAGGAATTGACAGCAAAGATTACTACAAGTGGAGAACAAGATTATACAAAGGCAAATTTCCTTTTGAACGAATTAAATCGTCGGAGAGTAAATCAGGGAGAACAGAAGTTACAGCTAGACCAGGAATTACAAAAAGCAGCAATGCAAAGAGCAGCAGAACTTAGTTTTGTATATGGAGACTGGAGACCAGATGATTCTTTTTGTACATCAATTAGTAAAAAGGTGACAAGAGAATTGTATTTGCAGAGTAATCAAGGATCTGGAGCAGTTTTAAACGAATGGCAGGAAACAGATATGAATTTAAATGATTCTCAAGAGGAGAATTATATTTCAGTTGGTGTAGGGTGTTATCATGTGGAGAATTCATATTTTTGGGTTGTATGTTTTGGGGAAGAAGCAGCGACAGGAAACCCCAGAACAACTGGAGGAGTGTTAAAGGTGAAGCCAATAATTAATACCACAGATAGCAACCTTCAAATGTGGGCAGAGGAAGTAGAAAGCAATACCGACAAAGGAACTGGAAAAATTCGAGCAATTATCTGGCCATATAATTCAATCGATGATAATTATAGGGGAACTCCAATTGAAATAAGTGATGTTGGATTTTCATCAAATAATACTAGCTTTTTAACAATTAATAGTATAGGACAATACAAAATTAAGTCCGGGAAATCTGGAAAAGCAACCATTAAAGTATATTTAAAGAAATTACCATCTGTTTATAGTATAATGGAGATTGAGGAAGAAATCTTAGAAGAGACACCAAAAAAGGGACAGATATATACGGTGAGTGGAATCCGCTACAAAGTCATTGATAAAAGAACCAATGGAAAAGGAAAAGTTTCTATTGTAGGAGTATCAAAGAAAAAGAAAAAAGCGAAATCTATCACAATTAATAGCAAGGTACGAATCAAAGGATATCAATACAAAATTTCAGAGATTGCACCGAAGGCATTTCAGAATTGTAAGAAGCTAAATAAAATCAAAATAAAGTCAAAATATCTTATTAAAATAGGAAAGAAGGCTTTCTATAAGATTAAGACAAAAGCTGTCTTTTATGTTCCTAAGAATAAAAGGACCAAGTATAAGAAACTTTTGAAGAAGAGTACAGGATTCAAATCCACGATGAGAATCAGATGGTAGGTGTGTTTTAGAGAGGGAATTAAAATGACAGATCGACAGACAAAGATCATAGAGATTATCAACCAACAAAAAAAGGTGAAGGTGACAGAACTATCAAATATGCTTCATGTTTCTCAGGTCACAATTCGTAAGGATTTAGATACGTTAGAATCTATGAAAATTGTAAGCAGAGAGCATGGGTATGCAGTGATTCAAAATATGTCCGACATTGGAAAGCGTATGTCCTTTAACTATGAAGTGAAGCAAAAGATTGCAGCACAGGCAGCAGACTTGATTATAGATGGGGAAACGATTATGGTGGAGTCAGGTTCTAGCTGTGCCCTTCTTGTGGAATATTTGACTAACTCTAAAAAGGAAATCACAGTGATTACCAATTCTTCTTTTATTGCCAGATTTATTAGGCAGGCCGGAGATGGAGTTGGAAAAGTTGTTTTATTAGGAGGTGAATATCAGAAGGAATCAGAAGTTATGGTTGGTCCTCTTGTCAAAGTATGTGCAAGTGAATTTTATGTAGATAAGTTGTTTATGGGTACTGATGGTTTTATTCCAGAGGCTGGATTTACTTGTGGAGATATGATGAGAGCAGAAGCAATGAAAAGTATGATGGCATCTGCGAGAAAGACAATTATTCTGACAGATTCTACTAAGTTTACGGAACTAGGAGTTGTACTTCAATCTAAATTTAGTGATATAGATATGGTAATTACGGACAATAAGATTCCAAAGGATGCGAAAGCGATTTTAGAAAAGAATCAGATTAAAGTTGTAGCTGTGGAGCGAGAATAAGAGATAAGGGGAAAGAGAATATGAATGAAAAGCCGACAGTGTCTATTGACAAAGAAAAGTGTATTGGCTGTGGGATATGTGCAAAGGATTGTGTTGCCAAAGCAATTACAATTGTTGCTGGAAAAGCAAATGTAAAAAGTGAATGTTTATATTGTGGACATTGCCTTGCAGTCTGTCCATGTGGAGCAGTCAGCATTCCAGAATATGATATGGAGGAAGTGGAAACCTATAACAAAGATACTTTTCATGTGAATCCAGAGCAGTTGTTGCGAAGTATTAAGTATCGAAGAAGTATTCGAGATTATAAGCCTATGCCAGTGGAAGAGGAAAAGTTAAATCAGATTCTTCAGGCAGGTCGCTATACAGCAACGGCAAAGAATAATCAGGACTGTATCTTTGTGTTTGTGCAGAAGGAATTAGACATACTAAAAGATAAAGTATGGGGTTTTATTGACGATATAGAAAAGAATAAGAAAGAGAAGAAAATTCCACGTGAGGTTTTGCCTTATATTAGTTTTAATCGTCAAAGAAAGAAAAATCCAGAAGAAGATTATTTGTTTCGGAATGCACCAGTGGTTATGTTTGTTGCATCTCAATGGCCATTAGATGCAGGACTTGCGTCTCAAAATATGGAAAATATGGCCAATGCCCAAGGATTAGGAGTTTTGTTTGATGGATATCTTGCCAGTATTGCTGACATTAATGAAGAATTGAAAACTTGGCTTGGGATTGAAGGAAAAGAAATCCGGAGCTGTATGCTTCTTGGATATCCAAATGTAAAGTATCAAAGGACAACTCCAAAACGAAAAGCAAAAGTTATATGGAAATAAGAAAAAGCACTTGTCTCATGAAGGATAAGTGCTTTTTTGTGCATAGATTTAAAAGAAACATTGGATTCCAGCATCTAAAAAGATTTGTTGATATTCCTTTAAGTCTTCTGGATGAAGTGCCGTCTCATTTTTTAAAGTATATTCTCGATTTAATAATTCATATTTTTTCTCGCCAAACTGATGGAAGGGAAGAAGTTGTACTTTCATAGCATTTGCTCTGTTTAATAAAGAGGCAATTCCCATGGCGTCTTCCAAGGAATCGTTAAATCCAGGGATTACAGGGATACGAGGCAATACAGGAAGTCCAGTTTTTATGGTATAAATAAGATTTTCTATAATTTGATCATTGTAAACACCAGTTCCAGCAAAATGTTTTTCTCTATCATAGTGTTTTACATCAAATAACAGTAAATCAAACAATGGTGCAAGTTCCCTAAATATTTCACTTTGAATGAAGCCAGTTGTTTCAATGGCAGTATGAATCTTATGCTCTTTTAATTTTAAGACCAGTTCTTTTAGAAATTCAGGTTGACTCATACCTTCGCCACCGGATATGGTAACACCGCCGCCAGATTCTTCATAAAAATCAATATCCTGAAGACATATATCAACCACTTCATCAACTGTTTTATATTCCCCTTCATGAGTTAGAGCATGGTTTTTACAGTTATGGATACATTGAAGACAGGAAACACACTGATTGAAGTTTATATTTACCTGCTGGTTAGAAAAAGTAATAGCATGATGAGGACAAGTATGAACACATGTCTGGCACCCTGCACACTTTGTTTTATCATATAGAATCTGAATTTGCTTCAATTGGGACTCAGGGTTAGAACACCATTGACATTTTAATGGACAGCCTTTGAAAAAGACTGTGGTGCGAATGCCTGGTCCATCATGAATACTAAATTTTTGAATATTAAATACAATTCCTTTGCTCATAGTTGTCTCCTTTTTGTACTTATAATACCATGGAAAGTAACAAATGTAAATAAAATAATTACGAATGAAATTTAAAATGTGAATTTTCAGAAAACATATTGACTTTTTCATAAAAAATGTTATGATAAAACTATAAATGAAACAAATATAACTTTCAAATGAAATCAAAGGAGAATGTGGATGAAGAATATAGAGCATTTTGGTGATTTAACCCCAAGAATGAATCAATTTAGAGAGAATGTGTTGGATAAAAAACCATATATTTGTGCCGAGAGAGCCTTACTTGCAACAGAAAGTTACAAAGAGAATAAGAATCAGCCAGCAGTGATGAAACGAGCATTGATGCTAAAGAATATACTAGAGAAGATGACAATTTACATTGAAGATGAAACTTTAATTGTGGGAAATCAGGCAGCATCAAATAAAGATGCACCTATTTTTCCAGAATATACACTAGAGTTTGTGATGAACGAACTGGATTTATTTGAGAAGCGTGATGGAGATGTGTTCTATATTACGGAAGAGACAAAGGATGCCCTTCGTTCCATTGCACCATTTTGGGAAAACAACAATCTAAGAGCCAAGGGTGGAGCTTTACTTCCAGAAGAAGTGGATGTTTTTATGGAAACAGGATTCTTTGGAATGGAAGGAAAACTAAACTCAGGAGATGCTCATCTTGCAGTAGATTATAAAACTATGCTAGATAAAGGACTCGTGGCTTATGAAGAGAGAACACGTAGACTAAAGGAAGAATTAGATTTATGTGTTCCAGAGAATTTAGATAAATATTGCTTTTACAATGCAGTGTTAATTGTAATTGAAGCAGTTAAGAATTTTGCACATCGTTACAGTGTATTGGCAAAAGAGAAGGTACAAAAAGCAGAAGGAAAGAGAAAAGAAGAACTTCTTGAAATTAGCCGAATCTGTGAGAAAGTTCCTTATGAGCCTGCTACAACTTTTCAGGAAGCCATCCAATCTACATGGTTTATTCAATTGATTTTGCAAATTGAGTCCAATGGACATTCTTTGTCTTACGGACGATTTGATCAATATATTTATCCATTTTATATGAATGATAAGAAAAATGGCACATTGACAGAAGAAGCAGCCGTTGAGCTTTTAACAAATCTTTGGATTAAAACTTTAACAGTAAATAAAGTGCGAAGTCAGGCACATACATTAAGTAGTGCAGGAAGCCCTCTTTATCAGAATGTAACCATTGGTGGGCAAACAAGAGATAAAAAAGATGCAGTAAATGAATTATCTTTCTTAGTATTAAAATCAGTAGCACAGACAAGACTTCCACAACCAAACTTAACAGTTCGGTATCATAAAGGGTTATCAAAAGAATTTATGGATGAAGCCATTGAAGTTATGAAACTTGGAACAGGAATGCCGGCATTTAATTCAGATGAAGTCATTATCCCATCGTTTATAGAAAAGGGAGTCTTAGAAGAAGATGCTTATGATTATTCGGCCATTGGATGTGTAGAAACTGCAGTTCCAGGAAAATGGGGATATCGCTGTACTGGTATGAGTTATGTGAACTTCCCAAGAATTCTCTTAATTGCTATGAACAATGGAATTGATCCAACTTCAGGGAAACGGTTTGTTAAGGAGTGTGGATATTTTAAGGATATGGAAACATATGAAGACTTAAAGGCAGCCATTGATCAGGTGATGAGAGAGCTTACAAGAATGAGTGTCATTGTTGAAAATGCAATTGATCTTGCAATTGAAAGAGAATGCCCAGATATCTTATGTTCTGCTTTAACACAAGATTGTATAGGACGTGGAAAGACGTTAAAACAAGGGGGAGCAATCTATGACTTTATCTCAGGATTGCAAGTTGGAATTGCCAATATGGCAGACAGTTTGGCAGCAATTAAAAAGCTTGTCTATGATGAAAAGAAGATTACAAGAAATCAGTTAATTGAAGCATTAGAAGATAACTTTACAAAAAAAGAGAATAAAGAAATTCAAAATATGTTAATCAATGATGTACCCAAATACGGAAATGACAATGATTATGTAGACAATCTAGTAGTTGAAGTATATGATACCTATCTTGATGAAATCAAGAAATATCCAAACACTCGTTATGGAAGAGGTCCAATTGGAGGAATTCGTTATGGAGGAACCTCATCTATCTCAGCCAATGTGGGACAGGGGATGGCGACAAAAGCAACTCCAGATGGGCGAAAGGCAGGAACTCCACTTGCGGAAGGATGTTCACCAGCTCATGCGATGGATAAGAATGGACCAACTGCAGTATTTAAGTCAGTATCTAAACTTCCAACTCACGAGATTACAGGCGGAGTTTTATTAAACCAGAAAGTAACACCACAGATGCTTTCCACAGAAGAGAACAAACAAAAATTACAAATGATGATTCGTACATTCTTTAACCGCTTAGATGGATATCATGTACAATACAATGTAGTATCAAGAGATACATTGATTGATGCACAAAAACATCCAGAAAAACATAAAGATTTGATTGTTCGTGTGGCAGGATATTCTGCATTCTTTCATGTATTATCCAAAGCGACACAAGATGATATTATTGAGAGAACAGAACAAACATTATAATTGTAGAAGAAGATTTAGTAGAGGCTGCTGTGCTAGAAATAGTGCAGCAGTTTTTTGCTGTAAACAATAATGACTTTACAAGTGTCTTGTCAGTAAGAAAAATATGTGTTATACTTCAAATCATGTGTTATCAAAATGTTGAATTAGGTGTACAAGGAGAAGATAATGACCACAGTAGAGAAGATTACAAAATTAAAAGAGAAAAAGAATGCAATCATTTTAGCCCATTATTACGTAGAGGATGAGATACAAGAAATTGCTGACTATGTTGGAGATTCTTATTATTTGAGTGAAGTCGCAACGAAAACAGATGCAGACTGGATTATATTTGCAGGAGTTTCATTTATGGGAGAGAGTGCAAAGATACTAAATCCGGACAAGCGTGTCTTTATGCCAGATGCAAAAGCAGACTGTGCCATGGCACATATGGTTACTCCAGAAAAAATAAAAGAGATAAGAGGAAAAACAAAAGATTTAGCGGTGGTTTGTTATATAAATTCAACTGCCGAGATTAAGACTTATTCTGATGTATGTGTTACTTCTGCCAACGCGGTAAAGATTGTAAAAAGTCTTCCAGAGAAGAATATTTTCTTTGTGCCAGATGGGAACCTTGGAAGTTATGTCAAAGAGCAGGTTCCAGAAAAGAATATTATTTTAAATGATGGATATTGTCCTGTACATAAAGTAATGACAAAGGAAATGGTTTTAAAAGCAAAAGAAAAATATCCAAATGCTAAATTTGCAGTGCATCCAGAATGTATAAAGGAAGTAGTAGAAGAAGCGGATTATGTAGGAAGTACATCTGGGATTATTCAATATGCAGCCAAAGAAAATGAAAAAGAATTTATCATTGGAACCGAGACAGGTGTTATGTATGAATTGAAGAAGCAAAATCCAGATAAGAAATTCTATACGGTTATGGATCATCAAGTGTGTGACGATATGAAACTTGTATCTCTTGATAAGATTTTAGACGTTTTAGAACATGAAGTAAATGAAGTTCTTGTCAGTGATGATGTGAGAGAGCGTGCCATGCTTCCTCTAAAGAGAATGCTAGAGTTAGCAAAGTAAGGAGAAATAAATGAAAACAGACGTATTAATTATTGGAAGTGGGTGTTCTGGTCTTTACTGTGCATTAAAGCTCCCATCAGATGTTAAAATCACCATAATTACTAAATCAGACTTTGCCAGCAGTGATTCATTTTTAGCTCAAGGCGGAATGTGCATGCAAAGAGATGAGAATGATTTTGAGTCCTATTTTGAAGATACAATGAAGGCGGGACATTATGAGAATGATAAAAAGTCTGTAGAACTTATGATTCGTACTTCTCCTGAAATTGTGAAAGATTTAGTTTCTTTTGGTGTGAATTTTCAAAGAGATGAACAGGGAAATCTTTTATTTACAAGAGAAGGCGCTCACTCAAGAAATCGAATTGTATTTCACAAAGACATTACAGGAAAAGAGATTACCAGTCATTTGTTAGAAGCAGCAAAGCAAAGAGAGAATATTACACTTCTTGAGTATACAAAGATGACAGATTTGATAATAAAAGAAGAAATGTGTATTGGAGCGAAGGTAGAATTCCAAGGAAAAGAGGATTTGATTTTTGCAAAGGAAACAGTGCTTGCAACGGGTGGAATCGGTGGAAACTATGAGCATTCCACTAATTTTTGTCATCTCACAGGGGATGGAATTGCAGTAGCAAAGCGTTATGGGGTGGAACTAAAGGATATGGACTATGTTCAGATTCATCCAACAACACTTTATACGAAAGAGAAGAAAGAGAGAAGCTTTTTGATTTCTGAATCTGTTCGTGGAGAAGGGGCAAAACTATATAATAAGAATATGGAACGTTTTGTAGATGAATTGTTACCAAGAGATATTGTGACAGCCGCTATCTTAAAGCAGATGAAAGCAGATGGAAGAGATTATGTATGGGAAGACTTAAGAGATATTCCAAAAGAAGAATTGGAAACACACTTCCCAAATATTGTAGAACACTGTAGAAAAATGGGGTATAATGTATTTGAGGAATGTATTCCAGTAGTTCCAGCTCAGCATTATTTTATGGGTGGAATCAAAGTAAATCATGAGAGTAAAACTTCCATGGAACATTTGTATGCAGTAGGGGAAACTGCATGTAACGGTGTTCATGGAAAGAATCGACTGGCAAGTAATTCACTTCTTGAAAGTATGGTATTTGCAGGAAGAGCTGCAGATGACATTCAAAAAAGATTAAAGGGGAAAGTTTGTAAGGTATCGGCATAGATTTGACAGGTTTGGAAAGGAAGAACGAAATGAGCGGAGAAGTTAGAAGAACGAAGATTATACAGATGCTTTCACAGGCGCAAAAACCTATCTCTGGTTTAGCTCTTTCAAAAGAATTACAAGTTAGCAGGCAGGTGATTGTACAAGATATTGCACTGATTCGTGCCAATGGCAGTGAGATTATCTCCACCAATCGAGGTTATCTTATGAGTACAAGAGCAATGCATGAAAGGGTGTTCAAGGTTCATCATGAAGATGACGAAGTGGGACAAGAATTAAACGCCATTGTTGATATGGGTGGACAGATACAAGATGTCTTGATTTTCCATAAAATATATGGAACCATGCGCGCACATTTGAATATTAAGTCAAGAATGGACGTTGAGAAATATCTAAAAGAGATTGACAATGGAAAGTCGAATCTACTAAAGAATGTAACATCAGGTTATCACTATCATACGGTGACGGCAGAGAATGAAGAAATTTTAGATATGATACAAGAAAAGTTAGAAGAATTAGGATTTCTTGCAAAGTTACAAGACTATGAACCAGTGGACTTCTGGGAAAATCAAAAAAGTAGTTCTTAATTACGTATAGAGTGGACTGTTTGAAGATATATTTTCAAACAGTCCACTTTGACATTATACAGGACAAAAAGTATAATTAAAAGTATGAAAAGACTGTGCTGGATGAAGAGAGTTTAGGGGGAATATAATATGGGGTATAGATGTGCTAGGGAGGCATTACAAAGCTTGGTTCATGCTTATTACAAGAAAAGGGATATAGAGGGCATACTAAACTGTGTGACAGACGATATCTTCTGGATTGGAACAGAGTCATTTGATTGTGCCAATGGAAAGGATGATTTGCGTCAATTATTAGAGCAAGATTTGGAAAAGTTTCCAAACCCTTTTCAAATCAAGGTAGAGGAACCTATCATCCAGAAGATCAATGATGCTTCGGTTATGTTTACCGTAAGCGGACATCAAACTGAAATCCCTAATATGGCATTTGGACTTAATGTTCGGGCAACCATCTGCATTAGAAATACAGAAACAGGATGGCTTGTCTGCAATGTACATGTGTCAGTTCCCAATACAGAATTAGAAAAATATATTTTAGAGAAGAAGTTAGATGAGACGAGAAAAAAAGAACAGGTACTAATGGCATCTATTCCAGGTGGTGTTGCTATTTATCGTGCCAAGAAAAATGGCAGATTTGCAACAGATTATATTTCAGAGGGACTTGCCAGAATGTGCGGATATACGGTGGAAGAGTTCATGGAATATTTAAAAGAAGATGCACTGGTTAATGTGGTATCAGAAGATATTCCTATGGTGGAAAAATGCGTAAGGAAAGCATTAGAAGAGAATGTTCCAATCAGTATTAGTTATCGAATTTATTCTAAGGATAAGAAAAAAATATTAATTCAGTTAGATGCCAATATCATGTTTATGGAACAATTAGGGGAAGATGATGTGGCTATTCTTTATGCGGTGCATACTTTAGTGTCCGATGAAAAGAAGAAGACTGCAAAAGAGCAAAAAAGGTACCGAGATATTTTTAATATGTTAGGAACGGCATGTTGGGAATGGAGTGCAGAGGATGGATATTATAATTCAGATAAGTATAATGACTATGCCATTAGTGGTGAAGATCAGAATGCAATATGGGAAGATAGTGATTATTTGAAATTCATACATCCAGAAGACCAGCAGATTATAAAAGAATTTATGTCAAAAGAGAACTATGACAACAGTAAGAAATCTATTGTGATACGTGCAAAGATGAAGGATGGCAGTTTCCGGTGGACAGAGATAATTTGTTTCGTGGAGCATGATTCCGATGAACACATAGTTCGTATTATTTGTGTAATGAAAGATGTAGATCAAGAATGGATTGAACAAAAGAAAAAGCTTGAGTTTGCATTAAAAACAGCCAAGGAAGCCAATCAAGCGAAAACAGATTTTCTATCTACAGTTAGTCACGATATGAGAACGCCATTGAATGGAATTTTAGGATTGACCACACTGCTCAAGGAAAATGTAGTCAATGAAAAAGCATTACTTGATTTACAACAATTAGAGATGTCTGGGAAGTATCTTCTTAATCTAATCAATGATACTTTAGATGTAAGTAAGATTGAGAATGGGAAATTAGAACTTCATCCAGTTATTTGTGATGGAAAAGCTGTATTTGACAATGTAATAGCACTGTTAAATCCTAATCTATTAAAAAAAAGAATTCAGCTTAATATGAATGCGGAGAATCTTCCCTTTACCATCTTGTATATTGATGTTGGGCGAGTGGAGCAGATTGTTATGAATATATTAGGAAATGCAATCAAATTCACACCAAAGGGTGGAACGATAGATTTTCATATGAGAAATTTATCAGTAAAAGATGGGGTGATTCTAGATGAGATTGTAATTAAGGACAATGGAATTGGAATGAGTCAGGAATTTTTACCACATTTATTTGAGCCTTTTTCACAAGAAAATCATAGCCGAACGACTTCCTACAAGGGAACTGGTTTAGGTATGGCAATTACCAAACAGTTAATTACCTTAATGGGTGGGGAGATTAAAGTAGAAAGTACAGAGAATGTTGGAACAACTTTTACCTTTACACTGCCAATGGCAATAGCTACCGAAGAACAGGTAGCTGAGTGGAAGATGTCAAAATCAGAGAAAGCTAGTGACTATATGCTGGAGGGAAAGAGGGTACTTCTTTGTGAGGACCATCCACTAAATGCTACCATTGCCACCAGATTGTTAAACAAAAAAGGGATGCTTGTAGAACATGCGGAAAATGGAAAAGACGGAGTTGATATGTTCCAAAAGTCTTCTATAGATTATTACGATTTGATTTTAATGGATATCCGAATGCCAGTGATGGATGGGATGGAAGCAACAAGGGAAATACGAAAGCTTCTAAGAAAAGATGCAAATGAAATTCCAATTGTTGCTATGACAGCCAATGCATTTGAAGAAGATATGAAACAGGCAAAAGATGTGGGAATGAACGCATATTTAAGCAAACCAATTGAGACAAGTCAATTTTATGTAACCTTACAAAATATTTTGCTATAATGCATAGAAAGGAAAGTATGAACTCAATCATAGCGTTATGTCAGATAACAGCATCGACTCATTTAGAAGACAATTTGAAGAAGGCAGAACAATGTATGAAGAAGGCGAAGAAGCAAGGTGCTCATATGATTGTTTTTCCTGAATATTTTATGACCTATTATCCATCAAAAGATTATGTGTCAAATGCCCAGAGCCTTTCTGGGAATTTTGTGATGGAATTAAGGGAACATGCAAAAAAGTATGGTCTTTGGGTAATTGCAGGATGTAATGAGAAATCTCCGGGAAATAACAAGAAGTGCTACAATACTTCCGTTGTCATATCTGACACTGGAGAACTTGCAGGGTATTATCGAAAACAGCATTTGTTTGATGCATTTTCTTATAAAGAGTCAGAACAGACATTGAAGGGAACTGAGAACTTTACACCAATAAAAACACCTATTGGAACCATAGGTCTTGGAATATGCTATGATTTAAGATTTCCTGAGCTGGCAAGATACGAGGCTCTTCATGGATGTGATGTTATGTTTTATCCTTCCGCCTGGGTCAAAGGAGAGGGAAAGTTTGAACAGTGGCAGGTTTTGCTTCGGGCAAGAGCCATTGAAAACGGAATGTATGTCATTGGCTGCTGCCATTATGATAAAGAGCATTATATGGGAAAAAGTATTGTGGCAGATCCCTTGGGAAATGTGATTGCAGCAGGAGGAGAAAGAGAAGAAATCATTTTTTGTGAAATAAACCATGAAAAATCTATGGATGCAAGAAAGTTGATTCCTAATCTTTGCTTCTATACTAATTTGTGCTAAAATGAAAGCTAAACGAAGAACTTGAAAAAAGAAAGAGGAAGATAGATATGATAGACGGTAAGAAATCATTATTTAGTGGTATGCAGGCAACAGGAACAATTACACTTGGCAACTATTTAGGTGCCCTTAAAAACTGGGTGAATATTGATCAGAATGAATATAAATGTTTTTACAGCGTAGTAGATATGCATTCAATTACAGTAAGACAAGATCCGGCAGAACTTAGAAAAAGAGCTAGAAGTTTATTTGCATTATATATTGCAGCAGGATTAGATCCAGAGGAGAATTGTATTTATTATCAATCTCACGTATCTGCACATGCAGAATTAATGTGGATTTTAAACTGTTTTACTTATATGGGTGAGATGAACCGTATGACACAGTTTAAGGACAAGTCAAAGAAACATCCAGAGAATATTAATACAGGATTATTTACTTATCCAGTGTTAATGGCAGCGGATATCTTATTATATCAATCAGATGTAGTGCCAGTGGGAATTGATCAGATGCAGCATCTTGAAATTACAAGAGATATTGCAGAGAGATTCAATCATATCTATGGAGATGTATTTACTATCCCAGAAGCTTATTTAGGTAAGACAGGGACAAAGATTATGAGTCTTCAAGAACCAACAAAGAAGATGTCTAAATCAGATGAGAATGCCAATGCACATATTTTGCTTTTAGATGAGCCAGATGTGATTATGCGTAAATTTAAAAAGGCAGTGACAGATTCAGATGCCTGTATTGCTTATTCTGAGGATAAGCCAGGAGTTAAGAATTTGATTGATATTTATTGTGCCATTTCTGGAAAGAAGACACAAGAAGCAGTGGCAGAGTTTGAAGGAAAAGGGTATGGAGATTTAAAGAAGATAGTTGGAGAGACAGTAGTTGAAGAATTGCGGCCAATTCAAGAGCGTTACAATGATTTGATGAAAAATAAAGATTATTTGAATCAGATGATTAAGGATAATGGAGAAAAGGCAAATTATTATGCAACAAAAACACTGAGAAAAGTGCAGCATAAAGTTGGATTTCCAGACAGAATTCGATAAGCAAATAAAAATAAATAAAAAAGCATCAAGGAATTGTTTTCTTGATGCTTTTTGTATAATAAAATACTTTTTTGTAGTATAATGAATCATATGGGGATATGAGTAGATTTGAAAGTTGAAAAGGGGGAATCTATGTGAATACGTTAAAACGAATTTGCATTCTTATTGTGATGATGCTTGTGGCTATGACTGGGTCTATGCCTATAAGCGAGTCAGTCTGCAGTGCAAAAGAAAGCAATCAGAAGATTCAATTGACAAAAGAAGAGAAAGAGTACATAAATTCAGCAGGACAGATAACCGTTGGACAGATTAGAAACCGTTATCCGATTTCCAATGTTGATGAGAAGACGGGAAAACTTTCTGGAATCAATGAAGATATTCTAAAGCTTATTTCTAATATTTCAGGATTAGACCTCAAGTCTGAGGCCATTATTTTAAATGAAAAACCAATCCATGCATTAAAAACCCAAAAATTTGATTTGGTTATGGGGATACTTTCCACAGAGAATTTTAAAAAGGACAAGAGTATAGTTCTTACAGATGATTTTCTGGAAAGTACGTTGTCTGTGGTTATGAGAAATGGGGAGGAGTTTAACTCTAGCAAAAAGTATACAATAGCTCTTAAAACAGCATTTCAAGCAATGCAGGAATACATTAAGAAGATGTATCCAAACTTTAACGTTAAGTTTTATTCCACAGATGAGGAATGTTTTCATGCACTTCAAAATGGAGATGTAGATTTGATGATGCAGAATGTATATGTGACAAGTTATTTGCTCCAAAAACCACAATACTCTAATTTGCAGATACTTCCTACAACATTTTTGACAGAAAAGAATTGTATCGCAGCCTTATCAAAAACAGATCCCAGACTTATTTCAATTATTAATAAATCAATCAAAGCCATTACAGAGAAGCAGCAAAATGAAATAATTCTTGCAAATACAACGGCAAAACCATATCGTTTGACGATTATGGATGTATTCTTTAAATATAGAATTCCAATCATCGGAGGTTTTGTTTTAACATTTATATGTGTAACCCTTTTAATTATTATTATTTTGATACGACAAAAGAATTTAAGTGTGGTAGAGAAGAAGAATCAACAACTTGCAGATGCAGTGAAACAAGCAGAAGAGGCAAACCATGCAAAGAGTCAGTTTTTGTCTCGAATGAGTCATGAAATTAGAACTCCAATGAATGCAATTGTTGGAATTACCACAATTGCAAAGGAGCAAAAGAACGATACAGACAAGATGCAGGATTATCTAGACAAGATTGCAGTTTCATCTAGAGTTCTGCTCAATATTATAAATGATGTGTTAGATATGTCAGCGATTGAGAGTAATAAACTGAAGATTGCTGAGACGGAATTTGATGTAAAACAGATTCTTACAGGGATTTCTACTATTTATTATGCACAGTGTAAAAACAAAGGAATCCGTTTTGTTATGGCAACAGATGTAGAAGATGAAATTGTCATTGGAGATAGTCTGCGTGTGAATCAAATTCTACTAAATCTAGTATCCAATGCATATAAGTTCACACCAAAAGGTGGAGAGATTAAAGTTCTTGCACAAGAGAATACAAGAAAAGATGACATGATATTTATTCGATTTATAGTGTCAGATACTGGATGTGGAATGACCCAAGAGATGCAGGAGAGATTGTTCCGACCATTTGAACAAGAAAGTGCAGAGACGGCGAAAAACCATGGCGGAAGTGGACTTGGATTGTCCATTGCAAAGAATTTAGTGGATTTGATGCATGGAGCTATTGGTCTAGAAAGTCAAAAAGGAAAAGGAAGTATATTTACAGTTGATCTGCCATTTAAATTATCTGGAAGACAGGGAAGTGTAGATAATAATAAATTAAAAAGTTTAAAAGCACTAGTTATTGATGATGATCATTCTGTTAGAGAGTATACATCAATTGTACTAAACCGCATGGGGCTACATTTTGATGTTGCTGACTCAGGGGAGATGGCACTTAAGATGATAAAGAAGAGTCTAAATGAAAACCAACCCTATGATGTTTGTTTTGTAGATTGGAAGATGCCTCATATGGATGGAATTGAAGTGACCAAAGCCATTAGAGACTGTATGGGAAGCCAGCCATCTATTATTATTGTATCTGCATATGATATCAATGAAATAGAGGATGAAGCAAAAGTGGCAGGTGCCGATATGTTTGTTTCAAAACCATTGTTTCAATCTACGGTATTCAATGTATTAATGACATTATCTGGTGGAAAACTTTCCAAAGAAACAGCACGATTGGAAAATTATGATTTTACAGGACATAAGGTGTTGCTTGCAGAGGACAATGAACTAAATCGAGAGATAGCAGTTGAATTGCTTCGTATGGTACATATGGAAGTAGACTGTGCAGCAGATGGGGTAGAAGCGGTTAGACTTTTCAAGGAGTCAAAGCCAGGAACATATGATGCGATTTTGATGGATGTACAAATGCCAAATATGGACGGCTATGAAGCTACAAAACAGATTCGTACCCTTGACCATGTACAAGGGAAAGATATTCCTGTTTATGCGATGACAGCCAATGCATTTACAGAAGATATTAGTGCATCTCTTGCCGCTGGAATGAATGGTCATATTGCAAAACCAATTGATACATCAGTATTGTATCAAACACTTCAAGAAGTAATATTGTAAGGGGGCGGAAATCAAATGAAGCAAAAGATTTTGATTGTGGAAGACAATAAAATTAATCAGGAGATTTTGACGAAAATACTTTGTGACGAATATGATATTATCAAAGCTTATGATGGAGAACAGGCATATGCCTTGATTATAGAAATGTATCAAGAGATTTCTGCGGTTATTTTAGATTTAAGAATGCCTAAGATGGATGGAAAAACACTTTTATCTTTATTATCTCAAAATTCAAAGTATGAAAATCTTCCAATTATTATAGCAACCGGAGATAGTAATCAGGAGATGGAAAGAAAATGTCTGAAACTTGGGGCATGGGATTTTGTCACCAAGCCTTATGATGCAGTGACACTAAAGCTGCGTCTTAGAAATACCATTGGACGAAGCCAGGTGCATTTGATGCAAGAGATACATAGACTTGCAGAGCGGGACGAGTTGACTGGATTATATAATCGTAGATTTTTTATGGAGCAGACAAGAAAGATGCTTCACCAATATAAGGATACACAGTTTGTATTGATCCGAATGGATATTCGCAATTTTAGGTTGTACAATTCATCGTTTGGGAGTCAACTAGGGGATCAGTTATTACAAAGAATTGCAAATGAAATCAGATATCATTGCAAAGAAATTCAAACATATGGACGGATGGAATCCGATGTTTTTTGCATTTGTTTTCCCTATGTGAAAGAGACATTTTTAGATACCATTGATGAAATAGAAGAAAAGGGAAAATCCCTATGTGAAAATTACGTTCTAAAGTTTTCTTTTGGTATATATGTCATAGAAGATATTGACTATGATATGGAAAAAATTTGTTCCAAGGTAACAGAGGCAGCTAGAAAGTGTAAAGAAAGCCTTCAGAAGCGTTATGTATTTTACAGTGAGGATTTGGATTTAGAGGAAGAGCGAATTCAAAAAATCACAAATGAAATGGAACGTGCAATCAAAGAAAAGCAGTTTCAAGTGTATTTACAGCCAAAGTATGATATGAATACGGAACAGCCATGTGGTGCGGAAGCGTTAGTTCGATGGTTTCATCCAAGAGAAGGAATGATTTCACCAGGGGAATTTATACCTGTTTATGAAAAGAACGGCCAGATTGTAGAGTTAGATCATTATATGTGGGAAAGTGTATGCCAACTGCTTAGAAAGTGGATAGATGAAGGGATTAATGTATATCCAGTGTCTGTTAATGTTTCAAGAGTCAGTTTGTATCATCCAGATATAGTAGAGTATATTATAGGTCTGGTGGATAAGTATAAACTACCAAGACAATTATTAAATCTGGAAATAACAGAAAGTGCATATATGTCAAATCCAGAGTTAATGCTTCAAACAGTCAGTGATTTGCGTAAACATGGATTTGTTATTATGATGGATGACTTTGGAAGCGGATACTCTTCTTTGAATACGTTAAAGGATATGGAAGTGGATATTCTAAAGGTTGACATGAAGTTTCTGCCAACAGGATCTGCCAATGTAAAAAGTGAGAAGATTCTTGCTTCTGTAATTCGTATGGCTGGATGGCTTGGAATGCCTGTTGTTGTAGAAGGTGTGGAGACAAAGGCTCAAAGAGATTTTGTTGACAGTATTGGGTGTAATTATGTGCAGGGATTTTATTATGCAAGACCAATGCCAGTGAATAAATATGAGAAATTAATTCAAGATCAGCTTCAATGGGAAGAAAGTTTAACCAGTGAAGCACAGGAAAATTTTTTTGATACTATTTGGTCTTCTGATTCAGAGACATTTTCCTTCTTTAAAAGTATCTTAGTGCCATTTGCAATTATAGAATATGATGGAACTCAGATTGATATGCTTCGAGTGAATCAGGCATATATTAATGAAATTGGATCGGATAATGTTTTAAATCATCAATTGAACCATAAGGAGCTATTTAAACTGTGTTCTACCGTAGAGCAGACCATAGAGACAAAGGATGGAGCTGAATGTGAATGCTTGTTTGTCTTAGAGGACGGTTCTTGTGAATGGTATTTGATTCGCTTATTTTATCTTGGAGAGATTAAACAGGCTGGGCTTGTTAGTGCTACATTCCTAAATGTAACCGGTGAAAAATTATTAGAAAAAGAATTGAATACGGTATTTGAATCAATCAAAGAAGAAACAAAGAAGGAAAGTATTTTAGTGATTGATGATTCTGAACTAAGTCAGGAAGTAATCCAGAATGTTTTCCAAGAAGATTATAATGTGATACTTGCTTCGACTGGAGAAGAGGGGTTAAATGTCTTAAGAGAAAAAGAAAAGGACATTGCATTAGTTCTTCTTGATATGATTATGCCACATATGGGTGGGCAGGAATTTCTATCATATAAAAATCAAATAAAAGAAGTTGCTGACATACCAGTCATTGTAATATCAGCACAAGACAATGAAGATATACAGATTCATATGTTGGAAAATGGAGTCAATGATTATGTCACGAAACCATTTATTCCTGCCATATTAAAGCAGCGTGTAAAAAATGTATTAGAATATAATAGTCGTTTTAGAAGTATGCTCTATGAATATAGGAGTGTCAATGAGACGCAAAAGAAGAACCTATATAAAACGGATAAACATGGGTATTCCATTCAGCAGCTAAGAGGTATGATTGCATTTTTGTCAGAGATTTTCGAGGTTGTACGACTTGTGGATCCAGAAGAAATGCTTGTTATTTATATAAATGAAGAGGATAGAATGGAGAAAAAGCCCTATGATTGTTTTCAGGTGTGGGGGAAAGAGCATCGATGTGAAAACTGCTCTAGTTTATGTGCATTAAAAGATGACTGCGTGATTTCTAAATATGAAATGTTAGAAGATAATATTTTCTATGTTGTTTCCAAGCCTATCGTCATAAAGATAGATGAGGAACATTCTCAGGCGTTTGTATTAGAACTAACTAACCCCGTATCAGAAGATACTACATTAGAGTTTCTTGGAAATGAATCTATCAAAGGAAAGCTAGAAGCTACTAGAGAAATGATTTATATGGATCCATTAACTAATGCATATAATCGAAGATTTTTGGATGAGTTATTATTTCTACAAAATGGAGAAGAGATGATTGCTCAAAAGGTTGGAATGATTATGATAGACCTTCACAAGTTTAAACAGATTAATGATTCCTTTGGGCATCAGACAGGAGACGGAGTGCTTCGAAGAGTCGTTCGGGTGATGAAAGAACAGTTGAGAGAATATGATTCTATTGTTAGATATGGTGGGGATGAATTTATTGTAATACTTACAAACTGTGATGAATGCCAGATGCCAAAAATGATTGAAAGGTTAAATAAGGCAATACAAACTGTACATTATGGAACAAACGATAACATGTCGGTGTATGCAGATTTTGGATATTCTTATACGGAAAAATTTGAGAAAAAAGAAGGATTTCTTGAAGAGTTACTTAGAGAAGCCGACGAATATATGTATAAAAATAAAAACAGAAAGGGGTAGAAATATGAGGAAATCAACAGTACTCGTAGTGGAAGATCAGATGATTAACCGAAAAGTTTTGGGAAAAATATTATCTGATACATACAATGTACTATATGCATCAGATGGAGAAGAATGCATGGAAGTATTGTATGGACATGCCCCAGAGATTTCAGCCATTCTTCTTGATATTGTTATGCCTAAAATGGATGGTTTTGCAGTGCTTAAAAAAGTACAAAATGATTCTGTTTTATCTAAAATTCCTATAATTGTTTCCTCTGGGATGGACAAAGAGGAATCAGAGGTTCGAGCATTGAAGTTAGGAGCTCAGGATTTTATTTCAAAACCATATAAAGCAGATATTATAATACATCGATTAAACAATTTAATTCGTCTTCGTGAGTCTGCGGCACTGATTAATACCATGGAAAAAGATGAGTTGACTGGACTATATAACAAACAGTTTTTCTTGAAAAAGGTTCAAGCAGTTTTAGATGAAAATCCAAATGAACCATATGATATTATTTGTATTGATCTTGATCGTTTTAAATTAATTAATGATACCTTTGGAACGACAGTAGGTGATAAACTATTAGTTCACATTGCCAGCTTTTTAAGAGAATTGGATAGAGGAAGATATATTTGCAGTCATTTTGGTGCAGATGTATTCTATATGCTGGTTTCAAGAAAAATGGCTTATTCTAATGGAATGTTTGAAGAATGGAATAAAATAATTAATAGATTTCCAATACAAATTCAAATCAAAGCAAAGTATGGAATTTACCAGATTAATCATACGGAGCTTTCAGTAAATGCTATGTGTGATCGTGCATCGCTTGCAATTGAAAATGTAAAAGGACAGTACAATGAATTGTACTCGATTTACGATGATGTAATTCGCCAAAAGATGTTAAATGAACGAATGATTACAGATAGTATGCAGGAGGCTTTGGATACGGAGCAGTTTCATGTGTACTATCAACCAAAGTATGAACTAGTCAGCGAGACAGTTGCAGGTGCAGAAGCCTTGGTTCGCTGGATCCATCCAAGTTTAGGGTTTATGAATCCAGGGGAATTTATACCATTGTTCGAGAAAAATGGATTCATTACAAAACTAGATCAATATGTATGGGAGAAGACTTGTCAGGATATTCGAGAGAGAATCGATAGCGGTCTAAAACCAGTTGCCATTTCTGTAAATGTATCAAGAGCAGATATTTTCGGTATGAATATTGTAGATGTGCTTACTAGTTTAGTTCAAAAATATGAAATACCTATTTCATATCTTCATTTGGAAATAACGGAAACTGCGTATACAGATGACCCAGAAAAGATTATTGAAGTGGTAAAAGAGCTTAGAAGTCTTGGATTTATTATTGAAATGGATGACTTTGGAAGTGGATATTCTTCTTTAAATATGCTTGCCGAAATTCCTATTGATATTTTAAAACTGGACATGAGGTTTATAAAGAGTGAAAGCGAGAATGTTTCAGGAAAAGGAATTTTAAGTTTTATCATAAGCCTTGCAAAATGGCTGGATCTTGCTGTGATTGCCGAGGGAGTTGAGACAAAGGAGCAAGTTGCATCTTTAAAAACCATGGATTGTAATTATGTACAAGGCTATTATTATGCAAAGCCCATGCCAAAGAAAGAGTTTATATCTTTAATGGAAAATACACCTTTGACAGATATGAAGTCTACAAGTTCAACGAGAAAAAATCTATTAGAATTACAATCACGCAAGGAAAGAAAAATTGGGCGTGAAATGCTGATTGTAGATGATATTGACATAAATCGGGCAGTGCTTGGGGCTATATTTGAAGATGAATATGATATTGTGGAAAAGGAAAATGGAAAAGAAGCCTTAGACTATTTGGGACATAATTTTGAAAAGGTTGATATTGTCATTCTGGATTTATTAATGCCTGTCATGGATGGATTTCAATGTTTAGAGCAAATTAGAACAAGCGAAATGACAAAGGATTTGCCTGTAATCATTACATCTCAAGGGGACACAAATGGAGAAATCAGAGCACTTAAGATGCGTGCGGATGATTTTATTTCCAAGCCGTATAATGAAGAAATTATTAGGCATCGAGTTCATAATGTGATGGGAAATTACAAAATGAAGCGAGCTAAAGTTGATAAAGAAATTATGGAGAAACTAGAATCCTTGGGGAGTTTTCTTCCACTAAATAGTAAATTAACAAAAAAAGAGGATGTTTACCACGAAATAGAATGGCTTCGTAATTACTTTGATATTGTTCGTCTGGTAGACCCTGAAAATGTTCATGTTTCCTTTAATCCAGACGATGATATGTGTGAGAATAATGGATGTTTTTCTGTGTGGGGAAAACATGAAAGATGTAGTAACTGTATTTCCTTAAGAGCTTTAGAGGATAAAACAAGGTACAATAAATTAGAATATTCTAATGCGGGATTATTTTTTGTTATTTCCCAGTATAAGCAGGTGGAAGGAAAAGACTATGTTGTGGAAATGGTAACGAAACTAGAAGATAGCTATGTGGATAACATATTTCAAAGAGACTTGCTTTATGTGAAGTTAGATTTGCTCAATCAACAATTAGAGACAGATGAGTTGACAGGAGTGTACAATCGAAGACATATTCATCTTCACTTAGACAAATATATTTCTCAGGCAAGAAAAAATAGAATAAATCTTGGAGTCGCTATGGTAGATATGGATGGATTAAAGGAAATCAATGATCGGTATGGACATTTGACGGGAGATTTGATTATTAAGAGAACTGCAAATATATTAAAGAATAATTTTGCTTCAAGCAAGGGAGATTTTGTTGCTAGATTTGGAGGAGATGAATTCTTGGTCGTATGTAGAGGCATTGAGCAGGAAGTTTTTCAAAAGCGTATGAAAGAGGTTAGAGACTTAGTTAAGAAAGAACACATGAGATCCCAGGAAACAGGAGAACCAGTTTCCATGGGAATTAGTGCGGGATGTGTCAGTTTATATGAGTTTCCAAATGCAGATGCAAACGATTTAATCAAAATTGCAGATGAAAGACTGTATCAGGCAAAGCACTTAGGAAGGAATCAGGTTGTATTTAAAAGTTAAGGATACTTCGATAATTTAAAATGACTTGAAGCATAGAACTTGTTAAGAGTCCTAAAAAATACCCGTTGATGCCTAGAACAGGGACAATCAATAGAATAAAGACAATTCTTATGGATAACGAAATCACATTGTGGAGCAATGTGATTTTTGTTTTTCCAAGACCATTTAGAATACTTGACAATGTTCCAGAAACATATAAAAATGGGCATAAAAAGGACATTGAAGTCAAAAATCTACCACAGTCTTGATTGTGAAAAACCAGATTGCCAAGTGTGTTTCCAAACATATGAAATAATACAAAGCTTGTTGTTCCAATAAAGATGGAAACACCAATAGACTTTGTTTCTAACTGGCGAAGCAAGGTCATATTTTGTTTTGCTAAAGTTTCAGACACTTTGGGAACAAGCATAGTTGAAAGGGCATTTGTAACGGTGGAAGGAAAAAGGATAAAAGGCAATGTCATTCCTGTAATAATGCCATAAAGTTCAATGGCATAATGTCCATTTTCATAGAACAGGGTAAAAGACAAAGGAATTAATATATTTTCAATGCTGGATAAAACAGTAACACATAAATTGTTACATGTTAAAGGAATTCCTAAGTTTAATAAGTGGGAGAAATAATTGCTTTTTTCTTTTTTTTCATAGGACGGAGTGTGAAAATGGTAAAAAGCTGCAACGGTAAAGATACAAGAAAGAATTTCTCCAATTACCATTCCTAAAACAGCAATCAAAGCAGGAACAGGCAGCATAGAATAAAATGTAAGGGATATCACATAAATACTTAACACCCTAATAACTTGTTCTAGACAAAGTGAGATAGCAGAGATTCCCGGCTTTCCAAGTCCAGTAGAATAACTGTGAAAAGAGCCTTTGATTCCCACAAAGGGGAGTGCAAGGAGAGCAATTCTAAGACAAATAACACAGCTTGTTTCATGTAAAAAAACCACACAGATAGGTTGTGCCAGAAATTCTACAATTACAACAAAGATAAGGCTTAAAAGGAGAGAAAACTTTAAGGTTTCGTTTAGCAGAAGATAGCTTTCCTTTTTTCTATGTTTTGCAATTAAGGAGGAAACTATTTTTGTAAGAGCAGTTTCAAATCCTTGAAAGCAAAAGGAAAATCCAACAAGATAGATAGGAAAAATTAGTTGGTAAATTCCCATTTGATGTGCACCAATTAAATTTGACAAAAAAATTCGATTGCAAAATCCAATGCATCGAGAGAATAAACTTGAAATTGTTAAGATAATAGTTCCTTCTACAAATGGTCTGGAGTGTTTCATTTTAAAGGCTCTTTCATGGTTTTTACATTGTATGAAAAGAAAAACTTTAATATGCATTGACAAGGGAAAAGGCAAATGTTATATTTGAGACACAATACCCGACCAATCAAGTAAGGATTAAGGTGAGGCAATGAAATTATCAACAAAAGGAAGATACGGATTACGTGCAATTATTGATATTGCAGAGTATGGAGAAGCAGTGCCAGTATCCATAAGTGCTGTTTCAAAGCGTCAGGGAATTACTGTTCGATATTTAGAACAGTTGCTGCCCAAACTCCGAAAAGCAGGATTTATTCAGAGCATTCGAGGAGCTCAGGGTGGATATGTAATGGCAAAAGAGACGAATCAGATTTCAGTAGGTGATATTTTAAGAGCATTAGAAGGAGATTTGTTTTTAGTTGACTGTTACGAAGTGACAGGAGAAGGAGAACAGTGCCAAGGTGCTAGATTCTGTGTTACAAAGACGGTCTGGAAGAAGATTAATGATAGCATTAAAGATGCTGTAGATAATATGTATTTATCCGATTTAGTGGAAGAAGCAAAAAGTGTACATCAAAGTGAGAGCAAGGAAAGGAAAGATTATGAGTAAGGTTATTTATTTAGATCATGCAGCAACAACACCAGCAAGAAAAGAAGTTGTAGATGCCATGTTACCATATTTTACAGAAGATTTTTGGAATCCAGGAGGAATTTATTCTCCAGCATCCAAAGCAAAAGAGGCAGTGACTAAGAGCAGAGATATCATTGCCAAGTCACTAGGAACAACAAGTGAGAATATTTATTTTACAGCAGGTGGTTCAGAATCAGATAACTGGGCAATAAAAGAAACAGCACAAGCATACCAGTCAAAGGGAAAACACATTATCACAAGTAAGATTGAGCATCACGCAGTTTTGCACACCCTTGAATATCTTGAACATCAAGGATTTGATGTGACCTATTTAGATGTAGATGAGAATGGATTTGTGAGATTAGAAGAGCTAGAAGCAGCGATTCGACCAGATACTATTTTGATTACGATTATGTTTGCAAATAATGAGATTGGAACCATTGAACCAGTGAAAGAAATTGGTGAGATTGCAAAGAAGCATGGGGTATTGTTTCATACAGATGCTGTTCAGGCATATGGTCAGGTACCAATTGATGTAGATGAATATCATATTGATATGCTAAGTGCCAGCGGACATAAGTTAAATGGACCAAAAGGAATTGGATTTTTATATATTCGCAAGGGATTGAAATTACGTTCCTTTGTTCATGGTGGAGCGCAAGAAAGAAAAAGAAGAGCTGGAACAGAGAATGTGACAGGAATTGTAGGGCTTGGAAAAGCAGTAGAGATTGCTTTTGCTACCATGGAAGAAAAAACAAAAAAAGAGATTGAACTTCGAGACAGCACAATCAAACGACTTCTTGCAGAGATTCCATACTGCAGATTAAATGGAGATAATGAAAAAAGACTTCCAAACAATATTAATATTAGTTTTCAATTTATTGAGGGAGAATCATTACTTATTATGTTAGATATGCAGGGCATATGTGCATCTAGTGGATCAGCATGTACCTCAGGTTCTTTAGATCCATCTCATGTATTACTTGCCATTGGATTGCCACACGAGATTGCACATGGTTCTTTGCGTATGACTCTTGGAGAAGAGAATACAAAAGAGGATATGGATTTTGTAGTGGATCAATTAAAAGAAATTGTATCAAAATTAAGAGATATGTCACCGTTATACGAAGATTTTGTAAAGAAAATGTAAGCATAGGAGGAAATTATTATGTACAGCGATAAAGTCATGGATCATTTTCAGAATCCAAGAAATGTTGGAGAAATCCAAAACGCAAGCGGAGTGGGAACTGTAGGAAATGCCAAATGTGGCGATATTATGAGAATCTATTTTGATATTGATGAAAATCAAATTATCAAAGATGTTAAATTTAAAACTTTTGGATGTGGAGCAGCTGTTGCAACAAGCAGTATGGCAACGGAACTTGTGAAAGGAAAGTCGGTGCAAGAGGCACTGGAAATCACCAATAAAGCAGTTATGGAAGCACTTGACGGATTACCACCAGTCAAGGTACACTGTTCTTTATTAGCAGAAGAAGCAATCCATGCAGCACTTTGGGATTATGCAGAGAAGAACGGAATTAAGATTGAAGGTTTAAAGAAACCAAAGTCTGATATTGGAGAAGAAGAAATAGAAGAAGAGTATTAGATTGGAGTATTATCTCCTATCAAATATGACAGGAGGCATTGGTGAAAGAAAAAGTAGTTGTTGGAATGTCCGGAGGAGTTGACTCATCTGTGGCAGCCTATTTATTAAAAGAACAAGGATATGACGTAATTGGTGTTACCATGCAGATTTGGCAGGATGAAGAAGAAGCTGCCTTAGAAGAGAATGGAGGATGTTGTGGACTTTCAGCAGTAGATGATGCAAGAAGAGTCGCAGCATCACTTGACATTCCTTACTATGTTATGAACTTTAAGAAGGAATTTAAAGAGAATGTGATTGATTATTTTATCAATGAATATTTGGAGGCAAGAACACCAAATCCATGTATTGCGTGTAACCGTTATGTAAAGTGGGAATCTTTATTAAAGCGTTCCCTTGATATTGGAGCAGATTATATTGCTACAGGGCATTATGCCCGAGTTGTAAAGCTAGACAATGGACGTTATACCTTAAAGCGTTCCGCAACCTTAAAGAAGGATCAAACCTACGCTCTTTACAATTTGACACAGAATCAGCTGTCTAAAACCTTAATGCCGGTTGGTGAATATACAAAGGATGAGATTCGGGGAATTGCCGAAAAGATTGATTTATATGTTGCCAATAAGCCAGACAGTCAGGATATTTGTTTTGTGGAAGATGATTATGGAAAGTTTATTGAAGAGGAAACAGGATACAAGGTTCCCAAGGGAAACTTTATTGATATGGATGGCAATATCTTAGGACAGCACAAAGGAATTGTATACTACACTGTTGGACAAAGAAGAGGTCTAGGATTATCATTAAAGCAAAGAGGGTTTGTTGTTGAAGTCCGTAAAGATACCAACGAAGTTGTCATTGGAACGAATGATGATTTAATGAAGAGCAGCCTTTACGGAAAAGATGTAAATCTTATGTCTATTGAGAAGTTAGATCAACCAATGAAAGTTATGGCAAAGGTAAGATACAATCACAGTGGGGCTATGGCAACCATTGAGATGGCAGGAGAAGACAGAATAAAAGTCACATTCGACCAGCCACAAAGGGCAATTACACCAGGTCAGGCAGTTGTGTTCTATGACGAAGATTATGTGGTAGGAGGTGCAACCATTTTATGATGCATATATATTATTTATTTGCATATTTCTTCGTATATGGTTTTTTGGGATGGTGTGTGGAGGTTTCCTATGCAACAACGAAAGAGAGAAAGTTTGTCAACCGAGGATTTCTAAATGGACCAATCTGTCCTATTTACGGTCTGGGAGTTGCTATTGTATTGGAACTTCTTATGAAGTATCGTTCTAATTTACTCCTTTTATATGTAGCATCTGTTATTTTAGTTTCTGCATTAGAATGGGTGACAGGGTTTTTATTGGAGAAGATATTTCATAATAAATGGTGGGATTATTCAGAGATGCCACTTAATTTAAATGGATATATCTGTGTTCCCTTCTCTCTTGTCTGGGGAGTTGCCTGTGTGTTGATTGTGGATTTTATTCACCCATTGATACATAAAGTAATTTCGTGGGTTCCGTTGATTCTTGGAGTTGTGATTCTAGTTGTATTTGTCATTGTGATTTTAGCGGATTGCATTGTGACAGCCGCCGGAATTTTCAAGATGAATCATGCGTTAGAACATATGAGTTATATTACGAATCAGCTTCATGATATTTCAGATCAAATTGGAGAAGAGATATATAAAAAGACCATAGAGGCTATGGATCATCAGGAAGCAACGAGACAAAAGATGAATCAGGCATCTATAAACATGAAGGAAAAGCAACAGGAATTAAGTGAAGATATGAGAAAGCAGATTTCAGAACTTAGCATTCTTCGTGATGATATCGTGGCAAAGATGATGATGGAGAATCATACAAGCCGGCGTTTGATGAAAGCGTTCCCTAAGATGAAAGTGATCCAAAAACCTAAGTTATTAGGTGAAATGAAAGAGCGATTTGAACAACTAAAAAAATGGAAATCCGAGAAATAAGATATAGAAAAGAAGCGTAATTTTTGTTAAAATTATTGCTTCTTTTTTTTGTGGTTTTTGTATTGTAATCAAGAAATATGCATGTGTAGTATGATTAAAAATCTTAGAATAGACCCATATAGTTATAGAATAGGACAATCTCAACACAAAAGAAGAAAAACATGCTAGAATATCGTTGGAAAATATTATGGTAAGTTAAATGATGAATGGAGAGAAAAAAGCTTTTAACTTACAATATTCTAACAAATATTGTAAAAAATATACCGTTCACCAGAAAAAGTTACCGTTCACCAGAAAGGGATTGAAAGAATTTAGAAAAATGAGTAAAATTCTCATATCGGATAAGTGGTTGTATCCATCACATACTTAAAAGGAAAAGCTCAAAATTGAAAGAAAAACATGAAGAAGGGAGACAGTATGAGAAAAGATTATATTATAAATAAACATAGTTCCATTTTTATTGGAGTTGTGCTTTTTTGTATATTACTTTACATAGAATGTTTTTATTCTTACGTGAATATAAACGTGAATGATAAGACAAAAATGAATCAAAACAATTCTGTTGTAATAACAGATACGGAACAAAATGTAAAATTTAAAACACATATAAAGTTAAAATCAAATCAATCAGGATATGGGTTATATCATATCAACATACCGTTACAGTATGAAGGAAAGAAACAAAAGATAGTAATTCGATATATGAAGTATAATAGCTGGATAAAAACAAAAATAAAGATTGATTTGTACCGTTTAAAAAAGAATAATAAAAATTATATAAGAATACAAATCTTTTTAAATGAAGAAGGAAGATTTGAAAGAGGAAAGAATAAAATAGAAAAAATAATACCAATGAATCACAAGAATTATATAATAGATTCATGAGGGGATATGAAGTGTCGAAGACACATTTTTGTGCGTTTTTACTAAAAGATAATGTAAAATATGTACAGATTGTACAAAAATAAAAAATTGTGACACATGGTGTGATTTGTTTAGATATATATAGTGTAAGGATAAGTATCTTTTCAATTGTTTAATTAGTGTATATAAATTTCGTAATGAATTGGATCCAACAATCTGTATGCTTATTGTGTAAGAGGAGGTTTAATGAAAAAGATAAAATTAGTAGTGATTATACTAGCAGTTTTAGGTTTTGTTTATTTAATAATGCCAATAGAATATTCTTATTTATACGCAAAAAGTAATGATGAAAAGTGGGTGGTATATAGCTATTCCTGCATATAAAGAGGGAGAGTGGTCAGGAGATATGTATTATCAAGGAAATTCATATATTATATGCTTTGTGGGTTTCGTTTTAACGTTTATTGTATATAAAAAATACAATGTGTCTGATGTTATATATGGCGTGATAGATACAGTAGAAATACTCATTTTTATAACTATATATTTCTTCTTTCGCAAGAAGAAAAGAATAATTATAATTCCATTATTGCTTATTGAAAGTATGGTCCTTATACTTTTGTTTTCAAGAATTATTCAGTAATTGTTTCAAGAAAAAGTTTTTGTAAGAGTCTGGTTGTGTATCTAGCAACATATGAGATGCATAAGAGAACCTATACAAAAGTAAAAATTTGCTATGGTTCAATGAAAGATAAATATGAAAAAGGCGATTTAAAGTTAGAACCAGTAACATAAAGCGATGATACAAGATAATAGTCAATATAGAATTGGAAATCAAGAAAGTAGGAAATTATGAGACAACAATTAAAAGAAATCATGAAAAATAAAAAATTAGTTAGTTTGTATATCAACTTAGATGACACAGAAAAATTTTTGACGGGCTATATTAATTGCATTTCAACAAAAGAAATCATAATAAATCATATTACGCCCACAGGAAATTATGATGGATATGTATACGCAAAAACACATGACATATATCGTATAGAAACGGATACTAAATATATTCAAAAAATAGAGAAATTAATGCATCTAAACTTGAAAAAGCATCATGAAAATATAAAAATAGAAGATGATATATTAAAAAGTTTTTTGCAGTTTTTAAAGGAAAAAGAATTGATTTCTAGTTTCCAGATAGGTGATGATGATTATTATTCAATTACTGGGTTTGTAAAAGATATTGGTGACACGTCTGTAAGAATAATGCAAATATCAGATGAAGGGGAGGAAGACGGAGAAACTATTATAAATACTGAAGTAATTACATCGTGTCAAGGAGATAGATGAGCAAATAATCAAGCAGTTGATTTGAAAAATATGAAGCTAGGATACAGGAGAAGTTATGAAACAAAAAATAAAAAATGTAGTGTTAGTATTAACTGTTCTAATGGGAATTGCACTCGGTTACGCAATTTCTATAAGGACGGATGTATCATCTGGAATAGAGGATGTGTTAAGTAGTGGCATATTAATAATAGTTGAATTGAGTTTGATTGCTGCATTCACAAATGAAAAAAAAGAAAGTGCTTTTTGGTCATTGTTTTTAGGTGGTGCAATTTCATTAGGTTCACAATGGATAAAAATTCAATCGTTTTTTGAGTTTAGGGATGGTCAATATATTGTTTATGCAGTATGGGATTTATTGATTATGCTATTTGCATTTTTCATTGTAGGATATATATTGGGATTTTGTCATGGAACAGGAGCAATGGCATTTGTAATAAAAAGTTTACTGGTGCTATTTTGTATCTATGTTAGCATAAAAACTGGGGGACAAAACAAAAGTGCATTACTAATTATATTATCAAGTACCTTAATTACAATAATTCTAATGGGATATGTATATATCTATGATAAGAGAAAGGAAGCCATATGAAATTGAAAATTTGGTGTTGCTTAATGGTTATTAATTTATTGCTAAATATCATACTAGAAAAAATATTTTTAGAATATAAAGGAATGCTTACAGATGTATTTATGATTATTCAATTAATTTTATACTTATTACTGCTTGTATGGTGCGTAAGAAAAAAATAAATATTGTACAAAAAAGCTAGCGAAGAAGATATAGGTGATGAAAAGATACGTTATATATTAGTGTCGTATATTTGTATTTTTGGTGTTAAAAATTGTAAAGATGGCTAGGTATAAAAGGCGAAATACAATCGAGTACATTGTTAAAAAACTGTCAAATTATTTTGTTGAGAGCAAATTGTGCAATAAGTTTGGTACGGAAAAAAAGCAAAAAAAGGGAAAAAAAGGGTTATTTCCTTTCTGATAACTGGTATATATATCGAACCACCAAAGAAAGTATAAGAATATTGAAACAAGTAAAAACACTATTCTATGAAGATGATTATATTGGTCAAGCGGATATGTATTTTATGAAAGGAAATAAGATAGTATTGTTTACAATTCAACATGAGTCATATTGTTATGCAGATAGGCAAATCCTTGAAGAAATTAAAAAGTGGTAAAGGGTTCAATTTACGATAATTGAACTAATGAATTGGCGCAGTGTATTTACAAAGAATACATTGTATCTTTTTTTGTCATTTTCTCATAAAAATGTTACAATCATAAAAAGTAGATGGTGATGTTAGAAAATGGATTGTGAGATGATGAGCATGTATAAAATTGCAATATGTGATGATGACCTTATGGTTTGTAAGCAACTAGAGGATATGCTTCATATGTTTGAGAAGAAGACAGGCATGAAATTTGACATTAGAGTATTTGATTGTGGAGAGAAACTTCAGAAGGATTTTCATGAAAGTGACCATGTTGATATATTGTTTTTGGATATATGTATGGAAGGAATCAACGGAATTGATGTAGGTCGATTTATCCGAAATACCATAAAGAAAGAAGAGATTAAGATTGTATACATATCCACAGAGGCAAGTTATGCTATGAATCTATTTGAAGTTCGTCCGTTTCAATTTCTGATAAAGCCCTTAGAAGAGGAAAAGGTGTTTTCTATTCTTCAAGAGGCAATTACAATTATGGAGCGAAATCAAAAGCGTATTTTTCGTTTCAGGCAACGGGAACATATACAAATTCCAGAATGTGATATTTTATATTTTGAGAAGTATTACAAAGTGATTAAAATTGTACTAGCCCATGGGCAAAGTGAACAGATTCATAGTACGTTAAAGAGTGTCTTTGAACAAGTGTCAAAAGATACTTTTTTCTATTCTCATCAGTCTTTTTTGGTAAATTATAATCAGGTGCAAAGGTTTATGTATGATCATTTAATAATGAAAAACGGAGATAAAGTGCCAATATCACAACCAAAGAGAAAGGAAATTCGAGAGATGCAGATGAAGATGGAGTTTCATGGAGGCAAGGATGGATCAATTTAGTATTTTTTTATTGCTCATATTAAATGGAATTGGTACATTGATTTTATCCAATTATATGGAACTGTTTTTGTCAAAATCAACAGAGAAGAGGACACAAAGAAGGATAAGCTATGCCATATATTTTGTTGGTATTAATATTATGAACATTTGGTTCCAAATTCCAATCTTAATGTTACTTTGGAATATTGGAATATTTTTTGTCATTACCTTTGGATATGAATCTGGAATGCGTCAACGAATGGTAGCAGTCATTGTAACTTACTTGATTTTGATGCTGTCTGAAGAATTTGTGATTTTATTTATCGGGAATTATGAACTTAAGGTTACATAAAACAGTGAATATCGTTCCATTGCTGGGATGATTGTGGTAAGATTTGTGTGGTACTTTTTAGTAAAGATATTAAGTAGCATGAACGACATTAAAAATGGGATAAAATTACCAGTTAGTTATTGGATTTGCATTTGTTTTTTTCCTCTCAGTTCCATTGGAATTGTCATTACCATGTTTAGTGTGGAAGGAATTCAAAAGCAACAACTATTCCTATGTATTTTATTATTGCTCCTTGCAAATATTATGATATTCTATTTGTATCAGTATATGATGAAATTGCTAGAAAATCGCTATAAAAAGAAATTGGTGGAGCAGGAGAACCATTTTTATATGAAGCAGATTGAAACGATGAATGAAGCTATAGATTCTGTAAAAACTGTAAGACATGATTTGAAGAATCATTTACATATTGTAACGAAGCAGATAGAGGATGGGAATTACACAGACGCCCTTTCATATCTCCAGAAATTAGAAGAGGAAACCTTGAAAAGTAAAATCTATGTTACAACAGGAAATGTAGCGTTTGATAGTATTTTAAATTATAAAGTACAACAAATGGAGGATAAAGATATTGAATGTGAATTAACAATATCCATTCCAAAAAAATTAGAAATTACAGTGATGGATCTTACTATTTTATTTGGAAATCTCCTAGACAATGCCATGGAGGCGGTAAATCAAATCAGAGATCAGCGTAGGGTAAGGATAGATATCAAGTATGATAAGGGAAGATTGATTTTCTTAGTGGAAAATAGATACATAGGAAACCTTTTACAAGATGGAGAAGGCTATGTGACAACAAAGAAGGACAAAGAATATCATGGCATTGGGCTGAAAAATATTCATAAAATTGTAGAAAAATATGATGGAAATGTAGAAGTTATAGCGAAAAACGGCTTATTTACTGTGCAGGGAATTATCTTTATGGATGAATTCACAGTTTGACCATAAATCTTTGTTAAGATTAGGATAAAAGATAACAATGGAGGAGAATTATGAATGAATTTAAAGTATTAGTTGTAGATGATGAAAGCAGAATGAGAAAGCTAATTAAAGACTTTTTAAATAAATCAGGATACCAGGTATTAGAAGCTGCAGATGGAGAAGAGGCAGTGGATACATTTTTTAGTACCAAGGGAATTGATTTATTAGTTTTAGACGTTATGATGCCAAGAATGGACGGCTGGGAAGTTGTCAAAGAAATCCGAAAAGTGTCTGAAGTGCCTATTATTATGTTGACTGCAAAAGATCAGGAACAAGATGAACTTCAAGGATTTGATTTAGGGGTGGATGAATATATCTCAAAGCCTTTTAGTCCTAAGATTCTAGTTGCAAGAATCGAGGCAATTTTAAGACGTACCAGTCAGATGGATGGAGAGTTAGTAAATAAAGGTGGAATTCAGTTAGATATTGGAGCTCATCAGGTTACTATTGATGGGGTACCTGTTGATTTAAGTTTTAAAGAGTTTGAATTGCTGCAATATTTTATGAACAATGAAGGAAGGGTGCTTACAAGAGAGAATATATTAAATCAAGTGTGGAATTATGATTATTTTGGGGACGCAAGAACCATTGATACCCATGTAAAAAAACTTAGAAATAAGATGGGAGAAAAGGGAGCCTATATCCGAACAATCTGGGGTATGGGATACAAATTTGAGGTGGAGAATTAGTGATAATAGGACGAAAGACAAGAAAAAAAAGGAAAACAAGAAAGACATCTATACAGACGAAATTGGCAGTGATTACAACGATTATTATGGCTGCTGTTATTGTGGTGTCTGTTTTGGCTAATTTTTCTATGTTAAAGCCTTTTTATGTTTATCGAGAAAAAAAGAGTATTGTATCAACCTATGAAAAGATTAATCGTCTTTACAAAAAGAAGACTGCCTCTGATACTGCAATTGATTTGATTACAAGAGTGCATAATTACCGCATGATTATTGCAAATGCCAGTGGGGAACTACAGTATAGTTCTGAAGGAAAACAGGGAGTGATGTACAATAGCATGATTAATTCTCTGGACAGTATTGGAAAGATTAACAAGCAAATCAAAGAAAATGGATATGCAGTTGTAACGGGAACGGACAAATCTCAATCTGGAACAAGCATTAACTTGATTGGGTATCTGGACAATGGATATATGATTGTAATTACAACTCCTATGGAGAGTATTCAGACAAGTGCTTTGCTATCAGGACAGTTTACTGCAGTTGTTGGTTTTATTTTAGTTATAATGGGTGCCATTGTTATGTTTTTGTACTCAAAACGATTTACAAGACCAATTGAAGAAATGTCCCATGCAGCTAGAAGAATGAGTGAATTGGATTTTGATGTAAAGGTAAAATCTTATGGGGATGATGAAATTGGACGTCTTGGCGAGAGTATCAATGATTTATCCACACGTCTTGAAGAAATAATTTCTGAATTAAAAACGGCAAATGTGCAGTTGCAGAATGATATTGAGAAAAAGGTCCAAATTGATGAGATGAGAAAGGAATTTTTGTCTCATGTATCTCATGAATTAAAGACACCAATTGCGTTGATTCAAGGATATGCAGAAGGACTAAAAGATAATATTTTAGATGATCCAGAAAGTCAGGAATTTTACTGTGACGTCATTGGGGATGAAGCAAAGAAGATGAACAAGATGGTTCAAAAGCTGTTGACCTTAAATCAAATTGAGTTTGGAAACAATCAAGTTAATATGGAACATTTTGATATTCATGAATTAATTGAAAATATGATTTCAGCAAACAAGATATTTTTTGAAAAAACCCATGTTACAGTTGAGTTTAAGGAAAAACCAACTTACGTGTGGGCAGATGAATTTATGATTGAGGAAGTCTTTGGAAATTATTTTAGCAATGCTAGGAATCATGTAACAGAAGGCGGTATCATACGGGTTCGTTTTGAGAAACGTGATACAGATTTAAGAGTTTATGTATTCAACTCTGGACAGCATATTCCAGAGGAAGATATTGATAAATTATGGGTGAAGTTTTATAAAGTTGATAAGGCAAGAACAAGAGAATATGGAGGAAGTGGAATTGGACTTTCTATTGTTGCAGCCACTATGAATGCTCATGGGAAAGAGTATGGGGTAGCCAATGTAGAAGGCGGGGTTGAATTCTATTTTGACCTGGATTGTACGAAGGAGTAGGAGAACAATGTTAAAGGATTACAAAGAGCAGATACAAGATGCAGACTTGGTTTTAGTAGGGATAGGACATGAATTAAGAGCAGAACGTTTCATTGATTTTAAGGAAGTGATTCAGGACAAGGGGTATCAAAAGCTTATAGACAGGGAAGATGAAGATGGCAAGTGGATGAGAAGTGTATATGAACGTGCTTATTTACTTGAATTAGGACAAGTTTCTTATTTTAAGCAGTTAGAAGAAGTGTTAGATGGGAAGGATTATTTTGTGATTACAAGCAATGATGATGGACTGTTATATCATACATCATTGGATAAAAATAGAGTGGTTGCACCATGTGGGACAGGGGATTTTTTTCAATGTGAAACGCCATGTGATCAACAGCTGTATCCAGCAAAATTAGGCTTAGATGATTTGATTGCTTATTATGAAGAGACAGGCAAAATTGATTATTTAGAATGCCCGAAATGTGGAAAACCTCTTATTTTTAATGTACGAACCCAGGGAAATGTATCCTCTTATGTGGAGAATGCATATATCTCTACCTGGGCTGAATATACAAAATGGTTACAAAACACTTTAAATAAAAAGATTTTTATATTAGAATTAGGAGAAGGATTCTATTTACCAGATTTATTTCGCTGGCCATTTGAAAAAATCGCTTTTTACAATAAAAAAGCCACAATGGTTCGCGTACATGAAACCATGTATCAATTTGGAGAAGAATTAAAGGATAAAGGAATTTCAGAGAAGATAGACAGCAGAGAATTTATCAAATAGAGAAAGAAAAAGAGGAAAGATATGGTTGCAATTATTGATTATGATGCAGGGAACATTAAAAGTGTAGAAAAAGCACTGGAGTATCTTGGAGAAAAGGCTGTAATTACAAGAGATCACGAGACTATTTTATCATGTGATCATGTGATTTTACCGGGGGTTGGAGCCTTTGGTGATGCCATGGAAAAGTTGCATCAGTATGATTTGGTGAAGACAATCAAAGAAGTGGTAGAAAGAAAGATTCCATTTTTAGGAATTTGTCTTGGACTTCAATTGATGTTTGAACGCAGTGACGAGGCTCCAGGAGTGGAAGGTCTTGGTTTATTAGAAGGGGAGATTGTTAAGATTCCCAAGAAAGATGGATTAAAGATTCCTCATATGGGATGGAATGATTTAAAGGTGAAGGAAGGGGCAAGACTCTTTCAGGGCTTAGAAGAACATCCATACGTTTACTTTGTACATTCTTATTATTTGAAGGCAAAGGATGAATCGATTGTTGCGGCAACCACAGAATATTCTACAAACATTCATGCATCGGTGGAAAAGGAAAATGTATTTGCATGTCAGTTTCATCCAGAAAAGAGCAGCAGCGTAGGATTACAGATTTTAAAGAATTTTATTTCTTGTTAGGGGGAACATATGCATACAAAAAGAATTATTCCATGTTTAGATGTACATAATGGACGAGTAGTAAAAGGTGTTAATTTTGTCAATTTAATTGATGCAGGAGATCCAGTTGCCATTGGAGCAGCTTACGATAAAGCCGGGGCAGATGAACTTGTGTTTTTAGATATTACAGCATCTTCAGATGCAAGAAATATTATGATTGATATGGTACGCAAAGTTGCAGAAACAGTATTTATTCCCTTTACCGTTGGTGGAGGCATTCGTACGGTTGATGATTTTCGAGCTATTTTAAGAGAAGGTGCAGATAAGATTTCCATTAATTCATCTGCAATTAATACACCTAATTTAATTAGCGATGCAGCAGATAAGTTTGGAAGCCAGTGTGTTGTAGTTGCCATTGATGCTAAAAGAAGATCAGATGGTTCTGGATGGAATGTTTACAAGAACGGTGGTCGAATTGATGTTGGATTAGACGCAGTAGAATGGGCGATGAAGGCAAACCAATTAGGTGCAGGAGAGATTCTCCTTACAAGCATGGATTGTGATGGAACCAAGGCAGGCTATGACAATGAATTGACAAGAATGATTGCTGAGAATGTAGATATTCCTGTCATTGCATCTGGTGGAGCAGGAACAAAAGAACATTTCTATGACACCTTGACGCAAGGGAAAGCAGATGCAGCACTAGCCGCTTCATTGTTTCACTTTAAAGAATTAGAAATTAACGATTTAAAAGATTATTTGGCTGGAAGAGGCATCAGTGTAAGAAAATAAACTCAATAAGGAGAATTATGCTAGAAACCAAGTTTATATATTACTTTATTATTATCAATATTTTAGCTTTCATCACATTTGGCATGGATAAGCAAAAGGCAATAAAACACCAATATAGAGTACCAGAGAGAAATTTATTTATTTTGGCAATTATAGGCGGTGGTGTGGGAGCAATTTTGGGAATGTATTTCTTCCATCATAAAACGAAAAAATGGTATTTTCGTTTTGGAATCCCTGTAATTATCATAATTCAAGTGGCTGCATTTCTCAGAGTGTTTATTAAGTAAATTTATTGAAACAAATTAGATATAGGAAGACTATAGAATCAAAGTTAAGTTAGGGCAGCTTTGATTCTATAGTCTTTTTCTTATTTGGTTGTAGCCTAAAGCTATAGCCTCTTCTTGTTTTTTTCAATATCAAAGATGAGAATAATTCTTGTATTCCTAGTGTGCTTTCGATATAATAAACAACAATAACATATAAAACATATATAATTAGTATGAAATTAAAAGAGAGGTAAATATTATGTCACATTTAGGAGAAAAACCACATCAGCATAGAGCGTTGATTGGATTTGATGAACATGGAGTTCCAACTGTTATTGTTCCGGCAGATAAGGAATCACATACACATACAGATGAAAATGGGAATATTTATGAACATTTTCATGAGGCAGAATTCACAGCGGACTATATGAATGCAGTTTCTCAGTATCGAAAGACATTTCCATCAAAACAAGAAGTGTTAGAAAAAACACCAGATTCAGCCGTTAGAGAATTGATGTTACATATGGAGCAATTAGGGGTGGATACAGCCTTTGATCGTTTTGATCAGCAACAGCCACAGTGTAGTTTTGGATTGGGTGGTATCTGTTGTAAAATTTGTAACATGGGTCCTTGTAGAATTACTCCAAAGAGTCCAAGAGGTGTCTGTGGAGCGGATGCGGATTTGATTGTTGCAAGGAATCTTCTTCGTTCGGCAGCGGCAGGAGTTGCACAACATGGAATGCATGCAAGGGAAGTGATTCTATCACTTAAGTGGGCGGCACAAGGGAAATTAGATTTGCCGATTATTGGAGAATATAAGGTAAAAGCTATGGCAGAGGCTTTTGGAATTCCAGTAAAACATCGAACTATTCAGCGAATTGCCATTGATTTAGCAGATGCATTGCTTGAAGATTTGTCAAGAACTGAGCCAGAAGAATATAAAACAATTCAGGCATGTGCAACAAAGGAGAGACAAGAAACATGGAAGAAGCTAGATATTCTACCAATCAGTGCGTACCATGAAGTTTTTGAAGCATATCATAAAACAGGATGTGGAACAGATGGTGATTGGAAGAGTATTATGCAGCAGTTCTTACGATGCGGATTAACATTTACATTTACAGGAGTTGTTGCGGCAAACATTGCAACAGACTGTTTGTTTGGAGTTGGAGATCGTGTCACGTCTAAGGTTAATGTGGGAGCACTAGAAAAAGGATATGTAAATATTGCTGTTCATGGACATTTACCTACGTTGGTAAGTGAGATTGTAAAGACTGGATTAAGTAAGAAATATCAAGATTTAGCAAAAGAAAAAGGTGCCAAAGGAATTAAATTTTATGGTATTTGTTGTTCTGGATTATCTGCTATGTATCGATATGCAGGAGTGATTCCGTTATCTAATGCAGTGACAGCGGAACTTGTCATGGGAACAGGAGCACTTGATTTGTGGGTGGCTGATGTACAAGATGTATTTCCATCTATTATGAATGTGGCTAATTGTTTTAAGACGGCAGTTGTTACAACTAGTGACTCTGCAAGACTTCCAGGTGCAGAGCATATTGCATATGACCATCATCATAGTAATATTGGAGAAACAAAGCAAATTGCACAGCGAATTGTAGAACGTGCCATTGAAAATCATGAAAAGAGGAAGGGTACGCCTATTTATATTCCACCATATGAAGTAGAAGCAGAAGTTGGATTTTCCGTAGAATATGTACATAAGAGGTTTGGAAGTATGAAACCTATGGCAGATGCCTTGAAAAGTGGAAAGATTCTTGGAATTGTTAATCTAGTTGGTTGTAACAATCCCAAAGTAGTGTATGAGCGAACCATTGTTGAAGTTGCTGATGTATTACTAAAAAATAATATCTTGATTTTGACCAATGGATGTGCTGCATTTCCTTTGATGAAACTAGGATATTGTACAGTACAGGCACAGGAAAAAGCAGGAGATGGACTTCGAGAATTTTTAGAATCAGATTTACCACCCGTATGGCATGTGGGGGAATGTATTGATAATACAAGATCTTCTGGGATTTTTGCAGGAATAGCAGGGGAATTGAATCAAGACTTAAAAGATTTACCATATGGATTGTCTTCTCCAGAATGGGGAAATGAAAAAGGAATTGATGCAGCATTGGGATTTAGGCTTCTTGGGATTAATTCATATCACTGTGTAGAAGCACAGATTCATGGCTCTGCCAATGTAATTCATTTTTTAAAGGAAGGAACAAGAAATGCACTTGGATCAGTGATGCATGTAGACACGAATCCAACGGCATTAGGAGAGAAGATTGTAGCAGATTTTAAAGAAAAGAGAAAAGCCTTAGGCTGGGATTAGGAAAAGGAGATATTATGAAAAGACAAAGAAAAGTAACATTATTGGCAGTATTTCTTATATTAGTATTGGCACTGTCTGCTTGTGGAAAGACGACTGCAAGCCAAAGTAAAACAACAGAAAATAAAACAAATAAACAGGTGGTCACAATTGGATATTTGCCAATTACTCATGCCTTATCAATATTTGAAGAAAAGAAATTATTAGAAAACGAAAATAGTAACATCACAATTAAACTACAAAAATTCAGTTCCTGGTCTGATCTTACCGATGCACTAAACGCAGGAAGAATTGATGGAGCTTCTGTATTAATGGAGCTTGCTATGAGTGCAGTAAGTCAAGGGGTTGACTTAAAGGCGGTTGCATTAGGCCACAAGGATGGAAATGTTATCATTGCAGGAAGGGATATTCAATCAGTAAAAGATTTGAAAGGAAAGACATTTGCGATTCCTCATACACAGTCATCTCATAATATTTTGTTGAATGATATGTTAGCAAAAGGTGGTCTTACCACAAAAGATGTGAAAGTAGTACAAATGGCACCGTCAGAAATGCCTTCATCTCTTGCAAACGGTTCCATTGCAGGATATTGTGTAGCAGAACCATTTGGAGCACAAGCGGTAAATCAAAAAATAGGACACGTACTATATGATTCTGAAGATTTATGGACCAATTCATTATGTTGTGGGCTTGTATTTACAGGTAAATTTATTAAATCCAACAAAGCCACGGTAAAAACAATGACAACGAAATACGAAGAGGCAGGAAAGAAGTTAGATGATAAAGAAGCAACAAGCATTGCAACACAGTATTTGGGACAATCAGAGAGTGTTTTAAAATTATCATTAAAATGGATTAAATTTAATGATTTGAAAATTACAAAAAAGGATTACAATGCTTTAGTTTCCAAATTGAAAAAATATAAAATTAATGAGAATCCACCAGCTTATGACAAGTTTGTATATCAACCTTAGAAATGGAGAGGCATCATGTTAAAGAAAATAAAATACATCATAGGTTCATTTACAGGATTATTGGTACTCTGGCAGGCAGCGGTAACATTTGGCTCTTTTAATTCAGCGTTATTTCCAAGTCCATTTATGGTGCTGAATGCTTTTAAGCAGCTTGCGACAACTGGACTTGCTGGGAGTTCTTTTGGAACCACACTATTGACCCATACAACCCATAGTCTTGGAAGATTTTTGACTGGATATTTATTATCTGTGGTGTTTGGAGTATTCTTTGGAATGATTCTTGGATGGTTTCCCAAAGTATTTCAATATTTAAATCCAGTTATTCAATTAATTCGTCCCATTGCACCCGTTGCATGGCTTCCATTTATTGTGCTATGGGTGGGAATAGGAGATGTTCCAGCCATTGCAATTATATTTATAGCAGGATTTTTTCCAATCTTATTATCAACGGTAAAAGCAATTAATACCATGAGTCCAGTCTATTTAAAAGTGGCAGGAAACTTTGGATTGAGCCAACTAGAAACTATATATAAAATTGTATTTCCGGCTGTATTTCCTCAAATCGCACATAGCCTTCATTTGGCCTTAAGTACATGTTGGATATTTCTTGTTTCAGGAGAGATGGTTGGTTCTCAATCAGGACTTGGATTTCTCATTATGGATGCCAAAAACAGTATGCGAGCAGATGCACTTCTTGCAACCATGATTACCATTGGTATTGTAGGTCTTATATTAGACATTTTAATTGGAGTATTAGAACGTGTGGTAGAAAAAATATGGGGATTTGGAACGGAGGAATAAAATGTATATTAACGTAGATGATGTATCAATGGAATACGGAAAAAAAGAAACTTCGTTTCTGGCACTTGAAAATGTATCTTTATCCATTGAAAAAGGGGAGTTTATTTGCCTTCTTGGTCCATCTGGATGTGGAAAGACTACTTTATTAAATGCCATTGCAGGATTTGAAAAAGTGACAAAAGGTTCCATTCAAATAAACGGGAAAGAAGTGACGAAACCAAATATGAAGTATGTAACTATTTTTCAAAATTACGGACTTTTACCATGGCGAACCATAGAAAAGAATGTTGAGTTAGGTTTAGAAACATTGAAACTTTCCAAAGAAGAAAAGAAGAAAATAGCGGATCAATATATTGATATGGTTGGTCTTAGCAAATTTAAAGAAAGCTATCCACATGAACTTTCAGGAGGTATGAAGCAAAGAGTTGCTATTGCAAGAGCATTAGCGGTGAACCCTGAGGTTATATTTATGGATGAGCCTTTTGGAGCATTGGATGCCATCACAAGGATGAGTCTCCAAGATGATGTGAGAAGACTTTCTAGAGACGGAAAGAAAACAGTTATCTTTGTCACTCATGATATAGAAGAAGCGGTGTATTTAGCAGATCGAATTGTAGTTATGTCGCCAAATCCGGGGAAAATAAAAAGTATTGTGAATATCCGAATGGGAAAACAAAGAGATCGAACAAGTGATGATTTTTTAGTGGCAAGAGATAAAATATTTGAAATTTTTCATATGAAAAGTGAAAAGACCATTGAGTATTACATATAAGATAATTAAGAAAAAACTCCAGAAAAATCTGTAAATGATTTTCCTGGAGTTTTTTATTTCTCTTATTTGTTCATATTTTTTTCTGCTGCTGAGAGCATTAATTTAAGTCGATTAATCTGGTTTACTTCACTTGCACCTGGATCATAATCAATGGCTACGATGTTTGAATCAGGAAATGCCTGACGAATTTCTTTGATAACACCTTTTCCAACAACATGGTTTGGTAAACAAGCAAATGGCTGTGTACAAACTATATTTGGTGCACCGCTGTGGATTAATTCAATCATTTCACCGGTTAAGAACCATCCTTCTCCTGTTTGATTTCCAATGGAAACAAAAGGTTTTGCATACTCAGCCAAATCTTTGATGTATGCAGGTGGATCAAAGCGTGTGCTTTTAGAAAGTTCTTTTCGAAGAGTTTTTCTGTATTGTTCTACAAGCCAGATGGCTGAGTTGGACATAATAGCTGTCTTCTTAGATTTTCCAAGATAGCGGTATTTAAAGTTACTGTTGTAGAAACTGTACATGAAGAAATCAAGTAAATCTGGAACAACAGCTTCAGCACCTTCACGTTCTAAGACTTCCACTAAATGGTTATTGGCATCTGGAAGGAATTTAACAAGAATTTCTCCAACAATACCAACACGAGGTTTCTTTTCATTTGTAATAGGAATACGGTCAAAGTCACGAATAATATTTTTAATATTCTTTTGGAAAGTTCTAAGGTTTCCTTTTCTAAGATCACGTTTACATCTTGCTTCCCATTGTCTATGGAGTTTGTTTACAGAACCTTTTTTTACTTCGTAAGGTCTTGTACGGTAAACAACTCTCATGAAAATATCCCCATAAATAATTGCCTGTACTGCACGATTTAAAAGTGGAAGTGATAGACTAAATCCACTGTTACGCTCAATACCCTGAGTACTAATACCGATAACTGGAATATTCTTGAATCCAGCCTTTTCAAGAGCCCGTCGAATGAAGCTGATATAGCTTGTTGCACGACAACCACCACCAGTCTGGGAAATTGCAAGTGCGATTTTGTTTGTATCGTATCGCCCAGATAAAAGTGCATTCATTAATTGTCCAATGACAATCAAAGAAGGGTAGCAGGCATCATTATTTACATATTTTAATCCTGTATTTACATCCTTCATTCCACCCTGAGGTAAAATCTCAATTTTATATCCTACAGATTCTAGGGCTGGCTGTAACAAATTAAAATGAATTGGAGACATTTGAGGAACTAAAATTGTATAGTCCTTCGCCATTTCTTTTGTAAATTCAATTCGTTTCATTGCTGCAGATACTGGTTTTGGTTCGATTTTATGTTTTTTACGAACACGAACAGCACTGATAAGGGAACGAATACGGATTCTAGCAGCACCTAAGTTGTTCACTTCATCAATCTTAAGAACTGTATAGATACGTCCAGACTTTGTTAAAATTTCATTAACAGTGTCTGTGGTAACTGCATCTAGTCCACATCCAAATGAATTTAACTGGATAACCTCTAACTGTTTATTTGATTTTGCATAGTTTGCAGCGGCATATAATCTTGAGTGGTACATCCATTGATCCGATACATTTAACGGACGGTCAACTTTTGATAAATGAGAAATTGAATCCTCAGTTAATACTGCAATTCCGTAAGATGTAATCAATTCTGGGATTCCATGGTTGATTTCTGGATCAATATGATATGGTCTTCCACAAAGGACAATTCCTGTCTTTCCTGTCTCAGCAAGGTATGCTAATACTTCTTCTCCTTTTTGACGAATATCCTTCTTGCTTTGTTCTGATTCTTCATAAGCTGCACGAACTGCTTCTCTCATTTCAGATAGAGGAATATGGTATCGTTCATCAAATTCTTCTACTAATCTTGGTGATAAAGCATCTTCATTATCAAGAGCAAGGAATGGATTCATAAAATGAATGGTATCATCCTTTAATTCTTCCATATTGTTCTTAATGTTTTCTGCATAAGAAGTTACAATAGGACAGTTGTAATGATTATTCGCTTCCTCGGTTTCATTTTGCTCAAATGGAATACAAGGATAGAAAATATCTTTAATGCCTTGTTTTAGCAGCCACATAACATGACCATGAGCTAATTTTGCTGGATAACATTCTGACTCACTTGGAATTGACTCAATTCCCAATTCGTAAATCTTACGAGAAGAGTCAGGAGAAAGTTCAACCCTGAAGCCAAGCTTTGTAAATAATGTATGCCAGAATGGATAATTTTCATATAAGTTTAATACACGAGGAATTCCAATGACTCCACGAGTTGCTTCTTCTTTTGGTAAAGATGGATAATCAAACATACGATGTAATTTATATTCATATAAGTTTGGAACATCTTCGTTCTTTCTTTCGCCGCCAGCACCACGTTCACAACGGTTTCCTGTGACAAAACGACGATTGTTTGAGAACTTATTAATGGTCAATAGACAATGGTTGGTACATCCTTTACAACGAGTCATAGAAGAATCTGTTGTCATAGACAAAATCTCTTCCATAGGAATCATAGTAGATACTTTAGGTTCCATCTCATAACGTTCTCTTGCAATTAAAGCTGCTCCAAAAGCACCCATAATACCGGCGATATCTGGACGAATTGCATCACATCCAGAAATTCTTTCAAAACTGCGAAGAACTGCATCGTTGTAGAAAGTTCCACCTTGCACAACAATGTGTGAACCAAGGTCTTTTGGATCTGTTAATTTAATTACTTTTAGTAATGCATTTTTAATTACAGAATAAGCAAGCCCAGCAGAGATATCTCCAACACTGGCTCCTTCTTTTTGTGCTTGTTTTACTTTTGAGTTCATAAATACTGTACATCTAGAACCTAAATCAATTGGTGTCTTTGATGTAAGTGCAACTTTTGCAAATTCTTGAACTGTATGGTTTAGTGATTTTGCAAATGTTTCAATAAAAGAACCACATCCAGAAGAGCAGGCTTCATTTAACATAACATTATCAACTACACCATTTTTGATCTTGATACACTTCATATCCTGTCCGCCAATATCTAAGATACAGTCAACTTTTGGATCAAAGAAAGCAGCAGCATAATAGTGGGCAATGGTTTCAACTTCACCAAAGTCTAAGTTTAAAGCCGCCTTGATTAAGTGTTCTCCGTATCCAGTAGAACAAGAAGAACGAATGATAGCATCCTTTGGAAGTGTTTCATCAATCTCATGTAAGGCAGCAATGGTTGCCTTTAATGGACTTCCATTGTTATTGTTGTAATAACTATATAATAATTCACCCTTTGTTCCTACCAATGCAACTTTTGTTGTAGTAGAACCAGCATCAATTCCAAGGAAACAGTCTCCATGATATGTAGAAATATCTCCTCTTGTTACAACGTGTCGATTATGTGCTTTAAGGAAACTTTCATATTCTTGTTCACTTTCAAAAAGTGGTTCTAAGCGGTCAATTTCCTGACTTAATACAATCTTCTCATTAAAATGATTCAATAAATCTTCAAAGTTTGTTGTAACAGAATCTTTTGAGTTTAAAGCAGCTCCAACGGCAGCAAATAAATGAGAATGTGTTGGTGCAATCACAGCTTCATCTTCTAGTTCAAGAGTTCGGATAAATGCTTCTTTTAACTCTGAAAGGAAGTGAAGAGGACCACCTAAAAATGCTACATTCCCACGAATTGGTTTTCCGCAGGCAAGTCCACTAATTGTCTGGTTGACAACAGCCTGAAAAATAGAAGCAGATAAGTTCTCTTTTGTTGCCCCTTCATTAATAAGAGGCTGAATATCAGTCTTTGCAAATACTCCACATCGGGCAGCAATTGGGTAAATAGTATCGTAATTTTTCGCATATTCATTTAAACCAGAAGCATCAGTTTGTAACAAAGAAGCCATCTGGTCAATAAATGAACCAGTACCTCCGGCACATACACCGTTCATTCTCTGGTCTATTCCATTGGTAAAATAAATAATCTTTGCATCTTCTCCACCCAACTCAATGGCCACATCGCATTGAGGAGCATAGTCTTGAAGGGCAGTTGATACACACACAACTTCCTGACAAAATGGAATCTCCAAATGAGAGGAAATAGATAATCCTCCAGAGCCAGTCACTGTGGGTGCAAATGTTGTTTCCCCGATTTGGTCTTTTGCTTTTTTTAGCAATGATGCAAGTGTTTCCTGTATGTTAGCAAAATGACGTTCATAATCGGAAAATAAAATATTATGTTGTTCATCGATAACCGCAACTTTAACAGTTGTGGATCCGATGTCAATTCCTAAACGTTTCATCTTTGGTCCCTACTTTCTTAACATATTTCTAAGCATACCTATTATAAGGGAAAGGAGTCAAAATGACAAGGTGTTAAATTTAGAATATTATATAGAAGAAAAAATTTTGTATCAAAAGGATACAGAATGCATAGACTAAAGAAAAAAGGAAATGAAAATGAATTCAAACCAAGAAACAAGGTGCAGTGGTGTCATTCATGTCATCAAGGATAAAGAAACTTTATATCAAGTTGCACAAGACTATAATGTGACGGTAAGAGATATTATGAGGCAAAATCCATTTGTAAACATATATAATCTACAAATTGGAGATGAGCTTTGTATTCCAACAACAAAACCAGTAATTGGTGGTGCTTTTGTTCCATATGTAGTAAAAGAAGGGGACACCCTCCAATCAATTTTATCGAAACAGAACTTAACCTATGAAAAACTAGCCAGAGCAAACAAGAAAGTGGGAATGCTTACTCTGCCAGTTGGGACAGTCCTTCTAATTGACAAAGAGAAATGAGTTCTTTATAATGAGGATTGTATTTGGGTTTTAAATCAAAGAGGATATCAGATGCGGGTGAACTCTCATCTGATATTATCTTTTTACATTTTATCTAAATAAGAGATAAAGGAGCGTATCATGTTAAAGATTTTTCGTACCATGGATGATCAGATAAATGAAATAAGTGAAGTTGTGGATGGATGCTGGATTTCTATGTTTGATCCTACAGCGGCAGAGCTTCTTGATATTTCCAAAGAGTATAAGATTGACCTAGATCATCTAAAAGCACCACTGGATGAGGCCGAGCGTTCTCGTATAGAGGTAGAAGACGATTATATTTTAATTATCGTGGATATTCCAGTGATTTCAAAGCGAAAAGAAAAAGACTTCTTTATGACAGTTCCATGTGGAATTATTTTGCTGGATCAGTGTATTATTACAGTTTGTCTGGAAGAAACACCGGTTCTTGGGCGTTTTCGAGACGGATTGGTTCGTGGATTCTGGACATTTAAGAAAACAAGATTTATTTTGCAGATTTTGTATCGCAATGCTTCTTTATACCTTCAGTATTTACGAGTGATTGACAAAAAAAGCGATGAGATTGAAAAGCAGCTTCATATTTCAACGAAGAACGAGGAACTGATAGATTTGCTTGAATTAGAAAAGAGTTTGGTTTACTTTTCTACATCTCTTCGTGGAAATGAATTGGTTTTGGAACGTTTGATAAAGATGGACAAGATTAAACAGTATCCAGAAGATGAAGAATTGTTGGATGACGTTATTATAGAGAATAAACAGGCCATTGAGATGTCTGATATTTATAGTAATATTTTAAGTGGAACTATGGATGCCTATGCATCGGTTATTTCAAATAATTTGAATATCGTCATGAAAGTATTAGCAGTGATTACAATTGTTATGTCAATCCCAACTATGATTGCCAGCTTTTGGGGGATGAATGTTCCAGTACCGTTTGCGAAAAGTCCATTCGGATTCTTTGGACTTGTAGGTGCTTCCATTGTTTTGACACTTATTGGAGGCTTTATATTAGGAAGAAAACAGACGTTTTAAGAAAGGTTATATATGAATTGGTTAAATAAATTAGAACAAAAGTATGGTAGATATGCAATTTTGGGATTGCCAAAGATTATTATTGCATTATATGCAGCAGGATTTTTAATCTCAATTGTTGCACCAAATGCATATGGATATTTTGAATTGAATCCTTATTTGATTTTGCATGGACAAGTTTGGAGATTATTTACGTTTTTAATGATAGCACCTACAACAAATTTTATTTTTGTAGTTTTTGTGCTAATGTTTTATTATAGTATAGCAACTTCTTTAGAGATGGTATGGGGAAGTTTCCGCTTCATGATGTATTATTTGATTGGAGTTGTGGGAACAATTATTGGAGCTTTCCTTACATATGGAATTTTATATGCCACTGGAGATGTGTCAGCAGTGATGGTACAGATGGATACATTTTATTTAAATCTATCATTATTTTTAGCTTATGCAATGATTTTTCCAGACAGAGAAGTATTGTTTTATATGATAATTCCATTAAAGATAAAGTGGCTTGCAGTTTTAGATGCATTACTTTTAACCTATACTTTTCTAAGTTCAGGCTTTACAGTTTACGGAATTTCGGTTAAAGTATCTATTATAGTTGCATTGTTAAACTTTCTACTATTTTTCTTGTCATCAAGAAAATCAAAAAAAAGAGGAAGAGACTTCCAGAAAGCTATGGCAAAAGGGAAGAAAGCTCAAAAGCAAGCAAAACACAGCCATAGTTATGCAACAAAGAACAATGGTGCAATTCATGAATGTGCAGTTTGTCATCGAACAGAGTTAGATGATCCAGACTTAGAATTTAGATATTGTTCCAAGTGTGATGGAGATTATGAATATTGTCAAGATCATTTATTCACACATAAGCATGTTAAAAAGTAAATGAATATATTTAACAAAAAGGAGAAGATTATGTTAACAAAAAAGACAAAGATTATTTGTACAATGGGACCTGCGACAGATGATGATGCTGTATTAAAACAGTTGATGCTTGAAGGTATGGATATTGCTCGTCTTAACTTTTCTCATGGAGATCATGAAGAACAATTAGTTAGAATCCAGAGAATTAAAAGAATTAGAGAAGAAGTTGGACTTCCAATTGCTATTTTATTAGATACAAAAGGACCTGAGATTCGTACAGGACTTTTAAAGGAAGACAAGATTGAATTAGAAGAAGGTCAAAAGTTTACTCTTACAACAAGAGAACTTGAAGGAGACAATACAATTGTAAGCATTACATATGCTGAACTCCCTCAAGACGTTGAAGTTGGAAACAGCATTTTGATTGATGATGGTTTATTAGAATTAAAAGTTGAGAATATTGACGGAACAGAAATTGAATGTCAAGTTGTCAATGGTGGATCTTTAGGAAACCGTAAGGGAGTGAATGTACCGAATGTTGCAGTCAATCTTCCAGCGATTACAGAAAAAGATAAAGAAGATATTGAATTTGGACTTGAGAATGGAATTGACTTTATTGCAGCTTCATTTGTACGTAATGCCAAGGCAGTAGAAGAAATCAAACAAATTATTGGTGCATATAACATGCATGTTGGTGTTATTTCTAAAATTGAGAACGTAGAAGGTGTTGAGAATATTGAATCTATTATTGGAGCGTCTGACGGAATCATGGTTGCACGTGGAGATTTAGGAGTTGAAATTCCAGCAGAGGAAGTTCCTTTTATGCAAAAAGCCATTATTAACAAATGTAATAAGGCATTTAAGCCAGTTATTACTGCAACACAGATGTTAGATTCTATGATTCGTAATCCACGTCCTACAAGAGCTGAGGTTACTGACGTTGCCAACGCAATTTATGATGGAACAGATGCAATCATGTTATCAGGAGAAACTGCAATGGGTAAACATCCAATTGAAGCAGTTCGTATGATGAATCAAATTGCAGTATCAACAGAAATTCACTTAGATACAAAGGTGAGAGACTTTAGATCAATTTATGTTCATCGTGGAATTTCAGCAGCAGTTGCATATTCTGCAGTACAGACTGCACATAATATTTCAGCAAAATGTATTTTAGCTTCTAGTATGTCAGGATTTACTGCAAGAGTTGTATCTAAATTCAAACCAGATGCCATGATTATTGGATTGTCACCAGATGAAGCAGTTGTTCGTAAGATGCAGTTATACTGGGGAGTTCGTCCATTCCTTTCTCATAAGGCTGGATCAACACGTGAACTTCTTGATGAAGCAACAGAGATTGTATTAGATGCTAACTTAGCAAACAATGGAGATGTAATTGTTTTAACTGGAGGAGGTCCTGCAGACCACCGCGGTAAGGGAGTTACAAATATGCTTAAAGTTGAGACAATTGGAGAATAAGATCACTATTTGTAAGATAGATGAGAAGGAAAAGGGGATGTGAAAGCATCCCTTTTTGTGCTATAATCTAGTAGAAGTTCTATGACGCTTAGTGAGGTATGATATGAAGGTTGATGACTGTGTATACATAACAGAATTATTAAAACCCTGTAAAGATAGAGTGATACACTGCATTTGTCAAGGGAAGGCGATTCCTAAGATATATTGTATTGTGAATCCTATTGGTAAGGTTGGATTATTTGAGATATATTCATATGCAGAGCTAAGAGGAGAATACTACAAGGATAAGAGTATCACAGTTGTTGGTATTGCTTCGTCAGAACAAGATGCGAAGATTCTGCTTTGCAGGATGATTTCTGATATGTATGAAAGTGGACAATTAAAGATAAAAGAGACATCATTTATGAAGGAGTGATATGTTGGGCATTATATTTTTAATCTTAAAAGTGATTGGCTGTATTTTGCTTTTTCTTATATTTTTGCTTCTTTTGATTTTATTTGCACCTGTTACTTATCGTGCAAAAGGAAAATGGCTTCAAGAAGAGAAGATGGCGGCAGGAACTGTTTCCTGGGCGTGTTTTGTCATAAGGGCGAAAGTCTCCTATGTGAAGGACAACCTTGACTTTATGATTCGCATTTTTGGAATTCCTGTTTATGCATCAGATGAGAATCGCTGGTCTATCTTAGGAAGGAAGAAGAAGCCGAAGAAAGTAAAAGTAAAGAAGTCAAAGAAAAAGAAAGAGAAAAAGGTGAGTCAAAAGCCGGCAGTGAAGGAAGAAGAGAAGAAAAATTCTCAAGATGTGCTGGATTTAGAGATTTCTGAAGAAGAATATAAAAAGGCAATAACTCCTCTTGCAGATTATAAGAGAAAGCAGGAGAAGGAAGAAACTAAGAGCCGAGAAAGCAGCCGGTGGAAAAAGATAGTGGATGGTGTCCAAAGGTGTTATAATAAGATAAAGTCTATTTGTAGGAAAGTTTCCATGGTGAAAAACAAAGTGATTTCCATTAAGGAGCTTTTTGAAGATGATGAGATTCAAGATGCACTTAGGCGGTTATGGGGATATGGAACGCATATTCTTAAGATTACAATGCCAAGCAAGTTAAAGGGATGGCTTCATTTTGGAATGAGCAATCCAGCATCTACGGGTCAGATATTAGGTGTTTTTGGAGCATTGCTTCCTTTTTATGGGGACAAGGTACAGATATCACCAGATTTTGAGGAAGAGGTATTAGAAGGAGAAGGAAGGTTAGTAGGAAGACTTTTCTTAATTCAATATGTGATACTAGCTGTTAAGATTTATTTAGATAAGGATTTATTTGAACAAAAAGATCGTGTTATGGATACCATAGGAGGTTGATGATGAAAGAAAAATTTAACGAAACCGTAGGTTCATTATTTGATGGAATGGAAGGATTCCTTACATCGAAGACGGTTGTTGGAGAACCAATTCAAATTAAAGATACCATTATTTTACCATTGGTTGATGTATCTTTCGGAATGGGAGCAGGAACTTTTGATGGGGACAAGAAGAATAGAAGTGGTGGTGGTATTGGCGGAAAGTTGACACCAAGTGCTGTTTTAGTCATCCGAAATGGAAGTACAAAACTTGTCAATGTTAAGAACCAAGAGACCATTACCAAGCTTCTAGATATGGTTCCAGACGTGATTGATAAATTCACCAAGAAAGACGAGACATTAGAAGATATTGTAGATGATTTAGAAAAAGAAGAATAGAAAAAGTAGGAGATGAGACAGCAGTGTGTTTCATCTCTTTTTTTATGCACATAATAGAATCTATTGCATATGCATAGAATAGAAGAGTAAAAGAGTGAATTATGATTCGTGTATGTGCAATTGCAATCTTCTTTTTTGGCATTGGTCTTTTTGCAAGTTTTTTTATTACAAGAGAAATAACAAAAATATTTGTTTTTATTGGATGTATTCTGATTTCTTATGGAATGTTTTTTCGATGCAAATAAAAAAGGCTAGAATACATGATGTATTCTAACCTTTGTGGTTTCTTATATTCATCTTAGAAAGATTATGCTCTTTCTACTTTACCAGATTTAAGACAAGAAGTACAAACGTACATTTTTTTAGCTGCACCGTTTACCTTCACTCTGACAGATTTAATATTTGATTTCCACATTTTGTTTGATCTTCTATGTGAATGACTGACTGCATTTCCAAAATGAGCGCCTTTGCCACAAATAGCACACTTTGCCATGTTAGCACCTCCTTATTTCGTTCTTATCACGCTTATGCGCCGACAACTATTTCATTCTATCAGATTGTTTTCTAAAAATCAAGCATAATTTCTCTTTTCTTTTCAATCGTTTAATTGTATAATGAAGGCAGCGAAAATTAGGTTTGGAGGTAAGAACGATGAAAGGACATGTGAATACAAAGAATGGAGAGATATCCATCGAGAATCAAGTAATTGCTAAGTATGCTGGTATTTGCGCACTTGGGTGTTTTGGTATTGTAGGCATGGCGATGGTAAACATGAAAGACGGAATCGTAAAATTACTTACAAGAGACAACATTAGAAAAGGGGTATTTGTAACAATTAATAACAATAAAATCAATATTGATTTTCATATTGTTGTTGCATACGGGGTTTCCATTGCAGCTGTTTCTAATAACCTTATGTCTTCTGTGAAGTATAGAGTAGAGGAATTTACTAGCTTAGAAGTAGAACGAATTAACATTTATGTTGAGGGTGTTAAAGATATAGGATAATGGAGGCAGAGAAATGAATCAGATAGATGCGTCTTTTGTACAAAAGATGTTCATTGGCGGAGCGAAAAGACTAGAAGCCAATAAGGAATATATTAATGAATTAAATGTTTTTCCGGTGCCAGATGGGGATACGGGAACTAATATGACCATGACAATTATGGCCGCTGCAAAAGAAGTGAATTCAGTAGAAGATCCAACTATGAAATTACTTGCAAAGGCAATTTCTGGAGGTTCTCTTCGTGGAGCCAGAGGAAATTCAGGAGTTATTTTATCCCAATTGTTTCGTGGTTTTACAAAAAGCATTAAAGATTTAGATGTTTTAGCAACTAGGGATGTTGCTCTTGGCTTTAGGAAAGCTGTAGATACTGCTTATAAAGCAGTCATGAAACCAAAAGAAGGAACAATTCTTACAGTTGCCAGAGTTACAGCAGAACATGCAGTAAAGATCTCAAAGCAGACATCTGATTTTGAAGAGTTTGCAACAGCAGTTATGGATGCTGCCAATGATATACTCAATGAGACACCAGAGATGCTTCCAGTATTAAAGGAAGCAGGTGTTGTGGATTCTGGAGGACAGGGATTGGTAGAAGTTCTTCAGGGGGCTGTAGATGTATTGATGGGAAAGGAAGTTGACTTAACCACAATACCAAAAGCAGTAAAAAAAGTATCCAATGGAGAAACAAGTGAGTCTGCAGATATTAAATTTGGTTATTGTACAGAATTTATTGTTATGGTAGAAGGTGAATTTCATTCAAGGGATGAGATTGAATTCAAAGAATTTTTGACATCCATGGGAGATTCCATTGTTGTTGTGGCAGATGATGATATTGTCAAAGTTCATGTTCACACCAATCATCCAGGAAAAGCAATTGAAAAGGGATTGACTTATGGTTCTTTAACAAGTATGAAGATTGATAATATGAGAGAAGAACATGAAGAGCGTTTGCAGTTGAATGAAGCGAAAGCAGAACCAGCAAAGGATATGGGCTTTGTTGCAGTATCCATTGGAGAAGGGTTAAATGATATTTTCCGTGATTTAGGTGTTGACTACTTGATTGAAGGTGGACAAACGATGAATCCAAGTACAGAAGATATGCTCAATGCCATAGAACAGGTCAATGCAAAGACAGTTTTCATTTTACCAAATAATAAGAATATAATATTAGCTGCGACTCAGGCAAAGGAATTGGTAGAAGATAAGGAGATTATTATTATTCCAACGACTACAGTTCCACAGGGGATTTCAGCACTTGTTATGTTTGAGGCTACAGAAGATGCCAAAAGTAATGAAGAGACAATGAATGAAATGGTAGAAGGTGTGAAAACTGGAGAAGTCACATACGCAGTGAGAGATACTTCAATTAATGGAAAAGAAATCAAAATTGATGACATTATGGGAATTGACGATAATGGAATTCAAGAAGTTGGACAGGATGTTCAGATGGTTACATTAGAACTTGTTGCAGATATGGCAGATGAAGACAGTGAGTTGATTTGTGTTTATTATGGACAAGATACATCCAAAGAAGATGCCAATAAATTAATGGAAAGAATTGAAGAGATATATCCAGATTGCGATGTTCAGCTTGAATATGGAGGACAGCCGATTTACTACTATTTAATTTCGGTAGAATAAGAAGTTTAAAGGAGCATCTTAGATGCTCTTTTTCTTTTTTGAATAGGAGAACGCCATGGATGGGAATACCAATATAATAGAATTAAAAGGAATCGGTGAAAAGACGGCAAGTGCATTTTACCGTATGGGTATCAGAGATGTAGATTCTTTGATTACAATGTATCCAAGATATTATTTGACTTATGAGGATCCTGTTTTGCTGGAGGAATTAGAAGCAGGGCAGAGAGCATCTGTGTGTGTTCGCATAGCCTCAGAGGTAAATGTAAGATATGTTAGAGGATTAAAAATTATAAGCTGCTCTGGACGAGATGCTTCGGGAGTGATGACATTTACATGGTTTAATATGCCATATTTAAAAAAACAAATTCACAGAGGAGAAGATTATATTTTTGTAGGATGTCCGATTTACAAAAATGGAAGAATGGTAATGGAACATCCTGAGATTTTCACTTTGGATAATTACAAAATGCAGCAGCAAACACTACAGCCGGTATATCCTCTTACTAAGGGATTGAGTAATAAGACTGTAAGTAAGGCTGTGAAGCAGGCAGAATCATACATCCAAAGCATTCCAGAATATCTTCCAGATATTTTATTAGAGAAGTTTTCTCCAATGGAATACAAAAATGCAATTTGGAGTGTTCATTTTCCAGAATCTAAAGAGGAGCTGATTCGTGCAAAAAAAAGACTTATTTTTGACGAATTTTTTATCTTTATTGCAGCCATGCGTAGAGTTGAAAGCCAAATGAAAGGGGCTAAAAATGAGTATGTGATTCCTATGTGTAAAGAGGCAGAGGAACTTATACAATCTTTGCCCTATGAATTGACCAATGCACAAAAAAGATCCTTAAAAGAAATGCAGGAAGATGTACAAAAAGAGACGGTTATGAACCGCCTTATACAAGGGGATGTTGGTTCAGGAAAGACAATTCTTGCTGTGGTGCTATTACTCATGTGTGCAAAAGCAGGATATCAAGGTGTAATGATGGCGCCAACAGAAGTATTGGCAAATCAACATTATGAGACGTTTCAAACCCTACTGTCACCATATGATGTAAAGATTGCATTGCTTACTGGTTCCCTAAAAGCGAAAGAAAAAAGAGAGATTCAAAAGGGAATTAAGAATCATGAATATGATATTATACTAGGTACACATGCAGTCATACAAGATACCGTTTCCTATGACCAGCTTGCCCTTGTAATTACAGATGAACAGCATAGATTTGGAGTGAAGCAAAGGGAAACTTTGTCTGGGAAAGGAAAACAGCCCCATGTTGCTGTTATGAGTGCCACGCCAATTCCTAGAACTTTGGCAATTATTATGTATGGAGATTTAGATGTTTCGTTAATGGACGAAATTCCAGCAGAAAGACTTCCAATTAAAAACTGTGTGGTAAATACTAGTTATCGACCTACTGCATATCGCTTTATGCAGCAGCAGATTCATGAGGGAAGACAAGTTTATATTATTTGTCCTATGGTGGAAGAAAGCGAAAATATGGAAGGCGAAAATGTGATTCAGTATGCCAAACAGTTAAAAACAAGTTTTTCTCCATCGGTATCCATTGCGCATCTTCATGGTAAAATGAAAGCAAATGAGAAACAGAAAATTATGAATGATTTTGCAGACAAGAAAATCGATATTCTGGTTTCTACCACAGTAATTGAAGTTGGAGTAAATGTACCAAATGCAACAGTTATGATGGTGGAAAATTCAGAGCGATTTGGACTTGCCCAGTTACATCAATTACGTGGACGAGTGGGACGTGGCGAGTACCAGTCTTACTGTATTTTTATGACAGGAAGCAAGAAAAAGGAAACAATGGATCGTTTGGAAGTGTTAAATCGTTCCAATGATGGATTTAAAATTGCAAATGAAGATTTGAAAATGCGTGGACCGGGAGATTTCTTTGGAGTACGCCAAAGTGGAACTATGGATTTTGTGCTTGCAGATATTTATACCAATGCAGATGTGTTAAAAGATGCCAATGACGCAATTACCATTTTGGAAGAGAAAGAGTTTGATTTTTCCACATTAAAAAACCGGAGACTAGAAAAACAGATTGAATTGGCCAATCAGATTTAGGAGGTTGTTATGATTCGAGTACATGTAAGATTTATAGGCAGAGTACAGGGAGTTGGATTTCGTTTTTTTGCTCAAATGAATGCAGAAAGATATCATGTGACAGGATGGGTAAAGAATATGCCAGATGGTTCTGTTGTTGCAGAAGCTCAGGGAGCAAAACCTCAAGTAGATCACTTTGTTTCTTCTATGGAGACAGGACATCGCTTTATTCTTGTGGAAAGAGTAGAACGAGAAGAGATAAATCTACAAGAAAAGGAACGAGATTTTCGAGTTGTATATTAAAAATGAAAATTTTTCTAGTGTATCTTTTGTGGAAGCGTACATACTATGAACGTAACAAAAAATCACAAAAGAAATGGAGGTTTTCATCATGGAAGGAAGACGTTCAGGATCAAACAGAGTTGAAGTTCCAGAAGCAAGAGGAGCATTAGACCAGTTCAAATTTGAGGTCGCCAATGAAATTGGAGTCGATCTAAAAGAAGGATACAATGGACACTTAACAACAGCTCAGGCTGGATCTGTAGGTGGAGAAATGGTCCGTAAAATGATTCGAAGACAAGAAGAAGAAATGTCTCGATAAATTGAAAAAAGAACCGCGTATTTCACATCGCGGTTCTTTTTTTGGTTGACAAATAATCTGTATATAATAAAATAAGAGAATAGAAAAAATAAAGGAAGAAAAAGATGCGAGTAATAGCAGGAAGTGCAAGAAGTTTACGATTGAAGACAATCGAAGGAATGGACACAAGACCAACCCAAGATCGAATTAAAGAAACTTTGTTCAATATGATTCAACATAATATTCATGGATGTAGTTTTCTGGATTTATTTAGCGGCAGCGGTGGGATTGGAATTGAAGCCTTGAGCAGAGGTGCAAAGGAAGCTGTTTTTGTCGAGAATGCAAGAAGTCCAATTTCATGTATTCGAGAGAACTTAGTCCATACAAAACTAGAAGATAGAGCAAAAGTATATCAGACAGATGTTGTTTCGGGTATTCATAAATTAGAATCCCAGGGGAATTGTTTTGATTATATATTTATGGATCCGCCATATAAAAAAGGATTTGAAGAACTTGTACTAAGGGAGTTAGATGACTCGAGTATATGTGGGGACAACACGATTGTAATTGTGGAGTCAAGTCTGGATACTAAGATTACAGATGAGGACCTAAGTCGTCTAAAGATTTCACGAGTCAAAGAATACAAGACAAATAAACATACATTTTTACAGAAGCGATAGGAGGACAAGATGAGTATCGCAGTTTACCCTGGAAGTTTTGATCCAGTTACTTATGGACATATAGATATTATACAAAGATCAGCGAAGGTATTTGACAAACTGGTTATAGGAGTATTGATTAATGGAGCAAAGAAGACATTGTTTACTCCAGAAGAGAGAATTGAGATGATAGAGAAAGTAATTGGTCATTTAGATAATGTGGAAGTTACATTTTCGGACAAACTATTAATTGATTTTGCCAAAGATCATCATGCGGATATTACAGTTCGAGGATTGAGGGCAGTGACTGATTTTGAATATGAACTGCAGCTTGCACAGATTAACAATAAATTGGATCCGGAACTAGACACAATGTTTTTTACAACAAGTACCGAATATGCATATGTAAGTTCAACAATTGTAAAGGAGATTGCAGCTTACAATGGAGATGTAAGTCAGCTTGTTCCACCATACGTAGTAGAGAAACTAAAGGAAAAATATAACGGAGGACGCCATGAGTGAAAAGTATTTATTTGAGATGTTAGATGACATAGACAATATGATTAATGATGCAAAGCCGACTAGATTCAATCCTGGAAAGGTAGTGATTGAGCAGGAATTTATGCTCACTGTAATTGAAGAACTTAGAAAGCAGATTCCAAGTGAGGTAGAGCGCAGTCACAAAGTTATGGCATCAAGAGATCAAATTCTTAACGATGCACAGGCAGAAGCAGATCGTATTATGAATCAGGCGACTTTAGAGGCGCAAAGAATGATTGATGAGCATGAGATTGCTGCATTAGCCCAGATGCGTTCCGCAGATATTGAGAATAAAGCCATAGAACATGGAAAAGAGATTGTTGCAGTTGCAAAGCAGGAGGCAGATCAACTTCGTATTGGGGCACTTCAATATACAAAAGACTTAATGGAAGATGCGAGAGGTTACATCACTACGATTCGTCAGGGACAGCAACAGTTATTTGACCAATTAATGGATACTTTACAAGATGATTTGAATTCAATCGAAGGAAATTATCATGAGATTAGTCAGCAGCTAGAGAGTGCAGTAAATACAGTAGAAGCTGAGGAGAGCAAAGAGTAATTTACATAAAATATATGGAATCATAGACAGCTGAGATTTTTTGCAGACGCTTTTTGTCTGGGCAATACTACAAAGCCCACCAAAAGAACTAAACGCAAGAATGGCAGCTGTTTTTTCCTTGAACGGAATTTTTAATATTTTCCAATGTAAAAGCCCAGTTGTTATTTCGTTACATCCAATGACAATGGAAGTTACAGATTTAAAGTAAGGGATGTTTTCTAATAAGGAAGCAGAAATTGAAAATATCATCAAATAAATTCCAATAAAAAAGATGCTTTCTAAACTGTTATTTATGATAGTAGAAAAAGAATCTTTTTTATATATTGTTTCACTTCTTTTGAAAAAAAGTTGTTTCTTTCGGTTTTTCCACAGAAAGAAAAGGAGAAACAGAAAATTTGGAAAGTATAAGGAAGTAAAATAAGCAAAAACAGATATTTTGTGATTCAATATAAAAGGAAGAATATAGCCAACAGAAAACATAGGACTTACATTATTACAAATAGGTAAAATGTATTGTCCTTCTTTTTTTGTAAAGGTGTGGTTAGATACAAATTCATCGACTAACTTTCCTCCTAAGGGATAGCCGCATAGAAAACCAATAACTAAGGTGAAAATAAAATCACTGTGAAAAGGATGATAAGGAATCATTAATTTTGTAAGAATCATAAAAGGAAGCAAAGTTGGAACAATGGTGGTTGCCCAAAGAAGGAGTCCTTGCTTTGCACCATGAAGACAAAGAGAAGGGAAGGAAAAGAGCAGAATAAGAAAACAAAATAAAATACACTGGATCATTCGTTCTCGCATAGCAGATTCCTTCTTTTTTATTAATATATATGAAAAAATAAAAAAGTTAGACGATAATCTGTTGATTTTTTATGGTCTTATGGTATTTAGATGCAAATAGCATTTGATAGATATTATTTGCCTGTTTTTCCATAACTAGTAATTCTTTTGTTTCCGGTGTAATGGAATCCACAGAATCATGGCAGTGCTGTACCATAGGCCATGTTTTATGTTCTTTTATCTCTTTTATCAAGGTAGAAGCAGATTTCTTGAAGCCTAGAATCTGAAAATAAAGTGGATTCTGTAGATTACTGCAAGAATCAACATGGGCATTTGTCATGTTTAATGCAATGTGTAGCAGACATCTCGATATGCGGCTTTGTGGAAGGCTTTTTGTCTGACATTTATGGATAAAATCATAAATAGAATCTTCAGGACAATAACAATTGTAAAAACGATTGGAAATGTCCTGGGATACGTCAAAAAATTGACAAAGATTTTCCTCCTGAAGCAGCTTAGTATAGATGATTTCCTTATAATCTTCCAAGGATAAAACAGGGGACTTGATTGTATTTAAGTAGGAAAAACAGTCCTTGGGAATGGTATGGGAAATATCGCCAAGAGGAACATTGGATAACAGTTGCTTTCTAATTGCACTTGCAGATGCAAAATTCTTTGAAATACTGGAATCATGGTAGTTTGCATGAGTTCTTGGAACTAAATAAGGCTGAATGCTGCTGCCTGATGATTCTAATGCAATCAGGTATTCTAGTGCAAGAATGTTGTTGGGCTTTTTCATGATTTCTGTGTAGGTAGTATTGTGGCTTAAGGCGTAAACTGCCTTAGCTCTTGCGGCAGGATAAGAGGAGCCGTCTTTACAAAACTCCACAATTAGTTCTGAAATTTTGTCCTGATTTTTGATATAAAAATCACAAAGTTTCTTAAGATTCAAAAGATGATTTTCTTCGCTGCCAAAGGATAAATAATTCACAATGCCCAGAGAATTTAAAAGTGCAATACTTCCCTGTGCAAAATACTGGGCGCTGCTTGCTGCATACCAAAGGGGAAGTTCAATCACTAAATCAGCACCACCAAGTAAAGCTAGTTTTGTTCGTATACTCTTTTCGTAAATGGCCGGTTCTCCCCGTTGTACGTAGTTTCCGCTCATAAGTGCAATGACATAGTCTGCACCTAGTTCCTGTCTGGTCTTTTGAATTTGATATTGATGACCGTTGTGAAACGGATTGTATTCGCAAATAATAGCTGCAACCTTCATGCACAAGCTCCTTTTAATGATTATTTTTTTGTGTTTAAATGAATTATATCAAAGGAAGAAGAAAAGTAAAATGGCGAATTCTAGATTTCCTACTTGATATTGAAAATAAAACAGAGTAAAATGAATCTATTAGTGATTAGATGTACGATGAAAAGTACAAAAAAGATTATTGTATACAAAACTGAATTATTGTATACTTCTATTAGTTTTTAGATTTCTATGAAATAAATTCATCTTTGTAGAAGGTTGAAAGGAGCAACACAAATGAGTTTTATTGATGTAATTAAAGATCGGGCAAAGAGCCAAAAGAAGACAATTGTTTTACCAGAGACAGAGGATATGCGTACAATTGAGGCAGCGTATAACGTACTTAAGGATGATATTGCCAATGTTATTTTAGTAGGGAAGAAAGATGAGATATTAAAGAAGGCAGACGGATTTGATATTTCAAAAGCACAATTTGTAAATCCAGCTTCATGTGAACACTTGAATACATATATTGAATCATTATGTGAGGCACGTAAGAAGAAGGGATTGTTACCTGAAGATGCAAAAGAAATCTTGTTATCAAACCCATTGTTCTTTGGTGCAGTTATGGTTCGTGTGGGAGATGCAGATGGGATGGTTGCAGGAGCCTGTAACTCATCAGCCAATGTATTAAGAGCTGCACTTCAGGTTGTCAAGACAGCACCTGGAACAGAGATTGTATCAACATTTATGTTGTTAGATGTTCCTAATTGTACATTTGGTGCCAACGGAACCTTTGTGTTTGCTGACTGTGGACTAAACCAGAATCCAAACTCAGAACAATTAGCAGCCATTGCACAAAGTTCAGCAATCACATTTAGACAATTAGTGCAGGAAGAGGCAAGAGTAGCTATGCTATCACATTCAACATGTGGAAGTGCAAAGCATGATGATGTTACAAAAGTAGTAGAAGCAACTACAATTGCCAAGGAAAAGTATCCAGATACTTTGATTTGTGGTGAATTACAGTTAGATGCAGCCATTGTTCCAAGTGTTGCAGCTTCAAAAGCACCAAGAGAAAGCCAGGTTGCAGGACAAGCAAATGTACTTGTGTTCCCAGATTTGGATGCAGGGAATATTGGTTATAAACTAGTACAACGTCTTGGTGGAGCAGATGCATATGGGCCAATTACACAAGGAATTGCAAAACCAGTGAATGACTTGTCACGAGGATGCAGCGCAGAAGATATTGTGGGAGCAGTAGCAATTACTGCTGTACAGGCACAACAGAATTAAGAATATAGGAGTATAAAAGAATGAAAGTATTAGTTATCAATTGTGGTAGTTCATCATTAAAGTATCAATTAATCGACTCAGATACAGAGATAGTATTAGCAAAGGGATTATGTGAAAGAATCGGAATTGATGGAGCATTAACTCATGAACCATCAGGAAAAGGGAAGTTTAAATCAACACCTGCAATGCCAGATCATAAAACAGCAATCGGAATTGTGTTAGAGCAATTAACAGATGCCGAAGTTGGTGTCATTGCGTCTTTAGATGAAGTTGGAGCAGTAGGTCATCGAATTGTACATGGTGGAGAGAAGTTTACAAAGTCATGCATTATAACAGATGAAGTATTAAAGCAAGTAGAAGAATGCAGCGTGTTTGCACCTCTTCATAATCCAGCTGGATTGATTGGTGTTCGTGCATGTAAAGAACTTATGCCAAACCTTCAAATGGTAGCAGTGTTTGATACAGCATTCCATCAAACAATGCCTGAAAAAGCATATTTATATGGGATTCCTCGTAAATATTATGATGAAGACGGAATTCGTCGTTATGGATTTCATGGAACATCACATCAGTTTGTTTCAGCAGAAACAGCTAAGATGTTAGGAAAAGACGTAAAAGATTTGAACATTATTGTATGTCACCTTGGAAATGGTGCAAGTGTAACAGCAGTAAAGGGTGGAGAATCTGTTGATACATCTATGGGATTAACACCATTAGAAGGATTGATTATGGGAACTCGTTCTGGAGATTTGGATCCAGCGATTATCGAGTTTATTGCAAATAAAGAAAACAAGACAGCTTCTGAAGTTCTTAATATCTTGAATAAAGAATCTGGAGTTCTTGGATTGTCTGGTGGAATTTCATCTGACTTTAGAGATGTAAAAGCAGCAAAAGCTGAAGGAAACAAAGCAGCATCAGCAGCATTAGATGCTTATGCATACAGAGTAGCAAAATACATTGGTGCATATACAGTAGCTATGAACGGTGTAGATGCAATTGCATTTACAGCTGGATTAGGTGAGAATGATGATGTTACAAGAGTGGCTATTTGTGAGTATCTAGGATGTATTGGAGCTACAATTGATGAACAGAAGAACAATGTTCATGGAGATGCAGCAGTAATCTCAACAGATGATTCAAAAGTGACATTACTTTGTATTCCAACAAACGAAGAATTAATGATTGCAAGAGATACAGTAGCCCTTACAAAATAAGTTCATTATTATCTTGACAAAGAACTAATGCATTTGTATAATGGTACAGTATGAAATTTTAGGAGATAGTATGCTTATTCAATTATCAAAGTTATTTTCAGTAGCTGATTATGAGGAAAATATCACAGGTCATATTGACATAGAAGAGATTCAGATGGGACAAGAGTCGTACCAGATTCGAGGAAAAGAAGATTTTCCAGTTAAGATTAAGAATCATGGGAAACGCGAAGTGTCAATTGAACTTTCTACCAGTGTGACAATTGGGATACCATGTAGTCGGTGTTTGGAAGAGGTATTGGTTCCAATGGACATCAATGTTTTCCAAATTGTAAATGGGGATGATATTGAACAATCTTGTGAGAATGAATTACCTTTTATAGAGGAAAGCAATCTGGATGTGGATGAACTTATTTCAGAAGAGATCATTCCGTTATTGCCTACAAAGGTGCTATGCAGCGATGAATGCAAGGGTCTTTGTCCAGTGTGCGGAACAAATCTAAATAAGGAATCATGTGACTGTGATACTACAGTTCCAGATCCACGTATGGCGGCTATCCAAGATATTTTTAAGAATTTTAAGGAGGTGTAGATACCATGTCAATTTGTCCAAAGAATAAATCTTCAAAAGGAAGAAGAGACAAACGTAGAGCTAACTGGAAGATGACTGCTCCAGCGTTAGTTAAATGTAGCAAGTGCGGTGAATTAATGATGCCTCATAGAGTATGTAAGGCTTGTGGTTCTTACAACAAAAAAGAAATCATTAATACAGCTGAATAAATGAAGGTATAGATGAAGAGTTTCATCTTTTAGAAGCGCCAGGCGTTTAGACTGTATATAGTTTATTCGAATGGTGCTTTTCCTTTATATTTTTGTATAAAAAGGAGAAATTATGAATGAATTAGTTAAAGTAGCTGTAGATGCTATGGGTGGTGACAATGCACCAGGAGAAATCGTAAAAGGTGCAGTGGATGCTGTAAATGAAAATAATGAAATTAAGGTTTTTTTAGTAGGAAAAGAGAATAGAATTCAGGAAGAACTTAAGAAATATCAATTTAAGCGGGAGCAAATTGATGTTGTAAATGCAGAGGAAGAAATTTCTTGTGATGAATCACCAGTGGAGGCGATTCGTAAGAAGAAAGATTCTTCCATGGTAGTAGCAATGAAGATGGTAAAGGACAAGAGTGCAGATGCATTTGTATCGGCAGGAAGTTCAGGGGCTATTTTAGTTGGAGGACAGTTTGTTGTGGGAAGGATTCGAGGAATTAAAAGATCACCACTTGCAGTTCTTATGCCTACAGTAAAAGGAGTATCGTTGATTATTGACTGTGGTGCCAATATGGATTCTAAAGCAGAATACTTACACTCATTTGCGAAAATGGGTTCTATCTATATGGAACATGTAGTTGGAATTAAGAGTCCTAAAGTTGCATTGGTTAATGTTGGAATGGAAGAAGAAAAAGGAAATATATTGGTAAAAGAAACCATGCCACTATTAAAAGATGATCAGGATATTAATTATTCAGGTTATATTGAGGCAAGGGATATTCACGCAGGAGCAGCAGATGTAATTGTATGTGATGCTTTTGTTGGAAATGTAATTTTAAAATTATCTGAGGGATTATCATCATCTTTGGTTGGTATGATAAAAAAAGGATTGATGAGTACAGTACGCAGTAAAATAGGTGCATTTTTGGCATTGCCAGCATTAAAGAAAACTCTTAAGAAATTTGATGCCTCAGAGTACGGTGGAGCACCACTTCTTGGACTAAATGGACTTGTTGTGAAAATGCATGGAAATGCAACAGCAAAAGAGACGAAAAATGCAATTATTCAATGTATTACATTTTCTCAGCAGGATATTAACAGCAAGATAAAAGAACAGATTGTTGAGGGATAATGTGTGATGAAAGAAATCGATATTGAAGAATTTCAAGAGAAAATTCAAATTGAATTTAATGATAAAGAGTTGTTGAATATTGCGTTGACTCACAGTTCTTTTTCCAATGAAAGAAAAATTAATAAGCGAGCAAATAATGAAAGACTTGAATTTCTAGGAGATGCAGTCTTAGAAATTGTAGTGAGTGATTATTTGTTTCGAGCATATCCAAAGAAACCAGAAGGTGAGTTGACAAAATTAAGAGCAAGTCTTGTGTGTGAACCGACGTTGGCAGCATGTGCTAGAGATATCTCTTTAGGTAATTATCTATTCTTGAGCAAAGGGGAGACTTTGACAGGTGGAGATGACAGAGATTCTATTTTATCCGATGCCTTTGAAGCGGTTATTGGAGCTGTTTATATGGATCAAGGCTATGATAAAGCTAAGTTTTTTATCGATACTTACTTGCTGGGGGATGTGGAAGACAAGGTGTTATTTTGTGATTCCAAAACAAAACTTCAGGAAATGGTTCAGAGTATTTCAAAAGAGAGAGTGGAATATCGTCTCATAAAAGAAGAAGGACCAGACCACATGAAAACATTTACAGTAGAAGTAATGCTGGAAGATAAATTATTAGGCGTTGGAGAAGGAAGAAGCAAAAAGAGTGCAGAGCAAAAGGCGGCATATGAAGCAATAAAGAGCAAGAAGATATAGAGGACAGATATGTACTTGAAAAGCATAGAAGTAAATGGATTTAAATCATTTGCTCATAAAATGGTATTTGAATTTAATAGTGGAATCACAGGGATTGTAGGACCTAATGGAAGTGGGAAAAGTAACGTTGCAGATGCAGTTCGCTGGGTGCTGGGAGAGCAAAGTGCAAAGCAGCTTCGTGGAGCTAAAATGGAAGATGTTATTTTTTCTGGAACTGAGATGAGAAAACCTATGGGGTCTGCATATGTTGCCATTACTATGGATAACAGTGACCACAGCCTACCCATTGACTTTGAAGAAGTTACTGTGGCAAGGCGTGTGTATCGTTCTGGAGAGAGTGAATATTTGATTAATGGCGGCAGCTGCCGAAGAAAAGATATTGTAGAATTGTTTTTTGATACAGGAGTTGGAAAAGAAGGATACTCTATCATTGGACAAGGTCAGATTGATCAAATTTTAAATGGAAAACCAGAGGATCGAAGAGAATTATTTGATGAAGCTGCTGGAATTGTTAAATATAAAAAAAATAAAGCAGAAACAGAAAAATCTTTAGAGGTTGAAAGAGATAATCTGGAACGTATTACGGATATTTTAACGGAACTTGACAGACAAGTTGGACCATTAAAAAAGCAATCAGAAAAGGCAAAAGAGTGTCTAACTTATCGGGAAAAATTAAAAGAATATGATACAACAATGTTTGTACTTGAAAATACCCAGCTGACAAAAGAGCTACAAGAATTAGACGAAAAGGTTGAAATTCAGCAAAGTGATTTGGCTCGGTCGGAGAAGGAAAACGAGAGGGCAAAAGGAAAAACTGAAACTGTTGAAATCTTACTAGAAAAGGCAAGGACTTTATTAGAAGATGAAAATCGAAAGCTAAATGAAGAAAAATTGTCAAAAGAAAAAGAAGAAGGTTTTATTCAGGTTTTAGAAGAACAAATCAATACAGTTAGGGCAAAAGAGAGTCATTATACAGAGAATTTTAATCGATTAACCAGTAGTCAAGAACAAAAGAAAAAAGAATTAAATGAGCAAAAGGAGCTACTCCAAAAGAATCAAGCTGCACTGGAAGCTATGATAAAAGAGAGAGTTGACAAGGAAAGTAAAGTTGCATTTCTTGAAAAGAAAATTCAGGATACTCAAACTCAGATTGATGAATTGAGACATAATGTAACTAGTTTTACAGATAACAAGTTAAATGTTTCTTCTAAGGTGGAACATCACGAGACAGTGAAACATCATTTAGCAGAGAGAATGAAGCATTTAGAGATTCAGCTTTCGGAAACGAAAGAAAATAAAGCGACTCAGGAAGTTCTTTCTTTTTCTTCGAAAAAGCTGGAACAAGAATTGCTGGAACAAAAACAAGATTTGATTCAAAAGAATCGAGGAAAGCAAAAAAAATTAGCAGAAATTCAGGAAAGAATTCAGACACTGCAAAGAGAAAATGCGGCGAATAGAGATGAATATCGCAAGTATCAGGCAAGATATGAGTCTATCCGTAATATGACAGAACGCTATGATGGATATGGGGTTGGAATTCAACGTGTTATGGAACAAAAGAAACAAAATCCTGGGATTGTTGGATCCGTTGCAGACATTATTCATGTTGAAAAGCGTTATGAGACGGCAATGGAAATCGCTCTTGGTGGAGCTATTCGAAATATTGTAACCAAGACACAAAAGACTGCAAGAGATATGATTGCTTTTCTAAAACAGAACCGATATGGAAGAGTTACATTTCTACCCTTAGATGCAGTTAAGGGCAGAGGTGAATTTCCTAGAAAAGAAGCATTGTCAGAACCAGGTGTGTTAGGACCTGCCAATGAACTGGTTCAGTATGATAGTCAATTTGATGGACTGTTTCGTTCGCTTCTTGGAAGAACGTTGATTGTAGATCAAATAGAAAATGCAACGAAGATTGCAAATAAATACCACCATTCTCTTCGGATTGTTACCTTGGAAGGGGAACTTTTAAATCCTGGAGGTTCCATGGCTGGAGGAGCATTTAAAAATAAAAGCAATCTCCTTGGTAGAAATCGTGAATTATCAGAATTAGAAGAACGGGTAAAATCAAAAAAAGAATCTATTGAAAAACTGGTTCAGGAACTGCAGCAAGAGAACGATAAAATTGAAGTTGTTCGTCAGGAACAAAATGATATTCTAAGAGAAACTCAAGAAGTTGATTTGGATATTAATAGTACAAAGATGACATTAAAGACAATTTTAGAACGTCAACGAGAGTATGACGAGGATATCAGACAAATTCAGACAAGCATTGGAAGTTTGAATCTTGAGCAGGAAGAAAATGAATCTCAATTGGATTCTCTATATGAGAAGAAAAATACCCTAGAAGATGCCAATAAGACAGATGAAGACCAGATTGAAGCATTGGAAAAAGAACTTGCAAATGCCACAGAAAAAGCTGAAAAAATGGCTGGGGAAGTGAGCGAGGTTCATATTAAGAACAGTGCATTATCACAGGAGGCTGACTATATTCGGAGCAATCAAGAGAGAATCGAATATGAGTTAAAAGATATCTTAGATGAGCTAAATCAATTGAAAGTGGAATCTACAGATGTGGATGGAGAAGTATCTGCAAAAGAAAAAGAGATTATAGATACGAAAAAATCCATTAAAAAGAGAGCCGCATTAATTGAAGAATTAAATGATAAGATTCATGAGATGGAAGGAAAACTAGCCAAAGAAAATGAAGCTTATAAAAAGGCAATCAAAGACAGTCAGGAAACATTAGAAGCAATCAGCCGCTGCAAGGAGGAAGGAATTCGTCTGGAAAATCTTGTGGAAAAAGCAAAGGGGAAACAAGAAAGTCTGTTGAATTATATGTGGGAAACATATGAGATGACCTACCATGCAGCAAAAGAAAAAATGCAGGATGATTCTAATATTTCTATGACAGAACTTCGAGGGCTTATTAATGAGATGAAGCAGAAGATTCGTCAGCTGGGAAATGTGAATTTAAATGCCATTGAAGAATATCAAGAAGTTTCTGAACGTTATGAATTCTTGACAAAGCAGCATGAAGATATTGTAAAAGCAGAGGAACAGCTTGTAGGGATTATTGAGGAACTTGAAGTAAAAATGCGTGAGCAGTTTAACTATAAGTTTAGAGAGATTCAAACCATGTTTCAAAAAGTATTTGCAGAATTATTTGGTGGGGGAACGGCAAGACTTGAGTTAACGGAAGGTGACGTTCTAGAATCAGGTGTTCGTATTATTGCACAGCCACCAGGAAAGAAGCTGCAAAATATGATGCAATTATCTGGAGGAGAAAAAGCATTAACTGCGATTTCACTTTTATTTGCAATTCAAAATTTAAAACCATCGCCATTTTGTCTTTTAGATGAAATTGAGGCGGCATTAGATGATTCTAATGTAACCCGATTTGCAGGATATTTACATAAGTTGACAGAAAACACACAGTTTATTGTAATTACTCACAGACGTGGTACAATGACAGCAGCAGATATTTTGTATGGTATTACTATGCAGGAAAAGGGAGTTTCAACCCTTGTATCTGTTAATTTAATCGAAGATGATTTAGAGGAATAGAAAAAGGTTTGGAATGAAGGAGGCAATAATATGTCAGAGAAAAAAGGTTTTTTTCAGAGATTGGCAAATGGATTATCAAAAACAAGAGATAATATAGCGGCTAGTTTTGATTCTATTTTTAGTGGATTTTCCAGCTTAGATGACGATTTTTACGAGGAATTGGAAGAAATACTTATTATGAGTGACATGGGAATTGATACAACCATGAATATCATTGAGGATTTAAAAAGAAAAGTAAAAGAACAGAAAATCAAAGAGCCAGAGGAATGCAGACAAGTCTTAATTGATTCAATTAAAGATCAAATGAAGCTAGATGAACATGCCTATGATTTTAAAGATAAGAAAAGTGTACTTTTAATGATTGGCGTAAATGGAGTTGGAAAAACAACAACCGTTGGGAAACTAGGTTCTGTGTTAAAGAGTGAAGGTAAGAAAGTGTTGTTTGCAGCGGCAGATACATTTCGTGCTGGAGCCATTGAGCAGCTAGGGGAATGGTCCAATCGAATTGGAGTAGATTTAATCAGTCAGTCAGAAGGAGCAGATCCTGCGGCGGTAGTTTTTGATGCAGTATCTGCAGCCAAAGCAAGGAATGTTGATGTGCTGATTTGCGATACAGCCGGAAGACTTCACAATAAGAAAAATCTAATGGATGAATTATCCAAGATTAATCGTATTATTGAGAGAGAATATCCAGATGCATACCGAGAAACATTGATTGTATTAGATGGAACCACAGGACAGAATGCACTTGCTCAGGCGAAACAGTTTAAGGCAGCCACAGACATTACAGGAATTGTCTTAACAAAATTAGATGGAACTGCCAAAGGTGGAATTGCAATTGCCATTCAGGCAGAATTAGGAATTCCAGTGAAGTACATTGGAATTGGCGAGCAGGTAGATGACTTACAGGAATTTGATCCAGATTCTTTTGTAAATGCGTTGTTTGAAAAAGGAGAAGAATAAATGCTAAAATTAAAAGATTTTGAAGCTGCATATGATAAAGTTCAAGAAATAGTTTTACCAACAAAATTAATATACAGTGATAGTTTTTCGTCACAAACAGGAAATCAGGTTTACTTAAAACCGGAGAATATGCAATTAACAGGTGCATATAAGATTCGAGGTGCTTATTATAAAATTAGTACCTTAACCAAGGAAGAAAAAGATAGAGGTCTTATAACTGCTTCTGCAGGAAATCATGCACAGGGAGTTGCTCTTGCAGCGAAAAAACAAGGTGTAATGGCTACAATTGTAATGCCTACAACAACCCCTCTTCTAAAAGTGAATCGTACCAAAGATTTAGGTGCGAAAGTTGTATTACACGGAGATGTTTATGACGAAGCTTGTGAATTTGCATTAAAACTTGCAGAAGAAAAAGGACTCACATTTGTACATCCTTTTGATGATTTAACAGTTGCAACTGGACAAGGTACCATTGCGATGGATATTTTCAAAGAATTGCCTACCGTTGATATTATTTTAGTACCTGTTGGAGGAGGCGGATTAGTAACAGGAGTTTCAACCCTTGCAAAGTTACTGAATCCAAAGATTAAAGTCATTGGAGTAGAACCAGAAGGAGCTGCTTGTATGAAAGCCTCTTTAGAGGCTGGGAAAGTGGTTTCCTGCGAACATGTAAATACCATTGCGGACGGTACTGCAGTGCAGACTCCTGGGAAGAAAATATTCCCATATGTAAAGAATAACGTAGATGAAATTATTACAATCAATGATGAAGAGTTGATTCCATGTTTCTTAGATTTATTAGAAAATCATAAGATGCTTGCTGAAAATTCAGGACTTTTATCTGTGGCAGCATTAAAGCATTTAAATGTGACTGGAAAGAAAGTAGTATCAGTGATTAGTGGTGGAAATATGGATGTTATTACCATTGCTTCTTTAGTACAACATGGACTTATTTTACGAGATCGTATTTTCACAGTATCTGTATTTTTGCCGGACAAACCAGGAGAATTAACAAGAGTTTCCAAGATTATTGCACAGGCTCAAGGAAATGTAATCAGACTAGAGCATAACCAGTTTGTAAGCATTAACCGTAGTGCAAAAGTTGAACTTACAATCACAATGGAAGCTTTTGGTACAGAGCATAAAGAAAAGATTATAAATGCATTAAAGGATACAGGATATAATCCTCAAATGCGCGATTCAAAGAGTGTTTATTAGTAGAAAATTGATATAATTTGTCGAAAGAATCAGTAAGAATAATTACTTGCTGATTCTTTTTGTGCAAACAATACAAAAATCGACAAAAAAACTAAAAAAAATATACAAAATGATGAAAAAAGTTTGTAAAATGCATTTTAAAATGTACAATTTACTGTACGCAAAACATACAATATGGTATAATATAACCAAAGGAAATAAGGAAACCGATAATTTGAATCTTGTAAGTAGACAACATGTTGATTCGGCGTTTATAAGTGTGGGGTAACAGCAATTATATTATGATACGATGGGGTGTAAGTTTACTATTTGCAAGAGCAGGTAAGTAATTTGCACTTTTTTCTTATAGTCTTAAGAAATAAGTGGTAACATCATACTATTATGTTCTGTTTTGAATCGTTTTTGTATAGAATAATAATAGTAGACCAAAAAGGAGGAACATCCTATGAAAACTAACATCAATAAAGACGACTTGTACTTGTTCCAGACGGGTAAGGCGCGGAAAGCTTATCTTATGTTTGGATGTCATTACATAAAGGAGGAGAAAGTACATGAATTTGTGTTATGGGCGCCTAGTGCAAAGTCCGTTAGTTTAGTTGGGGACTTTAATCAGTGGAATCCATTAGTAACCAGTATGGAACGTCAAAGCAGCGGAATATTCACAGCTAAGATTCATGGATTAAAAAAAGGAGATTTATATAAATATTACGTAGAAGGATATGATGGAAAGTGCAGATATAAAGCAGATCCATTTGCATATTCTAATGAATTAAGACCAGGAACAGCGTCAAGAGTCTGGGATACACCAAAGTTTGCATGGAGAGATAAAGAGTTTATTAAAAAGAGAAAGAATCATAACGATGTGAACGGACCAATGTCAGTGTATGAGATTCATCTTGGAACATGGAGAATGCCAGAAGGTGAAGAAAGAGAGTTTTACAATTATCGTGAGATTGCAGATATGCTGGTACCTTACCTTAAGAAGATGGAATACACCCATGTAGAATTGATGCCGATTACAGAATTCCCTTATGATTTATCTTGGGGATATCAAGTGACAGGGTATTATGCAGTTACATCTAGGTTCGGAGATCCAGAAGACTTTATGTACTTTGTGAACAAGCTTCACAAAGGTGGAATTAGTGTTATTTTAGATTGGGTGCCTGCCCATTTTCCAAGAGATGAACATGGACTTGCAATGTTTGATGGAACACATATTTTTGATCACGAAGATCCAAGAAAAGGAAGCCAGCCAGACTGGGGAACTTTGTTATTTAACTATGGGAAGCCAGAGATTCAAAGTTTCTTAATATCAAGTGCAATGTTTTTCGCAGATGTTTATCATGTAGATGGAATTAGAATTGATGCAGTTAGTGCTATGCTTTATCTGGACTTTGGAAAGAAGCCGGGAGAGTTTGTTCCGAATGAAGATGGAACAAATATCAACTATGAGGCAATAGATTTCTTGAAGAATTTGAATACTGCATTGAGAAGTGAGTTTGATGGATTTATTACAGTTGCAGAGGAATCAACAGCATATCCAAAGGTTACAAGTGATATTGAAGATAAAGAAGGATTAGGATTCTCATACAAGTGGAATATGGGATACATGCATGATTCATTGTATTACATGGAACTTGATCCTATTTTCAGACGAGATAATCATGGTAGTATTATTTTTTCAATGGAATATGCATATAGTGAGAACTATGTACTTCCTTTCTCTCATGATGAGGTGGTTCATGGTAAAAAGTCTATGGTGGACAAGATGTACGGTGAATATGAAGACAAGTTTGCATCACTAAAAGCACTGTATGGACTTACTTATGCTCATCCTGGAAAGAAGCTGCTTTTTATGGGAGGTGAATTTGGACAATTTATTGAATGGAGAGATGAAGAACAGTTAGAGTGGTTCCTATGCGAGAAATTTGAAAAACATCGTACCCTTCAAGATTTTGTTAGTAGATTAAATCATTTATACAAAACAGAGCCAGCTCTTTATGAATTAGATCATGAAGAAGAGGGATTTGAGTGGACACTACAAAGAGATGCAGACCACAGTGTTGTGGCATTTATCCGAAAAGGAAAGAAAAAAAGAGGTAAGAAGCAGGAACAAATTCTTTGCGCTTGTAACTTTACTCCAGTAGAGTGGGAAAAGTATTATATTCCAATGCCTGAATATGGAAATCTGACGAAGATTTTAGATAGCAGCGAGACTTCATTTGGTGGAGATGGAAATGTAAGTGAAAAGAAGGTCAAAACAAGAAAGAAAAAGATTAAAGGAACAAAGGATCAATATGAATATAATGCTCGTATTTCTCTAAAACCATTGAGCGTTGTATTTTATCGATATGAAGTTGAAGACCCAAAACCAGCAAAGAAACAGGTTGGGACAGCTAAGAAAACTCCTGCTGTGAAAAAAACAGTGGGTAACAAAACAACAAAAAAGTAGGCAGAAAAAGTAAAGAATGACCCAAAAAGGAGGAAGTAATATGATTACAAAGAAAGAGTGTGTAGCTATGTTGTTAGCAGGAGGGCAGGGAAGTCGTCTATATGCATTGACAACAAAGAAAGCAAAACCAGCAGTACCATTTGGAGGAAAGTATAAGATTATTGATTTTCCATTATCAAATTGTACGAATTCTGGAATTGATACAGTAGGTGTGTTGACACAATATGAACCTTTGGAATTGAATTCGTATATTGGAACTGGAGCATACTGGGATCTTGACAGTATCAATGGTGGAGCTTATGTTTTACCTCCGTATGTGACTGGAAAGGAAGGAAACTGGTATCGTGGTACTGCAGATGCTATTTATCAAAATATTAATTTTATTGATAATTTTGATCCAGATAACATTATTGTTCTTTCAGGTGACCAAATCTGTACCATGGATTATGAGAAGATGTTAAAGTATCATAAAGAGAAAAATGCTGATTGTACCATTGCTGTTTTAGAGGTTACTTTAGAAGAAGCAAAACGATTTGGTATTATGAATACAGATGAAAATAACCGAATTGAAGAATTTGAAGAAAAACCAGAACATCCAAAAAGCACAAAAGCCTCTATGGGTATCTATATTTTCCGCTGGAAGATGATTCGTCAATACTTAATTGAAGATGCAAATGATCCAGATTCAGAACATGACTTTGGGAATAACATTATTCCTCAAATGTTAGAAGATCAAAAGAAGATGTTTGCATATAGTTTTGATGGATACTGGAGAGATGTAGGAACCATTGATAGTTTGTGGGAAGCAAATATGGAATTACTAACTGAGAGTCCACAACTTGATTTGAACAATGACAAATTTAGAGTTTATACAAGAACATTTGGACTACCACCTCATTTTATTGCAAAAGAGGCTGAAGTGAAGAACAGTATTATTGCCGATGGAAGTCGAATTGAAGGAACCGTTATTAATAGTGTCATTCATCCAGGTGTAAAGGTTGCAAAAGGAGCGGTTGTGAAAGACAGCGTAATTATGAAAGATTCTGTTGTCCGAGCTAATTCTAAAGTAAACAAAGCAATTCTTGATGAAGAGGTTGTGATTGAAGAGGGCTGCACCATTGGAGAAGGAAAAGAGGTAACAGTTATTGGCTGTGAAAGTGTTGCTTTAGAAGGAACTGTTGTTGAAGATGGATCAATGATTTATCCAAATACTATTTTACACTAGGAGGGATTGCTATGGATAACCAAATGCTTGGAATTATAAATGCAGGAGAAGAAAATCGTAAATTACAGGACTTAGTACGCACAAGAAGTTTATCATCACTTCCAGTAGGAGGAAGATATCGAACCGTTGATTTCCTATTGAGTAACATGGTAAATTCAGGAATTAAGAATGTAGGATTAATTACAAAAAATAAATATAATTCTTTGATGGAACATGTGGGTTCAGGAAAAGAATGGGGATTAAACCGTAAACGTGGTGGACTGTTTGTTTTCCCTCCATATGTAAATGGAGCAGGAGCAGGAACTGGTACTAATGATTATACGGTTATGGATGGACTTCGAGGAACTTTAGATTTTCTAAGAAAATCACCAGAACCATACGTATTATTGGGAAGATCTTATGTTATTTTCAATAGTGATTTTAATGAAATGTTAGAGAAACATATTGAATCAGGTGCTGATATTTCTCTTATGTATTTTGATAATAGTGATGATGCAACAAACTGTGATTATGATGGTGTATATTTACAGACAGATGAAACAGACAAGATTACGGATATGTGTTATTCAGAGATTAAACACAGCTCAAGTAAGAAGAGTATGGATGTCTATATTATGAAGAGACAATTGTTGATTGAATTGATTCAGGAAGCTGTATCATACAATAAAAAACATTTCTTCTTTGATGTTATTATTCCAAACTTTAGCAGATTACATATTCAAGGATATGAGTACAAGGGATATGTGGGATGCATTACATCGTTAGAAGCTTTTTATAACATTAATATGGATTTGTTAAAACCAGAAGTTCAACAAGATTTATTCTTTGGAGAACATCAGATTTATACAAAGACAGGAGATACATCACCAGCTTATTATGGTGAACACGCACAAGTTACAAACAGTTTAATCAGTAGTGGTTCTGAAGTAGATGGAATTGTAGAAAATTCTATTATATTTAGAGGAGGCCACATCTCTAAGAATGCAGTTGTCAAAAATTCAATTGTAATGGCAGAAGGATTTATTGCAGAAGGAGGACAGATTAATCATACAATTTTAGATCGACATGTAAAAGTATACTCAAAAGCTCATTTAGCTGGTTCAAGTCATCATCCAGTCTTTATTCCAAAGGGGGCAAGTGTGAATGAGTAAAAGCAAAACAAAAGTTAAGGTCGATGAGAAATGTGAAAACAAATTATCAGTTTTAATGGTTGCAGCTGAATGTGCACCATTTGTAAAATTAGGAGGGCTTGCCGACGTTGTCGGTACCCTCCCAATTGAACTTAACAAGTTGGGTGCAGATGCTAGGGTAATGCTGCCATTTCATCGACAAATCAAAGAAAAGTATTTTGATAGAGTTACCCATGTTTGCGATTTTTCGGTACAATTTAATCAAAGAGCAGTCTATGTTGGTGTAGAAAAATTAGTCTATAATGATGTAATTCATTATTTTATTGACAATGAAGAATATTTTGGAGATGCAGTTTATCGTGGTGGCATAGCAGAAGGAGAGCAGTATGCCTTCTTTGATCGCGCGGTGGTAGAGGCAGCTGGAAGAATAGGATTTATTCCAGACATCCTTCACTGTAATGACTGGCAAACCGGTCTTATTCCTATTTTGATTCGTACACAGTACGGACATTGGGATATTGGAAGATCCAAATGTATTTTTACCATTCATAATATGATGTATCAAGGAAAATTTGGATTTGAGATGTTCCAAAAGTGGCTGGGAATTAATCCAGTATATAATACCCCTGAATATATGCATAATTATGATTGTGCAAGTTTTATGAAAGCAGGTGTTGTATTTGCAGACAGACTTAGCACAGTAAGTCCTAGCTATGCAAAGGAAATACTAAGTCCAGAGTATGCTTACCAGATGGAAGGCATTTTAAATGCAAGACAATGGGATACATGGGGAATTGTGAATGGAATTGACACAAAAGCATATAATCCAGAAGATGACTTATATTTAAAACATCATTTTTCTGTAGATGATATGAGTGGAAAACGTAAGAACAAAATTAAATTAATCAAGGATTTAGGATTGACAATTAATCCAGGAGTTCCTATCATCGCTATGGTTACTAGATTAACTAGCCAAAAAGGATTAGATTTAGTAAAATACATCTTGGATGAAATGATGTGTACGGAGGATATTGGATTTATTATTCTTGGAACAGGGGATAAAGTATATGAAGACTTTTTCCGTTTCATGGAGAATAAGTATAAAGGAAGACTATGTGCATATATTGATTACAATGAGCGAGTTGCCCATGAAATCTATGCAGGCAGTGATTTATTCTTAATGCCATCAAAATTTGAGCCATGTGGAATTTCACAGATGATAGCACTTCGTTATGGTACATTGCCAGTTGTTAGAGAAACTGGTGGTTTATGTGATACAATAGAGAGCTATAATGAATATGAAGAAACAGGAAACGGATTTTCGTTCCAGAATTATAATGCTCATGAAATGTTTGGAGTTATTAAATATGCCCTTAAGATTTTAAGAAGTCCAAAACGTAAAAAGGGCTTAATAAGAAGAGCAATGGAGTCAGATAACAGTTTTGAAACGTCAGCAAAGAAATATTTGGAGATGTATCAATCCATCGTATAATACGTTATCTGTGAAAGGAGAACAACTTAGGATGAGTAAGAATAACAGTAAAGTAAATGAAATCAAAGATGCAGTGGAAAGGAAATTGAGCCATTCCTTTGGGACATCATTAGAAGAGGCAACAAGAGAAGAATTATATAAGGCTGGAGCAGGATGCATTCGCGATGAAATTATGCAGAAGTGGTCAAAAAGCCGTAAGAAGATTGAAGACAGTGGAGCAAAAAAACTCTACTATATGTCTGCTGAGTTCTTAATGGGACGTGCGTTCTCCAATAATCTTATCAATGCGGGAGTGTTTGAAGAATATAAAACCGCATTTAAAGAGATGGGATTTGATTTGGAAGAAATCGGGAAGGAAGAACCAGATGCGGGTCTTGGAAATGGAGGACTTGGAAGATTAGCAGCGTGCTTTTTAGATTCTTTAGCAACATTGGATTTACCTGTTATTGGATGTGGAATTCGATATGAATATGGATTATTCAAACAAAAAATTATCGATGGAACACAAATTGAGATAGAAGATGACTGGCTACGTGAAGGGCATGTTTGGGAGATTGAACGTCCTGAGTTGAGTGTAGAAGTAAAGTTTAACGGAACTGTTGAGCAGGAATGGGCAGAAGATGGATTAAAGATTCATCATAAAGATTACCATACTGTAATTGCAGTTCCATATGATGTTCCAATTATTGGATATCAATCAAATACTCCAGCCACACTTCGTTTATGGAGTGCAAGAAGCAAACAGACCTTTGATTTACATTATTTTAATGAAGGAATGTATAATAAATCTATGGCTGATCAGGAATTTGCTGAGGTTATTTCAAAAGTGTTATATCCAGCAGATGATCATATGCAAGGGAAAATGCTTCGTTTGAAACAGTTTTATTTTTTAACATCTGCAACTATGCAGCTTGCAGTACGAAGTCATAAAGAAAAAAGAGGAGATTTGCATACATTAGCAGATCATGCAGTAGTTCAAATCAATGATACTCATCCAACCTTGGCAATTCCAGAGTTAATGAGAATTTTAATGGATGAAGAAGGATTCGGATGGGATGAGGCATACGACATTGTGTCTCAAATGTTTAATTATACAAATCACACAATTATGCAAGAAGCATTAGAGTGTTGGGATGAGAATATGTTTAAACTGTTATTACCACGTATTTATCAAATTATTTGCACATTAAATGAAAAATACTGTAATACACTAAGAACATATTATCCAAATGACGAAGGAAAGATTGCTTATATGTCTATTATTGGGAATAGTCAAATTCGTATGGCCAATTTATGTATAGCTGTTTGTCGCAGAGTCAATGGTGTTTCTCAATTACATGGGGATATTATTAAGAACCAATTATTCCATGATTCCTATAATATTTATCCTCAAAAATATTTGGCAATTACCAACGGTATTACTCATAGAAGGTGGTTTGCATTGTCAAATCCAGGACTATATCGGTTAGTTTCTGAAAATATTGAGGGTGATGTCTTGAAAGATTACAAGTTATTTGATAAAATAACTCCACTTGCTAATAATCCAGAGTTCTGTAAAGCATATGATACAGTGAAGATGGAAAATAAAAAACGTTTAGCAAAATACTTAAAAGAAGAACAAGGGATTGAGATTAATCCAAATTCAATTATCGACGTTCAGTGTAAGAGATTACACGAGTACAAGAGACAACTGTTAAAGTGTCTTCATATTATTTATTTGTACAAAGAGATTAAGAGAAATCCAGATTTTATTACCACACCAATTACATTTATTTTTGGAGCAAAAGCAGCACCAGGATATACAAGAGCCAAGGATATTATTCGACTCATTAATTCTATCGGTGAGATGGTAAATAACGATCCTGAAATCAAACAAAAGATACAAGTAGTATTTGTTGAGAACTATTCTGTTTCTGTTGCTGAAGTTTTAATTCCGGCAGCAGATATAAGTGAACAGCTTTCTACAGCAGGATTAGAAGCTTCTGGTACAGGAAACATGAAGTTTATGATGAATGGAGCTTTAACCTTAGGTACTATGGATGGAGCCAATGTAGAGATTTATGAGCAGGTTGGAAAAGATAATATTTTTATTTTTGGAGCAACTGTAGATGAGATTAACAGTATGAAGCAATACAAAACATACAATCCTGGGAATGTATTTGAACAAAGTCCAATTATTAGAGATGTATGTAACTGCTTGATTTCAGGAGATTTGCCAAAGTATGGGAAACGTAAGTATTCAGATATATACCAGTCTTTACTATTCGGTGATTTTGGAACAGCAGATCAATATTTTGTGCTATATGATCTTCCATCATATATTGAGGAATATCGGAAAGTATATAAAACATATACAGAAAAACATGACCAGTGGGTTAAGATGGCAGTTCTTAATACTGCAAAATCTGGATTTTTCTCTTCTGATAGAACGATTGCAGAATATAATGATAAGATATGGCACTTAAAAAGAAACAAATAACAAATGAGTTAGGGGAAAACAATGATTCATAATGCATCAATAGACAAGTATAGAAGTCCTATAGGGGCAATTAAGACAGGGGAAGAATTAACTCTTCGCCTGTTGGATACTCCAGTGAAAACAACAGCTGTTAGCGTTTTGTTGTTTTTTGAGGATAGGACCCAAGAATGTCCAATGACAAAAATGGATGGGGGTTATGAATTCAGCTTTTGTGTAGATAATAATCCACAGATTGTTTGGTATTTCTTTAAAATCTATGAAGATGACCATAGTTATTTCTATGGAGCAAGACCAGGAAGAAGCTGTGGCGAAGGAATGACAGTGGGGAGTGACCCTTTTAGTTTCCAGATTACGGTATATGATAAGAATTTTCATACACCAAAGTGGATGCAAAAAGGGGTAATGTATCAAATTTTTCCAGATCGTTTTGCAAGAGGAAATCGGGAAAATTTACTCCATGGAAAAGAGTATCATGAAAATATGGGCAGAGAGATTTATGTTCATCGAAACTGGGAAGAACAACCATTGTTTGCACCTATAAATGGTAACGAGAATTATAGTCCTTGCGATTTCTTTGGTGGAGATTTGGAAGGAATTATAGAACATATTAATGAATTATCTGATATGGGAGTTACTTGTATTTACTTAAATCCCATTGTAGAAGCAGATTCTAATCATCGATACAATACTGCAAATCACAAAAAGTTAGATCCTTTTTTAGGAGATGAAGATGATTTTAGAAGACTATGTCGTCACGCCAAAAGAAAGGGAATCCGTATCGTATTAGATGGGGTATATTCTCATACGGGTGATGATAGTATTTATTTTAATAAAAAAGGAAACTATCCGGAGAAAGGTGCGTTTCAAGGACCAGAATCTCCATATTATGATTGGTATTTTTTCGATGAAGAAGGTAGTTATAAGAGCTGGTGGGGATTTCAATCACTGCCAGAGGTAGATAAAACAAACCAAGCATATCAAGAATATATTATTACTGGAAAAAATTCAGTGCTGAATTACTGGGCTGGCTTAGGTTCCTCTGGTGTCAGGCTAGATGTGGCAGATGAGTTGACCGATGAATTTATTTTCATGATTCGAAATACAATGAAAAGGAAAAACCCAGACAGTGCAATTATTGGAGAGGTTTGGGAAGATGTTACCACAAAGGAAAGTTATGGTGTAAAGCGTAAGTATGCGCTGGGCAAAGGATTGGATAGTGCTATGAATTATCCGTTTAAAATTCAATGTTCGAACTATCTCCTTCGATATGTCAACGCATATGCAATGCAGGAGTTTTTACTTGGGCAGCAATGTAATTATCCAAAACCTTTTTATTACGCAAACATGAATTTGTTATCGTCTCATGATATTCCTAGAATTCGTACCACATTATCTACTGGATTAAATGAGAATATTCCGTCAAGAGAAAAACAGATAGATTATGTCATTGATAGGAATATGGATAATCAGGGACAGACCCTTTCAAGATTGGCGGTTGCAATTCAGTTTTTTATTCCGGGAATTCCATCCATCTATTATGGAGATGAATATGGAATGCATGGATTTAAAGACCCCTTTAACAGAGGAACTTTATTTAAACGGGATACTGAAATTTATAGAACCTATGAGAAGATGGCACAGTTTCGCAAGGCAGAGCCAGTGTTACAGACAGGCCATGCTATATTTAAGGCAATCAATGAGAATGTTCTTGCAATTATTCGTTTTATTTCCGATGGTCATGACGCATTGGGAGAGAAGGCTCAAGATGGTGCATATTTGCTCATAGTCAATCCAACAAGTCAGGCGGAGAACGTAATCATCGATTTAGAACAGCCTTTTGAAGGTGTTGAAAATCATCAATATCATAGATTTCTTAGAAAAGTAAATCAAAATAAGATTAGCAAGGTGATAGAATCTTTTGATTATGTGATTGAAAAGTTATATTAGATAAAATAAAAAAGAGAAATTCAGTTTAAAATTGAATTTCTCTTTTTGCTATTCATCTTCAAGTTCAAAATCTTCTTCGTCATATTTGTCTGTAATAGAAAGTGCTATGTTTACTCCATGGTCAGAGATTCTTTCAAGTGCAGACAACATATCGGAAAAAAGCAATCCTGCACGAGGTTCGCAATCACCTTTTGACATTCGTTTAATATGTGATTTTTGATATTTTCGTTCCAGGTCATCCACGTGTTCTTCTAATTCAAGAAGTTTTGGGATATTCTTTTCAGAGCGATCATGAAAAATCTTTAAAGCTAAAATTAAGACTTGTTCCACGCTTTCATACATGTTAATAATCTGTTTTTTTGCGGCAGGAGACAATTCGGATTTATGTTTCACCTTGCTGCAAGCCAATTCGGTAAAATTAACAGCATGATCGCCGATTCGCTCTACATCGCTGACTGCATGGAATAAGCATCCTAATTGTCCTCGGTCAGAGATGGGAAGATCTAACTGATTTGTATGAACAAGAAAATCAGTGATGCTGTGGCTAATTTCATTGATAGATTCCTCTTTCTTATAGATATCATCCACTTGACTTAAATCGTTATGAATAAAAGCTGAAAATGACTTATTTAAATTATCCCATACTAAATTTGCTGAGTGTATTAATTCTCTTCGAACTTGTGGGATGGCAGAAGCTGGAGTAATCATGGACTTCTCTCCAATATAAAGGAGGATATCATCTTCTGAAGTTTTGTCATCTCCAGAAATAATTGCTTTGGCTAACTTAACAATATAATTCATAAACGGAAACATGATCAGTGCTTCTATAATTTTGAAAGCGGTATGTGCGTTAGCAACACTTCGACCAATATTATGATTTGATATTTGTAAGAAAAAATTGGTAATCGGTTTTAGTGCCAATGACAGAGCTATAAATAAAATAATACTTCCAAATACATTAAATAGGAAATGAATCATAGCAGCACGTTTTGCATTCTTTCTTCCACTTAAACTGGCAATCAAAGCAGAGACGCAAGATCCTATGTTACAACCTAAAATAATAAAGAAACAAATAGGAAGTGCAAGAAGTCCTTGCGATGCCATGAGTAAAACAATACTAACGGTAACAGAGGAACTTTGCAAAATTGCAGTAATTATAAATCCAATGAAAACAGCAATAAAATGGTTGTCCAGATTAGATAGGGTATTCATAATCATAGGAGAATCTTTTAAGGCCTCCATGGTGGAGGACATAGTAGTTAGTCCAGTAAACAGAACTCCAAATCCCAAAACAACTTCACCTATTTTTTTTACATTAGGTGAATCTATAAACATAACCATGACAACACCAATGATTAGGAAAAGAGGAGCCACCTTAGATAAATTAAATGCAACAAGCTGAGAAGTTACTGTAGTACCAATGTTGGCACCTAAAATAACACCAGCTGCCTGAGAAAGATTCATCAATCCAGCATTTACAAAACTAACAACCATTACGGTGCTTGCACTTGATGATTGGATAATCGCTGTAAAAAAGATACCAACTAGCATACCAGTGAATCGGTTGTTGGTAAAAAACTCTAAAATGTTACGAAGTCTTTCTCCAGCAGCATTCTCCAAACCGTCACTCATTAATTTCATTCCATATAAAAAGAGGCCTAAACCGCCAATCATAGGTAATATAAAAGAATAATCCATTCTCTTTCTCCTCTGTCATCTTAAATGTATTTTACACAAACTTTACCTTTATTTTACTTTATAATATTCCAAGAAACAAGAGAAATAGTGAGTTTTTTTAAGTTGCAACAAATTGTAATTTCATTGTATAATAAAGATTACGTGAAAAAGAATACAATTTAGGAGAATATAGATATGAACCAATTCAATACAGAAGCTGAAAAACAACAATATTATATAGAACAAATGGGTGTGTGGTACCAAGAACGAAAGAAAGAATTAGGCAGAGATTTAAGCTGTTGTATTGTAACTATGGGTTGCCAGATGAACGAGAAAGATTCTGAAAAGCTTTTAGGAGTCTTAGAATCTATTGGATTTGTGGAAACAGAGTCAGAAGAGGCAGATATTACCCTATTTAATACTTGTACCGTTCGAGAGAATGCAAATACAAAATTATATGGTCATTTAGGATATGTAAAGAAGATGAAAGAGAAAAATCCAAATATGATTGTGGGATTATGTGGCTGTATGATGCAGGAAGATATTGTAGTTGAGAAAATCAAGAAAAGCTATAGGTTTGTTGACTTAATATTCGGAACTCATAATATTTTTAAATTGGCGGAGCTATTGTATCATTATACAAAATCCAATAGCCCTATTATTGATATTTGGGAAGGAACAACAGAAATTGTAGAAGATTTGCCAAGTGACCGAAAATTTTCTTTTAAATCAGGGGTCAATATTATGTATGGGTGTAACAATTTTTGTAGTTATTGTATTGTTCCATATGTAAGAGGGCGTGAAAGAAGCAGAAAACCAGAAGATATTTTAAAAGAAATCAAACAGCTGGCAGCAGAGGGAGTCAAAGAAGTGATGCTTCTTGGACAAAATGTAAATTCATATGGAAAGAATTTAGAGAAACCAGTTTCTTTTGGAGAGCTACTTCAGATGGTAGAACAAGTAGATGGAATTGAAAGAATCCGTTTTATGACACCTCATCCAAAGGATTTATCCGATGAATTGATTGAAGTGATGGCAAATTCAAGTAAAATTTGTCACCATATGCACTTGCCAATGCAGTCAGGAAGTACAAAGCTGTTATCTGCCATGAACCGCCATTATACAAAGGAAGATTTTCTAAATCTGGCGTATAAGATTAAAGAAAGAATTCCAGGAGTTTCATTTACTACAGATATTATTGTTGGTTTCCCAGGAGAAACAGAAGAAGACTTTGAAGAGACGTTAGATGTTGTACGGAAGGTAAAGTTTGACAGTGCATATACTTATGTATATTCAAAGCGAACAGGAACTCCGGCAGCGATGATGGATTGCCAAGTTGATAAAGATACGATTAAGGATCGATTTGATCGTTTATTAAAGACAATCAAGGAAGGTTCAAGGGACAACCGAAAACATGGGGTTGGGAAAACAGAACCTGTGCTTGTTGAGGCAGTGAATGATCATGAAGAAGGTATGATGACAGGAAGACTTTCAAGTAATATTTTGGTTCATTTTAAAGGAGAGAAAGAATTAGTAGGAAAGATAGTACAAGTGAAAATTACTGAAGAAAAAGGCTTTTATTATATAGGAGAACAAATCAATGGCTAAATTAACACCGATGATGGAACAATATATGAAAATTAAAGAGCAGAATGAAGACTGTATCTTATTTTATCGTCTTGGAGATTTTTATGAGATGTTCTTTGATGATGCCATTGTTGCCTCAAAGGAGCTTGAGATTACCTTGACAGGAAAAAACTGTGGACTTGATGAGAAAGCACCTATGTGTGGAATTCCTCATCATGCAGTGGATTCTTATTTAAATAAGTTAGTAGAACGTGGATACAAGGTTGGAATTTGTGAGCAGGTGGAAGATCCTAGTACAGCAAAGGGGATTGTAAAACGTGAGATTATCAGAATTGTAACTCCAGGAACCAACATTTCTCAGCAAAGTCTGGATGATACGAAAAATAATTATTTAATGTGTGTGTTTGGAGATGATGATTCCTTTGGAATATCTTTTGTAGATATTACAACAGGAGATTTTAGAACTACATGGGTGGATGATAAAAGTAAAGTTGTAGATGAAATATTCAAATTTTCACCGGCTGAGATTATTTGTAATGATGCATTTTTAATTAGTGGTGTAGATTTTGATTTCATTAAGAATAAAATTAAAGTAACAATTTCAAGTATTGAGCCACATTATTTTGATGAAGTTCAGGGAATAAATGCAATTAAGAATCAATTTAAAGTTGCAAATCTTCAAGGGTTAGGATTAGAAGAAGAGGCAATCAATACGGTATCCACAGGAGCCCTTCTTTTATATTTACATGAAACACAAAAAAGTTCTTTAGATCATTTGATGCATATTACACCATATGTTACCAGTCAGTTTATGATTATTGACAATTCTAGCAGAAGAAATCTTGAATTATGTGAAACAATACGAGATAAGCAAAAAAGAGGTTCCCTTCTATGGGTTTTAGATAAAACAAAGACAGCCATGGGTGCCAGACGATTAAGGCAGATGGTAGAACAGCCTTTGGTGCAGGAACGTGACATTACAAAAAGATATGAGGCAATTACTTCGTTTTTAAATCATGCCATTGTAAGAGAGGAATTAAGAGAGTACCTGAATCCCATTTATGATTTGGAACGGTTAATGACCAAGGTAAGTTATAAGTCGGCGAATCCAAGAGATATGATTGCCTTTAAGATATCACTTCAGTGGTTGACTCCGATCAAAGAAATACTAGAAGAATGTGAGGATGAATTACTTACAACCCTAAAAAATGAATTAGATCCACTTCAGGATATTTATGAGTTATTAGAGGCATCTATCTTAGAAGAACCACCAATTACAATTAAAGAAGGTGGAATTATCAAAGATGGATTTAAAGATGAGATTGATGAATTAAAGCAGGCAAAAACAGATGGTAAGCAGTGGCTTATGGATTTGGAAGAACGAGAAAAGAAAGCAACAGGAATTAAGAATTTAAAAGTAAAATATAACAAAGTGTTTGGATATTATTTTGATGTTACCAACTCATACAAAGACTTGGTACCAGAACGCTATATTAGAAAGCAGACGTTGGCTAATTCTGAGCGATATACCACAGAAGAATTGGATCAGTTAGCAGATAAAATTCTTGGAGCGGAAGATAAGCTATATGCCTTAGAATATGAGACTTATGTGGTTGTTCGAGATACATTAGCTGGGGAGATGGAACGTATCTCAAGAACTGCCAGAGTCATTGCCGATTTAGATGCTATGGCTTCTCTTGCTTATGTTGCAGAACAAAATGGATATACAAGACCAAAATTGAATCAAAAAGGTACGATTCAAATTAAGGATGGACGTCATCCAGTGGTTGAAAAGATGATGAAAAATGATATGTTTATTGCAAATGATACTCAGTTAGACCAAAGGAAGAATCGTGTTGCCATTATCACAGGCCCCAATATGGCAGGAAAATCTACATATATGCGCCAGACAGCATTGATTGTATTAATGGCACAGATTGGATCATTTGTTCCAGCAAGTAAAGCTAATATAGGGATTGTAGATCGAATCTTTACAAGAGTTGGTGCTTCTGATGATCTTGCATCTGGACAAAGTACATTTATGGTGGAGATGAGTGAAGTTGCCAATATTCTTAGAAATGCAACCAAGAACAGTCTTTTGATTTTAGATGAAATTGGACGTGGAACAAGTACCTATGATGGGCTTAGTATTGCATGGGCAGTGGTTGAATATATTAGCAACTCAAGACTTTTGGGTGCAAAAACATTATTTGCAACTCACTATCATGAATTGACAGAATTAGAAGGCAAGATACAAAGTGTAAATAACTACTGTATTGCAGTCAAAGAGCAGGGCGATAATATCGTATTTTTACGGAAGATTGTCAAAGGTGGAGCAGATAAAAGTTATGGAATTCAAGTTGCAAAACTTGCAGGAGTTCCTGAAATGGTTATTTCAAGAGCAAATGAAATTGTCAAAGAATTGGCACAACATGATATTGCTTTGGATACAAAGAATATTTCTGTAATAGATGAACCAGAGCAGCTTTCATTTTTTATGGATAGCCCAGAGCCAACCATGGAGCATCCGTTTATGATTGAATTAAGGGAAAAAGATTTATCCGATATGACTCCCTTAGAAGCATTAAACTATTTGTATGTGTTACAAAATAAATTAAAGGAGGAGGAATCTTAATGTCAAAGATACAACAATTAGATCAGTTTACAATTGATAATATTGCGGCAGGAGAAGTCATTGAAAGACCGGCGTCTGTCATTAAGGAATTGGTAGAAAACTCCATTGATGCATCTTCTAGTGCCATTACAGTGGAGATTAAAGATGGCGGACTTTCCATGATTCGTGTAACAGATAATGGAATAGGAATTGGCAGAGATGATGTGAAAATTGCATTTTTACGCCATGCTACCAGCAAGATTAAAACAGTGGAAGATCTAGTGAGTGTATCTTCTTTAGGATTTAGAGGAGAGGCTTTATCAAGTATTAGTGCAGTTTCTCAGGTAGAATTAATTACAAAGACAGCCTATGATTTTACGGGGACATCCTATAAAATTGCAGGTGGAAAAGAAGAAGAGTTAAAGGAAATTGGGGCACCAGATGGAACAACGATTATTGCAAGAAATTTGTTTTTTAATACGCCTGCAAGACGTAAATTTTTAAAATCATCGGGGACAGAGGCAAGTCATGTAGAGCAAGTGATGGTACATATGGCACTTAGCCATCCAGAAATTGCATTTAAATTTATTCACAATTCTAAGAATCGTCTTTACACTTCTGGAAACGGAAACTGTAAAGATATGATTTATCATATTTATGGAAGAGATATTGCAAGAGCATTGATTCCTGTAGAATTTCAAACAGAGACAATGGCTATGTCTGGATTTATTGGAAAACCCTTTATCTCCAGAGGAAATCGTAATTATGAAAGCTATTTTATCAATGGAAGATACATTAAGAGCAAGATGATTTCCAGAGCATTAGAGGATGCCTATAAAACATTTACTATGAAACATAAGTATCCATTTGTATGCTTAAACTTTGAAATCGCATCTGATTTATTAGATGTTAATGTTCATCCAACCAAGATGGAAATTCGTTTTCAAAATGAAACCAAGCTATATGACATGATTTATCATACAGTTAGAGATGGACTTCTTGGAAAAGATTTAATTCCAGAGGTAACCGTTGAACATAAAAAGGAAGAAGAAAAACCTGTGATTCCAAAGGTAGTGCCAGAACCATTTCAGCAGGTCAATCCCACAAATGAACCTCTAAAGAAATCCCTAAAAAAACCATCGGTATATGCAGGAGTTAATTATAAAAAAAGTCAGGAACAAGAAAAGCCAGTGCAGATGACACTCAATGAAACCATGGTATTTGAAGAAGAAGCAAAGCCAGACCGCAAAATTATTGGACAGTTATTTCAGACATTCTGGTTGATTGAATATGAAGATAATTTTTTCATTATGGATCAGCATGCTGCCCATGAAAAAGTAAATTATGAGAAATTAATTGGGGCATGGAAAAAGAAAGAAATTTATTCTCAAAAAGTTGAGCCGCCTTACGTGGTAACATTATCTGTGGCAGAAGCTAGAAAATTAGAACGATACAAGGATGCTTTTGCAGGACTTGGATTTTCCATTGAGTCTTTTGGTGGAAATGAATATTGTATACGTGAGGTTCCTGCCAATTTATATGGATTAGAGGAGAAAGAAGTTTTTATTGAAGTTCTTGATTCTATGGATGATACAAGTAATACAGATAATTTAGATGTTATTACAAATAAACTTGCTTCTATGGCATGTAAAATGTCGGTAAAAGGAAATCAAACCATGTCAGTTTTGGAAATCAAGGCATTGTTAGATGAATTAATGGAACTTGAGAATCCTTATACTTGTCCTCATGGAAGACCAACTATGATTCGCATGACAAAAACAGAGATTGAAAAGAAGTTTAAACGTATTGTTTAGAGGTGATAATATGACAAAAACAGAGTTGTTAGAAATTGCAAAATGTGCAAAAGAAAATGCCTATGCACCTTACTCTAAATTTCAAGTAGGAGCAGCAGTTTTAACAAAAACAGGAGAAGTATTTACGGGCTGTAATATTGAGAATTCCTCTTATGGAGGGACTATTTGTGCGGAGCGAACGGCCATAGGAAATGCAGTGTCTGGTGGTCATGTGGATTTAGAGATGATTGCCATTGCATCTAGTGGAGAGCAAACAGTATATCCATGTGGAATATGTAGACAAGTAATGAATGAATTTAATCAGAATATGATTATTTTATGTGAGAGTGAAACAGGATTTGAAGAATATACGTTGCCTGAACTATTACCGAAAGGATTTAATTAGATGAAACCTATGGTTATTTTAACTGGACCTACAGCGGTTGGAAAAACAGAACTGTCTATTGGACTGGCAAAAAAAATAAATGGTGAGATTATATCTGCAGATTCTATGCAGGTTTATAAAAAGATGAATATTGGAACTGCAAAAATTAAACGAGAAGAAATGGACGGAGTGAAACATTATCTAGTAGATGAACTTGATCCATCCGAAGAATTTAATGTTGTCAAATTTCAAGCTATGGCACATAAAGCCATGGAAGAAATCTATGCAAAAGGGAAAATACCTATTTTAGTGGGAGGAACTGGATTTTATATTCAGGCACTTGTCTACGAAGTTGATTTTCAAAAGGAGGATGGAGATAAAAAGTATCGTACTTTTTTAGAAGACCTAGAAAAAGAAAAGGGAAAAGAATATCTCCATGAAATGCTATTAAAGGTAGACCCTGTCTCGGCAGAGAAAATTCATCCAAACAATGTGAAAAAAGTAATAAGAGCAATTGAGTTTTATCATGTGAATCAAAAGCCTATTTCCCAGCATAATGAGGAAGAAAAAAAGAAAGAATCTCCTTATAATTTTGCATATTTTGTTTTAAATCATAAGAGAGAAGTGTTGTACCATCGAATCAATGAGAGAGTAGATATTATGATGAAAGAAGGACTGCTAGAAGAGGTAGAGCATCTTGTCAAAGAGGGATATACAAAAGATTTAGTTTCCATGCAGGGAATTGGTTATAAAGAGGTTTTTGATTATTTTGAGAAGAAATGTTCCTACGATGAGATGGTAGAGAAGATAAAACAGGATACGAGGAATTTTGCAAAGAGACAGCTAACGTGGTTTCGCAGAGAAAAAGAAGTGTTTATGTTAGAGAAGCAAAATTATAAGACGGAAGATGAAATCTTAAATATTATACTAGAGGAATTACAGAAACGAGGAATTTATGAAGGATAATTTAGCGACATATTATAAGGAACTAGGAGTTTCAAAAGAAGTATATGAATATTCAGTAAAAATAGAAAAAAAACTAAAGGACAGATTTAATGATTTAGATCAAATTGCAGAATTAAATCAATTAAAGGTGCTAAAGGCAATGCAGAAAAATCGTATTTCTGAGGCTCATTTAGAAGGAACCACAGGATATGGATATAATGATTTGGGACGAGAAGGAATCGAAGGAGTGTTTGCAGATATCTTTCAAACAGAAGATGCACTTGTGAGACCTCAGATTACTTGTGGAACTCATGCTCTGGGAATCGCTTTAAGTGCAAATGTAAGACCGGGAGATGAGATTTTGTCGCCAGTAGGAAAACCTTATGACACCCTAGAAGAAGTCATTGGAATCAGACCGTCAAAAGGTTCACTGGCTGAATATGGAGTCACTTATGCGCAGGTAGATTTACTTGAAAATGGTGATTTTGATTTTGAAAATATTAAAAATGCTATCAATGAAAAGACAAAACTTGTAACCATTCAACGTTCCAAAGGTTATGCAACAAGACCGACTTTATCAGTGAAGAGAATCGGGGAACTAATTTCTTTTATTCGAGAGATTAAGCCAGAAGTTTTGATTATGGTTGACAATTGTTATGGTGAATTCGTGGAAGAAACAGAGCCAAGTCAGGTGGGAGCGGATTTAGTTGTTGGATCTTTAATCAAGAATCTTGGAGGTGGACTTGCTCCAATTGGTGGTTATATTTGTGGTAAAAAGGAATTGATTGAACAGTGTTCCTATCGATTGACCACGCCAGGACTTGGAAAAGAAGTAGGTGCAACTTTAGGAGTGAACCGTTTATTTTTACAAGGAATTTTTCTTGCCCCAACAGTTGTAAACAGTGCGTTAAAAGGAGCTATTTTTGCTGCTAATTTATATGAATCTTTAGGTTTTCCGGTCATTCCAAATGGAACAGAAAGCAGACATGATATTATTCAGGCCGTTGAATTTGGAGATGGGGACAAGCTCATTGCCTTTTGTCAGGGGATTCAGGCTGCTTCTCCAGTGGACAGTTATGTTACACCAGAGCCTTGGGATATGCCAGGATATGATAGTGATGTAATTATGGCAGCAGGAGCATTTGTTTCAGGATCATCTATTGAGTTAAGTGCAGATGGACCTATGAAAGAACCTTATGCTGTATATTTTCAAGGAGGCTTAACATACCCACATGCCAAATTTGGAATTATGATGTCGTTACAAAAAATGGTGGAGAAATCATTGGTTACCCTTTCTTAGAATAAGAAAAATTTAAGAAAACTATGATTCTATTTTCTATACAACCTTATCATCTTATGGTAAAATTTATGAAGGAGAAATGATTTTTTTGTAATTTATGATATTCGGAAAGGATATTATGAACGAAAAACATTTTACATTGAAGGAGTTACCCATATCAGAAAGACCGTATGAGAAGTTTGAAGAGCTAGGGGCTGGTGCGTTGTCAGATGCAGAGCTACTAGCAATTATTTTACGGACTGGGTCCAAGAATATAAGGGCGACTTCTCTGGCGTATGAGGTTTTGAATCTCCATCCTTATTATGAAGGATTATTGGGAATTTGCCATACGTCAAAAGAGGAATTGATGAAGATTAAGGGGATAGGTAAGGTTAAGGCAACGCAGATTTTGTGCATTGCAGAACTTTCTAATCGATTATCCTCGAGGAAAGTACATGATAAGGTGAGTTTTCATTCACCCCAGTCAGTTGCGGATTATTATATGGAGAAGATGCGACATTTACAGAGGGAAGAGATGATATTAATTCTTTTTAATGGGAAGAATAATGTTATCAAAGAAATTCAGATTTCCATTGGTACTGTGAATCAGACCGTAGCATCTCCAAGAGAACTTCTAGTAGAGGCACTTAGATATGAAGCTGTTTACATGATTGTTTTACACAATCATCCGTCAGGGGACCCAACGCCAAGTAAACAAGATCTTCTTGTGACCAAGAAGATTAAAGAAGCGGGGGAACTTGTTGGAATTTATTTATCTGATCATATTATCATTGGCGATCATGCATATGTGAGCATGAGAGAAAAAAAGATGATGTAAGGAGAAGATATGCCAAAAGGCAAGATTGGGATTGAACTAGGAACTAGCTATTTAAGAATTTGTGCAAATGATAAAGATGATATTTTACAAATTAAGAATGTGATTGCATTGAACAACAAGATGAAACTTGTTGCAGTGGGGAATGAAGCCTATGCAATGTACGAAAAAGAACCATATACAATTCAAGTGATTTCACCTATGACTCATGGAGTTATTGGTGATTATACAAATATGAGAAGATTACTACACGTAGTTTTAAACTCTTATACAAAGAGATTTCGCTCCTACTCTTATTATGCAGCGGTACCAGTTGATATTTCTAACATAGAAAAGAGAGCCTTTTATGATATGATTTTAGAGGCAGGAGTACATGTAAAGTCAGTGGATTTACTTGCAAAGCCAATGTTGGATGCAGTGGGACTTGGAATATCGGTAGAAGAGCCAAAAGGGAGTATGATACTTAATCTTGGAACAGATACTTGTGAGATTTCAGTTGTTTGCCTTGGTGGAGTTGTATGCAGTCGTTTATTAAAGTGTGGCAGCAGTCAGTTGGATTCTTGGATGATGCAGTATATGAGGCGTCAGGAAGGAATTCAGATAGGAAAGAAAACAGCGGAGAAATTTAAGTATCAATATGCAAAATCTCAACAAGACAAAACTTTTTTTATAAAGGGAAGAGATGTAGTTTGTGGACTACCAAAAGGAAAGAAGATTCCATTATCTGTGATGGAACGGCGAACCTATGAATTTGTGCATCAAGTGATTGCAGAGACAAAGGATATGCTGGAGAGAATTCCACCGCAGTTGGTTTCTGACATTATGGCAGGGGGAATCTTTCTATCTGGCGGTGGATCTAACTTTTTTAAAGTAAAGAGCTGGATGGAAGAAGAATTAAATTTACCGGTTCATACAAGGTTGAATCCGGAAAATACAGTGATTCAGGGTCTAAAGGTAATATGTAATCAAAAGAACGATAGATAGATGAATACAAGTGAGGAAAGAACATGAGAATGCAAAAAAGAAAATTTGATTCAAGACATTATCTTATTATTTTTATAGGTGTATGTTTATTATTCATAGGAGTCAGTGTATTTGCAGGTGGAGTATTGTCTCCAATCAAGAATCTTGCTATGAATGTGTTAGCACCGATGCAAAAGGGAATTAACTCCTTTGGAAATGGTGTTTTCTCATGGAATGAAGAGAAAAAAACAACAAAAGAATTAAAAGATGAGAATGTTATTTTAAAAGAAAAACTAGATGCTCAAAAGTTACAAAACAAAGTGTTGAAACAAGACCAAGTGGAGTTGGAGCGTTTAGAAAAACTATTAAAATTAAAGTCAAAATACAAGAAATATAATTCTGTTGGTGCACGAGTTATCAGCAAAGGATCAGGAAACTGGTTTGATATTTTTGTAATTGATAAAGGAAGCAAAGATGGCATGAAGGTAAATATGAATGTCATTTCTGAAGGTGGTTTAGTTGGAATTGTTTATGAAGTAGATAAAAACTACTCTAAGGTCCGTAGCATTATTAATGATACAAGTATGGTAAGTGCAATGTTTTTAAAAACAAACGATAAATGTATTGTTAAAGGAAGTTTAGATACAATGGATAATGGATATTTAGAGGTTGTTTATATTGATAAGAGTGCCAAAGTAAAGAAGGGTGATGAACTTGTCACGTCATATATTAGTTCAAAGTTTGTAGAAGGAATTACCATTGGAACAGTATATGATGTTGAAAACGATTCAACTAAGCTGACAAAAACAGCAAAAGTAAAACCAAGTGTGGATTTTAAGCATTTAAAAGAGGTACTTGTGATTACAGATTTGAAAAACTCAGTTTCAATTGATGATACCATGAAAGAGTAACAGGGGAAGATATGAAAATTAAGAATACAATTTTTTATGTGTTATCTGTAGTGATTTGTTTTTTATTACAGACCAGCGTATTTGAATTTCTAAAACTAAATGATGTTATGCCCAATATTCTATTAATTCTTACAGTATCCTTTGCCATTATTAAAGGGCAGAGTGTAGGAATGGGAATTGGATTTGCATGTGGTTTATTAATTGACATTTTCTCAGGAGATGTTATGGGGCAGTATGCACTGCTTTATGTCATCATTGGGTTTGTGAATGGATGTTTTCATGAATATTTTTATGAAGATGAAGTTTTGCTTCCCATTGCATTACTAGTTGCAAACTCATTTATTTATAGTCTGCTGATTTTTACTTTCTTTTTCGTGTTAAGAGGAAGAATTAATCTATTAGCATATTTAAGGGTTGTAATGATTCCAGAAGCAGTTTATACAGGAGTTCTTGCACTTCCAATCTTTTATGTCATATCCATGATAAATTATCGAATGAAACTATCAGAAAAAAGGAGCTAATATACGTGATTAGAAAGTTAGAACAAAAATTTGAAAAGTTAGTATCCGATCGTTTTCTCGTTTTGGGGATTTTATTTGCATGTCTTTTGCTTGTATTATTTGGAAGATTGTTTTACGTTCAAATTGTAAATGGAGAGAATTATAGAAATCAATTTACTTACAAAGTACAAAAAACGGTGAAAACAAATGGAATACGAGGAAATATATACGATACCAATGGTAAATTGCTTGCTTATGATAAATTAGTTTATTCTGTGAGTTATCAAAATGATAACGCGTTTGCAACCTTGGCAACAAAGAATGGTACTTCAGAAAATTATGAGAAAAACAAAGTTATATACTCTGTGATTAAAATTTTAGAAAGCAATAAAGATACCATCCAAAGTGAAATACCTATTGAAATCACAGGAAAAGGAAAGTTTAGATTTACAGAAAAGGGTTCAAAATTAGAACGTTTCAAACGAGATGCTTTCGGAATTGGAACAGCAACTTCAGACCTTAGTGCTTCAGAATTAAAACTTCGAAAACAACAGTTGAATGCTTCTGCAAAGGAAGTATTTGAGTATCTTAGAAGTGGAAAGCTTGGAAGTGCAGGTGTAGGGAAGATGTTTGATATTGATAAAAAGTATTCAGATGCAGATGCACTGAAAATCATGTCAGTTCGATACAATGCATATCAAAGTCGATATACCCAGTATGTAAAGATTACAGTTTCAAATAATATTAGCAAGCGAAGTCTTGCAGCAGTAGAAGAAAATTTAGGAGATTTGCCTGGAATCGATGTTACAACAAAATCCATGCGTATGTACAACTGTAGTGAAGCAATGTCTCATGTCATTGGTTATACAGGAACTATTAATACAAGTGAATTAAAAGAGTACAACAAAGGAAAGAAAGAGACAGATGCAGATTATTATTCCTCTGATGAGATTGTAGGAAAGTCTGGAATTGAAAAACAGCTGGAATCCTACCTTCATGGAAATGGGGGAACACAGACCTTAGTTGTCAATAATATTGGTAAGATTATCGATGTATCAAAAACCAAGGAAGCAAGTACGGGAAATAATGTGACGTTGACCATTGATAGTGAATTACAAGAATATGCATACAATTTATTGGAACGTAGAATTGCTGGAATTGTACTTTCAAAACTTACAGACAGTAAGGAAAAGGGAAGCGGAGACAATGTTATGATTCCTTTTGTAGATGTTTTTTATTCACTGATTTCAAACAAAGTTGTTGATATTTCCATGTTAAATGCAGAAGATGCCACTGCTTATGAAAAAAGTGTTTATAAAAAGATTCAAGAATTGAAAAAAGATGATATTGATAAGATTGTAAATAGCATTCAAACAAGCACAAAAGCTTATAAAAAAGAGAGTCAGAAGATTCAGGATTATGATGATTATGTGTATAAACTCCTAACCAACAATAAAGTTTTAGTAAGCAGTTCTATTGACAAAAAAAATAAAACATACCAAAAATGGAAAAACGAAAAAATTGGTCTTGGAGAATTTCTTCGCTATGCAATCAATCAAGAGTGGATTGATATATCCTACTTAAATGTAGATTCAAAATATAGTGATACAGAAGATATTATGAAAGCACTTATGGATTATGTAAGTAAGATGCTTTTAGAAGACGAAGATTTTGATAGTACAGTGTGTGAGGAAAACATTTATACAGGAGATTTATCAAGTAGAAGCATTTGCCTTTTGTTATATGAACAAGGAATTTTAAGCAAAAAGAAAGATTCAGATTATGCTTCTTTGAAGTCAGGAAGCATGAGTGCAAAAACATTTATGCGTACGAAGATTTCAAAGCTTGATATTACACCAGCACAGTTAGGGCTTGATCCATGTTCTGGTTCCATTGTAATTACAGATCCTCATACGGGAAAAGTAAAAGCTATGGTTAGTTACCCAGGATATGACAGTAATAGGCTTTCAAATGGTACTGATAATCAATATTATATCCAATTATCAAATTCATCATCTACGCCATTGTACAATCAAGTATTAAACCATAAGACTGCACCAGGATCTACATTTAAACCAGTAACTTCAATTGCAGCATTAAATGAAAATGTAATTACCACAAGTACACAAATTAAGGACAATGGAATCTTTACTAAAATAAGTCCAGCGGCGAAATGCTGGATTTATCCAAACAATCATGGTAAAGTAAATGTTTCAGGAGCTATAGAAGTGTCTTGTAATTACTTCTTTTATGAGGTAGGATATCTAATGGGTACTACGAAAAGTGGAAGCTATAGTAGTAAACAAGGTTTGGAGATGTTAAAGAAGTACGCAACGGAGTTAGGCTTGAATAAAAAGTCAGGAATCGAGTTAAGCGAGCTTTCACCAGAAGTATCAGATGAGAGTTCTGTACGTTCTGCCATTGGGCAGGGTACCAACAGTTTTACGCCAAGTCAAATTGCCAATTATAATACAACTTTGGCAAGCAAGGGTTCTGTCTACGATTTAAGTATTATGGACAAGATTACCACGACAAAAGGTAAGACAATTAAAAAATATGGAACAAAGAAGATTAGACAGATAAAATTAGCAGATAGTTCATATTGGAATGCAGTATGGGATGGAATGAAGCGAGTTGTTTCAGGTAAGAATAGTTCAATTAAATCAATTTATTCTAATTTAGGTGTTACTGTTGCTGGAAAAACAGGAACAGCACAAGAGAATAAGAATCGACCAAACCACGCTTTGTTCATATCTTTTGGACCATATTCTGACCCAGAGATTGCAGTTACCACTGTAATTCCATATGGATATACATCATCCAATGCAGCTGCGACAGCAAAGGATGTTTATAAGTATTATTTTGCCAGCAAGAAGAAGAAAAAAGCACTTCAAAAGGACAACACTGTGAAGTCACCGGCTTCAACTGGCAGCGCAGGAGACTAAGGGAGAGGTGATAACATGAAGGAGCTAGTGTTACTTAAAGGTAACAATTATGGTTTGACAATTACGTTAGATAGTGAAATCCAGTTTGATGAATTACTAGAGAAGGTAGAGGAAAAGTTTACAGCAGCTGCAGGCTTTTTTAATTCAACAAAACAAATTGCATTAAAAGTGGAAGGACGAACCCTAAGTTCAGAAGAGATGACAAGGTTATTAGAATCCATAACAAAAGCCAGTTCTTTAGCCGTTGCATATGTAATAGAAGAGAATCAAGTGATAGAAACACAGATGAAAAATTTAATCAAAGAAAAGGCTGACAAGGAAGAGGAAGAACGGTCAGAACAGTCAGAACAGACAGAAAAGCCGATATCTTCCAGAGACAATGGTGAGCATCTTGGAAAGTTTTATAAAGGAACTTTGCGTTCTGGACAAAACTTAGAGTCCGATTCTAGTGTTATTGTGATTGGAGATGTGAATCCTGGAGCTACAGTAAGTGCCAAGGGGAATGTTGTTGTACTGGGATGCATCAAAGGAAATGCATTTGCAGGAAAGGATAACAATAATGAAGCATTTATTGCAGCATTAGATATGGATCCGATTCAAATTAGAATTGGCAGTAAGATTGCTAGATCTTCAGACGACAAGGGAACAAAGAAGCGTAAGTTGCGTAAAAGAAGGAAAGAACAGTATAGTGATGAAGCTAAGATAGCTTTTGTTGAAGAGGGGAATATTTATATAGAACCAATTTCAAAAGCATTGTTGAATGACATACTAATATAAGATATGGAGGAATATAAAGAATGAGTGAAGTTATTGTAGTAACGTCTGGAAAAGGTGGAGTTGGTAAAACAACTACAAGTGCAAATGTTGGAACGGGGTTAGCAAAAGAGGGTAAGAAAGTTGTCTTAATTGATACTGATATCGGATTGCGTAACCTGGATGTTGTCATGGGATTAGAGAATCGTATTGTTTATAATCTTGTGGATGTAGTGGAAGGAAACTGCAGAGCAAAGCAGGCAATGATTAAAGATAAAAAGTATCCTGACTTGTATCTATTACCATCTGCACAGACAAGAGATAAGACATCTGTTACACCAGAGCAGATGCAGAAGTTAGTAGAGGAATTAAGAGAAGAGTTTGATTATATTATTCTTGATTGTCCAGCTGGAATTGAACAGGGATTTAAGAATGCAATTGCAGGTGCAGATCGCGCATTGATTGTAACAACTCCAGAAGTATCAGCAATTCGAGATGCAGATCGAATTATTGGATTACTTGAAGCTAATGAAGTACATAAAATTGATCTTGTGATTAATAGAATACGTATGGACATGGTAAAACGAGGGGATATGTTGTCAAGTGATGATGTTCTTGATATTTTAGCCATTGATTTAATTGGTATTGTTCCAGATGATGAGAATATCGTAGTATCTACAAACCAGGGGGAACCTCTTGTTGGAACTAACAATGTTGCAGGACAAGCGTTTGAAAATATTTGTAAGAGAATTATGGGAAATGAAGTACCATTTCTTGAGTTGACAGGAGAAGGATTTTTCCAAAGACTTGCACGAGTGTTTGGTAGATAGGGGAGGATATTATGGGATTTTTTGACAACTTATTAAGAAGAAATCGTTCTGCAGACGATGCAAAAGATCGTTTGAAATTATTATTAGTTTCAGATAGATCAAACTGTTCACCAGAAACAATGGAATTAATAAAAAATGATATTATAAAAGTTATTTCTAAGTATATGGAAATTGATGCTGAAGGGCTGGATATTCAGATTTCGCAAAACAATGATGAGGTGGATGGACCAACACTTTACGCAAATATTCCAATTCGTGAAATAAAAAAATAGTTTGGAGTAAATTATGTTTAGAAAATTTCGATGGAAAAATTACAATTTTATGATTCTGGCAAATGTTTTCCTAATTGCCTGCATGGGCCTTGTATTTATTCACAGTGCCAATGCCAGTTTTGTAGTAAAACAGGGATTAGGGGTTATTATGTGTTTTGGAATCATGATAGTTGTATCACTCATTGATTTTAATTTTTTTCTACGAAACGCTAGTATTTTATATCTTCTTAATTTAGTTTTACTAATTGGAGTACGATTTATTGGAAAGGATGTAAATGGGGCAAAACGATGGTTTTCTCTTGGACCCCTAGGTACTTTTCAGGTTTCGGAAATTAGTAAAATCATTATGATTATTGTAGTTGCAGCCTTTATTGTAAAAAATGAATATGAGATGGATGATCTTAGAACACTTGGAAAGTTAGGACTTATTTGTCTTGTACCACTGTTCTTGATTTTAAAGCAGCCTGATTTATCTACAACACTGGATATCGTTTTTATTATATTGTGTATGGTCTTTATTGGAGGGATAAGTTCAAAGTATATTTTTCGTGCAATCACTGTGGGAGTGCCTTTGTTTATTTTGTTTTTCTGGTATATTCAGACACCAGGGCAGATTTTGTTAAAGCCTCATCAGGTTGCCAGAGTATTATCCTTTATTAATCCATCAGCTTATGCCAATTCTACAGCACTACAAACAAGCAATTCAGTGATGGCAATTGGTTCAGGAGGATTGTTTGGAAAAGGATTTGGTGCCAATACAATTTCCAATGTATCGGCCAGTGAAGTGAACTTAGTCTCAGAACAGCAGACAGATTTTATCTTTTCAGTCATTGGAGAAGAATTTGGATTTGTTGGGTGTTTATTTGTCATCTTATGCATTGCATTTTTAGTGTTTCAGATAATTAAAGTTGCAAGAAAAAGTGAAACATTTAGCGGATATTTAATTGCCGTTGGAATTGCTAGCTATTTTGCGATTCAATCTTTTATTAATATTGGAGTTGCAACAGGAGCAATGCCAAATACTGGATTGCCACTCCCATTTATTAGTTATGGAATTAGTTCCTTATTAACATCGTCCATTGGGATAGGACTTGTGTTAAATATACACTTACAAAGTAAAAAGTATTAGGAGGAGTCAACATGAATATTGGATTAGTGGCACATGATGCTAAAAAAATGCTAATGCAGAATCTGTGCATTGCATATCAGGATATATTAAAGAAACATACATTATATGCAACAGCAACCACAGGAAAGGCAATTGAAGATGTGACCAATCTATCTATTCATAAGTTCTTAGTTGGTCATTTTGGCGGAATGCAACAGATGGGTGCGGTTATTGAAAACAATGATATTGATATGTTGATTTTTCTGCAAGATCCAAACAACAAATCAAGAATTCCAGCTTTCTATAATATTTTAAACTTATGCGATAAATATAATGTTCCTTGTGCAACGAATCTTCCTACGGCAGAGGTGTTGATTTTAGCTTTGGATCGTGGAGATTTAGATTGGAGAAACATGTATAAATAAGGCTGTCCCTAGACAGTCTTTTTTTGGAGGAAAACGATGAAGAAAAGAATTATAAGTTCATTTTTAATATTAATAATGGTATGTATGTCTGGATGTTCCAATCTGGGATCATCCTCTAGTGCATATGAGAATCACTATGAAAAAGCTGGAGTGGCGTTAAAGGATAAAACAGTAGGAACTAGATGGAAAAGTGCTGGGCAAGTGGCAGCAGTTATTGATCCATCAAAACTTGATGGCAATCTATATGATGATGTAGGAGAAGCACTTCTTATTAACAATACAAAGAATAAGGTGATTTCGGCACAGAATATTTTTAATAAGGCGTATCCTGCCAGTACAACTAAAATTATGACAGCACTTCTCACACTAGAGAACTGTAATCTTAATGATATTGTTACAGTGGAGGAAGATGTTAAATTTAAAGATGGGGCGGCAGTCAGTATGCATCTAAAAAAAGGAGATCAGATTTCAGTGGAATCCCTTCTCAATGGATTATTGTTAATGTCAGCAAATGATGCTGCAATTGTATTAGGCAGACATATGGCGGGAAGTGATAAAAAATTTGCACAAATGATGAATGAGAGAGCAAAAGAACTTGGTGCGACCCATACACATTTTGTCAATGCAAATGGATTACATGAAGATAATCATTATACAACTGCCTATGATTTATATTTGATTTTCCGTCAGTTAATTCGTCATAATGAATTTTCAGCAATTGCAGGTCAGGCAAACAGCACCGTGGAATATAAAAACAGTAAGAATACTCCATTAGCCTATGATATGTCGTCTACCAATCAATTTTTGCTAGGAGAATATAGTTTACCATCCAATGTGTTTATGATTGGTGGAAAAACAGGAACGACAACCCAGGCAGGGTCTTGTTTGATTTTATTAACCAAAAACAAAGCAGGAGACGAATTTATTTCTGTTATGTTGAAAGCAAATAATCATGCTGTATTATATCAGGAGATGCACGACTTGTTATCAACGGAAAATTAAAATGAAAGAAAAATATTACGCATTTTCAGCATATTTAAAAGATGTATTTGGAGAAAAAGTATATAAGCTCCCAGTAAATCTCCCAATTACATGTCCCAATCGTTTAGACGGAGATGGATGTAGTTTTTGTGGAGAAGTGGGAACAGGATTTGAGGCAATGGAGGGACATACACCAGTCAAAGTCCAATTAGAAGGTACCAAGGCTCATATTGCAAAAAGATATGGTGCCAATAAATTCATTGCATATTTTCAAAATTACACAAATACATTTATGCCCTTAGATGAGTTTAAAAGGTATTTATACGAGGCGGTGGAAGTATCAGATCTTGTTGGAATTTCTGTTTCCACCCGTCCTGACTGTATCAAAAAGAGTTATTTAGATGTACTTAATGAAATAAAAGAAAAACATCACTTGAAAATTACAGTGGAGCTTGGACTGCAAACAGTGAATTATCATACCTTAGAAAGAATTAACAGAGGACATGGATTGGGAGAATTTATTGATGCTGTTTTGACAATTGCACAGTATGATTTTGATATTTGTACCCATGTAATTTTGAATCTGCCTGGTGATGAGCAAATGGATATCGTAGAGTGTGCAAAAGTATTATCAGCATTGCCCATTAGAATTGTAAAAATCCATTCTCTTTACATTCCAAAGAATTCAAAATTGTACACGGAATATAAAAATGGTAATATAAATATATGTACAAAAGAAGAATATTTAAAACGTTTGTGTGAATTTTTAGCTTATCTTAGAGAAGACATGGTAGTTGAACGTTTATTTAGCAGAGTTCCCAAAGAAGATGCAGTATTTTCAAACTGGGGTACCAGCTGGTGGAAATTAAGAGATGAATTTGAAGTGATGATGGAAGAACTTGGTTATCAACAGGGATGCAAATGTGATTACTTGCAGGGAAAAGCCTTAAATCGTTGGGGGATTGAATCATGAAGACAAAGAAAATACATTGGAATATAGGACTAATTGTTTTTGTTGCTTTGTTTGCATATATGTTAGTTCATGTTTTTATATATCTTGGAAAAGACAAGATTTCAGTTTATAAAGTGACACAAGACAGCGTAGTAAAAGCATATTCATTTTCCGGAATTGCAATCAGAGATGAAAGTCTAATGAAGGCAGACCAAAGTGGATATATTACATATTATGTGAATGATGGAAAGCGTGTCATTAAGAATAGTGTTTTTTTTGTAATTGACGCCAATGGAGAAGTTCAAAAAGAGTTATCTAATCAATCGAAAAAGACCAGAAAAAGTATATCTTCTTCGGATCAAGACAGTATTACTTCTTTGATTTCAGATTACGAAGCTATGAAATCAGATGATTCATTTAGTTCAGTTTATGATTTGAAAAATGATTTGAATAATATATTGTTGGCCATTAATTCTACATCCATTGACAAAATTATTTCAAATATTAATCGGGATAAAACATCTTTTTCTTCGGTGAAGAGTAATGCCAGTGGAGTTTGTTCTTTTTATTCTGACAATTTTGATGACAAAACAATGGATGATATTAAAAAATCAGATTTTAATCAAGAAAAATATAGAGTGGAAAAATACAACTCATCTTCTAAAGTTTCAAAAGGAGATGTAGTTGCAAGAATTGCTAAAAATGAAACATGGAATATTGTGGTTTCATTGAATAAAAAACAATATGAGGCGTTGAAGGAAAAAACAAGTGTTTCTATTTTGTTTAGTGATGATGGAATTAAATCCACAGCAAAGATAAAAGCCTTGGAAAAGGATAAGGACTATTTTGCATATTTAACCTTAAATGATTATTGTGTCAGATATTATGATCAGCGTTATATTAATTTGGATATTATAATGGATTCTTTTTCAGGATATAAAATTCCAAATAGTTCTATTGTGAAGAAGTCCTTTTATCGTGTACCAGCAAAATATATTTCAAAGGGAAATAATTCAAACAAGAATGGATTTACAGTTCGCAGTTCGTCTAAATCAGGAGAGACAAAGGTTGAACAAAAGAACTACACGATTTATAAAGAAACTAAAAATTATTGTTACTTAGATCCAAATGATGTGGAGGAAGGAACAACATTTATTGGATTAAATGGGGAAGAGAATTATACAGTGTCAGACACCGTAACCCTTAAGGGTGTTTATTGTACCAATCAAGGTTATGCAGATTTTCGTGTGATTGATATTATTTCTAAAGAAGGAAATTATACCATGATAAATAAGGATACCAAGAATGGAATTGATGCTTATGATTTTATTGTATTAGATTCAAACACCATGGAAGAAAATCAGATTATATATTAAAGGATGTGGAATTATGTTAGTGGAACGATATGAACAAGTTGAAGAAAATGTAAAAAAAGCATGTCAAAAGGTAAACCGCAGTGTAGATGAGATTACAATTATTGCAGTGAGTAAAACAAAGCCTTTGTCTATGGTAGAAGAGTTAAGAAACCATGGAGTCATGGAATATGGAGAAAATAAAGTTCAAGAGATTACTCGCAAATTTGAAGAAGTATCAAAACCAGTGCATTGGCATTTGATTGGACATTTGCAAACAAATAAAGTAAAATATATCGTTGATAAGGTTGTTATGATTCATTCCGTAGATTCTTTGAAGCTTGCGAAGCAGATTAGTAAAGAAGCACAGAAAAAAGGAGTTCAAGTACCTGTCTTGCTCCAAGTTAATCTAGCTCACGAAGATTCAAAATTTGGAATGTCCAAAGAAGAATTGCTTGAGAATATACAAGAAATCGGACAACTAGAAGGAATTCAGGTAAAAGGATTAATGCAAATTGCTCCTTATGTCCAGAATCCAGAAGATAATAGAAGTTATTTTAAAGAAATGAAACAATTATCCATTGACATTGAAGGGAAAAACTTTGATAATGTAAGTATGAGTGTTTTGTCAATGGGAATGACAAATGACTATCAAGTTGCCATCGAAGAAGGAGCAACGATGATTCGTGTAGGAACAGGGATATTTGGTGAACGAGATTATAGTAAATGAGAGTGGAGGAGCGCACATGAAAGGAACAATCGATAAATTATTAAACTTTATGAATCTGACAGAGGATGACGACGAATACGAAGAGTACGATGAATATGAAGATGATGATGAGTATGAGGAAGAAAAACCAGCAAGAACATCATTCTTCTCAAAAAAGAAGCCGCCAGAAGAGGAAGAGATTCAGTCAAAGGTAGAACCGATTGCCTATCGTGAGCCTAAGAAACGTCGCAGTACTGGTGGAGGAAAGGTAATTTCTATGAATGGTAGAGGTGTTGAAGTTTATGTTATTAAACCTCAGGATTTTACAGAGGCTCAGACAGCAGCAGACTTATTAAAAGAAGGTAAAACTGTAGTGATTAATCTTGAAGGGGTAGAACTTACCATTGCACAACGAAGCATTGATTTCGTTGGCGGGGCAGTTTATGCAATTAATGGGACACTTCAGGCAGTGTCTAATAACATTTTTATTGCTGCACCAGATAGTATTGAGGTCAACGGAGACTTAAAGAGCGAGATTATGAATGAGAATATTGTTTCTCCTCAGTTACAGTTTTAGCTATGGATGATGTAATCTTATTAAAGAAGCGATTGCAGGAATTAGCTATGAGAGCTTATCAGCAGAACGTATATACATATACGTTCTTTTTGACGGAAAGCGAACAAGATATTTTTGCACAAATGAGTCAGGAATTTTCTTTTGTGGACTGGAAAGTGATTGGTGGTCACGACTATTTTACAAGAGGATTAGTTTTATTTGGCTCAAAAGAAATGTTTGGATATGAAGGTGAGATGCCAATGACAACTGTCAGGATCTCACCTATTTTTGAAAAGTTTGCAGGAAAGCTGACTCATCGTGATTACCTTGGTGCATTAATGAATCTTGGAATCGAGAGGAAGAACTTGGGAGATATTTTAATTGTTGAAAAGGATGCTTATGTTTTTTGTATGAAGCCAATGGTTTCATTTTTAGTCGAGAATTTGACTAAGATTGCACATACTCAAGTGGAGGCTACAGAAGTATCTTTTGATGATATGAATTATAAACAGCAATTTGAAGTTAAGGAAGGATTTGTGACATCTACAAGAATTGATGCAGTAATTTCTTTTGTTTATGGATTGTCAAGAAATGCAAGCCTTGCATTATTTCAAAATCAAAAAGTATTTTTGAGGGGACGAATGGAAACAAGGAATGCATATCAGCTACAGCTAGAAGATGTGGTATCCGTCAGGGGATATGGGAAATTCTTGTTTTCTAACATGGGAAGTAAATCAAAAAAGGGACGTCAATTTATTACGATTTCAATTTTTAAATAGGAGGAACATATGATTACACCAATTGAATTACTAGGAAAAGATTTAAAAAGAGGATTTGGATATAAAGCACTTCCTGTAGATGAGTTTATTGAGGAAGTAGCAAAGGATTACGAAGTCATCTACAATGAAAATAGAGAATTAAAGGAAAAAACTGCAGCATTAACGGAGAATTTAAACCATTACCGAAGTATGGAGGAATCTTTAAAAAGAGCGTTAATTATGGCAGAAGAAACGTCCAGAGAAACTATGGAAAATGCAGAGACAGCAGCAAAGAATATAACAGAACAGGCAAAACGAGATGCACAAAGAATCGGTTTTGAAGCTGAGGAGAATTTAAAGGAGACTCAAAAAGACAGATTGGAAGAGATTCATCAGATGGAACTAAAAATTCAAAAGCTTACAGGCGATTATGTGAGTTACAAAACAAAGATGAAACAATTGTTAAAGAGCCAGTTGGAAATGTTAGATATAGATATGGAGATAGAAGAGGTTTAATGTATGAAGAATATAATTCCAGTATCAGAAGATGGGAAAAAGATATATGAGATTCATTTAGAGACATCTTTTGATCAATTGCTAGATTCTATGAAGTCAATGGATTTAGAGCATCGAAAAATATGTATTGTAACAGAAGGAAATGTTGCACCACTTTATTTAGGAGAGGTGTACAAGATTTTTAAATCTGTAGCAAAAGAAGTAGTTACATTTAGTTTTGCTGCCGGGGAAGCCCACAAACAGTTAAAGACAGTGGAACAGTTGTATGGACACTTAATTGAGCATCAGTTTGACCGTAAAGACATGTTGATTGCATTAGGAGGAGGAGTTGTTGGAGATTTAACAGGATTTACAGCAGCCACATATCTACGTGGAATTGACTTTGTGCAAGTTCCCACAACACTGCTTTCTCAGGTTGACAGTAGTATCGGAGGAAAAACTGGAGTTGATATGCTGCAGTATAAGAATATGGTGGGAGCTTTTCATCAGCCCAAACTTGTTTATATCAATGTAAACACATTGATTTCTTTACCAGAACGTGTATACAATTCTGGAATGGGAGAGATTATAAAACATGGTTTGATTCAGGATATCGCATATTATCAATGGATTCAAAGGAATCTTAAGAGTATTAAACAAAGAAATCTTGAGATTTTAATAAAGATGATTGAGGGAAGCTGTCAGATTAAACGAAAAGTAGTAGAAGAAGATCCAAAGGAATTAGGTCTTCGCGCTCTTTTGAATTTTGGACATACATTAGGACATGCAGTGGAAAAGTTAATGGACTTTTCTTTGCTTCATGGAGAATGTGTTGCCATAGGATGCCAGATGGCTATGGAATTATCTTTTGAGAAAGGAAATATTTCAAAAGAGGATGTAGAAAAATCAAAGGAATTATTTGAGGCTTTTGATTTATTGAAAGATATTCATAGATTAAGTGGAGAAGATGTGATTCAGGCAACAAAATCAGATAAAAAGATGGAGGGGAATATTATTAAATTTATTTTACTTCATCAAGTGGGAGATGCATATATTGACCGCTCTGTAACAGATGATGAGATGATGACAGTGTTAAAGGATTGGGTATTATGAAGCATATAAAAGTGTTTGCTAGCATTTTAGTTCTAATCTTGCTGGATCAATGGAGTAAGATTTGGGCAGTCAGTGAGCTAAAAGGGAAAGATAGCATTCAGATTATAAAGGATATATTGGAATTTCAGTATCTTGAGAATCGAGGAGCTGCCTTTGGAATGTTTCAGAATAAACAGATATTTTTCTATGTTATTACAATTGTAGTAGTCGCTGGATTGACATATTACTACTTCAAAATGCCAGATAACAGGCGTATGATTCCACTAAAAATAGGATATGCCGGATTATTTGCAGGAGCAGTTGGAAATTTAATTGACCGTATCATGCATCAATACGTAGTTGATTTTATTTATTTTAAGTGGATTGATTTTCCTGTTTTTAATATGGCAGACATTTATGTAACTGTATCCATAGGGTTCATCGCATTTATGATATTATTTTATTATAAAGAAGAGGACTTTTCATTCATATAAAGGAAAAAGCATGGAAAAAGAAATAAAATGGACAATTTCAAAGGAAGAAGATCAGATACGTCTGGATCAGTTTTTAAGTAATCAATTAGAGGAATATACTAGATCATATTTACAAAAGCTATGCAAAGATGGTCAGGCAAAGGTAGATGGAACTGTGAAAAAAGGGAATTTTAAGCTAAAGTCTGGACATGAAGTTTCTATTACAATTCCAGAACCAACGGAATTAGAAATTGAACCTGAAAAAATGGACCTAGATATTGTATATGAGGATGAAGATGTTATTTTAATTAATAAACCAAAAGGAATGGTAGTACATCCAGCACCGGGACATTATACAGGAACCTTAGTGAATGGACTTATGGAACACTGTAAAGATGATTTGTCTGGAATTAACGGTGTTATGCGGCCTGGAATTGTGCATCGAATAGATAAAGATACAACAGGAATTTTGATTGTATGTAAAAATGATATGGCTCATAAGGAAATTGCAAGACAGTTAAAAGAGCATACGATTACAAGAAAGTATCATGCAATTGTTCTTGGAAATATAAAAGAAGAAGAGGGTACAGTGAATGCACCAATTGGACGTAGTCCAAAAGATCGAAAGAAAATGGCAGTGGAACCTAAAAATGGACGAAATGCAGTGACTCATTATAAAGTATTGCAGAGATTTTCTAATGGATATACCTATATTCAATGTCAACTAGAGACAGGAAGAACCCATCAGATACGTGTTCATATGGCATCCATCAAACATCCATTGCTTGGAGATGAGGTATATGGACCAAAATCAAAAAAATATCGTTTAGAAGGGCAGTGTTTACACGCAAAAGTTCTTGGATTCATTCATCCAAGAACAAAGGAATATATGGAGTTTGAGGTACCGTTACCAGCGTACTTTGAACATTTACTTGAGATTATAGATTAAGACAGGAGGTACAAATGTACAAAATTGGATTTATTGGATGTGGAAATATGGCATCAGCCATGATTGGCGGAATGCTAAAACAGGGTGTATTAAAAAAAGAGGAAATTATTGCATCAGGGCCTACACAATCTAAGATGGAGAAAATTGGAGAAGATTTGGGGATTGATGTGACAACGGATAACAAAGAGGCTGCAAAGCAGAGCGAAATTATCGTGTTATCTGTAAAACCTCAAATGTACGAAAAAGTAATTTGTGAACTGAAAGATGACATTACAAAAGAAAATATAATCGTTACAATTGCAGCAGGAGTTACCATGGAAAAGGTTGACCGTTGGTTTGGAAAAGAAACAAAGATTATCCGAACTATGCCAAATACACCTGCCTTGGTGGGAGAAGCAATGGTTGGAATGTGTCACAATGAAGCAATAACACAAGATGAAGTGAAAATAGTAAAAGAATTATTTGAAAGCTTTGGAAAAGTGGAAGAAGTAGATGAAAAATTAATGAATGCTGTGGTAGGGGTGAGCGGAAGTTCCCCAGCATATGTCTATATGTTTATTGAGGCAATGGCAGACGCAGCTGTGATTCAAGGAATTCCAAGAAAAAAAGCATATACTTTTGCGGCACAGGCAGTTTTGGGAAGTGCCAAGATGGTATTAGAGACAGGAGCACATCCTGGCGAATTGAAAGATGCAGTTTGTTCCCCAGCAGGAACTACAATAGAAGCAGTGAGAGAACTAGAAAAATCAGGGTTTAGAAGTTCAGTTATGGAAGCGGTAAATGCTGCATCAGAAAAGGGAAAAGAATTGGAATAAAAGGTTTACATCAGAAATGAAGTATGTTAAAATGAGCAAGTTGACCAATACTGGGATTTTGGATACTCCAACCGAGTCTTCGTATTTGGCGTCTAGTAATCATTTATATTTTAAGGAGGAAACACATGATTTCATCAGAAAAGAAGAAAGAAATAATTGAAAAGTATGGTAGAGATGCTCAAGATACAGGATCTCCAGAAGTACAAATCGCTATCTTAACAGCAAGAATCGAAGAGTTACAAGCTCATTTTGATATGCATAAGAAAGATCACCACTCAAGAAGAGGTCTTTTAAAGATGGTTGGTAAAAGACGTAATCTTTTAGCTTACTTAAGAAAGACTGACGTTGAAAGATACCGTGCTTTAATTGAAAAGCTTGGATTAAGAAAATAATCAAAGATACAGGAAGGATGAAGTTTACTTCATTCTTCTTTTCTTTTTGATACAAATATGTTACAATGAGGAAAGTTATGTGTATACACATAACGTAGATACTTGGCGTTTACCGAGACTACTGAAAAGTTCATTGATACAGTGTATTTTTCAGTTGTTTCGGCGCCTGGATTCAAAGAAAAAGGAGAAAGAAACATGACAAAGCAATTTAGTATGGAACTTGCTGGACGTATACTTATGGTAGAAGTTGGACGTGTAGCAGCACAGGCCAATGGTGCAGCTCTAATGCATTATGGAGAAACTGTTGTTTTATCAACAGCAACAGCATCAGAAAAACCAAGAGATGGGATTGACTTTTTCCCTCTTAGTGTTGAATTTGAAGAAAAGCAGTATTCAGTTGGAAAGATTCCAGGAGGATACCTTAAGAGAGAAGCAAGACCTTCAGAGAATGCAGTTTTAACAGATCGTGTAATTGATAGACCAATGCGTCCATTATTCCCAAAAGATTATCGTAATGACGTTGCACTTAACAATTTAGTGCTTTCTGTTGAACCAGATTGCAGTCCAGAATTAACAGCAATGTTAGGTTCTGCCATTGCAACATCTATTTCAGACATTCCATTTGATGGTCCAACAGCCTCTACTATGATTGGGTTAGTGGATGGAGAATTTATAGTAAATCCAACAGCAGATCAAAAGAAGGTATCAGATTTAGCATTGACAGTGGCATCAACAAGAGACAAAGTTATTATGATTGAAGCTGGAGCCAATGAAGTGGCAGAAGATAAGATGTTAGAAGCTATCTTTAAAGCACATGAAGTGAATAAAGAGGTTATTGCATTTATTGATACAATTGTTGCAGAATGTGGAAAAGAAAAGCATGAGTATGAACATCATGCAGTTGATTCCAAGATGTATGATGATATGGTTTCATTTATTACACCAGAGGCTATGGAAGTTGCTGTATTTACAGACGACAAACAGACTCGAGAAGGAAACATCCGTGAGATTGAAGAAAAATTACAAGAAAGATATGCGGACAATGAAGAATGGGCAGCTCAAATTGGAGAAGCTGTTTATGCATTCCAAAAGAAGACTGTTCGTAAGATGATTCTAAAAGATCAAAAAAGACCAGATGGTCGTAAAGTAGAGGAGATTCGTCATTTACATGCAGAGGTTGACTGTCTTCCAAGAGTTCATGGTTCTGGTTTATTCCAGCGTGGACAAACTCAGGTTATGAATATTACAACATTAGGTTCATTATCAGAAGCACAAAGATTAGACGGATTGGATCAAGAAGAAACTGAGAAGAGATATATGCACCACTACAATTTCCCTTCTTATTCTGTAGGAGAGACAAGACCAAGCAGAGGGCCAGGACGTCGTGAGATTGGTCATGGAGCATTGGCTGAGAGAGCTTTAGTTCCAGTACTTCCATCAAAGGAAGAGTTCCCATATGCAATTCGTACTGTATCAGAGATTATGGAATCTAATGGTTCTACTTCTCAGGGAAGTATCTGTGCATCTTCATTGTCATTGATGGCTGCAGGAGTACCACTTAAGGCACCAGTAGCTGGTATTTCAGTGGGACTTGTAACTGGAGATACAGATGATGATTATATTGTATTAACAGATATTCAGGGATTAGAAGATTTCTTTGGAGATATGGACTTTAAGGTTGCTGGTACAGATAAAGGTATCACAGCAATTCAAATGGATATTAAAATTCATGGATTAACAGATCAGATTATTCGTGAAGCAATTGCTCGTACAAAAGAAGCAAGAACTTTTATTTTACATGAAGTTATGAATCCTGTAATTGCAGAGGGAAGAGATCATGTTGGTCAATATGCACCTAAGATTTCTCAATACAAGGTGGATCCAGAAAAGATTTCTGAAGTTATTGGAAAACAAGGAAAGACAATCAATGGTATTATTGATGAAACTGGAGTTAAGATTGATATTGACGAATCAGGAAGAGTTGATATTCTAAGTGAAGATCAAGAGATGATTGATAAGGCAATTTCTATTATTAAGTCAATTGTGGAACCATTAAATGTAGGTGATATTTATGAAGGTGAAGTTGTTCGTATTCTTAACTTTGGGGCATTTGTTCAATTGACACCAAACAAAGATGGAATGATTCATATTTCTAAACTTGCAAAAGAACGTATAGAGAAAGTAGAAGATGTTGTCAACATCGGAGATAAAGTCGCAGTTAAGATTCTTGAAATCGATGACAGAGGCAAAATCAACTTAAGACTAGAAGAAAAATTATCATAATTTTAATAGGGAGCTGTTGTACTAAAATTTAGTGCAGCAGTTCTTTTTTTCGTCTATTTAACTTCATTGACACTTAGATTTTAAAGTGGTATAATTTAGCACATAAAAGCGCTAAAGTTTAAAGCGAAAAACAGAAAGGGAAGAGGAGAATTATGAGAAGAAGAAAGTTATTAGCAATTGGTTTAACAGTAGTTATGGCAGCAGCATCGTTGACAGCATGTGGAAGCAAAAAAGAAGATTCTAAGCAAAAGAAGATTGGAGTTATCCAGTTGGTAGAACATGATGCCTTAGATGCGTCATACAAGGGATTTAAAGATGGTTTAAAGGAAGCAGGATATAAAGATGGAGATAAGATCAAAATCGAATATAAGAATGCACAGGGAGAGCAGGCTAACTGCCAGACAATCGGATCACAATTAGTATCTGATAAGTGTGATTTGATTTTAGCCATTGCAACACCAGCGGCACAAGCAGTTGCCAATGAAACTAAGGATATTCCGATTTTAGTGACAGCAGTTACAGATCCAGCAGCAGCAAAACTTGTGAAAGATAACAAAAAACCAGGAAACAATGTATCTGGTACTTCTGATTTAACTCCTGTAAAGAAACAGATGGGATTGTTAAAAGAATTGTTGCCAAAAGCAAAGAAAGTTGCAATGTTATACTGTTCTGCAGAAGCAAACTCTAAGATTCAAGTGAATTTAGCAAAAAAAGAAGCAAAAAAATTAGGATTAGATACAGTAGATGCAACTGTTTCTGAATCAAGTGAGATTCGTCAGGTTGTGGAATCATTAAAGGGAAAAGTCGATGCAATTTATGCACCAACAGACAATATGATTGCGGCTGGAATGAATACAGTTTCTATGGTTGCCAATGAAGCAAAACTTCCAATTATTGTTGGAGAAGAAGGAATGTGTACTGGAGGCGGATTAGCTACTTACGGTATTAATTACTATAAGTTAGGAAAACAGACGGCTGCACAGGCTGTTAAGATTCTTGAGGGTAAATCTGAGCCAAAGGATATGGCAATTGAATATCAAAGTGATGCTGATTTAATCGTAAATGAAAGTGCAGCAAAAAAATTAGGTATTACAATTCCTGAAAAGATTAAAAAAGATGCGAAGATTGTAAAGACAACAAAAAAATAATTATTTTCACTTTTATCAAATATATGGTAAAGTAGAAGTAACAGATAACAATGAATTAATATAAGGTAAGGATATAATATTATGAAAAAGATTTTATTTGTAGCTTCAGAGTGTGTACCATTTATTAAAACAGGGGGGCTTGCAGACGTTGTTGGAAGCCTTCCAAAGATTTTTAATAAAAAAGAATATGATGTTCGAGTAATTATTCCAAATTATGAATGTATTAAATCTGAATATAAGAGCAAGATGAAGGATTTGGGCAACTTTTATTTAGACGACATTGTCTATGTTGGAATTAAGACTTTGAAATTAGATGGTATTCAGTATTATTTTATTGATAATGAATATTATTTTAAGGGAGAAGTTCCGTATTATGATTTGTTTCAGGATATTGAGCGATTCGCTTATTTTTCAAAGGCAGCACTGTCAATTTTACCAGTGATTGATTTTAGACCAGAGATTATCCATTGTCATGACTGGCAAGCAGGTTTAGTACCGGTTTATTTGAATTCAATTTTTCAGGGGAATGAGTTTTATTGTGGAATCAGAACAATTATGACAGTCCACAATTTAAGATTCCAAGGAAAGTGGAATGTAGCACACATTCAAGGGGTTACAAGATTACCCGATGAATGTTTTGCACCAGGACGCTTGGTAAGCTTGAATCAGGATATGGGTGTTCTAAGAGAGCATAGAGAGGCAAATCTACTTCGAGGCGGATTGGTATACTCAGATTATATTACAACTGTGAGTAATACATATGCAGGAGAGATTCAAACTCCATATTATGGAGAGGGATTAGATGATCTTCTTCGTGGCAGAAGCGACCGTTTATGGGGTATTGTCAATGGTATTGATTATAAAGTATACAATCCAGAGACAGATGAAGATTTGTACTTTAACTATTCTCAGAAGAATTTTAGAACCATGAAGAAAAAGAATAAAAAGAAATTGCAGGAAGAGTTGGGTCTTGAAGTATCAGACAAGATGTTTACCATTGCAATTATTTCAAGATTAACAGATCAAAAGGGATTAGACATCGTTGATTATGTGATGGATCGAATTTGTGCTTCTGGAGATATTCAGTTTATTGTTTTGGGAACTGGAGATGGAAGATATGAAGATATGTTCCGTTACTATCAAGGAAAGTACCCAAATAATGTATCGGCAAATATTTGTTATTCAGATGCATTGTCACACAAGATTTATGGAAGTGTAGATGCAATGTTAGTTCCTAGTCAGTTTGAACCATGTGGACTTACACAGTTGATGGCGTTACGTTATGGAACGGTTCCAATTGTAAGAGAAACAGGTGGATTAAAAGACACAGTGGAAGCTTATAATGAATTTGAACAAACTGGAACAGGTTTCTCTTTTGCAAATTATAATGGAGACGAATTATTTGATCAAATTGAATATGCAAAATCAACATTCTATGAGCAAAAAGCAAAATGGAATAAGATTGTAGACAGAGGAATGAAAACAGACTGGTCATGGGATTATTCAGCGGGAACTTATAAAGCATTATATGATGAGATTTTAGGATAATGAGAAAGTAAAAGGTGTGTAAACCTGTGTTTTCAGGTTTGCATGCTTTTTTAACTAGAAGGAGACAAAAACATGGATTTATTAATGAATATGCAAAGTGCGATTGCACAAGGAACCTTATGGGGCATTATGGCACTTGGTGTATATATTACATTTAGATTATTGGACATTGCTGATTTATCTTGTGAAGGTAGTTTTGCAATGGGCGGATGTGTAAGCTCAGTTATGATTATTATGGGATTTAATCCATTTATAACTTTGATTTTTGCTACACTTGCAGGAATGCTTGCAGGATTTGTTACAGGACTTCTTCATACAAAGTTTATGATTCCAGCTATTTTATCAGGAATTTTAACGATGATAGCATTGTATTCGGTTAATATTCATATTATGGGACAGCCAAATACATCTCTACTTGGAGAAGATACAGTATTTACATTGGTAATGAATCAATTTGGGTTAGATCAGACAGTGGCAACACTCCTTGTTGGTGGAGTTATTTGTGTCGTTGTAATTTTGGTTTTATATTGGTTTTTTGGAACAGAACTTGGCTGTACTCTTCGTGCAACTGGAAACAATGAATTTATGGTACGCGCCCTTGGTGGAAACACAGATACATCAAAGGTAATTGGATTATTACTTTCCAATGGATTAATTGCATTGTCAGGTGCTTTGGTAGGACAAAATCAAGGATATGGAGATGTAAAAATGGGAATCGGATCCATTGTAATTGGTCTTGCATCCATTGTAATCGGTGAAGTTATTTTTGGAAATCGATTTAACTTTGTTTATGTATTGGTATCAGTTGTAGTTGGTTCTGTTGTATATCGTATGATAATCTCTTTGGTTCTGCACTTTGGACTAAATACAGACGATATGAAGCTATTTACGGCAATTGTTGTTGCATTGGCATTGGGGATTCCAGCACTTCGTTCAAAGTATATGCAAAAGAGAATTCCGGCAAGTGAGGAGGATTCATCATGTTAAGAATTAAAGATGTACATAAGACCTTTAATAAAGGCACTGCAAATGAAAAAAAAGCATTGAATGGAGTTAATCTTCATTTGAATCCTGGTGATTTTGTAACGATCATCGGAGGAAATGGTGCAGGAAAATCTACAACTCTTAATATGGTTGCTGGAGTTTATTCTATAGATAAAGGAACAATTTTACTTGATGATAAAGATATTTCAGATTGGCCAGAACACAAGAGAGCGAATATGCTTGGGAGAGTATTCCAAGACCCTATGATGGGAACGGCTGCAGGAATGCAGATTGAAGAAAACCTTGCGATGGCATATCGCAGAGGGAAGAGAAGAGGCCTTTCTTGGGGAATTACACATAAGGAAAAAGAACTTTACAAAGAGAGACTTGCCATGCTAGATCTTGGTCTAGAGGATCGAATGACATCTAAAGTTGGACTTCTTTCTGGAGGGCAGAGACAGGCACTTACTTTGCTTATGGCAACTCTTAGAAAACCTAGTTTGTTGTTATTAGACGAACATACTGCAGCTCTAGATCCAAAGACTGCAAAGAAGGTACTGGATTTAACAGAACTTATTGTAGACAGAGATCAATTGACGACAATGATGGTAACTCACAACATGAAAGACGCTATTAAAGTAGGGAATCGTTTGATTATGATGAATGAGGGTCACATTATTTATGATGTGTCTGGAGAAGAAAAAAAGAATTTGAAAGTAGCTGATCTTCTTCAAAAATTTGAGGAAGCAAGTGGAGAAGATTTTTCTAATGACAGAATGTTGTTATCTTAATACTGTCCCTGAAAGACAATTGTCTTTCAGGGGTATTTTTTCTGTCAAAATCGCAAAAAAGACTTGACTTTTTCTTGAAAACTTGGATAATAGATAAAGTAAGTTATTTATGAGGCCCCATGGTCAAGCGGTTAAGACGCGACCCTCTCAAGGTCGAATCACGAGTTCAATTCTCGTTGGGGTCATAACTCTCAAGATAAGGTATTAAGCCAATCTTGAGAGTTTTTTATTTCCCACAACATTAAAATATTTTTTCTCTAACGGATTTTTCTAACGTCTTTAGTCAACTAAAGTGCTGTTTCATCTGAAAAAATGATATCTGCAAAGTCTGATATTGTCTTTTTCTCTTCCGAACCTCGAATATGAGCATAGTTGTGTAGGAATGTTTTTACGTCATTTCCCATGATGCTGGAAATGATTTTATCTTGTACACCACGAGAGTAGTTGTTTGTTCCAAATGTATGTCTGCAATTGTATAAAGGGATTTGAGGTATTCTATCTTTTGGCTTAACTGATTGGCTGTATCTTTCAATCGTTCTACGAAACATCTTTGAATAATGGTTAGGGGTTACTGCACCTCCTTCTTCTGTAACAAAAAGAGTATCGGTTGTAAAAAAATCAGGGTATTGAAGCTGTATTTTCTTTTTCCATGTAAGCGAAGATTTAATTAAGTCGTATAGTGCATCAGGCAGGTAGATAGATCTATGTGACGCTGGTGTTTTTAAGTCAGTAAAATTACCTTGTTTGTCAATTCCTCTATTAAGCTCTAGTGTATGCAGTTCTTTGTTCAAATCTGTTTCAGCCAGTCCGCATGTTTCTCCTGGTCTTGTCCCCACTAATAAAGAAGTTGCAAACATTGCATAATAATGTGATTCTTTTACGATGGGAGAGTTTAAAAAGGCTTGGATTTGCTCGTTAGTCCATGTTATTTTCTTCTTGTATGGCACGTGATTGCGTTTTATTCCAAGCATGGGGTTCTTGTTAGGCTCAATTACTTTAAGTTCATCTGACGCAAAATTAAAGATGTCACAGAGGATATTAATCATTTTGTTAATGGTCTCTGGGGAATATGGCTTTCCGTTTTTATTTGTTGTTTCCTGCATTAAGGTTTTAAATTTCAAAATATGAGAGGATTCTATTTTTCTAATGCCAACATTCTCAAATACTTCTTTTATGTATCTGTTATAGTAATACTCGTATGTTACTAGGGTGCTGTTTCGATAAAATCCTTTTGAATAAGCGAGCCACTGGTCAGCAACTTCTCCAAAAAGCATTCCACGTTCTTTTGCGATTTTCTCTTTTTCTTTTCCATTTTTTAATTCCTCCATGATTTCAATTTCATCCTTGGATGCATTTATGCGTTTTTCTTGTAATGGTCCAACGATACGTTTTTTTGTTCTGCCATCATAGACAGAAGCGTAGTACCTAGTAGTAATGCTGCCATCTTTTTTTCTGTAACTTTTCTTTTGTACACTCATAGAACATCATCCTTTCTAAAGAAGGGTATAAAAAATACACCCTACAATTATTGTTGGATGTATGATATAATTCTAATTGTTCAGAAGAGAATTATATTAACATCCGTGTTAATAGGTTTCTTTTGCGAAAGCAGTCACTTTGCCGAGTGGCTGTTTTTTAAATAGATTAAGTAAAAAAGTTGCATTTTTTTTTACTTAATGTATAATATAATTATCAAAGATAACTTGTGAAGGAATAACACTGGGTCCCAGAATGGGGTAAGTACATTATGTACTGAGCATTCCTATGTGCCTGGGGTTATCTTTTTATTTGCTTCGTTTTAAACTCTCGACAAATTTGTCTGGAGTTTTTTCGATTTCTGATACAATAAATTCAATAAATTGTTGTGAATATGTATATTGTTGCTGATTACCAATAATATGTTGATATGCATATTTGGGGTCGTTTTTTATATCGTAGAAATCAATAATAAGGTTTAATACATAACTATTAAAACCAGAGGAATATCCCAGCTTTATATGCTTTCTTTTTAATCTTTCTTGAATCGCAGTGACAACACTACTATGCGAATATTTATGAGTATCTGATGGGTCTTTTACTTCTTTTAGAGTGGTAACCTTTGTATCTGAATCCTTAGAAATACACACTGCAAAATCAGCCTTGTCTCTCTTTTTTGTTATATATAGATTTTGTCTTATGTTAATTGCAAATTTATCAGAACGTATTTCATCACTTAAAACATCTATTTCATTAGATTGCTTAATGAACTTTTCGGCAATTTCAGGACTGTATTTTAATTTGATTTCCTCGTTTGAGAGAGGTTCATATCTCGCTGATATTGTTAGAAAATTTTGTGCAATATATTTAGTAATATCTCTATTGTGAAATCTTTGAATTTCATTTACAAAGTTAAGAACGCAAGCTTGAAAAAGCGGCGCGTATTTCACCTCATAATCTTCAGTTATATAATGAGTACTAATATTTCTTAATTCTAATATTTTTTCAAGATTTAATCTGATCCTTGTGTTTTTATCAGAATATATTTTTTTGATTGAGTTTTCTACGCTTAAGGTCCTGTCAGGTTTATCAGAATAGTAGATGCTTTTTCCACGATTTATAAGCTCGGCTTTTAGCATGAGTTCCCAAGCGTTTACTATAAAGAAAGAAAATCCTTCAATTCTGTATTTAATTGTAGGTTTATTGTATATCTCTAATCCTAAAATAAAAGCCTCTATACTTTTGTCAACTAATCTTTCCTTGATATTTTCCAAGTTTATCCCGCCTTTCTTTATGTTTAGTATTAATTTCTTCTTAAGTAAAAAATACAATATTCTATTAATGTAACTATATGCGGTAGTAGTAGTAGGGGTGTGAATCTAATTTTTCCTAAAAAAATACTCGCCATGTTACGCATATTACCCGAAAATAACAGAGGCTTGGCGAGTTCCGTTACATATAGGATATGATATGCATTTTAAAATATCAAGATATTTTTGGTATTATAGCTTTATAAGTGCATCGATTAATTCTTTTTCTAAATTCTTTTGTTGTGTTGCAGTTAATTGAGAAGAAGTTCTTACTATGATAGTTCCTATAACTTTATGCGAACCAGGATTCATCATACCGGTTGAATCAAAAGCAGCAAGGTACTTATTTCTGGTGTCTGCATTCTCTTTTGTTTTGTAGACTTCTATACAGCCACCGCCATCAGTTCCATTGCCTATAGAATCTTTCCCAGAAAGAAAAGAATGATCAACCTTAGGACTTGAAAAATAAATTGCTGCAGTATAACCTCCAGTTTTGTTTAAACTACCATTTGGGTCATTTTTTTCTGTTACCGCTTTAACGTTATTAATGGATTTTATCTTTTTAAGTGATGCTAAAACAAACTTTTGTGATGGATTAGTTACTTGCTCCAATTGCTGTATACTTTTGTCTAATTCCGTTGTGCTTTTTTGCAATTCAGATATCTGTTTAGAATAATCCACACCTTTTTCTAGAATTAAAGTTTCTTTTTTTACAACACTAATTTTTTTGGGGGCATCTGGTACATTGCGTCTAACTTTTTTTGCATTTTTAATTGAATCCTTTGCATTAGTTATTGTCGATTTTTCGAGTGGCTCTTTCTTTGAATTGATGAGTTTTTGTGCTTTGTTTATGTATCCGTTTAGCTCAACATTTTTTTTGTCAATTTTTTCAGATGCAGCGTTGTATTTGCTAACGGCAATATCATATGGTCTTTTATATGTAAAATACCATACTCCAACAGCTATAATCAAAACAACAGCAATTCCGATAATAGTAAAGTTTTTCTTTGATGTTCCAGTAGTTTTCATAGTTTCCTCCCTTATTGTATATGTAAATTTATTGTAACCTTAATTTAATCAGTTCTTTATCATATTCAATCAATAGTCACTTTGCAGAGTGTCTGTTTTTTTTTGGATTTTAGTTTAAGAATAATTAGCTTGCAGAATCCATATATGCATCTTGAATTTTGCTAGCATATTTTTGATAAACATCTTGAATCTTTCCAGCCCAGTCTTCATAAGTTTCATATTTATCACCATTTTTTTGCATTAACTCTGCCATTTCTCCAACTCCATCGTTGCATATTTCAGCAAGGTCACCGACTTTTTTGTTAGAGAGTTTTGCAAGTTTATTTACATCGCCAGTATATTTTTTTGATTCTTTTTTGTATTCTTTTACAAGTTTTGGAGTGGCTTTTTTAATCTTTGCAGTATAATCTTTTAATATAGACTTGTAAGTTGTTTTTTCTGTTTCCTTTTTAATTTCCTTCTTTTCAGTTGTAACTTTTGTAGTTTCTTTTGAATCAGACGAACTACTTCCACAAGCCGTCATTGAAATTGCCATTAATGTTGCTAATCCTAATGCTAATACTTTTTTCCTCATAATTCTTCTCCTTATTGTAAAAACAGTTAATAAATAGTATAATGTTTACAGATATGGTGAGAAAGGGGAAAATTTTATCAAGCTATAACCGTCCAGGTGCAACTGGGTGGTTTTACTATTTGACCATTTTGTTGAGGTCATCAAGATGGTTTTTATGTAACTTTATAAAGGGGTAGATATCGACTCTTTAAAATTGGGTATCCAGTTCATTCATATTATTCAGATTTATACTTTTGAGTTGTTTTAGCAAAAAAATTTATTTCATTAAAGTAAGTCAACCATTTATCTACAACTTCGTTGTTTCGTGCTTCAATAATTCTCATAATGTTTCGAAGTGTTTTTACTTGGAATCTTCGAGTTATTATTGCAGAGTAAACACTTCCCAGCTTTTGTTATCCAAATTTTCGTAGCATTAGAGGTTGGTTTTCCTTTTGCGACATATACGTGAATTGGTTCAAGAGGATCATTTTTATTTGACCAAAAATAAATCCAGTAAGAACCAATTTTAAAAATTTGAGGCATTTTCAAAACCCACTTCTTTTGAAAATTCAATTATCAGATGTGCAGTACTCTCCAATATCTCTTTGAATTTCTCAATTTCAGCATTCGAATATCCATAGACGTTTTCCCATGTGTAATCTGGAAGATAACAGGACGCGTGGTGAAATCCGTCTTTTTCATTAGGTGTTTCAATATATACTTTTACTTTATTATCTGGTAGCATTTCAGAATGTGTAATTTCTGTCTCATCCGTAAGTGTCATGAATGGATACATCATAATTAGTCCCTCCTTTATATAAATACAATATTTTATAGTTCTATTATAACCAAAATTCAAAAGTTTTTTATCATATTCAATTAATAGTCACTTTGCAGAGTGACTGTTTTTTGTTTGTGATATCACAATTATCATTTCTTTTCTTCTTTTAAAGATTCTTGATATCCAGCAACAATTATACCTGCTGGCAATGCAACAATAGCAATTCCTGCAAAGGAAGAAAGCATACTTATGAATCGTCCAATATCAGATAATGGATAGATGTCTCCATAGCCAACAGTTGTTAGTGAAACAGTAGACCAATAGATTGCCTTGAAAAATGTTCCGAAAGTTTTGGGTTCTACTTGGAAAGCAATTAGAGCAGTTGTAAAAATGTAAATTACTGCAAGAGCAAAAACTGTAATTAGTTGGTCTTTTTCATGCTTAAAAACATTTACTATAATATGTATATTTTTAGAATATCTAATAGCTTTGAATAATCTAAATGTCCGACATAGTCTAAGCATCTTTAATGCTTTAAAAGCTGAATTTATAGGAATAAAACTCGGTATAATTGCAAGTAAATCGATAAGAGCTATAGGTTTGAAAGGATATAAAAAATAAGAAATTACTCCACGCTTTTTTTCTTCATCAGCAGTTATAATTCGCAAAAAATAGTCCACTATAAAAATTGAAACTGTAATTTTATCGAGTAACAAAAAGATATGTGATTGTTTATAAAAGCATAAAGGAATTATACTTAAAATAATCGTAATCATCATAATGATATCATATATCTTACTGAGAACATCATCATCTTTTGCAACTTCTATTATTTGATATATTCTATTTATCATTTTAGACCTCGTTTTATTGTAACCTTAATTTAATCAGTTTTTTATCATATTCAATCAATAGTCACTTTGCAGAGTGGCTGTTTTTAGGGTTTTTAATCCACCCCGCTCCTTTTCATGCGTATCAGCATGTCGTGTACCAGTTTTAAGTCCTCGGGTGATACGTCTTTGCCTGCATCAAATAGAAGTCGTAATTCTTTATTCTCAAATATCTCTTGTGCAATTTTTTTTGTTTCTTTGTTTAAGTAATATGTTGATTGTTCTTGTTCTCCTTTATCTTCCATTAAGTCAGACCTATTTATAGAAAAATAATCACATATCATATCAATTTTTTTCATTCGTGGAGTTTTTTCTCCCCTGCACCAATTAGAAACTGTTGTTTGTGTGACACCTAAATAATCTGCCAAATCCGACTGATTTTTTCCATGAGTTTTTAGCAGCTCAGTAATATTTTTTGCAATTATTTTATTCAGTTCTTTTTCAGACATTCATATCACTTCCTTTTTTCTCTTATAATGTAATTATATAACAAAAGTTATAATGAATCAAGAAAATATAACATTAAGTGATATGCGATTATAAAGGCTACCTTGGAACTAGAAATGTGACTGAAACCATAGATTATATTAATAAAATCAAGTATAATGGAGAAAAGTGGTTGCTTGATGGCTTTATAAAAGGTGTTGATATGATGTTAAATATGAGAGAAAAAGATATAAATTTTATTCAAAATAATTTGGATAATGCTGAAAAGCTTCTAGCTACAAAAGAAGTTAATGATATATTGGATGCTTTGTATGATTGGATTGAAGACAATGGTTATTCTGCTGAAAGCGAATACCTTGAATACAATGATTTGGGTCGAGAGGCTCAAGATGTATATGACAGTGTGTATGCTAGAAATTAATGAAAAAATACAATGCAGTAAAAAGAATTAAAGAAGTAACATCTGGGTTATAAACCACTGGCAGACAGTTGTCGGTGGTATTTTTATACGCATTTTTAAGAAAGGAGCAGTTAAAGGGGAGTTTTTTGCTGGCACACCAGTGTCTCTATGCTATAATAATTATAGGAGAAAGAGGAGGAATAAAATGACAGAAAGGGTAATATTTCACATTGATGTTAATTCTGCATTTTTAAGCTGGGAGGCAGTCTATGGGATGAAAGAACGTGGAGATATTGTGGATTTACGGGAAGCCCCCTCTATTATAGGCGGCGATGAGGCAACGAGGCATGGAATCGTGCTGGCTGCTTCTATGCCAGCTAAGCGACTGGGAATTCGAACGGCAGAAACCATTCGAGAAGCACTTGTCAAATGTCCAAACTTAATCATAAAACCACCAATGCGTCCATTGTATGAAAAATATTCCAAGGCTTTTGTGAAAGAAGCGTTGGAATATTCTAATGTTTACGAACAATTTAGCATTGATGAAATATTTTTAGATATGACAGGGAAAATCGAATTAGGAAAGACTCCAGTGGAAACAGCATACAAGCTAAAGGATCAAATTCAAAATAAATTAGGATTTACAGTGAACATTGGTATTTCGTCAAATAAACTACTTGCCAAAATGGCATCAGATTTTGAAAAGCCAAATCGGGTACATACATTATTTTTAGATGAAATCAGAGAGAAAATGTGGCCGTTGAAAGTAGGTGACTTATTTTCTGTTGGAAAATCAACGGGAAAGAAATTAGAAGTGTTAGGGATTCATACCATTGGAGATTTAGCACAGATGGATTTGAAACTGCTACAGTCACATATAGGAAAGAAGCATGGGAGAAGAATTCACCAGTTTGCCAATGGAATTGATGATAGTAAAGTGGAATCAAGAGGGGATATAAATAAAGGATATGGGCATAGTATTACATTATCAAGGGATATTTCAAATGAAAATGAGGCTGGAGTGGTGCTTTTGTCCTTGGTAGAGAAAGTTGCTGCAAGGCTCCGGAGAGATCAAGTGAAAGGTGACTGCGTGGTTGTGGAACTTCGCGACAAGGATTTTCATAGGTATACGCATCAAAGAAAGTTAGATGTACCCACAGATATTACCGATGAAATTATGAAAACAGCAAGGGAATTGTTTCTAGAATGTTACAAAGGAACACCGGTTAGACTTCTGGGTGTACGTGTCACAGGAATATCAAAAGAAGAATATTCTCAAATGGGATTATTCGATAATGAAAAGAAAGAAAAACTCCGAAAGCTTGATGCATCCTTGGATAGAATAAGGCAACGATATGGAAATGATTCCATTCAGCGAGGAAGTATATTTTTGCAAAGCGGGAAAGAAGAGTGAATTAACTAAAAACTCTGAATTTTCTAAATATTACGAATTTGTTACAAAAAACACTTGATTCTTTACAGAAATGTTGGTATACTCAATCTTGTAGTCAATAAAAGAAAAAATACCTGGAGGATAACATGCGAACAAGAGTTAAGAATTTAATCGTAGTAAGCTTATCATTATTAATGGTTTTTGGAATATTATTTCAATCAGTGCCAGTACAAGCAGCGGAAACTGAGAATGAATTAAACGTAGTGTATTACAATCAAGGAGATTATCCTGATAGTAAGATTGGAACAAGTACAATTAAAGCAGCAGGATGTGGACCCGTTTGTGTCGCTGTCTGCTATAGTTCTTTAACAGGAAAGAAGGTCAGCATTCCTAAGATATGTAAGTTAGCATATAAAAAGGGATGGTATATCAATGGAGCAGGATGCACGCACTATGTAATTCCTGGACTAAGTAAGGAATATGGATTAAAAAGCAAGGGACTAGGAACCAATATGAATGCAATTAAGAAAGCATTAAAAGCTGGACATCCAGTGGTAGCCTTAATGGGTCCTGGAGATTTTACAGGGAGTGGACATTTTATTGTTGTTACAAAACTTGTTGGGAATAATAGGGTTGAAGTTGCAGACGTGGGAAGCCGAGCAAGAACTGCACAGACATGGTCTTTAAAGAAGATTGTAAAACAAAGCAAAGATTATGCAGATGCAGGTGGGCCTTTCTGGGAGATTTCACTTCCATTTAAAGAAAAAGAATCCATTAACAATGGAATGATATCTACAGAAAAGACAGTGGATATCAAAGCAATTGCAAAAGTAGAAGATTAATATAGTATTTAAGGCAGTTCATTTTGATATGAACTGTCTTTTTTTGACAAGAAACTTCATAATTAGTTATTTTATATAATAAATATATAAATATATAAAAATAATTATGTAAAATGTATAAATAATTATTAACAAAATTATTTCTATATGGTACAATTGTAACAAGGACATAATTGTTACAGAATACTAATTAGGAGGTATGGGACATGTCAACAAAATGGGTTTATCAATTTAGTGAAGGTAATGCAGAGATGAGAAACCTTCTTGGTGGAAAAGGAGCCAACTTGGCGGAGATGACTGGATTAGGACTACCAATTCCACAGGGATTTACAGTTACTACAGAGGCTTGTACAAATTATTATGATTGTGGGAAGCAAATCAGCGATGAGGTGCAAAAACAGATTAATAAGTACATGAGCGAGTTAGAAGAGATTCAAGGAAAGAAGTTCGGAGATTTAAACGATCCTTTGCTAGTTTCAGTTCGTTCTGGTGCAAGAGTATCAATGCCAGGAATGATGGATACGATTCTAAATTTGGGATTGAATGATGTTGCAGTTGAGGGATTTGCAAAGAAAACAGGAAATCCTCGTTTTGCATATGATTCTTATCGTAGATTCATTCAGATGTTTTCAGACGTTGTAAAAGAAATCGACAAAGATAAATTTGAACATGCTTTGGATAAGTTAAAGAAAACAAAAGGTGCAAAGTATGATACGGATTTAACAGCAGAAGATTTAAAAGAGTTGATTGAAAGGTATAAAAAGATCTATAAGAAGGAATTAGGAGAGGAATTCCCTCAAGAACCAAAAGAACAATTGTTAGAAGCAATTAAAGCAGTATTTAGATCATGGGATAATCCAAGAGCTATTTACTATAGAAGAATGAATGATATTCCAGGAGACTGGGGAACAGCTGTTAATGTTCAAACCATGGTATTTGGTAATATGGGTGATACTTCTGGAACAGGAGTTGCATTTACAAGAAATCCTTCCACAGGTGAGAAGCATATTTACGGAGAGTATTTGATTAATGCTCAAGGAGAAGATGTAGTTGCTGGAGTTCGTACTCCTTTGCCAATTACAAAATTAAAAGAAGATTTGCCAAAGTGTTATGAGCAGTTTATGGAGATTGCCACAACACTTGAGAATCACTACAGAGATATGCAGGATATGGAATTTACAATTCAAGAAGGAAAGTTATATTTCCTACAAACAAGAAATGGAAAGAGAACTGCTCCAGCAGCACTTCGCATTGCTTGTGAATTAGTAGATGAGAAGATGATTACAAAAGAAGAGGCTGTTTCAAGAATCGAAGCAAAAGCATTAGATCAATTGTTACATCCAAACTTTGATCCAGAAGCGATTAAGGCAGCAGTTGAGATTGGATCTGCGCTTCCTGCATCTCCAGGAGCTGCAGCAGGTAAGGTTTATTTTACAGCTGATAGTGCAAAACTTCATCATGAAGCAGGTGAGAATGTTATCTTAGTTCGTTTAGAAACATCACCAGAAGATATTGAAGGAATGCATGCAGCAGAAGGTATTCTAACAGCTCGTGGTGGTATGACAAGTCATGCAGCCGTTGTTGCTCGTGGAATGGGTACTGCTTGTGTTGCTGGATGTGGAGATATTTCAATCAATGAAGCAAAAGGAAACTTTACATTAGGTGGAAAGACAATTCGTGAGGGAGATTATATTTCTTTAGATGGATCTACAGGTAAGATTTATCTTGGAGAAGTTCGTACAATTCCTGCAAGCATTAGTGGTAATTTTGACCGCATTATGACATGGGCGGATGAGATTCGTGACTTACAAGTTCGTACCAATGCAGATACACCAGCAGATGCATTAAATGCAGTTAGATTTGGAGCTCAAGGAATTGGACTTTGTCGTACAGAGCATATGTTCTTTGATCCAGAGAGAATTCCAAAGATTCGTCGTATGATTCTTTCTAAGACAACAGAAGCTAGAGAGATTGCATTGAATCAATTGATTCCTTATCAAAAGAAAGATTTTAAAGAATTATATGAAGTTATGGAAGGAAAACCGGTTACTATCCGTTTCTTAGATCCACCACTACATGAATTCTTACCTACATCTGCCGAAGATATTTCAGCACTTGCAGCAGATATGGGAGTTACAGTAGAAGAGATTAATATTCGTCGTGCAGGTTTACATGAATTTAACCCTATGATGGGACATCGTGGATGCCGTCTTGCAGTTACATATCCTGAAATTGCAAAGATGCAGACAAGAGCCGTTATGGAAGCTGCAATTGAAGTAAAACAAGAAAAAGGGTATGATATTGTACCAGAAATCATGATTCCATTAGTAGGAGAAAAGAAAGAATTAGCGTTCGTAAAAGAAGTTGTTGTTGCAACTGCTGAGAAAGTTAAAGATTACTATGAATCAGATATTGAATATAAGATTGGAACAATGATTGAGATTCCACGAGCTGCTCTTTTAGCAAATGAAATCGCAGAAGAAGCTGAGTTCTTCTCATTTGGTACAAATGATTTAACTCAGATGACATTTGGTTTCTCTCGTGATGATGCTGGTAAGTTCTTAGATTCATACTATGATAATAAGATTTATGAGTCAGATCCATTTGCAAGATTGGATCAAAGCGGTGTTGGACAATTAATTGACATGGCAGCGAAAAAAGGACGTTCTGCACGCCCAGATATTCACTTAGGTATTTGTGGAGAACATGGAGGAGATCCATCTTCTGTAGAATTCTGCCATAGAGTTGGACTAAATTATGTATCTTGTAGTCCATTTAGAGTACCAATCGCAAGATTAGCGGCAGCACAAGCTGCATTAGCTTATCCAAGAAAATAAGTAATTTATAGATAGGTATGTGTGATAAATCCAGGGAAGGTCTTTTAAGGCTGACCCTGGTTTTTTATTCTTTATTTTACAGATTTTCATAGGTTTTGTCTCTGTAGTAATGTTAAGTTTTACCTATGAATTCAATATAAAATAAGATATAATAAAGAAAGCAGACAGGAGATAAGAAATTGTGTTTAAGAGGAGTGAGAACATGATAAAGACACTTCAAAGATATAAAAGAGAACGAGAGGCATACTTTATAGATGGGGAGGAAGAGATAAGGAAAACCAATCTGAAAACACTGTTTCAAATAACAGGGGGTACAGTTGTATTTATATGCTTATTAATGGCAATTACACCATTTATTATAGAGGGATGGATGCCTACTTTGACACATATATTACTAGTTCCAGTAACCGTTGTTTTCTTTTTTATATCATTTATGTGCCTACGAAGTAAAAATATATCAAAATATGTTGTGGACGGAGTGTGTCTTACGTTTATTGCATGTATTTTTATCTTTGTAATTCAGTTGGATATATTTCAATATACCAATGCACCGGGTTCATTTATGGAGGCAGTGTTATTAATTGTTCCAACTTTATTTATATTTCGATTTCATATTATATATTTAGAGAGTATTTTCTTTGAAATTGTATATGTAACGTGTACATTTTTAGTAAAGAGTAATAAAGTAGCTAATTCAGATGTGTTTAATTCAATTGTTGGATTACTTTTATCTGTTATTGTAGCTTATATCATACAGCGTCTTCGTGCAGAAGCCTATCATGCACAGAACAAATATCGAAAGCTGAGCATGACAGATGGACTAACTGGAATTATGAATAAAGTCAATTGTGAGCATTTTGTAAAGCAGTATTTAAAGGAACGAATTCCATTAGATAATTGTGCATTGCTAATTGTTGATATTGATAACTTTAAAAATATCAATGATTCTATGGGACACAAGATGGGAGATCATATTCTAAGTGCCATTGGAAATACATTGAATCGTTATTTCCGAAGTACGGATATATTAGGCCGAATTGGTGGAGACGAATTTATGATTTTGATGCGAGGGATTCCTAGTCAAGAGATTGTAGAGGATAAGTGTGAGAGAATTCTTGGTTTAATTGTGGAATTGTCAGAGGAATTTCAAGTGGATCTTTCATGCAGTATAGGAGTTGGTCTTTTAGAAGGAGAAGATGTGGAATATGAGGAGATATTCCAAGTGGCAGATGATGCTTTATATGAGGCTAAGGCATCGGGAAAAGCAAGGTATGTCATACATCATGTGAATGAAAATATTTAGTTACATACAGATGGAGCGAGAAAAATAGAAGCAAGGAGTAGATATGGCAGAGAAGATGACCATGGCAGATATTGCAGAAATGGCAGGGGTAGCCAAAAGTACAGTTTCCCGTTATTTTAATGGTGGTTATGTAAAAGAGGAAACAAAGGCGAAAATACAAAAGATAATAGAGGAGTATAATTATGTTCCCAATGCATTTGCAAGATTGAATGCAAAGGAGATGAAAGTTATTGGTGTAGTTGTTCCGACTTTGAATTCAAAGATTACAAGCAGAGTCATTACCAGTATTGACCGATATTTAAGGGAAAATGATTATACAACGCTTATTATGAACTCAGATCATGATATTGATCTTGAATTAGAAAATATTCGTCGTTTAATTCGCCAGAATGTAGATGGAATTTTAATTAGTTCTATTGCTATTACAAAGGATCATAAGGAATTATTTCAAAAGACGAAAATTCCAATTGTGGTGTTGGCACAAGAATATGAAGAAGGAGTCTCTATTCTTGATGATGACTATAATGCTGGGAAGTTTGTTGGCGAATATGTAGGTAAAATGGGACATAGAAAAGTTGGATACATTGGAGTGTATGAGACAGATACAGCAGTTGGAGTAAAGAGACGTGATGGAGTTTTAGATGGTCTTAAAAAATATGGAATCATGAATCCTTTGATTGGTAAGAGTGATTACAGTTTTATCGGAGGCCAAAAGGTAACCAAAGAGATTTTGGAGCAGGAAAAGGTAGATTGTATTATTTGTGCTACAGACCGTCTGGCATTTGGAGCATACAAGATTCTTCAAATGCAGGGGCTGAGAATTCCAGAAGATGTATCGGTGATTGGGTTTGGTGGCTATGATGAGAGCAGCCTATTGACTCCAGAATTGACGACATTGAAATTCGATTCTTATGGAATGGGATACTTAGGAGCAGAGTCGATTCTCAAGATGTTAAAGGGAGAGGCTGTTTCAAAAAAGCAGATGGTAGAATATGAATTTATTCAAGGGAAAAGTGTAAAAGAACAGAATTAGCATAGAACAGGGAGAAAACAATGATTTTCCCTGTTCTTTTTACTATAAAATCGGTATGTTTAAAAAATATGAAACCGATTCCATAAAAAGTATTGACAAAACAGATAGATGGTATTAGAATACAAGTATGGAACCGATACCACATTTTAGAAGGAGAGAAGATATGGATTATGCTAAAATAGCAAGTGAAGTTATTAAACATGTCGGAGGAAAAGAGAATATTCAATCTGTACAGCATTGTGCAACTAGATTGAGACTTCAGTTGAAGAACAATGATTTAAGAAATGAAGAAGCCGTTAGTGATATTGAGGGAGTAAAGGGAGTATTCTTAACACAATCTCAGTTTCAGATTATTTTTGGTTCAGGATTGGTGAACCTTGTATGTGATGAAGTTCAAAAACAATTAGGAAATATTGTTGAGACAGCAGATGAATCATCCAGCGAGAAAAAGGGGAATCCTTTGCAGCGTTTTGTAAAGATGCTAAGTGATATCTTTGTACCAATTATTCCTGCAATCGTAGCAGGTGGTTTATTAATGGGTCTGAATAATATCTTAACATCAGGACTATTTCATGGACAATCTGTTATCGAGTTATATCCACAATGGCAGGGATTAGCAGCAGCTATCAATACTTTTGCCAATGCACCATTTACATTTTTGCCAGTATTAATAGGTTTTAGTGCCACAAAGAAGTTTGGTGGAAATCCATTTCTAGGTGCCGCCATGGGTATGATTATGGTACATCCAGATTTGTTAAATGCCTATAGCATCGGACTTGAAACGGCACCTGTATGGAATATCTTTGGATTTAAGATTGCAGCCATTGGGTACCAGGGAACTGTTCTTCCAGTATTAGCAGTATCCTTTATTTTAGCAACTATTGAAAAGAAATTACATAAAGTGACACCAACTTGGTTAGACAATTTAACGACACCATTGATATCAATTATGGTAACTGCATTTTTAACATTTATCTGTGTAGGACCCGTTTTAAGAGAAGCTGGTAACTTATTAGCAACTGGAATTACATGGACATATAATACACTTGGATTTGCAGGTGGAGGATTATTCGGACTTGTATACGCTCCAATTACTTTGACAGGAATGCATCATAGTTTTATTGCAATTGAAACCCAGTTAATTGCTGACGTAGCACATACAGGGGGAAGCTTTATCTTTACAACAGCAAGTATGAATAATGTAGCACAGGGAGCAGCAGTTCTTGCCGTATTATTCTTAACAAAAAATGAAAAAATGAAATCAATTTGTTCTGCATCTGGTATTTCAGCATTGCTTGGAATTACAGAGCCAGCTATGTTTGGTGTTACCTTGAAATTAAAATATCCATTTTATGCAGCTATTATTGGTTCAGGAGTTGGGAGTGCATATTGTGCGGCAACAAGAGTTTTATCACAGGCATTAGGTGCTGCAGGTCTTCCAGGATTTATCTCAATGCTTCCAAAAGACTACATGAATTTTGGAATTGGACTAGTACTATCTATGGCAGTATCCGCAGGATTAACATTTGTATTTTGGAAGAAGTTTAATATTGAAGGGGAAGAGAAAGAAAAGCAGCCAGTGATTGAAGAAACATTATCAGATGACGTGGTTACAGAATTATACGCACCAATGAAAGGTGAAGTTGTATCAATCGAAGAAGCCAATGACCCAGCATTTGCAGCAAAAGCCATGGGAGATGGAGTTGCAGTAAATCCAGAAGAAGGGATTGTATATGCACCAGCAGATGGTAAAATCAGTTTGATATTTCCAACGAAACATGCCATTGGAATTACCACAGATACGGGAATTGAATTATTGATTCATGCAGGAATTGATACTGTAAAGATGGAAGGTGAAGGTTTTGAAACTTTTATTCATACGGGAGATGTTGTGAAAAAGGGTGATAAAATCTTATCTTTTGATATGGACTTAGTGAAGGCAAAAGGATATCAAACACAGACTATGTTTTTAATTGCAGATGCAAAAGGAAAAGAATTAGAAGTTATGCCAAATGCTAAGGCTTCTTTAGACTCAAAAGTCATGGTTTTAAAGTAGGAAGGGAACATAAATGTTTAAAAAGTATGAAAAGGTATTCAAAACTCAATATGATGACTGGTATCAAGGACAGTCAGATTATCGAAAAAAGGTTGCCAGTGATCCACGAAGACTTAAGTTTCATCTTATGCCAAAGACAGGATGGTTAAATGATCCCAATGGGTTGTGCCAGTTTCATGGTGTGTACCATATTTATTATCAATATACACCCTTTGAACCAATGGGAGAGCTTAAGATGTGGGGACATTATACAACGAAAGATTTTGTGACATACGAGGATGAAGGACCGGTACTATTTCCAGATAATGATGGAGATGCCCATGGAGTCTACTCGGGTTCTGCATTTGTTAAAGATGACACTATTTATTATTACTATACAGGCAACATCAAGTATTTTGACAGAGATGACTATGATTATATCAACCAGGGGCGAGGCAGTAATACCATACTTGTCACAAGCAAAGATGGATCCAATTTCACACCAAAAGAGATTTTAATGACCACAGATGATTATCCACAAGATATGAGCAATCATGTTAGAGATCCAAAGATTTATCAACATGGAGATGATTACTATATGGTGTTAGGAGCTAGAGATCGTGAAAGTAAGGGCGTGGTGCTTATATATCGATCAAAGGATTTAAGAAATTGGGAGTACTATAATCGAATTACTACAAGTGAATCTTTTGGTTATATGTGGGAGTGTCCAGATTTGTTTGAACTTGATGGGAAATTAATTTTAAATTCCTGTCCTCAGGGTGTGGAGGCCCAAGGTATCGACTATGAAAATGTTCATCAATGTACAGCAATGGAGATGGACTATGACTTTGATAAAAACACCTATGAAATTAAGAGTATACATCTAGTAGACCGAGGATTTGACTTTTATGCACCACAGACTTTTGAAGATGAAAAAGGAAGACGAATTCTCATTGGCTGGATGGGAATTCCAGATGCAGATTATGTGAATCCAACAGTGGAAGATGGGTGGCAGCATGCATTGACAATTCCAAGGCAGCTTCATATAAGAGATGGGAAATTAGTGCAAGAACCATTGGAAGAATTAAAACAACTTCGTGAAGATGATGGAACTGTATATGATTTTGGAGGGGAACAGGGACCTGTTTTAACAAATGACATATATGAAGCGTTCATTAGTTTTAAGAAATGCGAAAGTTTTTCTATGACATTGAGATATGGGGTGACCCTAACCTATGAAGATCAAGTGCTTACCTTGAATTTGGGCGAATTTGGATGTGGGAGAAAAACAAGAAAGGTTCAAATAAAACAATTAGAGAACCTACATATCTTTGGAGATACTAGTTCTTTTGAGATTTTTGTGAACCATGGAGAAGAAGTCTTTACAACCAGAGTTTATAGTTTAGAAGGAAGAATCAATATAAAAGGAAAATGTGAAGGTACAATGACAGTATATCCTTTAAAATCATTTTCCATGGAAGGAGGATGCAATGAAGAATAAGTTATGTGGAATTGGTGAAGCGTTAATTGATTTTATTCCAGATGTAAAGGGACAGCGGTTAAAAGATGTTCCATCTTTTACTAGAGTTGCAGGTGGAGCGCCGGCAAATGTAGTTGGTGCAGTTACCAAACTTGGAATTCCCTCCAAGTTTTTGACCAAGCTTGGAGATGATCCTTTTGGAGATTACATTGTGGATGTATTAGAGGAAGCAGGGATTGATATATCAAACATTGAACGAGATAAGGAGGGGGAAACAGCCCTTGCCTTTGTATCTTTAGCATCTGACGGGAATCGAGATTTTAAATTTTACCGTAAAAACAGTGCTGACTTAAGATACAGTGCCAAAGATATTCCAAAGGATGTTTTAAATGACTGTGGAATGATTCATTTTTGTAGTGTGGATTTGGTTGAATCTCCAATGAAAGAGGCTCACAAAAAGTTAGTCGAGATGGCAATTGAGGAAAATGTTCTAGTATCTTTTGATCCAAACCTTAGATTTTCTTTGTGGGATGATTTAAATGAGTTAAGAAAAACAGTCAATGAATTTATTCCAATGGCTGATATTGTAAAGATATCAGATGAGGAATTAGAATTTATTACAGGACATACAACCATACAGGATGCAGTGCCTGAGATTTTGAAAAAAGGTCGCTGTAAGTATGTGATTTACACCAAAGGGAAAGACGGAGCCGAAATCTATACAAAAGATGGAATGACATCTGCACCAGGATTTAAAGTTGAAGTAAGAGATACCACAGGAGCAGGAGATGCATTTATAGGAGCATTTTTGTATTGCCTGCTAAGAGATGAAGTGAAGGACTTAGAGGATGTAAGTTTTGATACATTGAGGGAGTATCTTGTGTTTGCCAATGGGTACGGGGCATACACAACAACAAAAGAAGGTGCACTTGCAGCTATGGCAGATCGGGAAGAGATGGAACCATGGATGGAAGAATTAAAGAAGAAATCTTGAGATAAAAACTGATTTGTGTTATACTCGGGAAAACGAAGGCGTTATGAGTATTGGACTCATGGCGCCTTTGTTTTATTTAGGAGGTTAAATTTGGGCATTACATTGAATCAATTATATGAAAAGATAAAAAAGCAATTTAAAATGGAAGTATTATCAGGGCAGAATAATATGAATGTAGAAGTTTCAGGTGTTTATTACATGGAGGATATTGATATATCTGCATGGACGAGAAGTGGTGAGTTGATTATGACAACGGCTATGAAAACGGTGGAAAATCCAAAGTGGTTGCAAGAATTTATCGATAGCCTTCTTCCATATCATCCCAGTGGAATTCTTGTAAATACGGGAGGATACTTGGAAGATATTTCACAGGATTTGATTGCCTATTGTGAAGAAAAACAACTGCCCCTGATTACATTTCCATGGCAAGTCTATCTTCAGGATGTAAATGAGAAAATCACAAATCTAATTTATCAGGAAAAGCAGAAGAAAAATGATATGGAGAACGGAATATTAAATGCTATCTTTGAGCCTGAAGTGGAAGAAGAGTATGAAGCCTGCATGAAGAAGCTAGGATTAGATCAATATAACGCAGTTTGTATATTGACAGTGCAACTAAAAGCAAAAGAAAAAGAAGCGATACTTTTATACTTTTGGAGGCTTATTTTGAAGCAATGGAATCGAGTATATGTAGTGGAAAATAAGGAGGAGCATATTTTTTTGTTTTATGGAACAAAGGATATAAAGCTAAAGGAAATTATATTAGCAGCTATAAAAGAGTGTAAAAAGACTTTTAATGTATTAGAAATTTCCATTGGAATGGGTACTTGGGTTTCTCATTACACCAAAATTCATGATAGTTATGAGAAGGCACAGTTATGTAAAAAAATAAGTGTTCGTCAAAAAGAAGATATGATTGTTTTTGATGATTTAGAAATCGTTGGGCTGTTGATGACTTGTAATCAAGAGATGCTGAAAGAGTACTATAGAAAGTATTTGGGGGACTTAGCTGTATATGATAAGGAAAATGGAACAGATTATATTCATGTGTTAGAGGCATACTTGAAATATAATGGAAGCAAAAGGGAGACAGCGCAAGAGCTTTTTGTTCATCGAAATACAGTAAGTTACAGATTAAAAAAGATAGAGGAAATGCTGGATACGGATTTTAGTGACTTGAAGGAATTATTGAAATATCAAATGGCAGTTTATATTCCTTATTTTCTGGATATTGAATCAGATGAATTGTGCAGTGATACAAAAAAATAGGGATAGATTTGTAAACTGAAATATTGTCAAAAAATAAAAATCAACATATAATAAAACTTGTACAAAGGAGTGCAGCAGATTGCTGTGCTCCTTTTTTTGTAATTAAGGAGAATTAACAGCAGAAGAAAAGAAAGGATGAGGAATATGACAGGATATATTATTATGGCAGTATTTGCCATTGTGTGTTTAAGTGTTTCTAGCTTTGTGGCAAAGAGATATTCAGGAGGAGGCGTTGATGATTTTGTGGCGGCAGGAAGAAGTATTCCATTTGGACTTGTCACAGCAAGTGTTATGGTTTCATGGGTCTGGACCATTACAATTATTGGTTCTGCGGAAGCTGGATTTAATTATGGAGTTTCTGGTGGAATGAACTATGCATGGGGAGCAGCAATACCATTTTTTGTATTTATACCATTGGTATTAACACTTCGCAGAAAAATGCCAAAGTGTACTACCTTTGTTGAATTTATTAAAGCTCGTTATGGATCGAAGGTTTCTCAGATATTTATTGTTTTTGCATTGGCACTTACATTTTATATCTTATTGTCTCAGGGTGTTGGAATGGGAGTTGTATTTAGTACTTTGTTTCATATGCCATATAAATTTGCAGCAGCGGTTCCGTTAATCATTATTGCAATGTATACTGCAAAGGCTGGGCTTCGTGGATCTATTGTCAATGATGTTATTATGTTCTTTGTGATTGCGTTGATCTTTATTATTACTGTTCCATTGGTGTTAAAAACGCTGGGAATGGAAACAATTTATAACGGATTGAAGGATGTTGCAACTAATGTGTCAAATGTAAATCATAACAAAGATGCTTTAAATATGTTGTCAGGAACAGGATTTCGGTATGGGATTGTATCCATGGTAGTCTGTATGGGACAGGTATTGCTTGATCAAGGTTACTATAGTAAAGCAGTGGCAACAGTTAGTAAAAAATCATTGTTAGTTTCTTATATAATTGGAACTGTTGTTGCGTGGCTTCCAATTCCAATTATCAGTGGAGTTGTATACGGTGGTGCAGCTCTTGGGGTTGGTGCAAGTGTAGGCGGAGGCCAATTGGCAACAACATCAGATGTGGCACCTTACATTATGCAGTTGGTATTTGGTGGTGGAATCGGATCCATTATGTTTGCGTTGATGATTTTTATGACAGGACTTACAACTGGTGGTGATATATTATCGGGAGCACAGGCCATCTGTACTGTTGATATTTACAAAAAGTATGTAAATAAAAATGCAACAGAAAAGGAGCAGACAAGATTTGGACGCCGCATGACTATTGTAATCGGACTCATTATGGCAGTTGTTGTGATGTATCTGGAAGGAAAATCAATTTTATCGCTGGATATCTTTAGTGGAATTATTTTTGCGGCTCCATGTGCAGCATTTATTGCAGGATTAATTTGGGATAAAGTATCAAACAAAGTTGCGGTAGCTTCCATTTTCATTGGACTTGCCACAGGGATGATTGCGTACTTTGTGATTCCAGATGACAATATTAATTATTTTGTTGGAAATGTATGCTCTTTGTGCGTACCAATTCTGGTAATAATGATAGGTTCTTTCTTTACGAAAGAAAGATTTGACTTTGATATATTAAAGAAATATGAGCCAGATCATTTAGTAAATGTAGTCGAAGATTAAGCAGAAATGGAGGAATGAATAATGTTAAGTTTTGAAGCGTTTCGCATGTTTATAATAGTTGTTTATGTTTGGTTTGTAATAGGTGCAGGAATTATTGGAGTTTTTGCAGCAAAAGAACTTGCAATCTTAATTCGTGGAAAGAAAGAAGTAAAGGCAGAGGGGAGCAGTGAATTAAAATATGAAGTGTAATGTTGTTTGTATTCAGACAGAACCAAAAATGTATGAAAAGCAGAAAAATCTCGCTGCTATGGAGAGAATGTTAGAAGAGGCAGTAAAAAAATATTCTGATGTGGACCTTGTGGTATTTCCAGAGCTTTGTGTGACGGGATATCAATGCGGAGATAAATTCTATGAATTGGCAGAAAAACCAGAAGACGCTTCAGAATCTGTGGCATTTATGAGTTGTTTGGCAAGGAAATATGGAGTTCATATTATTTATGGAATGGCAGAACAAGATATGGAAAAGAAAGAAGTGATTTATAATTCCCAGTTCTTTATTGATGACGAGGGAGAACTTCTAGGAACCTATCATAAAGTACATTTATTTGCTTCAGAAAAGGCATTTTTTACACCAGGAGATGAGTTCAAGGTATTTGATACGAAGATTGGAAGAATTGGCTTGTTTATCTGTTATGATGCTTTCTTCCCAGAAGCAGCCAGATGTCTAGCTGTTCAAGGGGTTGATTTGCTTGTTAATAGCACAAACTGGGAGAAACCATATGATTATGATATGGATATGGTTATGGCGGCGAGAGCATTGGAAAATACAGTTTATCTTGCATGTTGTAATCGAATTGGAGAAGATACAACCCTTGGATTCTTTGGACATACACGAATCCTAAATCCATTAGGTCAGGTGATTTCAAAAGTAGAAGGTGAAGTAGAGGACATTATTTATGCAAGTCTGGACTACGAAAAGGCAAAGCAGATGAAAGTAGATTACTATACAATGCTGACGGAACGAAGACCAGAAGTGTATGAAATGATGTAGATATAGGCTACCATAAAAAATAGAAATAATTAATGAGTAAGTAAGGTACAGTGTCATTTTTGTTAGATGACATTGTACCTTGTTTTTAAGTACAGTGATAAAAGAAAGATTTTAGAAATTTAAGAAGGAAATAAGTTTCTGCGTTGACGATATTAAAGTTTCGCTATAGAATACAATTAATAGAATAATTTAGATTTTATGTTTCTGGAAAGGTGAGTCAATATGAGTGATTATGTAATTAGTTGTTGTTCTACTGCGGATTTAAGCGCAGAGCATTTTTTTAATAGAGATATTAAGTATGTTTGTTTTCATTTTGAATTAGATGGGAAGGAATACCTAGATGATTTGGGTCAGTCTGTACCACTCCTAGATTTTTATCAGGAGATGCAAGAGGGTGCTATGACAAAAACATCACAGGTAAATGCAGAAGAATTTATAGAATTTTTTGAACCTTTTTTGAAGGAAGGAAAGGATATTCTTCATGTGTGTCTTTCCAGTGGACTTTCTGGCGTCATGAATTCTGCTGTGATTGCAAAAGATGAATTAGAAGAAAGGTATCCAGATAGGAAAATTTATATTGTGGATTCTCTAGGGGCATCTTCAGGATATGGACTTCTTATGGATAAACTGGCAGATCTTAGAGATGCAGGAATGAATATGGAAGATTTGTGTGACTGGGCCAATGTACACAGTTTAGAAGTACATCATTGGTTCTTTTCTACAGATTTGGAGTTTTATATTCGAGGCGGACGTATTTCAAAGACGTCGGGAGCCATAGGTGGAGTTTTTGGAATTTGTCCATTGCTTAACATGAATAGGGAAGGGGCTTTAGTTTATAGAAAGAAGGTTCGTACAAAGAAAAAAGTAATAAAAGAGATTGTGGAGCAGATGAAAGAACACGCAGTTGATGGAGAAAATTATAGTGGAAAATGCTATGTTTCTCAGGCTGCCTGTTATGATGACGCTGAGAAGGTAGCAAAGCTAGTGGAAGAGACATTCCCAAAGTTGGATGGGAAGGTTGAGATATATGATATTGGAACTACCATTGGAAGCCATACAGGGCCAGGAACTGTTGCATTATTTTTCTGGGGAGATAAAAGAACAGAGGGGAATTAGGTATGAGAAGAAGAATCTATCAGATTATAGGACCGAGAAATGAAGAAGATGTGCATAATAAAGTATATAATATGTTTATTGTAATTATTTCAATATGCAGTATTATTCCGTTGACATTTCTTCATCCTCAGGGAATATTAAAGACGGGATTATTGAAGCTGGAGACAATTACAGTTTATCTGTTGTTCCTGGATTATTTTCTTTGCTGGCTGACCAGTGACTATAAAGTAAAGAGTCATTCGCCATGGGCATTTATTTTATATCCATTATCGCCAATTGCCTTACTAAATATTCTGTCTTTGTTACCTTCGTTAGGGTTACTTCCAATGCAGTTTACGATTTTAAGGCTTTGTCGAATGCTGAAAGTGATGCAGTATTCTAAGAGTTGTTCTCATATTGTGAAGGTGTTTAAAAAGGAAAAGAAAACATTATTTTCTGTTTTGATTATAGCAGTTTTTTATATTTTCTTATCGGCATTGATTATGTTTGTCAAAGAAGGAGGAGTTACCTTCCATTCATTTTTTGACGCACTTTACTGGGCGACGACTGCACTAACCACAGTTGGGTATGGTGATGTCTATCCTACAACGACAGTGGGAAGGCTGATTAGTATGATATCTTCTTTGTTTGGGATTGCGGTAATTGCATTGCCAGCAGGTATTGTAACCGCAGGATTTGTGGATTCTATTACCCAGGAAATTAAACATGACGAAGAATTAAAGAAGGAAAAGAAGTTAAAGAAACTTCAAATGAAAGAAAAGAAAGAGGGAATATTACAACAAACGGTTGTATCTGGAATTACAGTGACAGAGCTTCAAGATGTAAATGAAATCCAACAGAAGATTGAAGAATACAGAAGTGAAACAGCAAAGCTTGAACGAAGGTTAGCAGAGCTTAAGTTTCAAAATGAGATGATTGAATTAGAACAAGGAGGTGAATAACATGGAAAAGCAAAGTGAAAAAACAAAAAATTATATAAAGATTATGTCAATTGGAGTTGCAGTTGATTTAATCTGTTATTTGATTGGACATTTTTTTCATATTCCCGCTTGGATGGATGCCAATGGAACCGCGATTGCAGCCATGTTATTAGAGCCTGGAGCAGGGATTTTAGTTGGATTTGTTATTAACTTTTACAAGGCTGCATTTATTTATACAAGTAAGGAATTGATTGCATATTTGCTCAGTGCATCTATTGCAATCATTATAGGAATTGGAATTCGTAAGAAAGGAAAGATATCTATTAAACGAATTATACCTCTTTCATTTTTATGTATGTTGGTTAATTGGAACTTGGCATTTCTCATTGACTTGTGGCAAGGGGGAGTCATAAGTCATTGGGAGAATCAGTTTTATCATATGGCGAGAAGTCAGGGACATTCAAAATATATGGCTATGTATCTTGGGATTTTTGGCTTGAAATTCTTAGATTGTATCATTCGGATCGTTGTTTTGTATGCAGCTTATTATATCATACCAAAGAAATGGCAGAATGAAACATATATAAGTGAAGTATCTTGGAAGAATCCGTATTTTAAGAGAAAACAAGAGGATTTTATTGAATAGTAGGGGAAAATGTCATACTTTCTTTGACGAAGCAGGAATCATATGTTACTATGGAAAATGGACTAAAAGATGGGGTAATAGCCTCACTTGAGATATGAATAAAGGAGAAATATAGAATTATGAACACGTCAAATATTTATCGTAACAGAACACTGAACCAGATAGGGGAAGGTGACGTAGGAGCAACATTACGAGTTGCTGGATGGGTAGAGAATATCCGTGACCATGGTGGAGTTTCATTTATTGATTTAAGAGATATGTATGGAGTTCTTCAAGTTGTTATGAGAGATACAACACTTTTAGAAGGAATTAATAAGGAAGATTGTATTTCCATTGAAGGTGTGGTTGATCATAGAGATGAAGATACTTATAATCCAAAGATTCCTACAGGAACCGTTGAATTAGAAGCGCACAGTGTTGATATGCTTGGAAAGGTATATACTCAATTACCATTTGAGATTGCAAAGTCAAAAGAAAATCATGAAGATTTGAGATTAAAACATCGCTATCTTGATCTTCGGAATCAAAAGGTTCGCGACAACATGATTTTCCGTTCTAATGTAATCACTTATTTGCGTGAGAAGATGACAGAGATGGGATTTTTAGAGATTCAGACACCAATCCTTTGTGCTTCTTCACCAGAAGGTGCCAGAGATTATATTGTTCCTTCTCGTAAGTTTAAAGGAAAGTTTTATGCACTTCCACAGGCACCACAACAATATAAACAGTTATTGATGGTATCTGGATTTGATAAGTATTTTCAGATTGCACCATGTTTTAGAGATGAAGATGCAAGAGCAGACCGTTCTCCAGGAGAATTCTATCAATTAGATTTTGAGATGAGTTTTGCAACACAAGAAGATGTATTTGAAGTGGGAGAAGAAGTATTAACTTCTACATTTGCAAAGTTTGCACCAGAAGGATATGAAGTGACACAGGCACCTTATCCAATTATTAGTTATAAGCAGGCTATGTTAGAGTTTGGAACAGATAAGCCAGATCTTCGTAATCCTCTTCGTATTGTGGATGCAACAGACTTCTTCCAGAGATGTACATTTAAGCCATTCCATGGACAGACAGTACGTGCGCTGAATGTACATGCGAAGCTTTCAAAGGGACAACATGAAAAGCTGTTAAAGTTTGCAAAGTCTATCGGTATGGGTGGATTAGGATATTTAGAAGTTAAAGAAGGAATGCAGTATAAAGGGCCAATCGATAAGTTTATTCCAGATGATATGAAGACAGAGATTGCAACGCTTGCAGGACTACAAGATGGAGATACTATTTTCTTTATTGCAGATAAGGAAAAACAGGCATCTTTATATGCAGGTCAGTTACGCACAGAGTTAGCAAACCGACTTGACTTATTGGAAAAGAATGCCTACAGATTCTGTTATATCAATGACTTCCCAATGTTTGAATATGACGAAGAATCTAAGAAGATTATCTTTACACATAACCCATTTTCTATGCCACAAGGTGGTTTAGAAGCATTGAATGAAAAGGAACCAACAGATATCTTAGCTTACCAATATGATATTGTATGTAATGGGGTTGAGTTATCATCAGGTGCAGTTCGTAACCATAATTTAGATATTATGAAAAAGGCGTTTGAGATTGCTGGATATACAGAAGAAGATTTAGAAAGCAAATTTGGAGCTTTATTCCATGCATTCCAATTTGGGGCACCTCCTCATGCAGGAATGGCACCAGGAGTTGATCGTATGATTATGCTTCTTCGAAATGAAGAGAATATTCGTGAGGTGATTCCGTTCCCTATGAATGGAAATGCACAGGATCTTATGTGTGGAGCTCCTGGAGATGTATCAGAGATGCAGCTTCGAGAAACACATATTAAAGTAAGAAAATAATTAAAATCAAAGAGAAGCTGTTTGCAGAATTTGCAGACGGCTTTTTTTGATGACTTAGTTATAAAATGTAAAAAAATGGTTGAAATAATAATTATTTCATAGTACAATCTTAATATTCAAAGAGGCATTCTTACCTCTTTTCGTCTTTGACCTTTCGGTCAATGAATCCAAGAAAAACAATATAATACTGATACAGGAAGAAAACAGGTTGCTTTTTAAATGTAGTATCTTATAATAAAAACAAGAGATGTCTTCTTTCTGATTCAAAAGAAAAGGAGATATTATGGGAGAAGCAGATAAAAAGATGAATCCATACTTGGAAAACCCAAAACGATTTGCAGAAGTATTAAATCAAGGATTGTTTCAAGGGAAACCAATAATTAACCCATCAAAACTTAAGAAGATTGATGCAACTAATCGAGTTTTTGGAAAAGAAATAACAGAGAGGGATATTGTTAAAAGTTATGGAGATGAGATTGTTTTTGCAATTCTAGCGGTTGAAAATCAACAGCGAGTCCATTATGCTATGCCGTTACGGAATTATATCTATGATGGAAGCACTTATGATAAACAAAGAAAAGATATTGCAAGAAAGCATAAGAAAAAGAAAGATTTAAAAGGTGATGAGTATATTAGTAGGTTTTCAAAATATGATAAGCTAATACCAGTTATCACTTTGGTAGTTTATGCAGGAGAAAACTGGGATGGTCCAAGGCAGCTCCATGATATGCTTAACATACCAAAGGAATTAGAAGAATATAAGCCACTGATGGCAAATTATCATTTGAATCTTTTAGAAATATCTAAAATTGAGAACTTGGATAGTTATAGTGATGAATTAAAACTAGTTTTTGGATTTATCAAGTACCAATCAGATAAAAAAGCACTACAAGAGTTTATAATTGATAATGAAAAAATTTTAGAGCATGTACCAAAAGAAACAGGAGAAGTAATTCAAGCAGTATCTGGTTCCAATGAGATTTTAAAATATGTAGATGTTAAACAGGAGGAAGTTGATATGAAAACAGCATTTCAAGAAATATTAGAGGATTGTAAAGCAGAGGCAAAGGCAGAAGGAAAGGCAGAGGGAAAAACAGAGGGTGAAATTAAAAAATTAATCCAATTGGTCTGTCGTAAACTTAAAAAGCAGCAAGACTGTACAGTAATTGCAGATGCACTAGAAGAGGATGTTACATATATTCAAACAATTATAGAGGCAGCTGAGCCTTTTGCACCAGAGTATAATATAGATGATATATATAAGAACTTGAATAAATAATCAACAACTAGAAAACGAGGATAAATCATGACAGCAAAGAAGAAATTCTGCATGGCGATTGTAGCCCATGTGGATTCGGGGAAAACAACATTATCGGAAGCGATGCTATATGAAAGTGGAAATATTAGAAAGATTGGACGAGTGGATCATCAGGATGCATTTTTAGATACCTATGCTCTGGAAAAGAGCCGTGGGATTACGATTTTTTCTAAGCAGGCAATGTTAGAACTTGAGCATACGAAAGTGACTCTTCTTGATACACCAGGTCATGTGGATTTTTCAGCTGAGATGGAACGGACACTTCAGGTTCTTGACTATGCAATTTTGGTGGTCAGTGGGGCTGATGGAGTGCAGGGACACACTCGAACTTTGTGGAACTTATTAAAGCAGTATGAGATTCCTACATTTTTATTTATTAATAAAATGGATCAAAATGGGACCAATCAAAATGAAATAATGGAAGAATTGAAGGTAGGATTAGATGAGGGCTGTGTGGATTTTAGTTTCAAGGATAAGGCTTCTTTTGAAGAAGCTATTGCTATGTGTGATGAACAGGTGTTGGAAGATTATTTTGAAACTGGAGAGATTAAAAATGACACTATCTGTGATTTGATTCAGAAAAGAAAGCTTTTTCCTTGTTTCTTTGGTTCGGCATTAAAGTTAGATGGAGTGAAGGAATTTCTTGAGGGATTAAAGCAATATACAAAGCAGAGGATTTATCCAGATGTTTTTGGAGGAAGAGTTTTTAAAATTGCCAGAGATAGGGATGGGAAAAGACTTTCTTATATTAAAATAACAGGAGGATGTCTAAAGGCAAAGGACGTAGTCCGAGGAATCGATGTTACAGGACAAGCATGGGAAGAGAAGGTACATGAATTACGCATTTATTCAGGGGAGAAGTATGAGACTATTTCAGAGGCTGTGGCAGGAGAGGTTTGTGCTGTTACAGGTCTTACAAAAACTTATCCAGGACAGGGAATTGGGTTTGAAAATGAAGGGAAAAAACCAGTATTAGAACCTGTGCTTACCTATGAGATTCAACTGCCAGAAGAAACTGATCCGGCAGTGATGCTGCCGAAACTTCAAGAGTTAGAGGAAGAAGAGCCAGAATTACATATTGTCTGGAATGAGAATTTACAGGAAATTCATGCACAGCTTATGGGTGAAGTTCAAATGGAAATTCTAAAACATTTAATAGAAGAGAGATTTGGAGTGGCTGTTTCCTTTGGACAAGGGAACATTGTATACAAGGAGACTATTGGGAATATAGTAGAAGGTGTGGGACATTTTGAGCCTTTAAGACATTATGCGGAAGTGCATTTACTTATGGAGCCATTGGAGCGTGGGAGTGGTCTGGAATTTGCCATGGACTGTAGTGAAGATGTGCTAGATAAAAACTGGCAGAGACTTATCCTTACACATTTATTGGAGAAAGAACATAAAGGGGTATTGACTGGTTCACCGATTACAGATATAAAGATGTCTATTGTGGCTGGAAAGGCACATCAAAAGCATACAGAAGGCGGGGATTTCAGGCAGGCAACTTATCGTGCTATCCGGCAGGGATTGATGGAGGCAGATTCTATTTTGTTAGAGCCTTTTTATAGATTTCGTCTGGAGATTCCAGAGCAGATGGTGGGAAGAGCTATGACAGATATTGAAAAGATGCATGGAACATTTGAACTTCCAGAGCAGGCAGGAGAACTTACATTGATTGGTGGAAGAGGTCCTGTAGCCACCATGAGAGATTATCAAAAAGAAGTGGTGGCATACACCAAAGGATTTGGGAAAATATCTTTTCAAATGGATGGGTATGATGTCTGTCACAATGTAGAGGAAGTCATAGAAGAAATTGGATATCATGCAGATGAGGATACAAAGAATCCATCGACTTCTGTGTTTTGTTCCCATGGTTCTGGATATTATGTACCATGGAACGAAGTAAAGGAGCATATGCATGTGGCAAGTGTTCTTTCAAAAGAAGCAGAGGAAGAAGAAATCAATGAGCCAGTGAATCGAATATCTGTGGAAGAAGAATGGATGGATGTGGACGAAGTTGACCGAATTTTGCAGCAGACTTACTATGCCAATCAAGGAAAGAAAACAAATACGAAACGTCACAACATGCAAAAGCGAAGAGATATGGTATATACTGGGCTGTCAAAGCCTAGAAAAATAGAAAAGAAAGATAAATATTTGTTAGTGGATGGATACAATATCATTTTTGCGTGGGAAGAATTAAGTGAACTTGCAAAGAAGAATCTTGACAGTGCAAGAGGTCGGCTTTTGGATATTTTAGCTGATTATCAGGGAATGAAACATATGGAGTTGATTGCTGTATTTGATGCTTATCGATTAGAAGGACACCCAACAGAAATCTTAGATTATCATAATATTCATGTGGTTTATACCAAAGAAGCGGAGACAGCAGACCAATATATTGAAAAATTTGCCCATTCCCATAGTAAGAAATATGATATTACAGTTGCAACTTCTGATGGATTAGAGCAGATTATTATTCGTGGAGAAGGATGTCGTTTGATTTCAGCAAGAGAATTTGAGCAGGAGATAAAGAGAGAAAAGGAGTTGTTTCGTGAAAACTATTTAAATGAAACAAAGCAGATAACACACAATCTCTCTTCAAAAATAAAAGGGCTAGAAAAGGAGTAAACATGTACCGAATATTAATTGTGGAAGATGATATGATGATTGCAAGAGAAATGCAAAAGCAGATTAAAGTCTGGGGATTTGAAACAAAAGTTGTGGAGAATTTTCAAAATATTTTGATTGAATTTGCAGCGTATGAACCACAGTTAGTGCTTTTAGATATTTCACTGCCGTTTTTTAACGGATATCATTGGTGCAGTGAGATTCGGAAGGTATCTAAGATTCCTATTATCTTTATTTCATCCATGTCAGATAACATGAATATTGTCATGGCAATGAATATGGGTGGCGATGATTTTATTTCAAAACCTTTTGATTTTAATGTGCTAATGGCAAAGATTCAGGCACTGCTTCGTAGAACCTATGATTTTGGAAATCAGATGAGCCTCATGGAGCATAAAGGTGTTATGCTAAATCTGTCAGATGGAAGTGTTTTGTATGAGGGAAAGCAAGTTGATTTAAGTAAAAATGAATATAAGATTTTACAAAGTCTTATGGAACAAGTAGGTACCATTGTGAGTCGAGAAGATATTATGGAACGACTTTGGGAATCTGAGAGTTTTGTAGATGACAATACACTCACTGTAAATGTGACAAGACTTCGTAAAAAGTTAGAAAATGCAGGAATTAAAGATTATATTAAGACAAAAAAAGGAATTGGTTACTGGATTGAGGGATAAGGATGAAAAAATATTTAAAAAAACATAGGCTTGGAATTGTATTTGGAATTCTATGTGGACTTTTATTTGGTTTTTATGTTTATTTAATTGAATTTCCAATAGAAGGAGCAGTATATGTCCTTTTATTATGGGGCATTTTTGGAATTATTTTTCTGGGAGCAGATTTTTTTCGATATAAGAAAAAGATGAAAAAACTTCAGATAGAAGAACAAAAAATTTTAGTTTCTTACAATAGAAACTGGCCAGAATATGAAGATGAGATAGAGCATATTTATCAGAATATGATTAGAAAGTTGCAAGATGAGAAGATGCATATAGTATCAAAGCAGGATGCATGGCAAAGTGATATTATGGACTACTATACCTTGTGGGTGCATCAAGTGAAAACTCCAATTTCGGCAATGAAACTTATGCTTTGGAATATGGAATCAGGAAGTCAGCGAAGAGAGTTGGAAGCTGAATTATTTCAAATGGAGCAGTATGTGGAGATGGCACTGTCTTATATGAGACTTCAAAGTGATACCAATGATTTGGTAATTCAATCCTATGAATTAGATAGAATTGTGAAAAAAGCAGTCAAAAAGTTTTCAAAAGTATTTATTGGAAAGAAGATTTCCCTTGATTTAAAGGAGATTAATCTTATGGTACTCACAGACGATAAATGGTTGAGTTTTGTCATAGAACAGATATTGTCCAATGCATTAAAATACACCAAAGAGGGGAAAATTCAGATTTATACAAAGGGCGAGAATCTTATAATCGAGGATACAGGAATCGGTATTGCCCCAGAGGATCTTCCAAGAGTGTGTGAAAAGGGTTATACTGGATATAATGGAAGATTGGATCAAAAGTCTTCTGGACTTGGATTGTATTTATGTAAACAGACCATGGAGAAATTAGGTCATACCTTTGAGATGAAATCAAAAGTGGGTGTTGGAACAAGTGTGACATTAGGGCTTGATAGAAAAAAGAAAGTAGTAGAAGCATAGCAACCTTACATTTTTGTAAGGTTGTTTCGTTATATTGAAAGGTAAACCGATGGAACGAATGCCATACCCTTGTTAGAATATAACTAGAAGTTAAAAAAGAAAACAAGGAGGAACTTATGAAATTATTAGAAGTCAATCATTTGAAAAAAATATATACAACCAGATTTGGTGGAAATCAGGTGCAGGCATTGAGTAATGTTTCATTTTCAGTAGAAGAAGGTGAATATGTGGCAATTATGGGAGAGAGTGGTTCTGGAAAGACAACGCTTCTTAACATGATTGCCTCTCTGGACCAACCTACAAGTGGAACAGTTGTTTTAAAGGGTAAAAATTTCTCACAGATAAAAGAAAAGGAACTGTCAGCATTTAGGAGAGATCATCTAGGGTTTGTATTTCAGGATTTTAATTTGCTGGATACTTTTTCTTTGAAAGATAATATTTTCTTACCAATGGTTTTATCTAGAACCCATGTAAAGGAAATGGAGGAACGTTTGGTACCTATTGCTCAGAAATTAGGAATTACAGAGCTTCTTGATAAATTTCCTTATGAGGTTTCTGGTGGACAAAAGCAAAGAGCTGCAGTTGCAAGAGCGCTGATTACCAATCCAGATTTGGTGTTGGCAGATGAGCCAACTGGAGCCCTTGATTCTAAGGCGGCAGATGATTTGTTAAACTTGTTCCGAACAATCAATGATGATGGGCAGACGATTTTAATGGTAACTCATTCTGTAAAAGCGGCGAGTCTTGCTGACCGTATTTTGTTTATTAAAGATGGAGAAGTGTTCCATCAATTATATCGTGGAAACATGAAAAATGATGAAATGTTCGGAAAGATTTCTGACACACTTACTATGATTCAGACAGGTGGTGTTCAAAATGAATAAGACATTTTACCCTAAATTAGCAATTTCAAATATTAAGAAAAATGGAAAGTTTTATTTTCCATATTTAGTTACCTTTATCGGTATGACCATGATGTTTTATATTATGGGAGCTTTGGCAGGAAACAAGGGAATTGACCAAATGAGAGGTGCATACAGCCTTAAGATGATTATGGATTTAGGAACTGCTGTCATTGGAATTTTCTCAGCTATCTTTTTGTTTTATACCAATAGTTTTTTAATGAAGCGAAGACAAAATGAGATTGGTCTATATAATATTTTAGGAATGGAAAAACGTCATATTGCAAGAATATTAGGATATGAAACCTTCTTTATTTGTGTTGGAGGTATTGTATCAGGTTTAATTCTAGGAATTGTATTAAATAAATTTATGTTTCTTATATTAGCTAAAATGATAGGATTTAAAGTTCCCTTTCAATTTGAATTTATGCCAGAAACCATTGTGATGACAGCGTTGTTATTTGGTGCGATCTCTATTGTTATATTTTTGTGGAATATTATAAAAATCAAAGTGGCAAATCCAATGGAACTGTTACATGGTGGAGTTGTAGGAGAAAAGGAGCCCAAAACAAAGGGACTTTTGGCAGTGATTGGAATCATTTGTATTGGTGTAGCATATTATATTGCCATTACTACAAAAAATCCACTAACGGCAATTATGTTGTTTTTTGTGGCAGTGCTTCTTGTAATCATTGGTACCTATGCACTATTTACCGCAGGAAGTATTGTGATTTTAAAACTTCTTCGAAAAAATAAAACCTTTTACTACCATCCAAAACATTTTACATCGATTTCAGGAATGATTTATCGAATGAAACAAAATGCAGCAGGACTTTCTAATATTTGTATTTTATCCACCATGGTTTTGGTTATGATTTCAACGACAACATGTCTGTATATTGGAGTAGAAGATGCATTAAGTGAGATGTATCCAAAAGATATTTTAATTAGTGAAAATTATGATAAAAGTAATCATGAAGAAAAAATCGATAAACTAATTCAAAAAGAGTTAGATGAAAGAAACCTAAGCATTAAGAATGTGAAGAAGTATAGTCAATTATCTTTTGCAGGAAACTTTAAAGATGGAGTATTTTCTTTGGCTCCAGATAATACAACAGACCAAGTGCATCAACTTGAAATTATAACAAAAAGTGATTATGAGGCAATGGGCGGGACAACAGTGCCTTTAAAAAAGAATGAAGTAATCGTATGCAGCAAGGGTCAGAAACTTGAAGATAAGATAAATGTTTTGTCTACAGACTTATATGTGAAAAAGTATATCAAAGACTTTCCAATAGAAAGTGATATGGAAACTGTAGTGAAAAATGTGGATTATATTGTAGTTTATGACCAGCAGACCATGGAGCAGCTTTTTAAAAGGGAAAGTGCACAATTTAAAGAATATCAGATTTTTATGATGTGTCATAAAGAGTTTGATTTAACTGGAAGTGATGAAGATAAAATAGCTTTTTCCAAAGGTTTATCTGAGAGATTTTCACAGGAAAAAGGAATGGAGGTTCATCAAAGAAGCCGACAGGAAAATAAAGCAGAATTTTATGCAATCTTTGGGGGATTCTTATTTTTGGGAATTTTTCTTGGAAGTTTATTCTTAATGGCTACTGCATTAATTATTTACTATAAACAGATTTCTGAGGGGTATGAAGACAAGCAGAGATTTGAGATTATGCAGAAGGTTGGAATGAGCAAAGAAGAAGTGAAAAAGACAATTAGTTCTCAGATTGTGATGGTATTCTTTCTTCCTCTAGCCATGGCTGGAATTCATGTATTGGCAGCATTTTCATTGATGGAAAAACTTCTTGCCTTGTTTAGTTTGAGAAATACAACATTGTTTGCAACGTGTACCATAGGAACGATGGTTGTGTTCGCAGCTGTATATATCATTGTGTATCTATTAACTGCAAAAGTATATTATAAGATTGTAAAATGGAATTAAAAAAAGAAAGAAAGCCTAAGAAAATTCTTGGGCTTTCTTTCTTGTATTATCGAGGGATTTGAGTTACCATAAAGTAGAAAGAAAAACAAAAAATTATGGAAAAGAGACTTAGAATGAAGAAAGATACATTAGGGACAGTAGTTTTGCTTGGGGCAGGAATTACGGCAGGAATTTTGACACTTTCCGATCTTTTATTTCGGTTTGCATGTCAAAGAAATCTTCCAAAACATCGTCCTCGTAGAAAGAAGACGGAAGATGACCATGGAATGGGGAAGTATGGAGAATTAATGAAAGAGGGCGCACATTGGTTTCGCTCAATGGACTATAAGGAAGTCGTCATAGAAAGTGGAGATGGACTTCGTCTTACAGGATATTTTTTGAAGAAACCAAAGGCGAAGCAGACGATTTTATGTGTCCATGGATATCGAGGACATGGAATTGAAGATTTTGGATACATTGCAAAGTTTTATTATAAACATGATAGTAATGTTTTAATCATTGATCAAAGAGCAAATACAAAAAGTGAAGGAAACTACATTACTTTTGGGGCAAAAGAGTGTAAAGATGTGGCTCAGTGGGCATGGAAGATTCATGACGATATCGCACCTAATAAACCAATTATCCTAGATGGAGTTTCCATGGGTGCAACATCTGTGTTATTGGCAACAGGCGAGCTTCTTCCAAAGAGCGTAAAAGGTGTGATTGCTGATTGTGGATTTACCAGTGCAAAAGAGGAGATTGAATACGTGGCAAGGAATATGTTTCATTTGCCCAAATATCCGTTTCTGCCATTGATTGAGTTTTTGTGTCACAGACGGGCAGGATTTACCTTTGAAGATACAAATGTAAAGAACAGATTAAAACATAATAAACTACCGATTTTATTTGTTCATGGAGGAAGAGATGATTTTGTTCCAACAATCATGTCTGCAAAAAATTATATAGCATGTAAATCAAAAAAATATCTTGAAATTGTAGAGGATGCAAAACATGCTATGAGTTATATGGTAGAAGAAAAGCGTTGTCAGAAATGGTTGTTAGAATTTATTGATGAATGTTTAAAGAAATAAAAGTTGATTTCAAATAAGCAAACAAGTATAATGATAAACGGTAATTATTAAAAAGGGGAGTCCACCAAGTGGGCTGAGAGTAAGCGAGAAGCTTTGACCCGAAACCTGAATTGGATCATGCCAACGTAGGGATATATACGAAGTGTAAGCTGCGCAGATATCTTTACGATGTCTGCACTTTTTTTAAGTGTCAATTCAGGCAGCGGTTTTTGGGGGCACCACCTAAATCGCTTAACAAAATAGTGCAGGAGGATTTTATAATGAAAACAGCATTAACAATCGCCGGAAGTGATTCTAGCGGAGGCGCCGGAATTCAAGCAGATATTAAGACAATGACAGTCAATGGAGTTTATGCCATGAGTGCCATTACTGCCTTAACAGCTCAAAATACAACCGGTGTAACAGGAATTATGGATGTAGATCAAGAGTTTTTGGAGAAACAGTTGGATGCAGTATTTACAGATATTTATCCAGATGCCATAAAGATTGGAATGGTTTCTTCAAGTTCGTTGATTCATGTAATTGCAAAGAAATTAAAACAGTATGAGGCAAAGAATATAGTCGTAGATCCAGTGATGGTGGCTACAAGTGGAGCAAAACTAATTACAGAGGAAGCGATTTGTGCATTAAAGCAGGAACTACTGCCTTTGGCAGCCGTATTAACACCAAACATTCCAGAAGCAAAGGTTTTATCAGGCATGGAAATTGAAACACCAGAGGATATGATTGATGCATCAAAGTATATTGCAGAAACTTATCATTGTGCTGTACTATGTAAAGGCGGACATCAGTTAAATGATGCCAATGATTTATTGTATCGTGATGGAAAGTATAAGTGGTTTGAAGGAAAGAGAATTAATAACCCCAATACTCATGGGACAGGATGTACTTTATCAAGTGCCATTGCATCTAATCTTGCAAAAGGATATGACTTAGATACATCAGTATACAAAGCAAAAGAATATATTTCAGGTGCTTTAAATGCAATGTTAGACTTAGGAACTGGAAGTGGACCAATGAATCATGCATTTTTAATTGACGGAGGCAGATAGAATGAAGACAGAGAATGGGACATCGTTGTTTAGCAACGGATTAATATGGTTTGGTGCAGGAGTTTCTATTGCAGAGATTTTAACAGGAACATATTTGGCACCACTTGGATTTGCAAAGGGATTACAGGCAATTCTATTAGGACATTTGATTGGATGTGTGTTATTATTTTTAGCAGGAATGATTGGAGCCAATACAAAAAAGAGTTCTATGGAAACTGTGAAAATGAGTTTCGGTAGAAAAGGAAGTTTATTATTTAGTATATTAAATGTACTTCAGCTAGTTGGATGGACGGCTATCATGATTTATGATGGAGCGTTAGCAGCAAATGGAATCATTAAGTCAGGTGCCTGGATATGGTGTTTGATTATTGGAGTTTTAATCATTTTGTGGATTTTAATTGGAATAAAGAATCTTGGAAAGATTAATACATTTGCCATGGCAGCATTATTTGTTTTAACGATGATTTTGTGTAAAGTGATTTTCTTTAGCGGAGCGTCTGGACATGTAATGAGTGGAGATAGTATGACCTTTGGAGCCGGAGTAGAACTATCTGTTGCAATGCCTTTATCATGGCTTCCATTGATTAGTGATTATACAAGAGAAGCAAAGAATCCATTAGGTGCAACCTTAACAAGTGCATTGACATATGGAATCGTTAGCTGTTGGATGTATGTAATTGGAATGGGTGCTGCAATTTATACTGGAGAATATGATATTGCCCAGATTATGGTGAAAGCAGGACTTGGAATTGCAGGATTATTAATTATTGTATTCTCAACAGTAACTACAACATTTTTAGATGCATATTCTGCCGGGGTTTCTAGCGTTTCAATTTCAGGGAAAATCAATGAAAAGTGGGCAGGTGTCATTGTAACGATAATTGGAATTGGAGCGGCTATCATATACCCTATGGATAATATTACAGATTTCTTATATTTGATTGGGTCTGTGTTTGCACCGATGATTGCAATTCAGATTGTAGATTACTTTTTCCTAAAGCATGACCATGTGGATAAAGAATATGATATTCTAAATCTAATCATATGGCTTGCTGGATTTATTGCATATCGAAAACTTATGACAATTGATACACCAGTGGGAAATACGTTACCAGATATGGTGATTACAATGATTCTTTGTTTTGTGCTTCATCTTGTATGTAGAAGAAATAAAAAATAACAGGAGAAGAGGAAATAAGATGGTGGATTACACCAAAGACAAGAAGACAGAAAATGTCATGAAAAACATGGTTCATAGAATAATGGATATGGATTATGAGGTCATTGCAATGATTGACATCTCTTTAAATAGAGTTAGATTTTGTAAAAAGGAGCAGGAAGAATTTTTCAAATTACAAGACAAAAGTGAATTATATAATGAAACTGTGATTCAGCCTTTATCTGAGCTTATTGTGTCTCAAGAGGTTGATTATGCAATCAAGAAACTGAGCATCCCATATATTGTGGATGCTCTTTCCCATTCTAAAACATATGTATGCACTTATATGGTAAAGGAAAAAGCTGGGGAAGAAGGATTTCGAAGATGGAAATTCACTTATTTAGATGAGGAAAAAAATCTAGTTCTTTATACGAGAAGTAATGTTACAGATTTGTATGAAATAGAAAAAAACCAAAGAAAGATACTGCGTAATGCGTTGATTCAGGCGGAAAAGGATAGCAAGACTATTGTAGATTTTATATCTCAAATTAGTCACGAAATCAGAAATCCAATGAATGCTATGATTGGAATTGCATCTCAGGGAATGCAGCCAGGAAAGATGAAAAATGAGCTGCGAGAATGTATTGGACAAATGGAAAAACTTGCAAAATGTATTTCAGAGTCAAGTAATGAAATTCTAGATTATGTTATGCTGAAAAAAGGAAATTCTTTCTTATACGAAGAAATCTTTCAATTCCATGAACTTCTGCAAAGGGTAAATGCAAAATGTTATGCAAAGGCAGCGGAGAAGGAGATTGAGTATCTAGTAAGCTATGACAGTTTTATAGAGGATTATTATATTGGCGACAGTGAAAAACTAAATCGACTTTTGTGTGAAATTATTTCCAATGGAATTAAATATACTCCAAAAGGTGGGAAAATAAATCTTTCCATTCATGTAAAGGAACATATAAATGATACCATATCTATGCAGTTTATTATTAATGATACAGGGGTTGGTATCTCAGATTCTTTTTTACCATATATTTTTGATCCCTTTCAAAGGGAAAAGAGAAAAAGAGGTGTGGGAGGAATTGGGTTAGGACTAAGTATCTGCAAACAATTAGTTGGAGTTATGAATGGAACTTTACATATAAATACAATCCAAGATGTAGGAACAAGATTTGTGATTGAGATTCCTCTTCGTGTTATGGACCAAAGTTTAAATCAAAGGAATTCCAATAAACAGCTTGCACTGATTATCCATAGAGAAACAGCTAAATGTCAGGAGATGAGAAAAACACTAGAAAGTCTGGGAGTTCAAGCAAAATGGGTTACATCAAATACACAGGCATTTCGGTTTATTCATCGCTGTATGAAGCAAGGAGAGATATTTGACTTTGTTTTTTATGATTTTTTGCTGTCTGTGAATCATGACTGTTCCACCATCCAAAAGTTGAAAAGCTGTCTTGGAGAAAAGGGAAAGTTAATATTGACTTATAATGAGATAAATGAAGAACTAGAGAAAACTGCCAGAAATGAAGAGGTGGATATAGTTTCTGAGCATTCTGTGAATAAAGTTTTTCTGAAAGAGTATGATTTTACAGGGAAGAGAGTCTTGATTGTAGAAGACCACGAACTGAATGTAAGAGTAGTAAAGAATCTTTTAGAAAAGAAACATGCACAAATTGATGTTGCAGAAAATGGATTGGCTGCCATTGAAGAATTTCTTTCTCATGATGCTGGATATTATGATGCAGTTTTAATGGACATTCAAATGCCTTTAATTGATGGAATTACAGCCACAAAAGCAATTCGCTCCACTAAAAAATCCGACGCTAAGACAATTCCCATTATTGCAATGAGTGCAAATGTATATGAGAAAGCAAGGAAAGAATCAAAAGCGGCGGGAATGAATGCACACATAGCAAAGCCCATAGAACCCGAAGTATTCTATGGGACATTGCATAAATTCTTATGAAAATAAATCTTTTAAAACCTGTTGAGCATTCATATTCTGGTATCCATCTGGATCTGTCATCATAGTGCTGCTATTTCCAGTATTCCAACGCATTTGTCCAAAATGACTTAAATACTTTTTGCTTCGTTTGTTGGAAGGATACTTTTTATACCAAGAAGGATAATACTTCTTCATATATTGTTTTGCAAGTTTAATTGCCTGACTGTTATTGCTTCCAGAGCGAGTCTGAGTTCCACTGAGCTGAACGCCAGGAGCACTGCTGTGAAGAAGTACAACACTTCCGTCAGAACACTGACCAATCACAATCCATACATGACCACTGCAATCAGAACAGGCGGTACTCATAATGTCACCAGGTTTATAATTTTTGACCTTGGAAGGTTTTTGATAAGTTCCCCATTTACGACTTGCAAAATTCTTTGCCATTTTTTTAGAGGACATAACATATCCACTTTTATTATTTGCAGTATTTCGGATATTGTAAATACTCCAGCCAACAAATCCAGAACAATCAAGACCATTGCCCCACTGATATCTTGTTTTTGAGGTATTATAGTTTTTCTTTTGTTTTCCAAAAAAAGTTCTCCAGTTTGGATTGACGCCAATGGTTTTTGCGTCCTTTCCAGCAGAAGTGTCTGCCTTGTTCCATCCCCCACCCCAGATGTACATGGTAGAACCACAAGGAGCAAGTGCTGATTTAAGATAATTCTTTAAAGTAGAATAACCTTTTTTAGAAATTGTGGCAGATACAGATTTACTGTAGGAACCATAATAACGTTTTTTGGATACGATACGATATCCACGAACCTTGAATTGATAAGTTTCTCCACGTTTTAAATTCTTAACCGTATATTTGCAGGATTTTGTATATCCCTTGTAAGTATAAGACTTCTTGCTGGGGTTATATTGATAAACAGCATACCTTGTTGCGTAAGATGCTTTTCTCCAGGTAATATTTACATTTGTTTTTACAGCAGTTGCAGTTACATAAGAAGGCTTTTTAGGTCTTTTAGTGGCTGCAAATAATATGGTACTTGAAAGGACTAATATCATAGTGCCAAAGAGCATACAAAATATCCTTTTTTTCTTTCTTATTATATTCATTCCTACCTCATTTCGTGCAGTTTCATCGTTATCCCTTAGAACAAAGTATAACATAATTTTATAAGGTGTTGTCAAAAAACACTCTATATGTTAAAATAATTTTCGTAAAAGAAACTGGGGAGCTTGGAAAACCGGCTGAGAGGAAGTTTAAACTTCGACCCTTATACCTGATGCGGATAATGCCGACGTAGGAAGAATTCTAGAAAGTTTATAGAATATTTCAAAAGAAGCATTTTCAAAAGAGAATGTTTCTTTTTTTAGGAATTCTTTGAAATAACATCAGGAGCAATTACATAAAGTAGAAGTTGAGAGTGCATGAAAGCAGCATGAAGGGGGACACCACCACGGGTGTCACTTTTCTTGTTGCTTTTTTTTTGAAAAGAGGTGAAATTATGGTACAAATTAATGGAGAAATGAAGAATGCAGCAGGATGTTTGATGAAAGAGTATTTGCTAGAAGAAGGTTATCGAATGGATACCATTGCAGTGGAACTAAATAAAGAAATTCTACCAAAAAAAGAGTATGCAAATACATTATTAAAAGATAATGACGTGATAGAAATTATTAATTTTGTTCGAGGAGGATGAAAATGAATCAATATAATCTGCCATCAAAGGATGATTTTGAACAGATGATTTATGAACGACATACACCAAAGGTTCATGACAAGGTAAAAACAGGAAGGGTTGCAGTGGCAGGTCTTGGGGGACTTGGGTCACATATTGCAATTGCCCTTGCAAGAATGGGGGTAGGATTCCTTCACTTGGTGGATTTTGATGTGGTGGAGCCGAGTAATTTAAATCGTCAGGAGTATCGAATTTCCCATTTGGGAATGGCAAAAACAGAGGCGTTAAAAGAACAGCTTCTTGAAATTAACCCTTACATTGAGATAAGAACAGACAACCTGAAAGTGACAGAGGATAATGCCATAGAATTATTTCAAACAGATGACATTGTATGTGAGGCATTTGATGGACCAGAGCAAAAGGCAATGCTTATTAATACACTGCTCTCTGAAAAGGAAGATGTAAAAATTGTATCTGGAACTGGCATGGCAGGGTATGGAAGAAGCAATGAAATTGTGACAAAAAAGATAAATGAACAGTTATATTTGTGCGGAGATTTTGTAAATGGTGCAAAACCAGGATGGGGTCTTATGGCACCAAGGGTTATGATTTGTGCAGGACACGAAGCAAATAAAGTAATTGAACTATTAGTGAAGGAGACAGTATGAAAGAAGATAAATTAATTATAAAAGGACATGAATTTACATCAAGATTTATTCTAGGATCAGGAAAGTATAATCTGGAATTAATCAAAGCTGCAATTCAAGAGGCAGATGCACAGATTATTACCATGGCAGTGCGAAGAGCAAATACAAATGGAAATGAAAATATTTTAGATTTTATTCCCGATAACGTAACGTTACTTCCAAATACATCAGGTGCAAGAAATGCCAAAGAAGCAGTTCGAATTGCAAGAATGGCAAGAGAACTTGGATGTGGAGATTTTATTAAAATTGAAGTGATTCGAGATACAAAATATTTACTTCCAGATAATGCAGAGACAATTAAAGCAACACAGATTCTAGCAGATGAAGGATTTGTAGTAATGCCATATATGTATCCAGATTTAAATTCTGCCAGAGATTTAGTAAATGCAGGAGCAGCTGCGGTAATGCCTCTTGCAGCACCAATTGGATCCAACAGAGGGCTTTGCACCAAAGATTTTATTCAAATTCTAATTGACGAAATTGATGTACCAATTATTGTAGATGCAGGAATTGGTTCACCATCCCAAGCTTGTGAAGTCATGGAAATGGGGGCAGCAGCCGTTATGGCAAATACCGCCATTGCAACAGCAGGAGATCTTCCTCGTATGGCAAAAGCATTTAAAGATGCAATTCAGGCAGGGAGAAATGCATATCTTTCAGGTCTTGGAAGAATTCAAAATACAGCCAGTGCATCATCACCATTTACAGGATTTTTACAGGATTAGACAGGAGGATGAAAATGTCAAAGGAAAGAACAAACCATATGGAATATATGGAAGGTATGGAGCAAATAAATCCAGAAATTAAAAATCGTGTCATAGAGGAAATGAATGAGTATGACTACAATGCTTACAAGGCACAGGATGTGAAAAGAGCATTGGGAAAAGAGACACTAAAGCCAGAAGATTTTGCTGCACTTTTATCTCCAGCCGCAGAACCATTTTTAGAGGAAATGGCACAAAGAGCAACAAAGGAGACAAGAAAGCATTTTGGAAATGCAGTAAATATGTTTACGCCCCTTTATATTGCGAATTATTGTGAGAATTATTGCATTTATTGTGGATTTAACTGTTACAACAAGATTCACAGAGCAAAGTTAAATGCTGAAGAAATTGAAAAAGAAATGGAAGCCATTGCAAAAACAGGCTTGGAAGAGATTTTGATTTTAACAGGGGAAAGTAGAAAAATGTCCGATGTAGAATATATTGGAATGTCTTGTAAGATTGCACACAAATATTTTAAGATGGTAGGACTTGAAGTGTATCCTATGAATTCAGATGAGTATAAATATCTTCATGAATGTGGTGCTGACTATGTGACTGTATTTCAGGAAACATACAATTCAGATAAATATGAAACATTACATTTAGAAGGACATAAACGTATTTTTCCATATCGATTAGAAGCACAGGAGAGAGCCTTGATGGGTGGAATGCGTGGAGTTGGATTTGCAGCACTTTTAGGACTAGATGATTTCAGAAAAGATGCATTTGCAACTGGAATTCATGCATACTATTTGCAGAGAAAATATCCTCATGCAGAAATTGCATTTTCATGTCCAAGACTTCGTCCAATTATTAATAATGATAAAATTAATCCAAAAGATGTCCACGAACCTCAATTGCTTCAAGTAATGTGTGCATATCGTATTTTTATGCCATTTGCAAGTATGACTATTTCCACAAGAGAAAGAGCAGAGTTTAGAAATCACGTCATTGGTCTTGCAGCCACAAAAATATCTGCTGGAGTCAGCACTGGAATTGGAAGTCATACAAAGGAAACAGAGCATAAGGGAGACGATCAGTTTGAAATTGCTGATGAGAGAAGCTTTGATGAAGTGCATGAAGATATTAAAAAACAGGGGTTACAGCCAGTGACAAATGATTATGTGTTTGTATCATGATGGTTGACATAAAAATTCTAATCTCGTATGATAAGTAACAGTTCGTTTATTTTAAGAATAGATAAATGAGATCATTGGGAGGATAGAATATGAATCAGGATGTATTTGAAAAATATTCAGTACCTAAGGCAATGCTTACCCTAGCAACGCCAACAGTGCTGAGTATGTTAGTAACGATTTTATATAATATGGCAGATACTTTTTTTGTTGGACAGACAGGAGATGCCAATCAGGTGGCGGCAGTATCTTTGACCACGCCAGTATTTCTCATGCTTATGGCGGTGGGAAATATTTTCGGAATTGGAGGAAGTGCTTATATATCTCGTTTGCTAGGTCAGGGAGAGAAGGATAAGACCAAACATGTATCAAGTTTTTGCTGTTACGGATGTATTGTCTGTGGATTATTTATGATGGGATTGTTCCTTTTAGGAATGCCTACAATATTAAAACTCATTGGGACAAGCAGCAATACTTATGGATTTGCCAAGGATTATTTGACTTGTATTGGATATGGAGCAGTATTTGTAGTATTTGCGAATGCGTTTGGGAACGTTGTTCGTGGAGAAGGTGCGGCTAAGGTTTCCATGATAGGGATGATGATTGGAACCATTGTAAATATTGTGCTGGATCCAATTATGATTTTAAAAATGGATATGGGTGTCTTTGGTGCTGCACTTGCAACGATTATTGGGAATGCCTGTGCCATGGTATTTTACCTAATTTATTTTAAGAAGGGAAAAACAATCCTTTCTATTAAGAGAAAAGATTTTATGTTAAAAGATGGAATCTTTGCAGGCGTTGTATCGGTGGGAATTCCAGCATCAATTAACAATATTTTAATGAGTGTGTCCAATGTAGTGCTTAATATATTCCTTGTAAAATACGGAGATGCACAGGTAGCTGCTATGGGAGTGGCTCAAAAGGTAAACATTTTAACGGTGTTATTATCCATTGGAGTTGCCATGGGAGTACAACCACTCATTGGATATTATTACGGAGCAAAGAGAGTTCAGGACCTAAAGAAAACAATGGCGTATGCCATGGGATTTAACTTTATTATGGGTTCTATTATTACCGTCTTATATGTGATGAATTCACAAGTGATTGTCAGTGCCTTCATTAAAAGTCAAGAAGTGCTTCCTTATGGAGTGCAAATGTTACGGGCATTGATGGTATCGGCACCTGTTCTTGGAATTATGTTTGTATTTAACTTTACATTCCAGGCCATGGGGAAACCAAAACAGTCTTTGATTTTATCGCTGGGACGCCAAGGATTATTTTTCCTTCCAGTTCTTTTGATTGCAGATCGAATGATTGGATTGGATGGAGTTGTATATGCACAGCCAATTGCCGACTACGCATCCATTTTGATTTCATGTATTATGTTTGTGCTAATAAAGCGAGAATTAGACCAATATTTAAAAGATTAAAATATAGGAGGTTGACAGATGAAAAATTCATTTGTCAACCTCCTTTTATATTATTTCAATTTCTACAAGAAAGTGTTATAATTATAAGCAATAGAGGGAGAATTCGGTAGTCGTGGGGGGCGATAGAATGAATAAATGCAGGGTTTTAAAAAAGAGATTAGGGAATCAGGGATTTACTCTTGTAGAAACCATGGTTGTACTACTAATATTAGGAATTTTGATGTCAGTGACCGCAGGGGGGTTAGTGGCTTATTTGCGTCATGCCAATTTTAAGAAGAACAATGAGTATGCACAGACCATTTATACGGCAGCTCAAAGCTCCTTTACCTATGCAAAGACCAGCGGGCAATTAGAGGAATTAGCAGATGAGCTTAATACAGATGTGGAACCCACCAGATACAATACTAAGAATAAGCTTACAAAAGATATGATTACCAATGGTGCCAATTTAGACGATCGTGATCGTATGTATACTATGACATTTAAGAAGGGATTCAAAAGTTCTTCTGATTATTTTGGTGCCTACAAAACAGTTTACGATATGGTAGCGGTCTATGTGTATGATCAAGAGATTTTAGACAATACATTTACTGTGGAATTTGATCCAGTGGATGGAAAGATTTTAGGGGTTTGCTATGATGATAAGGCAGATGACTTTAATTACGAATCAACCAATAGTAATCGTAATTACAGTATTAAGAATCGAGACAGAAGTGCAAGATATGAATATTTAATTGGATATTATGGAATTGATACTTTGTCTGCGCGGGCACCAGAGACTGGTGGAAGACCTGTAATTAACAATCAGGCATTGGTGAATTCAGATACTCTTTATTTAAGATGGAGATTAAGTTCTCAATATGCAAATGTAACGGAGAGTCTTACCTATCAGATTAAACTATATAAAAAGTCACCAGTAGAGGGACAAAAGGATATTTTATTTGCTTCTTTTGCAGTGAATGGAGATAACAATAAAATCAAAGCTGAGAGCAACACAGACAATCCGGATGAATTGTTTGTGAAGGCAGATGTAACTCTTTATGATGACAATGGGAATGTAACGGATACAAAGAAGAATATGCAGTTTAAAGCATATGAGTCAAGTAATCGAATGCTTTATGTGGTGTTAGATGGAGCAGATCAGGCTTCAGACTCACAGGTTGGGCTACAGACAGGGGATTATGATAATACTTACAGTATTAAACGATTGGGAATTAAGGATGCTTCTAATATTTACGCAACCGTACAAGGAACTGGAACATCTTTTAAGGCAACAGCAAGAAAGCAGACCAAGACCGAGAATAGTTACTTTGCAAGTGGAAGTACAGATACATCAGGGAATTTAACATATAAGATTGCTAATGCAAGACACTTGTTTAATATGCGGTTTTCTGAAAATGAAATTCCAGAGACAAACAATGTAAACTATGTTCAATCCAGCGATTTTGCCTGGGATGGGGAAGATAGTTTAGTTTCTAGTGGCAATTTATTTTATGGGCAAAAGACTGCAACTGATTCTGGGGAAAGTGGAAAGCAAGTTTTTCCAATGATTCCTGAATTAAAGAAGAATCATTCTTATAAAAGTGAGACAGATAAGCAGTATAAGATATCTGGATTGAATCTTAGAAGCAAGGATAATACAGCTTTGAATGCAACTGGATTGTTTGGAAAGAACAGCGGAACCATTGCAAGTGTAACCATTGCCAGTGCAGATGTTCAAGGAACCAATTATGTTGGAGCCTTATGTGGTATTAACGGTGGAAGTTTATCTCATGTTACGGTAGATCATAATTCAACCATAGAAGGAACAGGAGAATATGTTGGAGGAATTGTTGGAAGTGATCAGTCAGGATATGTACTATCAGATGGGTCGGTTCAAGTGGGAACTTCAAGGACTTATGAATATTTGAAAAATGAAGGAGATGTAAAAGGTGGAAGTTATGTGGGCGGTATTATTGGCTACATCCATGGATACTATCAGCCAGATGAGAATACAAAAGCAGGGATAGAGATTCTATCCATTAAAAATTGTGACAATACAGGGTTCGTGCGAAGCACAAAAGAAGATGGACAGTGTATTGGAGGAATTGTTGGATATAATAAACAAACTCATATTTTAGAGTGCAGCAGTGCACCAGAACTTCCAAGTACCGTTGTGGAGCGTGAATATGCACAATACTTAAAGGGTGTCTGTAAAGGTGATTATGTTGGAGGAATCGTAGGATTCAATGAAAATGCCGACATTTCAAAATGTCATACGGAAAGTGATAATACAGATACTTATGTAGCAGGTAGAGATTTCGTTGGAGGAATTGTAGGATTTCAGACTGGTGAATTAAATGAAAATGGAACTATGGATACAGAACTTACATTAAGTGGGGACACAGATGGATCCAATGGAGTGAATCAGGCCAATGTAGTGGGAAGAAGTTATGTTGGTGGAATTGCTGGCTTCAATGGAAAAGTTACAGGAAGTGTTACAACCAATTTAGATGGAACAAAAACAATTCAAATTCAGAAGGATACCATTGGGAAAAATAAGAATGCAAAGATTACCAACTGGAACAATCGAGGCGTGATTATGGCGACAAACCGAGGTGATGATAACGAGATTGCTGAGTATGCTGGTGGTATTACAGGATATAACGGTGGAATTATTGAGAATTGTACAACCAATGTAGATACCAATGCAGTGTCTGGAAAAACAAGGAGAACATTTGCCAGTGAAGTTGGTGGAACAGGAAATTATGTAGGTGGTATGGCAGGCTACAATGCTGGAAGTATTATAGCAAGTGGTAATATGAATGTAAATAGTGTAGCAGCTGGCCAGCGTTATGTAGGTGGCGTTGTAGGGTATGAAGCTGAGGGAAGTTCTATTTCAGAACATATGCAGCTAAAAGGCGGTTATGTATATGGTAAATACTTTGCAGGCGGATTGATTGGACTAAATCGAAGTCAGGAAGTTTACGATAAACAGTATGTGACAAAACCAACAGATATTCAGGGAGAATTATTTGTAGGTGGAATTTTCGGTGGGAATATTTTATCAAAAGGCGGAGATTTAAAATTAGAAACAAGCAATTCTCTTGGTAAAGTCAAAGGAAGAGCTTTTGTTGGCGGATATATTGGGTATAACAAAGCGGTAGAAGCTGGGTATAAAGAGTCTGAGGATTTAAATACTTTGTGTACGGACTTGTCCAAAACAAATAAAGAAATTGAAACAGTAGTTCAAAAGGCAGATTCGTCAGATCAACAGATGAATCTTGGTTCTAAAAGCGGAGACACTCTCTCTTGTTACTTAGATAGAGTAGAAGGAGATATTTATGTTGGAGGCGTTGCAGGATATAATGGAGAGAATACAAAGCTATATATTTACAATATAGAGAATAAAACAAAGGTAACTGCCAAAGCACATATAAGTGGAGATTATGATAAGGAGTATTCTTATGGTGGTGGTATCATTGGTTTGGTGTCTAAGAATATGTATATTTATCACTGTAAAAATGAATCTTCTGGAAAGGTAACAACAAAAGGAACCTATCATGGAGGTCTTGCAGAAGAGAATTTAGGAATAATTTCAACTTGTGATGCAAATACCTTTGGCTCTTCAACAACAGATTATGTTGGTGGAATTGCGGGTGTCAATGCAAAGAGTGGAAGGATTCAAGAATGTAAAACCATAGGAACAATTACTGGAAACAATCGTGTTGGAGGAATTGTATCTGAAAACTATGGAAGAGTGGAAGAATCAAAGATTGAGAACAATGTAAATGGTTCTGGAGATGGCATCGGAGGAGTTGCAGGTGCCAATGAAAAAGGCGGAATCATAGTAAATTCAAAGATTAACAATTCTATTATTGCAAAAGGAAATAATGTTGGAGGAGTTGTAGGAATTAACGAGAAAGGAACTCTTAACAATACAAATGTTGTGAAAGAGGGAATTACAATTCAAGGACATAATGGAGTTGGGGGTTATATTGGAGAGAATATAGAGGCCGATTTAACAGGCTTAAGAAATAATGCCACAGTAGATGCAGATGCAAATGCAGGGGGGATTGCAGGTAAGCTATCTGGAAGCTGTACAATTACAAATTGTGAAAATACATCTTCAGGGAAAGTAACAGCGAATAAAACAATTACCATGGATGGAAAGAAAAAAGGATATGCAGGAGGTATTACATCCAGCACAGAAAAAGGAGTTGAAATTAAGAACTGTACCAACAAAGGAACTGTTTTAAGTGCTGCAGGAGAAGCAGGAGGAATGACTGGAAACAATGGTCATGGTGCAGTGATAATATCCCCAACAGTAGATGATGGCAAGATTACTGGAAAGGCAGCTGTGGGAGGAGTTGCAGCCACCAATGAAGGAAATATTACAAATGCAGTGATTAAAGAGGGGGTTACCCTTTCAAAAGTAAGTACAGCAAACGATGTTTCCATGGGAGGTGTCGTTGGAGAAAATGGGTCGTTAGGAACCATTACCAATGCATCAGTAGGAACAAGCAGCTTAGAATTTAACTTAAAAGCAACTAGTGATGGTGGAGACTATGGAAGTGTTGCAGGAAAGAATGAGGGAATGTTATCAGGCGGAACTTCAGAAGACAATTCTAAGATTATCTACGGGGTGGTTTCTTCTGGAAGTAATGTAAATAAGACTTCTGCGAATATGGGCGGAATTGTTGGAGATAACAGTGGAACTATAAAGTATTATAAATTTAGTGGAAGTGTCATGGGAAAAGGAAACAGTAACTACGGATATGGAGGAATTGCAGGAATCAATAGAAATATCATAACCCACTGTGGGCTTGTTGGAAACACGTCTTTGGTGGAAGCTGTGGGAGATGCTATGGATATTGCCAGTATTGGAGGTATCGCAGGCAGAAATGAAAAAGGGGCAATTTTATCCCATTCTTATGTAAATGGTGGAAATTCCTCTGGGAATGCGATTGTGATTCAATCAACGTCTGTTGGTTATGTTGGTGGATATTGCGGATACAATCTTGGGACTGTAACAAAGAACAATACATCATCTGTAGATGGTTACGTAACGATTCAAACATCAAAAGGTCACCTTGGAGGTATGATTGGTAACAATGATAAGACTGGGGTTGTCACGCAATCTACCACTGGAGGAGGAAGTGAAGAGACACAAAGCAATCATCACTGGAAAGTAATTGCAAAAGCACATGCAACAGATAATGGTACGGGTGGTGCTATCGGTTATAATGCCTCTGGAAAGGACATAAAGGAACTTGTCAACTACGCAGATGTAACCAAGTCAACTGCGTCAGGAACCAATGCATGTGGTGGAATCGTTGGTCGTTTGGAGAATCAAAGCAATTCAGCATGGAGAATGTCCAATTGTAAGAATTACGGAACAATCACTGGACGTGAAAGTACAGGAGGAATGATTGGACGTTGGAAGTACAAAGGCGGAACCATTGAAAAGTGTGAAAACTATGGAAGTGTGACTGGCTCAGGTATGGATATTGGTGGTATTATAGGAGACTTATATCAAGTGACAGATAAAGAATCATTTACTGTTACAGGATGTAAAAACTATGCAAATCTCATAAATCCAGGAGTGAAGAATGTAGGAGGAATTATAGGAGGATCAGGCTCAGCTACGATTTCCAATGTGAATCTCAATATTTATAATTGTATTAATACTGGAAAGATTACAGGAAGTTCTTCGGTAGCAGGAATTGTGGGATACTTTAGTATATACAAGTTGAATGTAAAAATTACAAAATGCAGAAATTATGGTTTGTATGAGGCAACGTCAAATGGTGGTGGAATCTATGGTTCTGGAAGTGGAACGACCATTGAAAATTGTTTTGGCGTATCCACAGTAGAACATCCAATTACATCGTCCAAAGTTACCATGAAGAACAGTTATTGTTTTGATCAGGCAAAGGAAGGAGAGGAAGATTCTATTTCTAATATTGCATGGCCATCTGGTTCAAACAATGGAAATGTTACTTCAGAGGGAGAGTCTATCTTAGGTTCCCTTGTGGATGATAACTGGAGTACAAGATATACAAGATTAAATGTGGAAAAGGATGGCACCAAGGGAAAAGGTGATATTGTAATCACATTTAATAACAATATGAAACTAAATAGCTTTACTACATATTGGTTCTCAAATGATGCATCAAAGAGAAGAATCTATACGTATAATATTTATTATTGGAATAATGTGACAAAGAGCTGGGTGAAAGCAAATCCAGATAGCAGTCAACCAATTACTGCTACAGGAAGTAAGAAAACGGATACGGAAGCAACAAAGAAAAGCTATGGAAGTACTGTTGAATTTGGTGGAGTGGAAACTGGAAAGATTAAAATTGAAGTATTAGGAAATTCCACAGGGAATAATGCAATGTCATTATGGGAAATGAAAGTAAATGAAAAAAGTCCAGTTCTTGGAATAAATACCACAGCAGCTAATACTGCAATACCTTTGCATGTTTCTAAGAATTCAGATAAAAGCACATATCGAGCGATTAATATAGCTTATGATGCGGATATAACTGATTTGCCTAAGAGTCCACTGGATATTACCGATACAATGTCAGATGATAATCGAAAGAGTTATTATGAACTTATTGATCCAAAACTAATATTGTTTTACAACAATCAATATGGAATTGGAAAGCTAGAGACACCAACAGGCTTAGCCTTGACCAGTAAAGATGGAAATTATATTGCGTCTTGGGATTCAAATGAAAAAGTGTTCTACTATAAATTAGTTGTGGAAGTATATGAAACACAGGGAGATACAGTGCCTGTTGATTCAAAGGAAATAGATGTAACTAGTGGAAGTTCAGCCTCTATTCCAATGGAAGATGACTGGGGTGGTAAATATATTACATTTTCTGTGCAGGCAATGAATGGAGATGACACAGATAATGGTCAGCCAGATTCCAATGACTCTGAGGTTGCAAGATTGCTAACGGGTCAGCAGATAAAACCATTTCTTCCAACACCAGATGTACATTACGAATTATATAAAAAGGCAGATGGAAATCCAGGATATCGAATTGTACTTAAAAACAGCAGTGAGTACAGTGGTTCAAAAGAAGATGCAGTCATTCATGTTTATCAGGATGATAAGGAAGTGGCATCGTTCTCTGCCAAAGAAGGATCAACAGATAATATTGTTTTTGAAGGAAACAATTATAATGTCCAATATACTGCATACGCAGAAGCTGGGGGAACATTGACAGATATATATAACGATTCAAGCAGATATGGACGAGAAAGCGTGGTATTAACATTTGATAAGTTTACGCAAAAGATTATAAATGCTTCTTTCAATGGATTTACTGGATTGACACCAGATACATTAAGTTATGTAGCCTTATTATCATCAGCATCCAATGAAATTTATTATCGAACGGAGTTTATGGTAACTGACGAAAAGTTAAATATTCCAGTTGTAGTATCAAGTTCAAAGGTGCGTGTATCCAAATCATCATCTACAAGTCCAGTAACTTTGGATAAGCTGCCAAAGGATATTGCAGATAAGGATTTTTCGGTTCGTAGTTATCCAATCTCCAGCCAAAATGATGTAGCAGAGTATACATTATTAGTAAAAGAAGGGCTGGATATAGAAGATCCTAAAGATAAAGCCATATTAGAGTCCTATATTGATGGAAGTACAGCAAAAGCAGGATATTCCATTGAAAAAGTCAATGGAAAGTACGATGTTTATTACAGCTTACTATTAGACCAATATGATACTTATAGCGGTTGTATCTATTGGAAACAAAAGGATGAGTTGAAGGCACCAAAAAGTAGTCAAACAGCACCAGTATTGCCAGATACAATTAGTCAAAGTGAAGATTTTTATACTTTTGAGTGGGATAAGGATCAACTAGGTGGGAAATACAAAGTTGTCATTACAGGAACTACACTAAAGGGAGAAGAAGTTGAATTGTGGTCTTCTGCTGAAACATCAGAACATGAGTATCGAGTGGATGGCAGTGAATGGATGTATAAAAATATTCATTTGAAAGTCACACGCTTAGGGGAGCAGAACACATCGGGTATCCTAACAAAATATGGGACAACAACAACAAAAGATTATCCACAGAAGATTCATTTACCAAAGATGGAAAGTCCAACCATAGAGTTAGTTGATTCAAATGAGTTAAACTATAAAGTGGGATGGAATATTATCAGCAATACATATAAGGATTATTTTGATTATTATGCAATTGTAGTTACAGATACCAATCATCCTGAAAAATCATTTACAGTAAAGGAAAATGATATTACAAAGAGTGAGAGTATGATAGATCTTGATTCTGTGGCAGGGGACAAGGTGACAATTACAGTAAGAGCAGTTGCAAAAGAAAACTCCAATGTATATCAATCAGGAAAATTATCTGATGAGCATAGCTTGCAAGTGCCATTGCGTATTGATACGCCAATCGTAGATGAATTTTTGACATTGACACCACAGTATGATGCGATTGTGAGTCAAGACGACTTTGAAAATAAAGGAGTGAGTCTACATATGACAGCCCAGAAGGCTGGGGAAGGAGGATATGTATTAAAGGCAGGAATCTTTGAAGATGTCAATGCAGATTTGGAGAAAGATAAGCCAGATGCTCAGATTAACAAAGGAGAACAGTTGAGTATGTCTGGGAATTTGAAGGATTCTAAGACAAGTTTTAAAGATATTTCCTATGATTTTGCAGGATATTATTTGAAAGTGAAATTGCGTAGTGTAAATGAAGGAGAGATTAGTTCCCTTTGGTCAGCGGTGGAAACTTTTAGACTGCCAAAAGTAAGAATTAATACGCCGAAGATATCACAGGAAACAAAGGATATTGAAACTGAGATTACCACGACTTTTTCTGAAAGCAGTGGCTCAGAGAAGAAAACTATTTCTTTTGATTCGATTTTGTTTCAGGTACCATCAAATGATGAAGGTAAATTAAAAGATTACATCATTGAAACAAAGGCGGCACAAAAGGATTAGGACGACAAAGATACCTACAAGACAATAGCAAGTGTTGACAATAAAGTGACACCAGAAAAGAATGTAAGTCCGTTTACCATAATGGAAAACAACAAGGAAATCAAACAGGAAAATACCTTGTATGAAACTACAACTTCTAAGGATCAGACCACTGTTACACACAGTTATATGTATAAACTAGGATATGTCAGAGATTTAGAGTGGACAAATGAGGCAAAGACGGTTTCTTATAAAGGTACCTTCCATGCATATTTACAGGCAGTTGCAACTGTTGTGACCCAAAATGGAACATCTGCAACAACATATAGTTATGAGTTGATTCTTCCAGATATCACAGACAGTGATTCATTAAAATTTATTGATGGTGTTGCACATCGTTATACGGATTCAGTGCAGGTAAAAGGAGAGGCAGCAGATGCCAACCGTTATGGAGATACTTATACAAGGCAGTGGAGAAGAACTGTAGAAGAAGACAAAGATGCAGGTATTATTTATGGAACTGAGATAAGTGAAATAAAGGAATAAACAAAGGATAGAAGGTGAAGTCATGAAAAGGACAATGAAGAAAAATGAAAATAAAGGGGCAGCAATTATTATTGTATTGTGTGTGCTTTGTATCTTTATGGCATTGTCCTTATCTATGATTTTTATGTCATTTCAGGTGTTAAATAATGCTCAGAAATCTTCTACTAAGGAGCAAAGTAAAATATCAGCAGTCACATTTAATGACACATTGAAGCAAGAGATTATTAGTGAGAAAGGTATTTTAGGATATGATACTGGAAAGGCCCCTGAAAATGTACGCCAATATATTTATCAGCAGATTAGTGAAAATAAATGGCCTTACTACAATACGGCTGAGCCAGGACATGGAAAGTATGATGACACTATGCGTGATTTAACAATCTCCATTCCAGAAACGAAAACACCAAATATGGGAACCGTAAAAGCAAAAATGTACTGGGAAAGTTCTGAAGATGAAAGTGATATGTCCAATGTGATTTTAGTGACGTCAGTAACTGCCACATTTCGGAAGCAAAGTTATACTGTAAAAACCCAGTATGAATTGCAGAAAGATTCGGCAGATAATTGGAAGTGGACAGTGACTTGGGATGCAGATTAGGAGGTGTGCCATGAAAAATCAAAAAGGTATGACAATGGTTGAAGTAATGGTTGCATTTGTGATTTTACTTTTAGGAATTGCCTTCTTATATCGCTCTACTTTGTTTTCTTTAAATCAGGCAAAGATGGCACAGGAAATACAAAAGCATTCAGATGATTCCTATGCAGATTATTATAATAAAGCAGGAAGTTCATCAACAGAGAAAACAACAGAGATTTCAATTTCAGCAAAAGACGGGAACACGAATATTACATGGCAGATGCCCATAAAGTTTGGAACTGCAGTGAGCAGTGAATCAAAGGGAGGAATTTATATTTATTTCTTCCAGTTGCCAGGAGGTGAATCATGAAAAGAATTTTAAAATTCATGAAGTTAAATCAAGGAATGACCTTAGTGGAGTTGATTGTAACCTTTGCAATTCTGGGGATTCTTATGACAGCAACCATTGCAACTCTGTCTCCTGCTATGAATGTATTTCAAAAAGTAAGTGCTATGAGCCGAGGACAAAGTGTGGCAAGTATTCTTCTTGACAAAATTGGAAGTGAAGTAGAGACGGCAACTGGAAATGTATCCATTGGAAATACTGCCAATGGAACAGTCCTTGGGGAAAATACATCAGGCTCTTATATCTCTTATCTTGATAAAGATGGGCAGGAGGTTGTTATGTATGCAGGACCAAACACATCATCTTCCGCAGAAAAAAACACAGAGACAACTTTGCAGATTCACTACAACAAAACATTGAACCTAAAAGAAGGAATTGACTGGTATTTTTCTAAGGAAACTTATATGAATGAAAAGATTACAAGTCTAACATTCCAGCGAATTAAAAATACTACACGCATTCGTATTTATCTAGCATTGGAAAATACTAGGACAGGAACAACTTACGAAAGAACCAAAGTGGTAGATTGTTTTAAACTAGATGATTCAAGTTTTTTAAAAGAAGGAAAACTCCCTGGATTAACCTATTAGAAAGATTAGATTTATAATTGTTACGAAAGTGTGAAATTACTGATAAACTCAACGAATTATAAGGTTTTTTGTTGATTTTTAGAAAGCAAGGAGTTATAATAAAGGAGTAAATAAATTATACCAACATATTCATAAACAAGGGGGAGAATTATGTTAACTAAATTACAAGAGTTACGAAAAAGCAAGAAAAAAGGGTTTACATTAGTTGAATTAATCGTAGTATTGGTTATTTTAGCTATCTTGATTGCATTGTTAGTGCCAGCGTTAACTGGTTACATTGACAAAGCAAAAGAAAAATCAGTTGCTGCAGATGCGAGAATGATGCTAGAAGCAGTGCAAACAGAGGAATCAGATGCATATGCTAAGTCGTCTAAAGGTGGTTATGCAGTAAAAACAGATGCAACACCAACAGCTGCTATGAATACACTAGCTGAACAAGAAACATCAACATATACTTCTTGTAAATACAATACAAATGATAAAGGCAAGGTTACAGAGATGACCTATGTTAAAGATGGACATACGGCAAAGTGGACTGGTACAGCGTGGGAATAAGTTAATGAATAGTGATAGGAGCAAACTTTTGTTTGCTCTTATTTTTTGTCTATGGATAGGGTTCATTGATATTGTACTTTTTTTGTTTTTTCAAGTATTTTACAATGATAACATGGACTTTTTTGTCAATCTCCGTTATAGTAGATTCAATGGCGTGAATTTAGGGGCATCAATGTACGAAGAATGCGTACGTATTACTTTAATTAATACAGTGGAGGAACATGAAATGCTAAGAATGACAAAAGAAGAACTAAAAAAGGAAATTGTAAATCAAGTGAAGTATCGTTTTCGTAAGAATATTAAAGATGCTTCAAAACAGGAAATCTATCAAGGAATCTGTTATGCATTAAAAGAGACAATCGTTGATGATTGGATGGAAACACAGAATAGATATATAGAGGAACATGCAAAGACAGTCTATTATCTTTCAATGGAATTCTTAATGGGAAGAGCTTTAGGCAATAACTTAATTAATTTAGCTGCATATGAAGAAGTTGCAGAGCTAATTGAAGAATTTGGTGTTGGTGATATTTATGAGATTGAAGATCAAGAGCCAGATGCAGCACTTGGAAATGGTGGACTAGGACGTCTTGCAGCGTGCTTTATGGACTCTTTGGCAACACTTGGATATCCAGCATATGGATGTGGAATTAGATACCGTTATGGTATGTTCCAGCAAAAGATTGAGGATGGTTACCAAAAGGAGATGCCAGATAACTGGTTAGTACATGGAAATCCATTTGAGATTGAACGTCCAGAATATGCAGTGGAGATTAAGTTTGGTGGAAGAATTGACACAACTTATGATGATGAAGGAAGAATGAATTTCTCACATCATGATTATGAAAGTATTCTTGCAGTGCCATATGATATGCCAGTGACTGGATATAAGAATGGAATTGTAAATTCACTTCGTATTTGGGATGCAAGACCAATCAAGAGTTTTGATCTTGATTCTTTTGATCGTGGAAATTATGCACAGGCAAGAGAATGGAAAAACAATGCAAGAAGTATTGTAGAAGTATTATATCCTAATGACAATCACTACACAGGAAAAGTGCTTCGTTTAAAACAACAATATTTCTTCGTATCTGCAAGTATTCAAACTGCAGTGAATAAATATATGTATTTACAGCCACATGATCACATCTTTGGACTTGCTGACAAAGTATGTTTCCAATTAAACGATACACATCCAACGGTTGCAGTTGGAGAATTAATGAGAATATTACTAGATGAGTATCAATTAGAATGGGATCAGGCATGGGCAATCACAACAAAGTGTTGTGCTTATACAAACCATACAATTATGGCAGAAGCATTGGAAAAATGGCCAATTGAGATGTTCTCTTCATTACTTCCAAGAGTTTACCAGATTATCGAAGAGATTCATCGTAGATTCTCATTAGAGATTCAAAAGACATTTGGAGATGACAAAGAGAAGTTTGAGAAGATGTCTATTTTATATGATGGACAGGTTCACATGGCTAGACTTGCAATTGCAGGATGTTTCTCTGTCAATGGAGTTGCAAGACTTCATTCTGAGATTTTAAAGAATCAGGAATTAAAAGAATTCTATCAAATGATGCCTGAAAAGTTCAACAATAAGACAAACGGAATTACACAAAGAAGATTCTTAGTTCATGGAAATCCAGGATTATCAAAGTGGATTACAGATCAGATTGGTGATAGTTACATTACAAAATTATCTGATTTAGAGAAGTTAGAGCCAGCAGTAAAGAATAAAAAGAAAGTCAATGAATTTGCTAAGATTAAGAAAGCAAACAAAGAAAGACTTGCTGCATATGTAATGGAACATAACGGAATCAAACTAAATACAGAATCTATGTTTGACTGCCAGGTAAAACGTTTACATGAATATAAGAGACAAATGTTAAATGTATTACATGTGATTTCACTTTACCAGGAGATGAAGCAGAATCCATCAAAATCCTACGCACCAAGAACTGTTATTTTTGGAGCAAAATCAGCACCAGGATACGAACGAGCAAAATTAATTATTAAGTTAATTAATAATGTAGCCAATGTGGTAAATGGAGATCAAGCATTAAAAGATCAACTTAAGATTGTATTTATTGAAGATTATAAAGTTTCTAATGCAGAACTTATCTTTGCAGCAGCAGATTTAAGTGAACAGATTTCTACAGCTTCTAAAGAAGCTTCAGGAACAGGAAACATGAAGTTTATGTTAAATGGTGCCCTTACCATTGGAACCATGGATGGTGCTAATGTGGAAATCGTAGAAGAAGTTGGTGCAGACAATGCATTTATCTTTGGACTATCATCAGATGAAGTCATTGCTTACGAGCAAAATGGTGGCTACGATGCACGTAGAGTTTACAATGAAAATCAAAAATTAAGAGCAGCAGTGGATGCTTTAATTGATGGGACATTTATTAAAGAAGGGGAAGATCCAAGCTTATTTAGAAATCTTTACAATGCATTGTTAGAGCCTCAAGATGGTAAATATGCAGATACTTACTTTGTATTAAAAGATTTTGAGTCTTACTGTGAAGCTCAAAAGGCAGCAGCAGACTTATATGAGAAGAAGGAAGAATGGAATCAAAAAGCACTTCTTAATGTTTGTAAGGCTGGTAAGTTTAGTTCAGATCGAACAATTGAAGAATATGCAAATGAGATTTGGAATTTAAAAAGAATAACAAGATAGAAGAATCATAGAGAAAACCGAGGTATTGTCATAAGAATGCTTCGGTTTTTTTTGTTTATTTTTGTGTTTTGTATGCTATAATATATGCAAGGGAAATTTCGGATATAAGGAGGGGTTTTATGTCAGAAAGTGATGCAAGAGTTCAAGTAATTGAAACGGAACATTATACGAAGGGAAATAAGCCAAGGGACATAAAAGGTGTATTAGTGGCGATTGGGATTCTTTTGATTCTGATTCTTTTGACTGCACTGGTGATTCCAACGGCTAATCGTTTTATTTTACATGAAGAGGCACTTTATACCCTACGTGAGGCAAAGACCATATCTCTTGCAGTAAGGAATTCTGCTTATGAATTTGAGGCTAAGGGAAAGCCTGTTGTTTCTAAGACAGAAGATTCTGGATTAAACTCTGATATGATAAAGAATATTATGGAATTAACGGACGCAAAAGGAATCATTGAATATGTAAAGTTTGATGAGAATAAGAGAGAAGTTTTAAAATTACGATATAAGAAAGATCATATTCTTGTAACTTATGAGAAGCCCGAAGAAAACAAAGCAAAAGGGTGGAATGTATACGAGTTAAAGGATATTGTGACAGACTAGATGGAGGAGTAAAGTATTGATTTGGGTTATGTTTCTGATTTTGTTTTTTATGGGAGCTACGGTATTTTCATTTATTAATGTGTTAATATATCGAGTTCCAAGAAAGATGCCATTTGGTATGGAACGAAGTATTTGTCCAACCTGTGGCAATATATTAAAGTCATATGATTTGGTGCCGATTCTTAGTTTTATGGTACTTGGTGGAAAGTGCAGAAACTGTAAGAGTAAGATATCTTGGCGATATCCACTTATTGAACTACTAGGTGGAATCTTAGCCATTCTTTGTTTTTGGAATGAGAATTTACTCTTTGTAGATATGAAGCTGTTTTTTGTACAGGGGACATTATATTTTCTCCTTCTTGCCATACTGACAGCTATTGCATTTGTAGATATTGACACAATGGAGATTCCCAATGGTTTTAACATAGCAATTTTTGTTTTGGGAGTTGTTTCAATTTTTGTATTTCCAGAACTTACGATGTTAGAAAGAGTGATTGGAATATTTAGTGTAAGTGTTCCTATGACACTGATATCTTTACTTGTGCTAGGAGCCTTTGGTGGCGGAGATATAAAGATGATGGCAGCCGTAGGATTATTTTTGGGATGGAAGTTATGTCTTTTATCCTGGTTTCTCGCTATTTTAGTGGGAGGGGCCTATGGAATTTATTTATTAGCGGCAAAGAAAAAGGGAAAGAAGGATCATTTCGCATTTGGACCATTTTTATGTGTGGGATGTATGGTGGCACTGTTTTGGGGAGAACAGATTTTAAACTGGTACTTCGCCAGCTTTTATTCATTTTAATGGACGGAATATAAGAACAAAATAAGGAGGTTATATATGCCTAAATATAAATATAAAGCGAAGAATTTAGAAGGCAAAATAACAAAGGGAACGTTAGATGCTCAGGATGAAACAGCACTTTATCAGTTGCTTCGCGCAGATGGGATGTATTTGGTATCAAGTCAGGATGTATCGGAGGAAGGGAAAAATTCTTCCAAAAAATTAAAAAAGCAAGTTTTAGCAGATTTCTGCCGACAATTGGGAACATTACTTCAGGCAGGAGTCTCTTTGGTGCGTGCAATTAACATTATTGCCTCTGAGGTTGGAATAGATCCAAGAGCGAAATCCGTATATGAGGAATTGATTGCATTGGTAAGACAAGGAATCCCTTTATCAGAAGCTATGGATCAGCAAGGAGAAGCATTTCCATCCTTATTAGTTAATATGATGCGTTCGGCAGAAGCCAATGGTAATATTGACCAGACAGCACTTCGGATGGCAGGACATTTTGAGAAGGAGCATAAACTTAACGGAAAAGTAAAGTCAGCAATGACCTATCCTTTGATTTTAACAGGACTTTTAGTGGTAGTGATTATTTTTGTTATGACCTATCTGGTTCCTCAGTTTCAAGATATTTTTGATTCTATGGATAGTCTGCCTCTTCCAACGGTGATTTTGCTTGGAATTAGTAAAGCAATTCGGACTAGATGGTATGTGATTCTTTTTGTTCTTGGAATTGTTATTTTGGGAACGGCCATACTTCTTCGTAAACCACAGGTTAGAGAAAAGTATGACCATTTCAAATTAAAACTTCCAATTGTAGGAAAGCTTCTTCGCAAAATTTATACAGCAAGGTTTGCTCGAACTCTTTGTTCTTTATATACCAGTGGAATTCCAATTATTGTTGCACTGCAGATTAGCAGCACAACAGTGGGTAATGCATATATTCAAAATCAATTTGGACCAATTATTGATAAAGTAAGAGCAGGGGGATCTTTATCAGCTGCGTTGATGGAAGTGGATGGATTTCAAAAGAAGCTTGCATCTACAATTATGGTAGGAGAGGAAACAGGAAGCCTAGACAGCATGTTAGATTCCATTGCAGATAGTCTGGAGTATGAGGCAGATCGAGCCTTGGAGAGACTGGTAACGCTCCTAGAACCAATCTTGATTATTGTCATGGCTATTATCATTGGATTTGTAGTTATTGCAGTTATTCTGCCAATCTACCAATCTTATTCAACCATTGAACAAAGCTAGGGGGAGGAAATAGTATGAGAACATCGGTTTATTTATCCAATCGAAATCTTCAAATTGCAGTTGGAGATACGAAAAGTAAAAAAGTAGTCTTAGAAAGACTTTATAGTATTGATATTCAAGAGGGGAACTTAATCAATGGCGTGATTACCAATCAAGATGGATTAAAGGGTCAATTAGAGGAAATCTGGACAAAGTATGAGATTCCAAGAAAAGCAGTAGAACTCACAGTGGATAGTACCCAGATAGCTTCAAAGGTCTTAACCATTCCAAAAATGAATGAGAAGAATACCTATGAACTTATTCAAAATGAATTTACCACCATTGATAATCCAAGTAAATATTTATATGATTATCGGGTTATCAGTACAGATAAGAAAGGAAAGTCGGCTAGAATTTTGGCGGCAGCGGTAAATCGAACTTTGATTCAAAGTTATCTTGATATGTTTCAAGAAATGAAGATAGAAGTAACTTGTGTTGATATTTCACAAAATGGGATTTTAAAAGCATTAGAGCTAAATGAAAGGCATAACCATGAGAATTTTATTACATCGATTTTAGATGGTGATAATTTAGTAAATACGCTGATTATTGACGGAAAATATAAACTGTTTGAGCGGAATCGTATGTTCAATGAGCATGGGACAAGAGAGTTCGCAGTTGAAGTTGGAAAGAATTTAAGTTCCTTGCTTCAATTTTTGTCATCGGAAGACAAGGATAAGAAAATTGAGAATATTTATATTGGTGGACTTGAAAAAAAAGATCAAGAAGAGTGTCAGGATGTTCTAAACGCCCTTGGACTTCACATGGTGAAGAACTATGACGCCGTTGGATATGAGATGCCGTCAAGAAACCAAATGATTTCTTCTTATGATTTAGGATCAGGCTCTAACGAGATACTACACTATCTATTTTGCGTAGGAAATTTGATTTCTTTTAAGAAAGACATTAATTTTGCTGGACGAATCGCAATGGAGGAGAAGCCGTCCAAGGATGATAATGTTATGATTGTGGCATTTGCGATTGTTGCTGGACTTCTTGCATTGATTTCAGTTGGAATATTTGCATTTAATATTTATCAGAAGAGTCGGTTAGATGACTGTAATACATATTTGGAGAATCAAAAAAACAGTGAAAAATTTGATGAGGGAAGTAAACTACAGACAGAGATAATGAAAAAAAAGAGAGATATTCAACAATTGACTATCGTGCAGCAAGTTTTAGATTCTTACCCAGATGCAGATGCACAGGTAGAACGTGAGATGGAAAAGTGTGCAAAGAGTAAAGTGTCAATTGTATTTATGTCTTATGACGCAGGGACAGGAGCGTATCAATTCTCTGCAGCAGCAAGCAATGTAACTGTAATTTATGATTTCATTAATGATCTTGAAAAGACAAAGCTATTTGCTGATTTAAAATATTCTGGATATAACTATACAGATACAACGAAAAAATATGATATAAAAGTAACAGGTTCATTAAGCGAAAATGCAGGAAAGTAGGGGGAGACATGACATTAACAAAGCGTGATAAAAATTTATTGTTTGGATTAGGTATCATTTTAGTTGTCGTGTTATTTGGTAATTTTATTATCCTTCCACAATGGGCGAAAAAAGATGAGATTGCAATACAGCTAAATGATAAACAAAAGCAAAAGGATAAGATGGAAAAAGTCATCAATAGTATAGATGAAAATAAAAGCCAGCTTACACAGTTGAGTCAGACATATGCAGGACGAACCAGAGATTTTTATGATATTGAAGAATCTCATGCAATGGAACGTAAAATTACAAAGATTATTTTAAAGGCGGGACTTTCAACCAGAGATTTTACAATTAATGATGAGCCACAACTGGCATCTCTTTCTCCGTACATTAATTCAAGCGTTGCAAAATCTATGAATAACAGTAGTTCTTCCACAGAAGATTCTACAAAGGGGACAAGT
>JAQVEG010000001.1:237487-264198 GCA_028697725.1 Anaerostipes sp.
AACCAGAGATTTTACAATTAATGATGAGCCACAACTGGCATCTCTTTCTCCGTACATTAATTCAAGCGTTGCAAAATCTATGAATAACAGTAGTTCTTCCACAGAAGATTCTACAAAGGGGACAAGTGCAGTAACCCAGAGTGTTGTATATTCTTATACTGTCAGTGTGACGGCACAGGGAAGTAAGAGCAATATGAAAAAATTAATTAGTGAGATTTATTCTAACTATCCAGCAATTCAGATTACAAGCTATAACATGAATACGCAAACAGCATTGACAACAACAAACCAAGTGACAAGTTCAGGGGATTTAGCATTGACAATGGCAGTTTATATGTGTAAAAAATAAGTGCTGGATGAAAGGGAAGAAAGTAGGGCGTTATATGAAAAATATTCCAATTGGTGAAGTTTTAAAAGAATATGGATATATTACAGAAGAGCAGATAGCAGAGGCTCTGGCGTATCAAAAAGAGCACAAAGGGAAACGTCTTGGTGCTGTGTTAATGGAACTAAAGTTTATTACAGAAAAACAAATGCTAGAGGCACTGGGTCAACGTTTAGATTTGAAATCCATTGATTTGTCTGATGTTGAAGTGGATCTTTTAGCGGTTGCTAAGATTCCCAGTAAGATTGCCATGAAATATAATATTTTAGCATTTAAGATGGATGAGAATAATCTGTTTATTGTCTGCAATGATCCTTTGAATTTCTATGCAATGGAAGATATTAGACAGCTTACAGGAATGCATTTGTCTATTTATTTATCGGAATTAGTGCCACTGCAAAATGCCTTAGAATATTATTATGCAGAAGTGTCAGCAAAACAAGCAGCAAATATTGCCAACGAAGCTTCAACAGAAGATGAGGAAGAGTTAGATATTATTGAGGATATTGACAGTGAAATTGACAGTGATGTTCCAATTATCAAGCTGCTCAATACATTGGTTCTTCGTGCATACAATACAAATGCCAGTGATATTCATATTGAACCTTATGAAAAAGAGACGTTGGTTCGTATGAGAATTGATGGAACTATTATAGATTATTTAACCTTAAAAAGATCTCTTCATTCTGCATTAATTGCACGTATTAAGATTATGAGTGGTATGGATATTGCAGAGAAAAGAATACCTCAGGATGGACATTTTAAAATGAGACTAGAGGATGATGATATTAATATGCGTGCCTCTGTGATTCCAACGGTGTTTGGAGAGAAAATGGTACTTCGTCTTCTTAGCAACAAAGCAAAGATTGACCATAGAGGAAAGTATGGAATGAGTGATGCCTCTTATGACAAATTCAGACCACTTCTTAATTCGCCAAATGGAATTATTTATTTGACAGGACCAACTGGTTCCGGTAAAACAACTACGCTTTATATGGTGTTGGAGGAGTTGGCAAAGCGAAATGCCAATGTATCAACCATTGAAGACCCAGTAGAAAAGAATATTAATAAGACTAATCAAATGCAGGTCAACACATTGGCTGGATTGACCTTTGAAACAGGTCTTCGTGCCTTGCTTCGTCAAGATCCAGATATTATAATGGTTGGTGAAACTCGTGATGCAGAAACGGCATCAATCTCTGTAAGAGCTGCGATTACAGGACATTTAGTGCTTTCTACACTACATACAAACAGTGCGGCATCATCGGTTGTACGATTGGTAGATATGGGACTTGAGCCATATCTAATTGCCAATTCTGTTGTGGGATTGGTGGCACAGCGTCTGGTTCGTAAAGTTTGTCCAGAGTGTGGCAAGGTGGTAGAAACAACTCAGGTACAAAGAGATATCTTAGGGGAAGATGTTAAAACCATCAAAGAGGCAGTTGGATGTCCAAAGTGTAACAATACAGGATATCAAGGACGTATTGCAATTCACGAAATACTCGAAGTAGACCGAGAGATTCGTAAGATGATTACAGATGAAAAATCAGTAGAAGAAATTGAAGATTATTGTACCAAAGAGCAGGGAATGAAAACACTGACCCAAAGCGTGATTAATCTTGCAAAAGAGGGAATTACGACGATGGAGGAAGTGCTAAAAATTGCATATTATATTTAATGCAAAAGGGGGATATCATGGATGTAATGAAAAAAGTAATTATGGATGCAAGAGTAAGAGGGGCATCTGATATTCATATTTCACAGGGACTGCCACTGGCTGTTAGAATCAATGGAGAGCTTCAGGAGATACCAACTAATTTTGATCAAGATGAAATCAAAAAGATGATTATAGGCTTGATTCCAGAAGGATTGAAAGAAGACTTTAAAAATGGAATTGATGCAGACTTTGCCATTCAGACAGAGGATGGAAACCGCCAGAGAGTAAATGTATTTCGCCAACAAGGGAAAGTGGCAGCAACCATTCGTATCTTAAATAATCATATTCCATCTTTAGAGGAGTTAAAACTTCCTGAGGTGTTGAGAAGTTTGGCAGATCAGCCAAGAGGATTGATTTTGGTGACAGGACCAACAGGAAGCGGTAAATCAACAACACTTGCAGCGATGATTGATTATATTAATCACCATCGGGCAGAACATATTTTGACAATCGAAGACCCAATTGAATATGTGTACGAGCAGGATCAGTCATTGATTCACCAAAGAGAAGTGGGAATAGATGTGACAGATTTTGCATTTGCCCTTCGTTCTGCTCTTCGTGAAGATCCAGATGTTATTTTAGTAGGAGAGATGCGTGATTATGAAACGATATCTGCAGCATTAACAGCGGCAGAGACCGGCCATTTAGTGATGTCAACCCTTCATACAACAGGAGCGGCACAGACAATCGACCGTATTATTGATGCTTGTCCGCCAAGCAGTCAAAGCCAAATCAGAACCCAGCTTGCAGGAGTTCTAAAAGGAGTCATAACCCAGTGTCTTATCCCAACGGCAGACAATATGGGGAGAATAGCGGCAACAGAAGTTTTAATTGGAAGTGATGCGGCATTAAACTTAATTCGTGAAAATAAATGCCACCAGATGAATACCATTATGCAGTCTGGAATGGCAATGGGGATGCATACCTTAAATGGAGATTTGTCACGTCTAGTTCAAGGTGGAATCATATCCAGAGATTATGCAAAAAAATACACCAATGACCCAAGAGACCTAGATCAATGGTGAAAGGGGTACCCATATGAGTAAAATGAAAACCAAAGGATTTACTTTAGTTGAGGTTATGATCGTTTTAGTGATTCTTGGAATCATAGCTAGTATTGGAGTGCCGGCTTTTACTGGTTATATTGATAACCAGAGAGAGAAAGATGCCATTCATGACTGCCGAATGGTAGTAGCAGCAGCACAGAGTCAGTTTATGAATCGGTATGTGAAAAACACAAGTGAACTTACACAGCTTAATGTAAAGTTTTATAAGGAGATTATTGCAGATGCAGGAGTGGATGGGGAAATTAAAGTTCCTGTAAATGAATCATATACAGCCAAAAATGCAGTGGAATTTAATGATACAGATGAAAAAATCTCTCGATTATATTATGAAACTAAAAATGGATATAAAGTGAAATACGATGCATCTGAAAGTGAAAAGTATTCAATTTACCATGGGGATTTAAAATCAATCATGGATGATGCAGAGGAAAGTGAAGGAACTGAGGAAGAATCAAAGCCTGTAACTAAGCCAACAGTTGATAGTATATTGACGGAACTTTTTAAACGGGACAATTGGAGTTTTGGCAATTCTGGAGCTGAATTTGATAATGTTGATTTTGAGATGAATGTTTTTACATATATAGATCCAAAGGATCAGAAACAAAGAACTTGTTATTTATTGTATGCAGGTAACAAGGTAACGAAAGTAAAAGATTATATAGAAGATTATTATAACACAATAGAGGATAATATCTTAGTTATAAACCAAAATACCGTTACCAAGGAAGGTAATAGAAGAATATTAAGAGATTATGTAAATTATATATATAAACTTGAGACAAATTCCAATGATGAACTTGTCACAGATGATAAGATTAACAATCTTAAGTTGAATGATAATCATACATATATTTCTTCAGGCAAAGAATAAAAGGTATGAAAGAGACAGTTAGGAACGAAAAAATGACAGATTTATTTATTAGAACAAAATTATTAATTGGAGACAAAGCTTTGGATACTTTAAAAGCGTCCAGAGTTGCGGTGTTTGGAGTTGGAGGAGTGGGAGGCTATGTAATCGAAGCACTGGCACGAAGCGGAGTAGGAACTCTGGATATTGTAGATCACGATACTGTATCGGATTCCAATATTAATCGTCAGATTATTGCCACAACGAAGACCGTTGGACAATATAAAGTTGATGTGATGAAGCAGCGAATCTTAGAAATCAATCCAGAAGCTAACGTAAATGTCCATAAGTGTTTTTATTTACCAGAGACAGCAGATCAGTTTGATTTTACAAAATATGATTATGTGGTAGATGCCATTGATACAGTGACAGGAAAACTTCAACTAATTGAACGAGCAAAGGAAGCAAAGACACCGATTATTAGCAGTATGGGTGCTGGAAATAAATTAGATCCAACACAATTTGAAGTTAGTGATATTTATAAAACTTCTGTATGCCCTCTTGCAAAGGTGATGCGAAGGGAGTGCAAGAAACGGGGAATTGAACATTTGAAAGTAGTTTATTCGAAAGAAAAACCGTTGAAACCAAAGAAGGAATTCTTTACAGATGGAGAGATTGTTCCAGGAAGCATTGCATTTGTCCCATCAGTGGTAGGTTTGATTCTTGGTGGAGAAGTATTGAAAGATTTGATTTCGTGAATTCATAATAGAAGATTCACAAAAAAGGTTGACACACACACTTTAAAGTGGTAAAGTTTAGCACATGAAAGTATTAAAGTGTGTCGGGATATAGGCATATAGAATTTAGGAGGAGCTTTACTATGGATACAAGAATTTCAGGAAAAACAAGGTTACTAGGCGTATTTGGAACACCAATCAAACATTCAGGATCACCAATTATGTATAACTATTGTTTTGATTATTATGGACTTGACTGCGCATACCTTGCATTTGAAACTGATGTTCCAGATGTAAAGGACACCTTGGCAGCTATGAGAAGACTTGATATGCGTGGAGGGAATGTTACCATGCCATGTAAGCAGGAAGTAGCTAGAAACATGGATAAGTTATCACCTGCCGCTAAGTTTATTGGAGCAGTGAACACGATTGTGAATGATAACGGAGTATTAACAGGACATATTACAGATGGTGAAGGAGTTGTTCGTGATTTACTAGACCATGGAATTTCCATTAAAGGGGAAGATATTGTTTTATTAGGAGCTGGTGGTGCAGCCACAGCCATTATGGTACAGTGTGCATTGGACGGTGCAAAGTCAGTCACCGTATTTAATCGAGGAGAAGAAGGATTATTAAAAGCAGAGAGAATTGGAACATCGATGATGGAAGATGGTGTTGACTGTAAGATGGAATATCATCTATTAGAAGAAAATCAGTTGATGCATGACATCATTCGTAAATCGGGAGTCTTAATCAACGCAACATCCGTTGGTATGAAGCCAATGAATGAAGGGGTTTCTTTAGTGACAGACGTTACAGCACTACATAAAGACTTAATTGTATATGATGTTATTTACAATCCACTTGTAACAAAACTTATGGAAGATGCTCAGAATCAAGGATGTAAGGCAGTGATTGGTGGAAAAGGAATGCTTTTATGGCAAGGAGCTGCGGCGTTTGAATTATACACAGGATTAGAGATGCCTGCAGAAGGATTAAAAAAACTTCTTGAAGAAAGAGAAGTGAATCCTTTACCAGTATTAAAGGATGTATAGAATTGTTATAAGCTATTTTTAATATGAATAGAATGATATAAGAAAGCCAGTTCATAAGGACTGGTTTTTTTGTGTCCATAAATACAAAAAACGTTGTTTGGTTGCAAAAAGTTTTAAATACTTTCATTTTATACTTGCAAAGTGAAAGCAAAAGTGATAATATAACAGTATAACAAAAGCAAATGAAACTAAATAACAAAAAACAAAGCAATGGAGGAGAAAATGATAACAGTAGAACAATTAGCAAATATGGTGGATCACACAAACTTAAAGGCATTTGCAGATGATGCAGCATTTGAAAAGTTATGTAACGAGGCAAGAGAGTATAATTTTAAGATGGTGGCAATTAATCCGGCACAGACAGAACGATGTAAAAAGTATTTAGAAGGATGCCCAGTACATGTTGGAGCAGCAATTGGTTTTCCTTTGGGACAGACAACAATTGAATGTAAAGTATTTGAAACAAAAGATGCAATTGAAAAAGGTGCAGACGAAATTGATTATGTCATTAACGTTGCAGAATTAAAAAATAAAAATTATGACTATATAAAAAGAGAAATGGAAGAAATTGTTGCAGTATGTAGAGAGAAAGATATATTAATCAAAGTAATTTTTGAAAACTGCTATTTGACAAATGAGGAAAAAGTAAAGGTTGCAGAGATTGCAAAGGAAGTAAAACCTGATTTTATCAAAACATCAACAGGCTTTGGAACAGGTGGAGCAACCGTTGAGGATGTAAAACTTATGAAGAGTGTTGTGGGAGATACAATCAAAGTAAAAGCAGCTGGTGGAATTAGAGATTTAAAAACAGCATTAGCTATGGTAGAAGCAGGAGCCGAGAGACTTGGAACAAGTGCAGGGGTGGCTATTGTAGAGGAATATAAAAAACAAAACTAAGGCAGGAGGCTTGAAGATGAATAAGTTGGTGAATGTATGTTTAATCGGTTCTGGAAGAGCAGGAATGATTCATGGACACAATTATATTTCAGGGGTTCCAAATGCAAATATTGTCGCAGTCTGTGATCCTGTTGGAGATGTGGCAAGAGATGCAGCAAAAGAACTTGGTATTGATACATATTATAAAGATTATAAAGATGTGATGGCAGATGATGATATTGATGCAGTGATTATTGCATGTCCTACCAAATTTCATAAAGATATTGCAGTGGCAGCAGCCAATGCAAAGAAACACATTTTCTGCGAAAAACCTATGGCAATGAATGAAGATGAATGTGAAGAGATGATACAGGCGGCAGAAAAGAATCAAGTGAAACTCCAAATAGGATTTATGAGAAGATTTGATGAAAGTTTCAGAGAAGCAAAAAGAATAATTGAAGCAGGAGAAATCGGTGAAGTTGTTTCTGTAAAATCTCATACAAGAGGACCGAGCAAGCCAAGAGAATGGATGTATGATGTTTCCATTAGTAATGGACCACTTGGGGAAGTATGCAGTCATGATATTGATACTGTTCGCTGGTTTAGTGGAAGTGAAATTTCCAGCATGTATGCCATTGGCGGAAATTATCGAAACAAAGAAATCCAAGATAAATATCCGGATTTTTATGACAATGTTATTATGAATGTTAAATTTGCAAATGGAATGCAAGGAGTTGTAGAAGGTGCGCAGTATGTTCAATATGGATATGATGCAAGAGTTGAAATTTTAGGAACACAAGGAGTCATTTCCCTTGGAGATATTCACGAGAAAAAAGTCCTTACCTGCACAAAAAATCATGAGATGAAACGACCAACGATGCATAGCTGGACATATTTATTTAAAGATGCATATGTTGCAGAAGATATTAGTTTTGTAAATTCTATCATAAATGACACTCCAGTAGAAGCCAGTGGATACGACGGAAAAATGGCAGTCAAAATTGTGAAATTAGGAAATGAATCGTTACGGAATAATAAAATTGTAAATGTGGAGGATTAAAATATGGGAGAGAGTAGTTCGGGAGCTAGAGCAAAATTACAAAAGTTTGGTGGAGTGCTAAGTGGGATGGTAATGCCAAATATTGGAGCGTTTATTACATGGGGATTAATCACAGCAATCTTTTTAGCAACAGGCTGGTTTCCCAATGCATATATTGCAAAATTGATTTCACCAATGTTGACATATTTACTGCCAATTTTGATTGGATATACAGGTGGTAAAAATGTATATGGAGATCGAGGAGGAGTGATAGGTGCCGCCGCAACCATGGGTGTTGTTGTTGGTTCAGATATTCCTATGTTTATGGGAGCTATGATTATGGGTCCAGTGGCAGCAATTTGTATGAGAAAAATCGACAAGTTGTTAGAAGGAAAAATCAAACCAGGGTTTGAAATGATTGTTAATAATTATTCTTGTGGCATTCTTGGAATTCTGCTTGTTTTAGCTGCATATTTCGGAATTGGACCATTTGTACAGGCATTAACTCATGTGATGTCATCTGGTGTAAGTTTCATTATTGAACATGGATGGACACCTTTTGCAAGTGTATTTATTGAACCAGCAAAGGTATTGTTTTTAAATAATGCGATTAACCATGGAATTCTTGGTCCATTGGGAATTGCACAAGCAGCGGAAGCAGGAAAATCAATTTTATTTATCTTGGAACCAAATCCAGGACCAGGAGTGGGTGTGTTGCTGGCTTATACATTCTTTGGTACAGGAATAGCAAAAGAAACAGCACCAGGGGTTGCAATTATTCATGCATTTGGTGGAATTCATGAACCATATTTCCCATTTATTTTGATGAAGCCACAGATGATTTTAGCATCTATTGGTGGAGCATTAGCAGGAAATTTCGTATTTCAAACATTTAAAATTGGACTTGTTTCTACCGCATCGCCAGGAAGTTATTTCTCGGTGTTATCAGTTACATCAAAATCTGATTATGTGCCAGTAATCTGTGGAATGTTATTATCAACAGCAGTATCGTTTGCTATTGGTTCTTTGATTCTAAAAATGTCAAAAGATAAAGATGAAGACTCATTGGAAAATGCAATTGCTCAAAAGGATCAAATGAAAACAGAAGGTGGTGGAAAAGTTGTTTCTTCTGCTATCAATAGAAAAGATTTAAAGAATAAAACCATTCGTAAAGTATATGTTGCATGTGATGCTGGTATGGGCTCAAGTGCAATGGGAGCTTCTATTTTAAAAGACAAAATGAAAAAAGCTGGTTTAACGGAAATTGAAGTAAAAAATGTTGCCATACCAGATCTTCCAGATGATGTTGATATTGTGGTAACACATGAATCCTTGACAGAACGTGCAAGGGTACAGTGTCCAAATGCAATTCACAGGTCTGTAGATAACTTCTTATCAAATCAGGTATATGATGAACTGGTAGAAAGTTTAATTCATAAAGAAGATGAGATTGAGATTTTACAAAAGAAAAATATTTTGTTAAACCAATCCTTCCATGATTCAAAGGAGGCAATTCACAAAATTGGTGAGATTTTAACAAAAGACGGATATGTATCTGCTGAATATACAAAGGGGATGCTACAAAGAGAAAAAGAATCACCAACGAATATTGGAAATGGAATTGCAATTCCCCATGGTACTTTAGAGGTGAAAAAGGAAATTAAACATTCTGGAATTGTAGTAATGGTTGTTCCAGAAGGAGTAAAATGGAATGACGACACTGTATATTTAATTGTGGGTATCGCAGGGGTAGAACAAGAGCATTTGGCGATATTGTCCAATATTGCACTGGTATTAAACTCAAAAGAACAAGTAGATAAAATCGTAAAAAATCAAAAAATAGAAGAAATTTACGATTTATTTACAAAGAAATAAGTGAAACATAAGCCTCGATTTTTCGGGGCTTTTTGTGTGCAGAAATGCTCCCGGTGATCTATTATGGAGATAAGGAGTGGAACGCTCCAAAGGAATTACATGAAATGTTAGAAGTGTCTCCAAAGCTGGAACAATTCAAAGGATTAATTCAAAATTATAAAATTAATCTTTTAGAGATTAGTAAAATTGATAATCTAGATGCATATAGTGATGATATGAAAGTATTGTTTGGTTTTATAAAATATCAAAAGGATAAAGAAAAGTTACAACAATTTATTAGTAAAAATAAGGAAATATTTTCTTGCGTTCCACTAGAGACATGCAGTACAATAGAAGCAGTAACCAATACAAAAGAAATACGAAAATATATGGAAAAGAATGAGAATGGAGTGATAAATGTGTGCCAGGCAATTGAAGATATGAAAAAAAGCAGCGAAGCAATAGGAGAAGCACGAGGAAGGGAAATTGGAGAGAAGCGTGGAGAAGCACGAGGAAAGGCAATCGGACAAAAGCAAGGAGAAAAACGTGGAGAAGCACGAGGAAAGACAATGGGAGAAACTCGTTTATCTACATTAATGAATCGTTTGTTTGAAGATGAAAGAATAAATGATGTAAAAAAAGCCATCAATGATTCAAAGTTTCGAGAAAATATGTATCAAGAATACGGTATTAAATAAAGAATATTCATACTAAAAATATAGCCCCAAGCGTCATAGACACTTTGGGCTATATTTGTTATGATATAACCATATATTTGAAGGGAGACTCTTATGTTTGCAAGGGAACGTCAAGAAAAAATTATAGAATTATTAAAGAAGAATAAAAGAGTTAGTAATCAGGAATTGATTCAGATGTTCGGAGTGAGTGGGACTACAATTCGGATTGATTTAACAGAGTTAGAAGAGCAGGGATTAATCTCGAGAACTCATGGAGGAGCTTTATTGAAGCATGATCCTGTTTATGGAGAGGACGAGATTTCTTCAAGACGAGAGAAGAATCAAGAATTAAAGATACAGATTGCTAAAAAAGCGTTGGGCTTAATTGAGGATGGAGATACATTACTATTAGATAGTGGAACAACTATGCTAGAACTTGCTAAGATGTTGCATCAACGGAATAGATTAACTGTCATTACTAATGATTTACAGGTTGCGTTAGAGTTACAAAAGGATACACAGATTCAGTTGATTTTGATTGGTGGACGAGTTCGCAATTCTTTTGAATGTACAGTTGGTGCAATGGGAATTCGATTTTTAGAAGATTTGTCTGTAGATAAGGCATTTATAACCACAAATGCACTATCCTTGAAAAAAGGAGCGACAACGCCGAATAGTGATAATGCAGAAATAAAGCGCGAGATGATGGAGATTGCCAATAAAAGATATTTATTATGTGATAGTAGTAAAGTAGGACAAAGAACAGTTTGTTCATTTGCTAGAATTAATTCTTTCGATTTGCTTATTATTGATGATGAGCTTTCGGGAGATATAAAAGAACAGATGGAAGAAATCGGTGGAAATATATATTAGATTTGAGATAGAAGGGACATAGAGATGTTGACCAGAGCAGAAGTTCAGACTTCAGAATCCTATATCATTGGAGCAATGCTTGCCGTAGTGGGAGGCTTTCTTGATGCATACAGTTACTTGTTTCGAGGACATGTATTTGCAAATGCCCAGACAGGAAACATTGTGCTTTTAGGACTTAATATAGAACAACACAACTATTCAAAGGCGTTTGTATATTTTGCACCTATTTGTGCCTTTGTGGCAGGGGTCATTTTAGTAGAGTTTATAAAAAGAAGATTAAAATATAATCAGAAAGTTCATTGGAGACAAGGGATTGTTGTCATTGAAATAATAGGATTGTTAGTGGTTGGTTTTTTAAAGCCTGGAGTATATGATACCTTTGCAAATATAGTAATTTCTTTTGTGTGTGCTATGCAAGTGGAAACGTTTCGAAAGATTCATGGACATCCATTTGCCAGTACCATGTGTACAGGGAATTTAAGAAGTGGAACACAGGCATTGTTTGAATTTTTTGATACAAAGAATTCAAAGTATAAAGTCAAGGCATTAAAGTATTACGGTATTATTTTTATTTTTATTTTAGGAGCTGTTTTAGGTGGATTTTTAATTACACTCATGGGACAATATTCTATTTTTGTATGTTGCGGAATACTATTAATTGTTTGTGGTATGATGTTTCAAGAATCATTTGGAGGAGGAAATTAAAATGAATCAAGCAGTTATGGGTGCAGCAGTTGGTACAGGTTTCACATTTTTTATGACGGCAGTTGGGTCGGCCATGGTCTTTTTCTTTCGCAAGAAAATTGGAGATAATGTACAAAGAATTTTTCTTGGATTTGCGGCGGGGGTTATGATTGCAGCCTCTGTCTGGTCCTTATTAATTCCAGCCATTGAGGAAGCCGAAAGCAGAGGACAGATCGGATGGATTCCAGCCGCAGGAGGATTTATTCTTGGGGGATTATTTTTATTAGTATTAGATCACGTTTTACCCCACCTGCATTTAGGCGAGGATAAACCAGAAGGTGTCTCGTCCTCATTTCGTAGGACAACGTTACTTGTATTAGCAGTAACCCTTCACAATATTCCAGAGGGGATGGCAGTAGGAATCTCATTTGCCATGGGAAGTAAGTCAGGTACTGTTGCAGGTTTTAGTGCAGCGGCAGTGGCACTGGCTCTTGGAATTGGAATTCAGAATTTTCCAGAAGGAGCAGCTATCTCACTGCCTCTTAGAAAGGAAGGATTTTCTAGGAAAAAGGCATTTGCATGTGGTGCATTATCAGGAATTGTGGAACCTATTGCAGGGATCCTGGCGGCAGTGTTGGCAACTCAAATTGGAATATATATGCCATGGTTACTTTCCTTTGCGGCAGGGGCGATGATATATGTTGTAGTTGAAGAGTTGATTCCAGAAGCTAATCTAGGAGAACATTCTCATAGCGGTACTTTAGGTGTTATGGCAGGTTTTTTGATTATGATGATTTTAGATGTGGCACTGGGCTAAGAAATAATTTATACTAAGGATATTAAAGAAATGAAGGAGGAGTATATGAGTAAGTTATTACACGTAAATATCAATGCAAAGGATTGGAAAAAGGTTGTAGCCTTTTACGAAGAGGTGTTTGGATGTGTACAAATGCCACCTGAAAAAAAGATTTCTGGAGATTACGCCAAAGGGCTGACAGGACTAGATGGAGCAGATATTGAAGGGATGACACTTGGATTTCCAGATGATATGGATGGAACACAATTAGAGATATTCCAATACAATATACAGGATGATTCGGCTCCAGGAACTATTAATATGACTGGAATTGGGCATATTGCAATTGATGTAGATGATATTGATGGAGTTACAAAGAAGTTAATTGCGGCAGGAGGTTCTTATGTTGGGGAACAGATTCGCAGAACCTATGATGATAAACCAGATTTATATATTCATTATGTAAAGGACTGCGAAGGGAATATTATAGAACTTATGGATCGAAAAAACTAGAAAATGCACAGGATGTATCAATATACATCTTGTGCATCTTTTTTCATTGAAGCTGGTTATATATTCTCAGGCTGTGCTGGAAATACTTCATCGACTAATTTGCAATACTCGTCATATTCTTTGAATTGGTTTAATTCATAAAAGGCGTCTATCATACCACGATAGTACCAACTCTGCTTTGTCTTATCTTTCATATTAAAACGTTCCCAAAGCTTGTCTCCAAGTTCTTTATAATCACGAGATAAGGAACGAATATTGGCAAGTTTATCTGCAAGTGCAATCATCTTTGTTGCAGGTTTAGCTTCATGCAATAGAAAATCAATGGTTCGGCCTTTTCGTTCAATCCACGTTTTTTCTTTGTCTTCACTTTCTAAATCAACATAATTGGCAATATTGTCTCCAAAGGTTTCGCGAATATCGGAAAGAGAAACATCCTCACAGTCCTCTACGACATCATGCAATACAGCGGCACATAATAAGTCTTCATCAGTTGTCATTGCACCGACAATGGATGCCACTTCTAAAGGATGAATAATAAAAGGTATCTGAGTACCTTTTCGCTTCTGTCCTTGATGAGCTTCGGTTGCAAAAATAATTGCATCTTCAAACATAGGAATCTCCTCTTAATTTTTTTACGTTTCATAACGTTCGTTTTTATCATAATGGAAAAAACGTGTAAAATCAAGGAAAATAGACAAGAATGAATAAAAAACAGTACACTAACACTTTAAAGCGTTGATGTATTGACATTTTTATATCACCACGTTAAAATAGGTGGAGAAAGTCGAGGAGAACAGCATGCAGATAGAGAACAATTTTACAATAGGATTCATTGGGCTAGGACTCATTGGTGGATCCATAGCAAAGAGTATTAGAAGAGTATTTCCCAATTATCATATGATAGGATTTGATGTAGATCAAGCCGCTTTGGTAGAGGCGAAGGAAGAAGGAACCTTAGACGAGATATCAACAGATATTGAGCAGGATTTTAGGTCTTGTGATTATTTGTTTTTATGCGCACCAGTTCAGTACAATTTGACGGTGTTAGAACAACTGAAAGAGAATCTTTCCGACAAGTGTATTTTAACAGATGTGGGCAGTGTCAAGGGAACCATCCATAGGAAGATTGAACAGTTAGATATGGAGAAGAACTTTATTGGGGGACACCCTATGGTAGGATCTGAGAAAGCAGGATTTTCTTATAGTTCAGATCGTTTGATTGAGAATGCATATTATTTTATTACTCCATCGGCAAAGGTAAGCGAAGAAAGAGTGAAGGAATTTACAAGTTTTATTGAGGAACTTGGGGCGATTACCATTATTTTAGATAGTAAGAGACATGACGCATTTACAGCAGCAATTAGCCATGTCCCACATATTATGGCTGCAGAATTAGTCCATGTGGTAAAGAATATGGATACAGATGATGGCATTTTAAAGCAGCTTGCGGCAGGTGGATTTAAAGATATTACAAGAATTGCATCATCATCACCAGTGGTTTGGGAGCAGATTTTATTATCAAACAGAGAGAATATCAAAGAACTTCTCTGTCAGATTAAAGATAGTTTAGAACATACCATTCGGGCACTGGATTGTAGTGATGGAACTTACTTGAACAATTATTTTAAAGAGGCAGGAACTTATCGAGAAGCTGTGCCAGACAGTGCAGTTGGACTAATGGAGAAATCCTACGAAATCTTTCTTGATATTCCAGATGAACCAGGAACCATTGCAACAACTACAACCTTGCTTGCTCTTAACAATATTAGTATTAAGAATATTGGAATTATTCATAATCGAGAGTTTGAAGAAGGTGTATTTAAGATTATGTTATATGATGATGAGGCAGCACAAAAGGCAAAGAAGGTACTAGAAGATCGCAATTATCGAATATACGAAAGGAAATAACATGAAACGACTTACAAAAGCAGCTGGATTACAGGGAACACTTCAAGTTCCAGGAGATAAATCAATTAGCCATAGAGCAGTTATGTTTGGTTCTCTGGCAAAAGGAACAACGCATATTTCAAATTTTTTGTCAGGGGCTGATTGTCTTGCAACCATTGGATGTTTTCAGGCAATGGGTGTAGAGATTGTCCAAGATGGAAATAATGTTACCGTTTATGGGAATGGTCTTCATGGACTAAAAAAACCAGAGCATACGCTAGATGTTGGAAACAGTGGAACAACAACACGTTTAATTTCAGGTATTTTAAGTGGACAGGATTTTGATGTTGTTTTATCAGGGGATGAATCCCTAAATCAACGTCCTATGAATAGAATTATGAAACCACTTCAGATGATGGGTGCAGAGATTGAAAGTGTCAATGAAGATGGATGCGCACCCCTTGCAATTCATGGAAGAAAGCTAAAAGCAGTTCATTATAAGTCTCCTGTAGCGTCAGCACAAGTAAAGTCATGTGCTCTTCTTGCTGGGTTATATGCAGATGGAAAGACAAGTGTAACGGAACCTGTCTTATCAAGAAATCATACAGAATTAATGCTTCGCTCTTTTGGGGTTGAGGTAGAATCAGAAGGAACCACAGCTACGATTACACCTCCAGAGGAGATGACCGCAACAGATATTGTAGTACCTGGAGATATATCTTCTGCAACATTTTTTATTGTAGCGGGACTTATTACACCAAATTCATATATTACTTTGAAGAATGTTGGGATTAATCCAACAAGAGATGGGGTGCTTCGTGTATGCAGACAGATGAATGCAGACGTTACACTAACCAACGTAAAGGATGAAGGGGGAGAGCCTACTGCAGATATTGTGGTAAAGACAAGTAAATTAAAAGGATGTGTGATTGAAGGAGAAGTGATTCCAACTCTAATTGATGAACTTCCAGTGATTGCACTTCTTGCAGCATTTGCAGAGGGAGAGACAGTGATTCGAGATGCACAGGAACTTCGTGTAAAAGAGTCTGATCGAATCCAGTTGACCGTTGATAACCTAACAAAGATGGGCGCAGATGCAACGGGAACAGAAGATGGTATGATAATCCATGGAGGCAGACCACTGCATGGGGCATCTATCCATTGCAAATATGATCATAGAATTGCAATGACATTTTCCATTGCAGGAATTAACGCAGAGGGTGAGACTATAATAGAAGATTCAGAATGTGTAGATGTATCTTATCCGACATTTTATGAAGAATTACATACATTGACAAAGAGATAAAATGCTACTACAATGGGTATGAACGGTGTTTATGAGAATGTGAGGAGGATGTATGAAGCAATCGAAAGTGAAGATGATGCAGCTTGTAGCTTTGTTAGTAGCGACGGTTATGTTTGCCAGTGTGAGCGGACAGGCAGTTTCTGCAGCAAGTACAGGAAAAATCAGCAGTTATGAAGGGGCGCCATCATCAAATTTAAAGACAGCAACAAGTGTAAGCAATCAGTATAAAGCATTTTGGTTTTCTTTTTATGACTATTCAGATTACCGAAGCTCTTATAAGTCTAGGAACAAGACTACATTTAAGTCTTATTTTACAAAGGTAGTAAAAAAGGGAAAAAGTCTTGGGATGAACCGGGTTATTGTACAAGTTCGACCATATGGAGATGCTGTGTATAAGTCAAAGTATTTTCCATGGTCAAAGTATATATCAGGAAAACAAGGAAGAAGTCCAGGATATGATCCATTAGCAATTATGGTTCAAGTGGCACATTCTCAGGGAATTGCCATTGAGGCATGGGTGAATCCATATCGTGTAACTTCAGGTTCCACAAACTATAAGAAGTTGTCAAAGAACAATCCTGCAAGAAAGTGGAATGCAAAGAAGTCAACAAGAAGGAATGTATTATCTTATGGTGGAAGTTTATACTACAACCCATCCAAGAAGGCAGTGAGAGACTTGATTGTCAATGGAGCCAAAGAGATTGTACAAAATTACAATGTAGACGGAATTCATATGGATGATTATTTTTATCCAAGTTTTACAAGCAAGAATTACAAGAAGTCTTTTGATGCAGCAGAGTACAACAAGTCTTCTTATAAGAAAAAGAAGAAAAGTATTCAGTCTTACCGAAGAGCACAAGTGGATTATTTAGTAAAAAGAATTCATTCAGAAGTAAAGAAAGTAAGATCTAATGCAACCTTTGGAATCAGTCCAGCGGGGAATATCAGTAATCTTACAAGTAAATATTCTTATTATGTAGATATTAAAAAGTGGTTAAAATCAAGTCAGTATGTTGATTATATTTGTCCACAGATATATTGGGGATTTAAGCATCCAACAGCGAAGTTTGATAAGGTCACAAAACAGTGGCTCAGCATTCGTAAGAATAAGAAAGTAAAGCTTTATATTGGAATTGCTGTATATCGTGCAGGTCACAATGTTGGACAGAACAAAGCCGAGAAAAAAGAGTGGAAGTCTGATACCAATGTATTGAAGAAACAGGTTCAGTATGCAAGAAATAAGAAAGTAGATGGTTTTGCATTCTTTGATTATCAGGATTTACATAGTAAAGCAAGTGCCAAATCAGTTTCAAATCTTAAAACAGTTTTAAAATAAAATTTATGGGAAAGTGTTTGTATGTTAAGATACAGACACTTTTCTTTTTTGTAAGAAATTTGAACTCTTGACATACTAGACATAAAAGTATATTATATATCATATAATATAGATGAATATATAATATTAAATAAAATATAACAGAAGGAGGTAGACATGGTATTTAATACAGGAGCAGCCTTGTTAGATGCAATTGTGTTAGCCGTTGTTTCTAAAGAGCGAGAAGGAACCTATGGCTATAAGATTACTCAGGATGTAAGAAAAGTGCTAGATGTTTCAGAGTCAACTCTTTATCCAGTATTAAGAAGATTGAAGAAGGATGGATGTCTAGAAGTATACGATATGCAGTGTGATGGCAGAAACCGAAGATATTATAAACTAACGGACACAGGACAGGCACAGCTACAGTTGTATCAGAAGGAATGGAAGTCGTATTCAACAAAGATTTCTGTTATTTTTAAAGGAGGAGAGGCAAGATGAATAGAGTACAATTTATAGAGCGATTAAAGTATCTGCTTCAAGATATCCCGGAGGATGAGCGAAAAGATGCAATCGAGTATTATGAAAATTATTTTGATGAGGCAGGGCCAGAACAAGAGAAAAGTGTCATTGAGGAATTAGAAAGTCCAGAAAAGGTGGCAGCAATTATTCGAGAGTCCGTAGGATATGAAGAATCAAAAACTCCAGACAAAAAGCAGCTTACTGTGGGGAAATTTCATTTTAAAGGAGAGAGGAATCGTAACTTAATATTGTTAGCATTTATTTTCGTAGGAATTATAACATTTGCACTTCCACATATTATGGGCGTGGGTGGAATTGCACTTGGATTTTTTGGAATGATTTTTGGAATACTAGTTGGGATTCTAGGTATGACTGTAGGATTTTTTGTAGGTGGAATTGGATTTATAGTATATGCAATCGCCCATATGTTTGTGAACGTACCAGAAGGGTTATTGTTCTTAGGTGGTGGATGTATGGCTGTTGCCATTGGAATATTTATGATTATGTTGTTTATATGGATTGTATCCTACTTGATTCCAAGATTTATTCAGTGGTTTGTGGGTCTATTTCGGAAAGGAGGTAACATAGATGAAAAAGTTTTATAAAGTATGCGGCGTCATTGGAACTATATTTTTCGTCATTGGTGGTGGATGTGTGATTGCATCTGTGGTAATGGGAGTATCGTTTACTAATATTTATAAGAAAATACTTAATAAAGCCAGCACTTATACTTCTTATGAAAGTGGTAAGATAGGAAAGAAATATGACTTTGAGACAAAGGATTTAGATAATATGACCATTGTTGTTAGAAGTGGAGATGTTACCATTGAAGAATCCAGTGACAGTCAGATTCATTTAATTAATCATGGAGATGAGAATATGTTTGAAGGAAATGTTACAAATAGAACATTGAGCATTAAACAGATTTCTAAAGGAAGCGTATTTCAAAAAATTAGACGCAGCAGTGCAGTGCTTCAACTGCCAAAAGAATATGTGTTTCAAGACATTTTGGTTACCCTTGGAAGTGGACAGATAGATGCATCTTGGTTAAACACAGGATTGTTTACAGCAAATGTTGGAAGTGGAGATATGGAGGTTGATCAAATCAAAGCAGATGAAATCGACATTAAAAGTGGAAGCGGAGATGTGGACTTAACTGTGTTAGGCAAGGAAGAAGACTATAACTGTAGCGTGATGCGTGGCTCTGGAGATGTACACCTTGGTGGACGGGAAGTAGAAAAAGGGCATCATAGTTCTTATCATCATAAGTCATCAAAGAGTATTGATGTGAAAAGTGGATCTGGAGATGTAGAGATAGAGTTTCAGTAAAGAGGAGGAAACGACATGGAAGAAAAAAAGAAATTATATAAATCAAGAATAGATAATAAAATTTGTGGAGTGTGTGGAGGTTTAGCAGAGTATTTTGATGTAGACTCTACTTTGGTGCGACTTGCCATGGTAATCGTTGGATTATGGGGGCCAGGAATTATTTTATATATTATTGCAGCAATCATTATGCCAGATAAAATTTCATAATATTTGCACCAAGGCACATTGTTGTGGTATAATGCTGATTAAAAATGTGCAGAGGAGAAGAGAATATTATGAAACTACCAATATTGATTGCCATGTTTGGGTACATGGTTGTTGTGGTTGTCATTGGAGTAATATATGGCAATCGAAATAAAACATCGGAAGATTATTTTTTAGGAGGAAGAGGATTAGGACCATGGGTTACAGCCATGAGTGCAGAAGCATCCGATATGAGTAGCTGGCTTTTGATGGGACTTCCAGGATTAGCTTATGCAACAGGATTTAGTCAGGCTGGATGGACAGCCATTGGTCTAATTCTTGGTACTTATCTTAACTGGAAATTAGTAGCTAAGAGACTTCGCCATTATACAGAAGTATCAGAGAACTCAATTACAGTTCCAGACTTCTTTAGTAATCGATACAAGGATGATAAGAAAATTTTGATGGTGATTTCATCCATTATGATTTTATTATTTTTTACTGTATATACAGCGTCGGGATTTGCAGCCTGTGGAACATTGTTTAATTCAGTGTTTGGACTTGATTATCAGGCAAGTATGATTGTATGTGCAGCAGTTATTGTAATTTACACATCCATTGGAGGATTTTTAGCAGCAAGTACAACGGATTTGATTCAAGGACTTTTGATGTCATTTGCTATTGTAACCGTATTGATTGTTGGGGTTGTAGCCGTTGGGGGTGTGGAGAATGTCATCTCTCATGGACAAAGTCTTACTGGATTCTTTGATGTGATGGAATACCATGATCCAGCAACAGGTGGAGCAGTATCTCAAGGAGTGATTCCAATTCTATCAGGATTGGCATGGGGATTAGGATACTTTGGAGTGCCACATATTTTAGTTCGTTTTATGGCGATTTCCAATCCAGCAGAGATTAAAAAGTCAAGAAACATTGCCATGGTATGGGTTTTGATTTCTCTTAGTGTAGCTGTGTGTATTGGATTTACAGGGGCAGCCCTTTATCCAAACGTAGCAGAATTGGCAGGAACAGGACAGCAAAGAATCTTTATTTATATGACCATTCATTTATTTAAGGGAGTGATTCCGTTATTATTTGCAGGTGTTATTTTGTCTGGAATCTTAGCGGCAACTATGAGTACATCAGATTCTCAACTATTAATTGCCTCTTCATGTGTGGCAAAGAATATTTATCAGGGGTTAGTGAAGAAAGACGCTTCTGAGAAAAGAATTTTAATTATTTCAAGAATTACCACAATTGTAATTGCAGTCGTTGGTGTTTGTATTGCCATGGATGAGAATAGTTCAGTATTCCAGTTAGTTGAGAATGCATGGGCAGGATTTGGTGGAGCTTTTGGACCATTAATTTTATTTTCATTATTTTGGAAGAGAACAAACTTAAAGGGTGCTATTGTAGGAATGGTAAGTGGAGGATTTATTTCACTGATTTGGCCATATACTCTTGGAACTTTAGGCGGAATTTTTGATATTTACTGTCTATTACCTGCATTTATTGTGTCTTCTCTTTTAATTGTCATTGTGAGTTTGGCAACAGAAGAACCAAGTCAGGAAATTCAAGAAGAATTTGAAAAAGCAAAACAATTAGATCAATAGATTCCTTACAATCTTCGGATAAAAAAGCAAATGAGAAATATTTCTTGTTTGCTTTTTTTATATTTGCACATTCTGATAATGGAAACATAAAATGTTACTATCAGAAGAAAGGAACGAAGATATGGAGCGATATTATAAAGACTGTCATTGTAGTGAAGAACAGAATAAACAAGATATTGATTCTTTAGCACTTGCGATGGCTTATGTTCCATGGCAGCATTGGAACCATGTATATAGTCCAGAAGAAGGAATTCGATGTGGGACTATTTTTCCAGAATTAAATAAACCATTTTATGGGAGAGCGGGGTGCAGAGGATGAATCAATATGATCAAAAAAAGCTTTTAAGCTATATTGATGCAGTTAGTTTTGCTATGTACGATACTTTGCTTTATTTAGATACCCATCCAAGTGATAAGAAGGCATTAAAAGCATTTGAAGAATATCAAAGTGCTAGAAAAAAAGCTGTCAGAGAATATTCTCAGTATTTTGAGCCATTAACATTGGATTATGCAGATAACAGAACCCATTTTACATGGGCAACGTCACCATGGCCTTGGCAAAAGGAGGGTTGTTAGTATATGTGGAATTATGAAAAAAGATTAGAATATCCTGTTCGTATTAAGAAAAATGATCCCAGACTTGCAAAAATAATTATCAGTCAATATGGAGGACCCAATGGGGAAATTGGAGCATCCATGAGATATTTGTCTCAACGGTTTGCTATGCCATATAAGGAAGTGTGTGGAGTTTTAACGGATATTGGAACCGAGGAATTAGCACATCTTGAGATGGTGGCAACCATTGTCCATCAATTGACAAGCGACTTAACACCAGAACAAGTAGTTGCTGGTGGTTTTGAGGCATATTATACAGATCATACCACAGGAATTTGGGCAACAAATGCAAGTGGAGAGCCATATACTGCGGATTTCTTTCAATCCATTGGAGATCCCATTGCGGATTTAAATGAAAATTTAGCTGCGGAACAAAAAGCGAGAGTAACCTATGATAATTTACTTCGTTTAATTAAAGATCCAGATGTAAGAGACCCTATTGCATTTCTTAGAGAAAGAGAAGTTGTTCATTATCAAAGATTTGGAGAAGCACTAAGACGAGTTCAAGATCATTTAGATTCTAAGAATTTCTATGCATTTAATCCAGCCTTTGACTGTAAAAAGTGCTAATATTCATAGAAAGACAAAGTAACATCACAAAACATTAGAATTGTGATGTTACATTTTTGTTACGATAAAAAGACATTATTATAAATATTATGAAAAATCATAAATAGAACATTGAAAAATAATTTATTATGAGGTATAATATTCAAGGCTTTTATGACCAGTTAATTACAAAAAATACAGTTATTTATTTTTTGAGATGACGTACTATATGAAGGAGAGTGGGTATGAAGAAAATCAAGAGGAAACTAGCAATTTTTATGAGTGCATTATTGATTTGTACGATGATTTTTCCAAATCAGGGAATTGTAAATGCATTATCATATAAAGATAATACACAGGTGGAAAAAACTACAACAACAGAGACAGCCAAAGAAACGACAACGGCCAAAGAAACGACAACGGCCAAAGAAGCGACAACGACCAAAGAAGCGACAACGGCCAAAGAAACGACAACAGCCAAAGAAGCGACAACAGCCAAAGGAAAGAAGAGTGTAAAGACTGTGAATTCTAAGGCAGTTGATGAGAGTCCTGGGAACATTGCACAGGATGGGAATAAAGTAAAGTTATCTTTTCATACAAATAGTTACAATGGACCAGAGATTAACGCTGGTACAGTTGTAAAAAGAGATGAAAAGATATATGTAAAACTGGATGTTGAATATAGTGATACAGCAGGTTCAAAACCAACGGTAAACAAGCCGAATATGGAATATACATTTCCTAGTGGAGTACATGGAGTATCTCAGAATGCACAGTCATTTTATGATGATAAGAACGCATATATGGGAACTTATACGATTTCTGAAGGAAAACTAACAATTAATTATGATCAAAAGTGGTTAGGTGCACACACAAGTACAATTAAGACCAACGTTGGATTTGCATTTCAATTAGTGAAAACAGATGTTGCCGATAAGGATGAGGTGAAATTTGATTTTCCAGGAGTATCGGAATCATTAATCATTAAACTAAATGATGGAAGTGTAACAGGGTCAAAGGAAGCGTCAGACCCAGACGAGAATGGATATACAACATTTACGATTAAACTCAATGCAGATGCAGATGTAGCAAATGTAAAGGTTACAGATGTATTAGGGAATGATTTAACATACATAGATAACAGCTTTCAATTAGATGGAGCAAGCATTACTCCAACAATCAATGGGCAGACAGCTACGTTTGAGATTGGAAAACTAACACATGGAGAGCATAAGATTACATATAAAGTTAAGTTAAAAGATAATGCAAAGCCGGATGCCAATGGAAATTATACAAATCAATCTAATAGTGCATCGTGGACATGGAACACCAATCAAAATGGTGGACCAGCTGTAGCAACAGCAAAGTATTATAGAGTTTGTATTGATAAGACACATAATAGTAGTATAGGTAATGATGGCAATATTACATGGACAGTAAAGTTGAATTCTGGAAATTCTAAAATTGATATGAGTGGTTATAAGTTTACAGATACGTTGTCTGGGACTAATCATAAATATACAGGAGTGGCAGTGGTTTCTGATGAATCGGGAAATGAAATTGCTACAATTACATTAGATTCATCTAAAAAGACTTTTGACTATACATTTGGAAATGATGCAGGAAAGAAAGCCTACACAATTACATATAAAACAGAGCCTGTGGAAAAACCATCGACACCAGGAAGTGTTACATATACCAATACGGGTACAATTACAAAAGGTGATGAGTCATACAGTGATGAAGATTCCTATACATGGGAAGAAGGCGTTCCAGGAGGAATTGTAACGAAAGACATTACTTCTGATACTGCCAATACGAATGGTAAGGTTAGCTGGAAAGTAGTGATTGCTGCAAGCAAATTAGAATCAGCTGGTGGAATTTCTAATGTTACATTTCAGGATGATTTTAATGATTATAATGAAAAAGACCACGTAGAATTTTTGGATGATACAGTGGTCGTTAAAGTTGGAAATACTACCTTACAAAAGGGAACAGATTATACTGTTTCGTATAGAAAAGAAAATGAATCCACAAAAAATTGTCAAATGAATCTAACATTTAGTGATTCATATAAAGCAAAGAATCCAAAGATAACAGAGGATATTACAATCACTTATGATACCCAATGTGATAAAACACCAGGAACTTATAGGAATTATGCTCATGCATGGTTTCAGGTAAATGGAAAGCAATACGATCAAGCGGATTCAAAAGATTTTACAGTGGATAACACAAACTATGTGAAGAAGGAGGGAGTTTATACTCCTGAAAATAAGCTAACAACATGGACTGTTTATGGAAATTGTCAAAATACTTGGGATAATACAGGCGTTAAGGATTATAATGGAGAAGCATTAACTTTAAAAGATACGATTCCAAAGGGAATGAAGTATAAAGCAGGGACTGCAAAGTTTGCATTGAGAACATCTGCAAATTTTAATCCAACGTTTCAAGAAGTAGATGATTCTAACGTTCAGTATAATGAGGAAACTCGTGAGTTGACAGTGGAGGTATCAGGAGTTCATAAAGATGTGGTAATAATCACATATCAAACAGAACTTACCCAGGATGCCATGGATGGTGTAAATGGATCTAAAAACTTTACTAACAATGCACAGATGTTTCATGGAGAAGATAGTATTGGTAGTGCAAAGGCAGAGGTTACAATAGGTCAGAAAATACTGTCAAAAACAAGTGAACAAAATGATGCCCTTGTAAAGTATTCTATTCATGTAAATGAATCTAAATTAGACTTGGTAAGCAATTCAAACGAAGTTGTATTAGAGGATACGTTGGATGAGAAAACAGAGGTAATTGACACATCATATAAGATGATAAATGTTGATACAAATGAGGATATTTCAAGTCAATGTAAAGCAGCAGTGAAAGATGGAGTTCTTACAATTACAGTACCAGATGAAACCCATGTACTTGTGACTTACAATGTTCGGTTAATAGGAACAATCAATGACTGGGGAACATATACAAATACAGTAAAATTATCTGGAAAGGATTCTATTACTGCCAATGATCAAAAAAATTATCAAATTAAAGAATCAACAGCAGGAGGTTCTGGTAGATCAGATGTAGTTACCATTCATAAAGTAAACGATGCTAATAATATGGAGAGTTTAAAGGGTGCTAAATTTGATTTGTATCGAGTTGATTTAGCAAAAGTTACATCTAAAGATGATATAGAAGAAAATGCTGAAAAGGTGCAGACTGAGACAACCGATGAGAGTGGATACTTAACTTTTGCCAAGGAAGAAAATGATACCACAGGTGCCACAGGATTACATTTGAATCAACTATATTACTATGTTGAAACAGATGCACCAGATGGATATAAATTAGATGCAGCCAAACATTATTTTATGTTAGAAGGCGGCAATGATGAATATAAAGAGCAGACCGTAAAACTTGAGAAGCTTGGCATAGCAACGCCAACATCAGAAACAAATCAAATGGTATCAAATGAAAAATATGATAACAATGTTAAAATTAGCAAAGTAGATATTGCAGGAGCTGAACTTGCAGGAGCTAGTTTAAAGATTACAGAAGATACAGTTGACTGAGACGTTGTAGATGAGTGGGTATCTGGAGATGATAAGAATAAAAATGAAGATGGAACACCAAAGATGCATGAAACTACATTGCAAGCTGGAACTTATGTCTTGACAGAAACAACAGCACCAGATGGATATGAAAAGGCAGAAAGTATTACATTTACAGTTGATAAAAATGGAAATGTAAAGGTTGAAGGTAGTGCGGTAGATAAGATAACTATGACCGATGCATATTCTAAAGATAATGTAACATTTAGCAAGCAAGATGTGGCAGGAGCTGAGATTGCAGGAGCCAGCATATCTATCTATAAGACAAATGCAGATGGAGAGAAAACTGGAGATGCAATTACATCATGGGTATCTAAAGCTGGAGAATCTCATACAGTAGACTTTGGAAAAGAAGGTTTACATTATGGTGAAACATACATAATGGAAGAAACAACAGCACCAGAGGGATACAAGAAAGCAGAAAGCATAACATTTAGCATTGATGAAAAAGGAAATGTAAAGGTTGAAGGTAGTGCGGTAGATAAGATAACTATGACCGATGCATATTCTAAAGATAACGTAACATTCAGCAAGCAAGATGTGGCAGGAGCTGAGATTGCAGGAGCCAGCATATCTATCTATAAGACAAATGCAGATGGAGAGAAAACTGGAGATGCAATTACATCATGGGTATCTAAAGCTGGAGAATCTCATA
>JAQVEG010000001.1:264298-278424 GCA_028697725.1 Anaerostipes sp.
AGCAAGCAAGATGTGGCAGGAGCTGAGATTGCAGGAGCCAGCATATCTATCTATAAGACAAATGCAGATGGAGAGAAAACTGGAGATGCAATTACATCATGGGTATCTAAAGCTGGAGAATCTCATACAGTAGACTTTGGAAAAGAAGGTTTACATTATGGTGAAACATACATAATGGAAGAAACAACAGCACCAGAGGGATACAAGAAAGCAGAAAGCATAACATTTAGCATTGATGAAAAAGGAAATGTAATGGTGAAAGGTAGTGCGGTAGATAAGGTAACTATGACCGATGCATATTCTAAAGATAACGTAACATTCAGCAAGCAAGATGTGGCAGGAGCTGAGATTGCAGGAGCCAACATATCTATCTATAAGACAAATGCAGATGGAGAGAAAACTGGAGATGCAATTACATCATGGGTATCCGAAGCAGGAAAATCTCATACAGTAGACTTTGGAAAAGAAGGTTTACATTATGGTGAGACATACATAATGGAAGAAACAACAGCACCAGATGGATACAAGAAAGCAGAAAGCATAATATTTAGCATTGATGAAAAAGGAAAGGTAACAAGCGATAATCTTAAAGATGGCAAGATTGTTATGACAGATGAGTATGCAAAACGTGATGTTAACATTAGCAAAACAGATATCAACGGAACAAAAGAAATAGCTGGCGCTCAAATGGTCATTGTACAAGAAACAGAGGATGGCAAGGAATTGACGTTAGACAGCTGGACAAGTGAAGCAGATAAGACTCACACTTCAAAATTAATCGCTGGAACTTACACATTAATTGAAATGACTTCACCAGCAGGTTATGTGATTGCTGAAAGTATTCAATTTACAGTAGGGATGGATGGTAAAATTACCGTTAAAAATGAAACTGTTGATAAAGTAATCATGAAGGATGATACTACAAAAGTACAGATTTCCAAGGTCGCAATTACAGGTGGCAAAGAGCTTCCAGGAGCAAAACTACAATTGATTGACAAAGACGGAAATGTAGTGGAATCATGGACATCAACAACAACAAAACATGAAATATATGGAAAGTTAGTTGCAGGTGAAACATACACACTTCGTGAGATTACAGCACCGAATGGTTACGAAATTGCAAATGATATTACATTTACAGTGAAAACAGACGGAACAGTTCAAACCGTTGAGATGGTAGATGAAAAATTACCAGATGAGTCCCATAATGGTGGAGACGATGAAAACTCAGGCGGAAGTAGCAGTGGAGATGATGAGAGCAGCAATGGTGGAAGCAGTAAGAAACATTCAAGTGCTTCTAGTTCTAACACTACAAAAACTGGTGATAACATGCCAATTCTTTGGACAAGTATCATTGGGTCATTAGCACTTGCAGGAGCTGGAATCATTGTATTCAGAAGAAAAAAGAAATAAGAATTAAGAAATAAGAAACAGAAAAAAACAAAATCAATCTCAAAAATAGCTTCAGGCATATTGTGTCTGGAGCTATTTGTTTTATATGAAAACTGTAGTATAATTGTATAAGAAATAGCACAACGGAAGGAAGTGATGATGTGCGTGTAAAACAGTTATTCTATCAAGTTGTCTCAGTGTGTGTAGCTGTGATAATACTTATAAATGGAAGTAGTTTATGTTTCGCAAAGAATAGTAAAACACAGAATATATCTCAAAATTCAACGAAATCAACAAAGATTATTCTTACCAATGAAGAGAAAGCATATATTAAGAAACATCCAACGATTTCAATTGCTATGGATACCTCATGGATTCCATCTGCTATTTATGATAAGAATACAAATAAAATCAAAGGGATTATTCCTAATGTATTAGATACCATTGCAGAAAGAGTTGGACTTAAGGTAAAGTATGTAGCGAAGGATAGTTATAAGTTGGCACTTCGTTCCGTACAACAGGGAGAGACAGATTTAGTGTCTGGAATTGCAAATGATCCTAAGATGGTAAAGGACAATGATGTGTTAGTTACCAATCCATATATTACAGTGAATTATTCTGCGGTAACTAAGGATCGAATTGATGATTTATATGCCAAAGGAGCGTCATATAAGGTTGCTGTTTGTGTTGGTTCTTATTCTACCATGGCTATGAAAAAGAAGATGCCAAGTTATAAGTTTGTAGAGTATCGTTCCAATGAAGAATGTATGAATGCAGTGGATCGTGGGGATGTAGACGTGGCATTAATTGCAGCTTACTCCGCAGAATATTATAAAACTCAACACAAGTATACGAATTTACATAGTGTTCTAATTAATGATTTTTCATGGAATCTTTCTTTTGGAGTGAATAAGGATACAGATACTGTTCTAATCAGTATTTTAAATAAAGGGATTGCCAGTTTGACTCAAAATGATGTAAATCAGGCAATTTATATGGGATTGATTGATGCCAATGACAGTAATCAAAAACTGTCAGATCTTATTTATGATTATCCAGTGATTAGTATGTTAATCGCAGTGCTTGTGGCGATTTTGTGTCTTATTGTTTTGTTTATGATAATTTTGCATTCTCGAAATCAAAGAGAATTAGACTATGAGAAAAAGCTAAATATAGAACTTGAGAATGCCAATAAGATAAAAGAAGAATTTATGTCCAAGATGAGTCATGAATTGAGAACACCAATGAATGCAATTATTGGCTCTACAGAGCTGGCACAGATGGAGGAAAATGTACCCCAAGAAGTGAGGGCGTATATGAATCAGATTGATATTTCTGGAAAGTACCTTCTCAGTATGATTAATGATATTTTGGATATTTCTAGAATGAATAGTGGAAAGTTTAAACTTCAGCCTGAATGGGTAAAGCCACCAGTGATTTATCAATCGGTTATTGATATGCTTGCTACACAGCTTAAGGGAAAGGACATATCTTTTAAAGTAGAGACAGATTATAGTCTGGATTCCAAGATTGAGCTTTATGTGGATGGCGTTCGGTGTAGGCAGGTACTGATTAACTTATTGTCCAATGCGGTCAAATTTACACCGCAAGGGGGAAAGGTTTGTTTCACGCAAAGCTACGGAGATCAAACAGAAGATATTATTTACGAGATTTTCACAGTGGATGATAATGGATGTGGAATGAGTGAAGAATTTCAAGAGAAGATGTATGAACCCTTTGCACAGGAGGAGAATTATATAACTGATAGTTCTCAGGGAACAGGACTTGGACTTTCTGTTGTGGCACAGATTGTAGATGCCATGGATGGAGAGATTCAAGTGAAAAGCAAACTTGGGGAAGGAACTAAATTTACAGTGAAACTTCCTATGGTATATGAGAAAACAAACAGTGATAAGCCAGAAGATAAGGGAAAACAGGAGTTTCAGCTAAGTGGTAAAAAGGTACTTCTGGCAGAAGATCATGAGATTAATGCTGCCATAGCTAAGAAATTATTAGAAAAGCAAGGGATGGAGGTTGTAGTTGCACAAGATGGACTCGTTGCTGTGGAGACAATGAAACAGTCCGAAGAATTTGAATATGATTTGATTTTAATGGATATTCGTATGCCTCATATGAATGGAATCGAGGCAGCCAAAGTGATTCGTGCAATGGAACGTGAAGACACAAAACAGATACCAATTATTGCAATGACAGCCAATGCGTATACCTCTGATATAAACGATACCAAAGAAGCAGGGATGAATGAACATTTGACAAAGCCGGTAACCCCAGATGAGATGTACCAGATGATAGCAAAGTTCATCTTATAAGGAGTGTGTATAAAATTAAGTGATTTCTGGAAAATTCTTGCATGAAGACAGATTATCACGTATCATGAGAAGAGGATGACTTATAATATTAGCCGGATAGAGAGAGGAGCAAAAAACTATGAAGTATTGTCCAAAGTGTGGAGCAAAGATTAAAGAAGATGATGCAAAGTTTTGTACTAGCTGTGGAGAGTCCCTTTCATTTCAACAACAGGGATCGAAGGACGCACAAGGAGCTACAAGAAAACAGAATCAGACACAGGGAAGCAAGTATGGAATTATGCCAAGAAACATTGCTTTATGTATCATATTTTCTATTATTACTTGTGGAATTTATGGTATTTACTGGGTGATTAAATTAAATGACGAAGTGAACCAAATTGCAGGAGAAAGAGAAGCTACTTCTGGTGGTATGGTATTCTTGTTTTCTTTCATTACTTGTGGGATTTATTTTATCTATTGGAACTACAAGATGGGAGAAAGATGTGACAAGATTAAAGGAGCCGTTGGTGGAAGCAGCAATATTCTATATTTAGTATTATGTGTTGTTGGATTCTCTATTATCAGTGAGTGCTTGATGCAGGATATCATTAATAAAAGTTTACAAGGATATTAGAATGAAAAAGCAAGGAAAGAAGTTTGGAATTATACTTATCATCGGATTTACATATTTTATATGGATCAGAATTACTGGTATTGCCATTCCTTGTTTGTTTCGGATGAGAACAGGATGGTTATGCCCAGGGTGTGGGATAACTACCCTGTTTTTAGATTTAATAAAACTAGATATCAAAGGAGCATACAATGCCAATCCATTTTTATTTGTGACTGGACCATGGATTGTTATATTTATTCTCTGGGATATGAAGCTTAAATATGAGAAGAGGCAGATGCCAAAAGCAGGCAATGGGATTTTGGTACTATATTTGATTGCATTGTGTGTGTTTGGAATTTGGAGAAATATAGTCAGATATAATTAACTAGAGGAGGAAAAGTTATGTTTTGTACAAAATGTGGAAAGAAAATAGATGACACCAGTCAATTTTGTCCTTATTGTGGAGCGTCTACAAGTGAGGATATTGAGGAATTAGGAGAGGTGAAGCAAGAGAACTATATTAGAGAAGAACAGCCACAATATAGAAATCAGGAGCCTCAGATGAAGAGTAATAAGGTCCCTATTGTTGTCCTTGGAATTGTGCTGGTTCTTGTTGCAGGATTCATTGGATTCTTCCTTGCAAATCAAAATCAAAGCAGTGATGTAGCAACTTCAGAAGTGACAACTAAGGAAGATACTTCTGCGGTAACCACAGAGGCTGTGACTACACAAGCAACCACAGAGGCAACCACCACAGAAGCAACGACACAGACACCATATAGGACAGGGGTTGATTATGTGTTTCCTTATAGCAACACTGAATATTTATCAAAATCACAGGTTGCAGGACTCAGTTCTTGGGATTTAAAAGTTGCAAGAAATGAAATCTTTGCAAGACATGGTTATATTTTTAAAAATAAAAGCTTACAATCTTATTTTGAAAGTAAATCATGGTATCGTGGAACGAGATCTGGTGAAATTTCAGACGATGAATTAAACAGATATGAGAAGGAAAATATTAAATTGATTAAGGTGTATGAGTAAGGAGAAGAACTAGATGAAGAGAAGGAGTTGGATAATACTTACTCTGTGTATTTGTTTTCTTGCAGGATGTGCAAAATCAAACATAAAAAAAGAAGCATCTACAGAGCCGGAAAAAGCGAAAGTAACCACAGAAGCAACCACAGAAGATATAAAGACAGAAGGAAAGTTGATTGTCATTGATCCAGGGCATCAAAAGGAACAAAATACAGAGCAAGAACCAGTTGGACCAGGTGCTTTAGAAAAGAAAGCAAAAGTTGCCAGTGGAACCAGTGGAGTTGTCAGTGGATTAGAGGAATATGAGTTGACGCTGCAAGTATCACTAAAGTTAGAAGCAGCACTTAAAAAAGAAGGTTATCGTGTAAAGATGACACGAACTACCAATGACGTAAATATTAGCAATAGTAAGCGAGCCAAAATCGCCAATGCCTATCACGCAGATGCATTGATACGAATTCATGCAAATGGAGCAGATAGTCAGAGTGTCAATGGAATGATGACAATCTGTCAGACCCCTGACAATCAATATAACGGGAAGCTTTATGAAAAAAGTAAGGCATTATCCACGAATATTTTAAATTCTATGGTCAAAGAGACAGGTGCAAAAAAAGAACGAGTGTGGGAAACCGATACTATGAGTGGAATTAATTGGTGTGAAGTGCCAGTTACCATTGTGGAGATGGGCTATATGTCCAATCAGACAGAAGATAAGAATATGGCAACCAGTTCCTATCAAGATAAGATTGTAACAGGGATTTGTAAAGGACTTGAGAAGTATTTTAATCAGTTATAAGAAAAGAAAATGGAATCGGGATTAAATCCTGATTCCATTTTCTTATGTACATATAAAATATGTTGTACTATGCTTCTTCGTTTCCTGTAAAGAAGAATAAGTATAACAATCCTGCTAAAATACCACCAACAATTGGAGCAACAATAAATACCCAAACTTGTGATAAAGCATCTCCACCGGCCATAATAGCTGGTCCAAGACTACGTGCTGGATTTACAGATGTTCCTGTAAATGGAATACCAAAGATATGGATAATTACAAGTGTTAAACCAATAATAAGACCTGCAATAGAACCAAACTCTGCTTTTGATGTAACTGCAAGAATAACAAATACAAAAACAAATGTTAAGATTGCTTCTACAAGAAGAGCCTGTGACATATCAATGTTTAAGGCACTATACTTTCCAAAACCGTTAGTTCCTAAAGAACCATTACTTCTTAGAATCAATGTTAATAAAGTAGCCCCAAATAGACCACCAAGAATCTGTGCTACGATGTAGCATACACAATCTTTTACTTCCATACGCTTTGAAATTAAGAATCCAATAGAAACGGCTGGATTTACATGACATCCAGAAATGCTTCCAATAGAGTAAGCCATTGCCATTAATGCAAGACCAAATGCAAAGGCGATTAATAGAGTTGAGAACCCTAAAGGCACCTCTGCCTCATCAGCTAAAATAGTGTTAATAGCGACAGCACTTCCGCATCCGAAAAGTGTTAAAACTGCTGTTCCGATAAACTCGGCAACATACTTCTTTGTATTACTCATACATTCCCTCCCTTTAATAAAAAAATAAATGGTAACTAATTAAATCGTAAAATTTAACCATGTATCCATTATACCATAAAAATATGTAGGGAGTGTGTAAAAAAAATGAAGCATCCCTCGTTGTTTTTTTGGGTATTTTATTGTATCCTATGTAGAAGAACATTTTTTAGAGGAGGAACATAATATGAGCCGAGTTTTTAAGTTTCACAATGATGTAGATACAGATCAGATTATTGCATCACAATATTTATTATTACCTAACATAGAAGAGATGAAAGCATATACATTTGAGTCTATTGACCCAGATTTTTCAAAGAAGGTGAAGGAAGGCGACATTGTTGTTGCTGGAGAGAACTTTGGATGTGGATCATCAAGAGAGCAGGCTCCAAGTGTATTAAAGGCACTAGGAGTGAAGGCAGTGGTTGCAAAGTCATTTGCAAGAATTTTTTACCGCAATTCTATTAACATTGGATTGCCAGTGATTGTAAGCAAAGATTTATATGATATTGTTGATCCTATGGATGAGATTATCCTTGATTTAACAAAGGGAACCATAGAGACGAAAAAGGAAACCGTTCCTTGTACAAAGTTACCACCATATATGCAGAATATATTAGATCATGGTGGATTAATTAACTTTTTGAATGAAGGAGAGGTGTAACTTATGGGAATGACAATTGGAGAGAAGATTATTGCAAGAGCCGCAAAAGTAGATGAGGTAAAGGCAGGAGATATTCATACAGTAGAAGTGGATCGTTTGATGAGTAATGATGGAACCACACATTTAACCATTGATATGTATCACAATGACTTAAAGCATCCTAAGATTGCAGACAAGGATAAGTTAGTGTTTATTATTGACCACAACATTCCAGCTGAGAATCCAAAGACAGCTCAGGCACATAAGAAGATGAGAAACTTTGCAAAAGAGCATGAGATAGCTTTTTATGAAGGAAAGGGTGTTTGTCATCAGATTATGGTTGAGGATTTTGTTTGTCCTGGAGAATTGATTATGGGAGCAGACTCCCATACTTGTACATATGGTGCCCTTGGAGCATTTGGAACTGGAATTGGATGTACAGATTTTCTATATGCCATGACAACAGGTACATCATGGGTGTTAGTACCAGAAACTATTCGTTTTAATTTAACTGGAACATTAAAAGAGGGTGTTTATCCAAGAGATTTAATTCTAACAATCATTGGCATGGTAGGAGCCAATGGATGTAATTACAAAGTAATGGAGTTTGCTGGAGAAGGAGCACATAACTTAAGCATTAATGACAGACTTGTGTTATGTAATCTTGCAGTGGAGGCAGGAGCTAAGACTGGAATTGTAGAGCCAGATGAAAAGGTTGTAGAATATGTAGAATCCAGAGGACGTAAGGCTGAGAATTTATTTGTTAGTGATGAAGATGCTCATTTTGAGAAGGTATACAATATTAACTTAGATGAGATTGAACCAGTAGTTGCAAAGCCTCATTTAATTGATGATGTAGTCCCAGTAGAAGAAGCAGGAGAAGTAAAGATTGACGAAGCATTTTTAGGGTCATGTAACAATGGACGAATCGATGAGCTACGTGTGGCTGCAAAGATTTTAAAAGGAAAGAAAGTAAGTGACCATGTAAGATTCTTAATTGCACCTGCATCTAACAGTGTATATATTCAGGCATTAGAAGAAGGACTGATTGATATATTTATGGAGGCAGGAGCTATGGTTATGAACAGTAACTGTAGTGTGTGCTGGGGAAGCTGTCAGGGAGTTATTGGCGAAGGGGAAGTGTTGATTTCCACTGGAACAAGAAACTTTAAAGGACGTGCAGGACATCCAGATTCATTTGTATACCTAGGGTCTGCAGCAACTGTTACAGCATCTGCAATTGCAGGTAAGATTACTAAAAACGTAAAATAAATAAGAGGTGGATAAGTATGGAACAATTTACAGGAAAGGTTTGGGTGCTTGGAGATGATATTGATACAGATATTATTATTCCCACAGAATATTTAGCACTTCCAACCGTGGAAGATATGAAACAATATGGATTTTCGCCACTTCGTCCAGAACTTGCAGGACAAATTGGGGATGAAGATATTATTGTGGCTGGAAAGAACTTTGGATGTGGTTCTTCAAGAGAACAGGCACCAGAGATTATTAAAGCATTAAACATTAAATGTGTAATTGCAAAGTCATTTGCAAGGATTTTTTTCCGTAATTCTATTAACAATGGACTTTTACTCATTGAAAATGACCAGATTCAAGAGGATGTAAAAGAGGGGGATAGGATTGATGTGTTATTAGGAGATCATATTTCCTTAAATGAAAAGAAGTATGAGATTCAGTCATTGCCACAGAATTTGATGGATATTATCAATGCAGGTGGACTTGTAAAAGCAATGCAAAAAAGAAATGGAATCAGAAAGGAGGATCAATAATTATGGGACAGACAATGATTGAAAAGATTATTAGCCGCAATGTGGGAAGAGATAAAGTAACACCAGGAGAGATTGTGACAGTAAATGTTGATCGAGTTATGATTCATGATATTTTTATTCCTTTCGTAGCAGAAAAGTTTGAAGAGATGGGATTTCAAAAGCTTTGGGATCCAGAAAAAGTAGTTTTAATTTATGATCATTTAGTGCCTACAAGTGCAGTGGAAGATGTAAGACATTTTAAAATTGGAGATGCATTTGTTGAGAAATATGGTTTGACCAATGTACATCGCAGTGATGGAATCTGCCATCAATTAATGACAGAGTGTGGATATGCAAAACCAGGAAATATTGTATTTGGAACAGATTCTCATACAACAACCTATGGATGTGTTGGATGTTTTTCTTCTGGAATTGGATATACAGAGATGGCTTCTATTCTTGGAACCGGAGAGATGTGGGTACGTGTACCTGAGACAATTAAAGTGGTAGTCAATGGAACTCTTCCTGACAATGTTTCGTCGAAAGATATTATCCTTAAATTAATCGGTGATTTAGGGGCAGATGGAGCAACTTACAAAACTTTTGAATTCTCTGGTTCTACCATTGACAATATGAGCGTAGCATCCCGTATGACCATGTCAAATATGGCAATCGAGGGTGGAGCAAAGGCAGCGTTATTTGCACCAGATGAAAAAACTGCCCAATATTCAGAAGTTGAATTATCAGATGTGGACTGGATTTATGGAGATGAAGATGCCGTATACTGTCAAAAGGTAGAGTACAAGGCAGAAGACTTGGTGCCAGTGGCAGCCTGTCCATCTCAAGTAGATGCAGTGAAACCTATTTCAGAGATAAAAGGAACGAAATTAGACCAAGTTTTTATTGGTTCTTGTACCAATGGACGATTGGAAGATTTAGAGGCAGCGGCCAAGATTTTAGAAGGAAAGAAAGTTGCAGATTATGTGAAATTAATCGTAACACCTGCTAGCCGTAAAATATATACAGAGGCATCTAAGGCTGGATACTTAACGACCATTGCCAAAGCAGGGGGAATTATCACACAACCTGGTTGTGGATTGTGCTGTGGACGTGCAGGAGGAATTCTATCCGATGGAGAGAGAATTTTAGCAACAAATAACCGTAATTTCTTGGGAAGAATGGGAACCTCAAAGGTTGAGATTTATCTTGCTTCGCCTAAGACCGCAGCGGCATCTGCAATTGCAGGGGAAATTGTCACAGCATAATATAAATAAATATAAGAAAAGGACTTGAAAAGATGACTGATTTATTAGTTAGATTATTTATTAAGGATAAGGATAATGTAACGGATCCTTTGGTTCGTCAAAACTACGGAACCATGGGAGGTTGTGTTGGAATTGCCTGTAATATATTTTTGTTTCTCATAAAATTATTAGGGGGATGGCTTACAGGTGCCATATCTATTATGGCAGATGCCTTGAATAACTTGTCAGATGCGGCATCTTCGGTGATTACACTGATTGGATTTCGTATGGCTGGAAAGCCAGCAGATAAAGATCATCCATTTGGTCATGGAAGAATCGAATATATCTCAGGGATGATTGTTTCATTTTTGATTATTTTAATGGGATTTGAACTTTTAAAAACATCCATTGACAAGATAATTCATCCAGAGGACATAACGTTTCGGACCATATCTGTTGTAATTTTGGTAGTCTCAATTCTAGTGAAGTTTTGGATGGCTGCATTTAATAAAAGTGTGGGGACAAGGATTAATTCAGAAGCCATGAAAGCCACAGCTACAGACAGTTTAAGTGATTGTATTTCTACTACAGCAGTTTTAATTGGCCTTTTATTGTTTCATTTTCTAGGATGGAATGTGGATGGAATTGTTGGTGTTATTGTATCTTGCTTTGTTATGTGGGCTGGCGTGGATGCGGCAAAAGATACCCTTCAGCCATTGCTTGGGGAAGCCCCGGACAGTGAATTTGTTATGGAAATACAGCGAATGGTTATGGACCACGATATGATTGTTGGAGTCCATGATATGATGATTCATGATTATGGACCAGGACGATGTATTATCTCGCTTCATGCGGAAGTTCCTCATACAGTGGACATTTTAGAAGCTCATGATGTTATTGACAATATTGAATTTCAATTAATGGAACAGTTTCAATGTGATGCGACAATCCATATGGATCCCATTGTAATGGATGATGCTGAGACCGATGCAGCAAAGCAGTTAGTTTTAGAGTTGATTGGAAAAAGAGACGAGAATTTGTCAATCCATGATTTTAGAATGGTAAAAGGAAATACCCATACCAATTTGATTTTTGATATGATTGTACCCTTTGAAGATATGGAACATGCAGAAGAGATTGTTGCATGGATGAAGAGAAAACTTCACAAAAAACATCCAACCTATTTTGCAGTGATTAAAGTGGATCAAGGATACATATAGAGACTGTGAGGGAATATGAAAAATAAGAGACAAGAGATAAAAAAAAGTAAAATTAGTGATATGAGTGCAGGTAAGGTATTTGGTCTTGCCTGCCTTGTATCCCTTTTGTTTTTCCTGCCATTTATGGGGAAAGAACATGGAGCATTTTTATATTATGGAGATTATTTATTGCAGCAGATTCCATTTTATACAGGGGTTCATGAAGCAGTGAGAAATGGACAATTATTTTTGAACTTTGCAACAGATTTAGGGAGCAGTTTATATACAAGCTATTCCTTCTATCTTCTTGGAAGTCCATTTTTTTGGGTGACAATTCCCTTTTCCAAGGCAATGCTGCCAGCTTTAATGTCTGGATTATTGGTAATTAAGTTTGGATTATCAGCGATGTTTGCATATCTTTATATTAAAAAATATACAAAGAAATCTACATCGGCAGTCATTGGAGCAATCCTCTATGCATTTAGTGGATATTCTATTACAAGTATTGTGTTCAATCATTTTTTAGATGTTATCGTTTTCTTTCCAGTATACTTAATATTATTAGAAAAGCTAGTAGAAGAAAAGAAACGAGGCTGGTTTGCTGTTTTTACAGCATTTACGGCCATATTAAATTATTATTTCTTTATTGCAGAGGTATTGTTCCTTGTAATTTATGCCGTAAGCAAATATGTTTTAGGCGTCCACGAACAAAGCATGAAAGAGAGAATAAAGGGATTAGTACCAGTTTTCATAGAAGGAATCATAGGGACACTGATTTCAGGAGCATTTTTACTGCCATCCTTGATTACCGTTGTTGGAAATCAGAGAGTTTCCAATGTAATCTCGGGAAAGGGAATGATAATTTATGATGAGTTAAAGGTATACGCAAGCCTTTTAAAGAATTTATTTTTGCCCCCAGACTTAATTGCAATACCCACTTTATTTTCCAATGAACTCATTGCAAATTCATCTATGGCACTCTTTTTACCATTGTTCTCTTTTAGCGGAATCATTGCCTTTTATTACATAACAAAAGGAAAGAAAAAGACAAGGGAATCCATGGATTCTCCGATTTTTATGAGGAGACTTCTTGTAATATGTCTTGTATTTGCACTTGTTCCTGTGTTAAATTCCTTATTTTCAGGAGGAAATTCCAGTTATTATGCAAGATGGTTCTTTATGCCGATTTTAATTATGGCAGTTATGACCGTATATTCTTTGGAGGAGTTTGAGCAAAGAGCATATGCAATTGGAGCAGGAGTTTGTGTCATTGCAGAACTTATATTTATTGTCATTGGCATATTTACCAATGGGGGAGGAAGTTTTTCTGAGGCATTTGTTATTCAAAATCGCAGCCTATACCAAAAGGAACTTATAGTTCCTGGGGTGTGCCTCTTGATATTAATCTATCTGGTATTTATTTTAAATAAAGATAAACAGATGAAATATTTAAATGCCTTTCTTGTGGGAACTATATTTTGTTCCGTCGTATTTTCTTATCTGTTTATATACGAGGGTTATTATGCAATTACACAAGGTCAGAGAAAGGAATATAAGGCTGGAATGGCACTGGAAACATCATTAAAGGAGATTCGAGAACAGCCGTTTTCAAGAGTTGAATTAGAATACAGCCAAATGAATTTTAATATGTTTTGGAATTTACCATCTACCACTTCGTTTATTAGTACGATTCCGGCAAGTCTGTTCGACTTTTATGATTTTGTAGATATAGAACGAAGTGTGAAAACCATCCTTCCTAAGGAAAAAGAAGGGCTTCGGATGCTGCTTTCCAGTCGATATTATCTACAATATAAAGAGGGTCAGCCAGTAAGTAATCAGAAGGTTTATGAGCCAGTAGAGGGATATAAAAAGATAGATGAAAAAAATGGTTTCGTTATCTATGAAAATAAAAATGCCTTATCTATGGGAACTTTTTTCACCCATTATATGAAGTTATCAGAATATAAAAAGTTAAGTAAAAAACAAAGAGATAAAGTATTGTTGCATGTCTTGGTTTTTTCAAATGAAGAATGTAATCAATTAAAAAAAGATACATCTATGACAGAGTTAAATGCAAAGCAATTTATAGAAAGTCAAACAAAGACAACAGTAGAATCGGCGGCAGAAAAATTAAATCAAAATGCAGCCAAGTCAATACAAATGACAGATCGAAAGATTACGTTGAAGGTATCAAAAGACAAAGAAGGACTTTGCTTTTTATCAGTCCCTTATAGCAAGGGATTTCAGGCAACAATCGACGGGAAAACTACCCAAATACGAAAAGCAGATCAAGGTCTAATGGCAGTGAAAGTGCCAAAAGGAAGCAGTGAGATTGTATTTACCTATGAAGA
>JAQVEG010000005.1 GCA_028697725.1 Anaerostipes sp.
TAGCTTTTGTTTATCCTTGTTATTACTGTTCTTGTTTTAAGAACGTTCGTTGCTGGTTTTTTTGAAAAACCAACTGAAAATCTTTTAGAATTTTCAAGGTTGTCTTATTATTTAATTATCAATGTTCTGTGCTGTCTGTTTTTGTGACAGCTATAATAGATTATCATAGTCATCTGTTTTTGTCAATCACTTTTTTCAATTTCTTTTTAAAAAGTTTTTGTGAAAACAAAGCTGATATTCTGTTTTATTTTGCTGCTGTTTTGTCAGCAACGTTGATAATCTTATCATCCTAATTCTTGTTTGTCAATAAGTTTTTTAAAGTTTTTTGAAGTTTTTTGAATGTTTTTTGAATGGAGTAAATTTTTTTGTACATACTATAGTTGTAACGTTAATTATAAAGGAGGTTTCTTATGTCAAATCAGAATAAATTATATGAAGAAGTTGCTCAGTCTTGCAGCGAATACTGCCCTTGTGGTTGTGATAACTCTGTCAAAAATGTAAGCAACGGAAACGATTCAAAAGGTTGTAGCTGTTTGAATTGTTCACATTTTGATTCTAATCACCACTGCTCTCTTGACTTATATGATCAAATTGTAAATAACATTTAACTAATAAGGTGGTGTCAGAGAATAAATCCTGGCATCACCTTTTTTGTTTCTCTAACTACCTTATTACTAAATTTATTTACATAAAAAGCAAAAAATCCTTTCTTTTATTTTTTTTAGTGTTAAAATATTCCATGGACTAAATATAAGGAGGCGAAAAAAATGACTTTACAACAAGTCATAGCTATCATCATTTTCTTAGGAACGATGACGGCTATCATTACGAACAAAATACATAATACTGTTGCCGCAATGACAGGAGCAGTTTTATTGATTCTAACGCATATTCTTTCAATAGAAGATTGTGTCTCTGCTGTGGATGTAGAAACAATATGTATTTTGGTTGGCATGATGCTCTTAGTATCTGTAGTTAAAAACTCAGGTATATTTGAGTACATAGCTATCAAAGCAGCAAAATTAGCAAAAGGTAGACCATGGCCTATTATGGTTGTATTTATTATTATCACCGCCATTCTTTCAGGGTTATTAGATAATGTAACGACGGTTTTACTTGTTGGTCCAATGACATTGGCTATTACCAACATTTTAAAAGTAAATCCTGTTCCTTATATTATGACTCAGATTATGGCATCTAATATTGGTGGTACTGCAACACTCATCGGTGATCCACCCAATATTATGATTGGAAGTGCCGCACATTTAAACTTTGTAGATTTTATAGTAAATACAGGTGTTGCATCTCTTATAGTTATTATTATTTCTATTATTTGCTTTAAATTTATTTATGGAAAAAATCTGCAGGTAAAAGATAAAAATATTGCTGCTGTTATGAAATTAGATGAGCGAAAGGCAATTAAAGATCCTCTTCTTTTAAAAGAAAGCGTAATTATTTTAATTTTAGTTGCCTTATCATTTATTTTACATGATCAACTGGGTGTCGAGTCATGTACCATTGCTTTAACCGCTGCTTGTGTTATGCTATTAATAGGAAAACAAGAAGTCGAAGATATTGTATTAAGTGTTGAATGGCCAACTATTTTATTTTTTATTGGATTATTTATTGTTGTTGGCGGATTAAAAAAGGTTGGAGTCATAACCATCTTGGCAGACGCATTAATTAGTGCCACTGGTGGAAATATTATTTTAACCATGGTTTTAGTTTTATGGATTTCTGCTATTGTATCTTCATTCCTCGATAATATTCCATTTGTCGCAACTTTAATCCCTATGCTTCTTACCATTAAAGCAACTGGTGTAGATGTTACTCCTCTTTGGTGGGCATTATCATTGGGTGCATGTCTTGGTGGAAACGGAACTTTAATTGGTGCATCTGCAAATGTTGTATTATCTGGTATTAGTAACAAAGAAGGATATCCAATTACCTTTGGTCATTATTTCAAAATCGGATTCCCTATGATGCTATTATCTGTTTTTGTATCAATGATATTCTTACTTGTTAAATTCGCATTATAAAAGGGAGGAATTTATATGAACCGAAATTCAATCACTGGAGATTTTATTAACATTAACCTAAGACAGTTAGGTGCTACTTCTATTAAAGAATATAATAGTATTATGCATATTGCTGAGTTTGACCTTGGAGACGGACTTATTGTTTCCTATGTGTTTAATATTACACGACACAACAAATTCTTTTTGCAAAGAGTTCAGCCATATGCAATGATTCATGGAAAATTTGCAAGTGATCGAGAGATTATAGAATTTATCGAAGAAGATTTATTACATTTTAAAAATGCAAAGAATAGTAGCAACTTCAATTCTTTTCTTCTAATATCTCATTTAGGACATCATGTAACAGAAAATATAGAAAAACTATTTTTAAATTACAATGTTGATGCAGACAAACTGGAAAAAATCAAAGAAGAATTAAGTACCTCTTTAAATGATATTTTAGAACAGTTTGAACAAGCCAAAAAAATCAACTTTGAATCAGCAAAAGAAACTATGGATTTAGACGAACTAGAGTAATGTAAAAGAAAGGCTTTTGAGGAATGAACTCCCCAAAAGCCTTTTATTCTATCACTAATTCTACAGGGCAGTGATCGGACCCATAAATCTCTGTATGAATTGTAGCATCTGCCAATTGATCTTCTAATTCCTTTGAAACACAGAAATAATCAATTCGCCAACCTGCATTTTTCTCTCTTGCCTTAAATCGATAAGACCACCAGCTATAGACTTCTTCGGTATCTGGATAGAAATATCGAAAACTATCAATAAATCCAGATTCTAATAATTCCGTAAACTTTCCACGTTCTTCATCAGAAAATCCTGCATTTTTATGATTTGTTTTTGGATTTTTTAAATCAATTTCTTGATGTGCTACATTTAGATCTCCACAAAGTACAACTGGCTTTGTCTCTTCTAAATGCTTTAAATACTCTCTAAAGTGATTCTCCCACTCCATTCGGAAAGGTAATCTAGCTAATTCGCTTTGTGAATTTGGTGTATAGCATGTCACAACATAATACTCATCAAATTCTAAAGTAATCACTCTGCCTTCATGATCGAATTCATCAATCCCCAGTCCATATGCCACTGATTCTGGTTCAATCTTTGTAAAAATCGCTGTACCCGAGTATCCCTTTTTATCTGCATAGTTCCAATACTGATAATATTCTGGCAAATCTAAATCTATCTGTCCCTCTTGCAGCTTTGTTTCTTGAACGCAAAAAACATCTGCATCCAGCTCATCCATTACATCTAAGAATCCTTTTTTCACACAGGCACGTAGCCCATTCACATTCCAGGAAACTAATTTCATCATATTGTTGTCCTCCACTAAAAAAAGAAAATCCTGTAACCATAATTGATTACAGGGATCTCCTACTCTTTTATATCAACGATAATTTTCTTGTCGCCTTTATTCACAGAAGCTTTTACAACCGTACGAATTGCTTTTGCAATACGTCCTTGCTTTCCAATAACTTTACCCATGTCATTTTGGGCAACACGAAGTTCTAATACTAAAGTATTATCATCTTCTTTTTCAGTTACAGATACTTCTTCTGGTTGATCAACGAGGGCTTTTGCAATGACTTCTAATAAATGTTTCATGCGTCTGCCTCCTTATTACTTCTCGATTCCTGCAACTTTAAGCAATTTTGCAACGGTATCAGTAGGTTGAGCACCTTCAGATAACCATTTTTTTGCTGCTTCTTCATCGATTTTTACAACACTTGGTTCTTGGTTAGGATCGTATGTTCCGATTTCCTGGATGAATTTTCCATCTCTAGGAGCTCTAGAATCTGCTACTACAACTCTATAAAAAGGAGCCTTCTTTTGTCCTAATCTTTTTAATCTCATTTTTACTGCCATCTTTTTCACCTCCATAATTAATTAATAATATATAACAACGCTTAGAATGGTAATTTAAAACCACCTTTTCGTCCGCCTTTGCCACCCATCATACCTGACATCTGTTTCATCATCTTCTTTTGATTCTGAAACTGCTTACATAATCGATTCACTTCAGCAATTGGTACTCCAGCTCCAGCCGCAATTCTCTTCTTTCGAGGCGGTGTAATTATCTCTGGATTCTCTCTTTCTTCATTTGTCATCGAATATATAATACATGCTGTCTTATCTAGCATGCTGTCATCTAAGTTCACACCTTTCAATTGATTTCCCATTCCAGGAATCATTGATAACATGTCCGACAAGCCACCCATCTTCTTTACTTGTTCCATTTGTTCCAAGTAATCATTGAAATTAAAAGATGCCTTCTTAAGCTTTTGCTGCATCTCTTTTGCTTTTTCTTCATCTACATTGGCTTCTGCTTTTTCAATCAATGTTAAAACATCACCCATACCCAGAATTCGGCTTGTCATACGATCTGGATAAAACTGTTGAAGATCTTCTAACTTTTCTCCCATACCTACATAAAGGATTGGTTTTCCAGTTACTGATCGAATAGATAATGCTGCTCCACCACGTGTATCACCATCCATCTTAGTAATAATAATACCGTCAATTCCAACCTTCTCGTTGAAATCCTTTGCAACATTCACTGCATCCTGACCTGTCATGGCATCAACTACTAAAATAGTTTGATGAACATCGACCTGTGCTTTGATTGCAATTAATTCATTCATCATGTCTTCATCTATATGCAAACGACCTGCTGTATCTAGAATCACAATATTATTGTTATTCTTCTCAGCATGTTCAATGGATGCTTTTGCGATATCTACAGGGTTTTGCTTATCCCCCATAGAAAATACTGGAACACCTTGTTTCTCTCCGTTGACCTGCAATTGTTTAATTGCGGCCGGACGGTAAACATCACAAGCTACTAATAAAGGACGTTTTCCTTTTTGCTTGTACTGACCAGCTAATTTTGCTGTTGTTGTTGTCTTACCAGCACCTTGAAGACCTGCCATCAAAATAACAGTAATCTCATTGCCTGGTTTCATATCTATCTCAGTCATAGTGGAACCCATCAATGATTCCATCTCTTCTTTTACTATTTTAATTACCATCTGCCCAGGATTCAAACCATTCAATACATCTTGGCCAACTGCTCTCTCCTGTACAGTTTTAATAAATGTCTTTACAACTTTAAAGTTTACATCTGCTTCTAATAAAGCACGCTTCACTTCTTTCATTGCTGCTTTTACATCATCTTCTGATAATCTACCTTTACCACGTAAATTCTTAAATACATTTTGAAGTTTTTCAGATAAGCTTTCAAATGCCATGTTCTCCTCCTAATACTATAATTCTTCTAATATAGTGCTGGATACTTTCTCTATCTTTTTCATATTCTCATGAATTACTTCATAAGACTTCACTTCCATCGTTCTTCTAGATAATTCATATATCTCTTGAACTTTCTCTTTTGTAATCAAAAACTTCCTTACAAGATGAAGACTATCCTCATAATTTGTTAAAATATGATTGCATCTCTTAATCATATCATATGCAGCCTGTCTTGTGATTCCATGTTCCTTTGCAATCTCAGTTGCCGTCATATCATTCAGTACATGGTCACCAAAAACCTGCTTTTGATGTTCTGTCAGCAATTCACCATAGAAATCATATAATAATGTTTGTTCTACAATTCGTTCCATTATTCACTCCTGTAAAGCATTTTTCCTTTACCAAAAATAAGTTTATCCGATTCCTTTGTCTTTGTCAAGTATTTTTACTTGCACATTTCATATTTTTTTAGTATGATGTAATTTGCATTGATAAATACATTATATATGAAAGAAAGGTAATTTTATGATACAAGCAAATAACATAACACTTCGTCTCGGAAAGCGAGCTCTTTTTGAAGACGTGAATATTAAATTTACAGAGGGTAACTGCTATGGCCTAATCGGTGCTAATGGTGCAGGGAAATCTACATTTCTTAAGATTCTTTCTGGGGAACTAGAGCCATCAAGTGGTGATGTTTCTATTACATCTGGGCAGCGTTTATCTGTATTAAAGCAGGATCATTACCAATATGATAATGAACAAGTCTTGGATACAGTTATTATGGGTAATAAACGCCTTTATGATATTATGAAAGAAAAAGATGCCATTTACGCAAAAGAAGATTTTACAGATGAAGATGGAATCAAGGCAAGTGAACTAGAAGGTGAATTTGCTGACATGAATGGATGGGAAGCAGAATCTGATGCCGCTACCATGTTAAATGGTCTTGGAATCGAAAGTGATATTCACTATTCTATGATGTCTGAATTAACTGGACCACAAAAGGTCAAAGTATTATTGGCACAGGCACTTTTTGGTAATCCCGACATTCTTCTCTTAGATGAGCCTACAAACCATTTGGATTTGGAAGCGATTGAATGGTTAGAAGACTTCTTAATCGATTTTGAAAACACCGTAATTGTAGTATCTCATGATAGATATTTCTTAAATAAGGTCTGTACACATATTGCAGATATTGATTATGCTAAAATTCAGTTATTTACTGGAAATTATGATTTCTGGTATGAATCTAGCCAGTTAATTTCAAAACAAATGAAAGATTCTAATAAGAAAAAAGAAGACAAGATGAAGGAACTTCAAGACTTTATTGATCGATTTAGTGCCAATGCCTCAAAGTCAAAACAGGCAACTTCTAGAAAGAAAGCATTAGAGAAAATTCAATTAGATGAGATTAAGCCTTCTAGCCGTAAATATCCATACATTAATTTCAAACCAAACAGAGACATTGGAAACGATGCACTGCAAGTAGAAGGAATTTCAAAAACAATCGACGGAGTAAAAGTTCTTGATAATATTTCATTTACAATGAATCCCGAGGATAAAGTTGCTTTTGTTGGTCCAAATACTACTGCAACTACAACATTATTTAAGATTATTTCTGGGGAGATGGAACCAGACGAAGGTTCTTATAAATGGGGAGTTACTACAACACAAAGCTATTTCCCAAAAGATAATACAAAGGATTTTAGTGATGATATGCCAATCGTTGACTGGCTAACTCAATATTCTGAGGATAAAGATGCAACTTTCGTTCGTGGTTTCTTAGGACGTATGCTATTTTCCGGAGAAGAAGCTTTAAAAAGTGTTGCCGTATTATCTGGAGGAGAAAAGGTTCGCTGTCTATTATCAAAGATGATGATCAGTGGTGCTAACATTCTTATCTTAGATGAACCTACGAACCATTTAGATATGGAATCAATCACTGCCTTAAATGAGGCTCTTCAAGAATTTAAAGGTGCTTTATTATTCTCTTCTCAAGATCATCAGTTTGTACAAACAACTGCTAATCATATTATGGAATTAACCACTAATGGATTAATTGATAAAGTATGTAGCTATGATGAATATTTAAATAGTGATGTTACTGCAAAGAAACGTCAAGTTTTTGAATTAGATAACGAAGAATAAAACAAAAAAATAATGCTGTAGGGGATTCCCCTACAGCATTTTTAATACTTAACTATACGTACTTTAATTTTAAATGAACACTTTCAAATCCTACTGTTATCATGTGTACAACACTTAACACTACTGTTGTACAAACCTTAACAATATATTGAATATCTTCTTCTACACAGCGAATCTTTGAAATATATTGCTTATGAATTCTCTGAATAAACTCTTTCAATTCATCTACTGTACTATATGTCTTTAACTGATCTTTTGTACTTCTTGCTTCTTCTGTGCTTAAATAAGACTTTAATTCATGCTTCAAATCACGTTCATAAATACAGTGATCCTTTACATTGCCTACATAATGGGAATTGTGTGGAAATGTAAAATAATCTGCAATATAATGAATCATAACACCTAGCTTTGCACATGAGCGCATATTCATAGTATCGCTGCCATTGTATTCTTCCACGAATTCTTCTAATTTTCCTTTAATTTTATGATAAGTAACATCATAAGTATGAGGTGTTGTAATAAAAGATGGTCGACAATCCGGCCAAATACTACCTACGTAAAACGGCATCTTGTAATCAAAAACTTGATTTAAATCCAACGAATCCATAATCTGACCTGCTAGTGAAATATGTGATTTCTTTCTCATCTGCACTCCTTAACATGCTAATTACCACTCCAAGATTTATTATACATGAATTTTCTAACAATTCAAGTATATTAATGAAACTTTACAGAAAATTAATAATTCATTCATCTACTAAATAGTCTTTCATCATTCTAGAAACATTAGATGATGGAAATCCTTTTCGCAAGAAAAAATTAAAATTCTTCTGATAATTTGCTTTTGTAATGGGCCCTTTGATTCGGATTCTCTTCTTCATCTGTTCTTCAAGAATATCATCTTGGTTAAAATCAAACTCATCCCATACTTTGTCAAAAAAATCAAATGTGATTCCCTTTTTCAATAAATCAAACTGCATCTTCTTCTTACTTCTTATCTGTCCATAGTAACTAATATAATTGCGAACATATAACTGATCATCAATATAGTGATATCCTTCTACATATGCAATTGCACCGGCTATAATTTCTTCTGGGAATTCCAATCGATGAAGTCGGTTCTCCAATTCCTTCCTTGTACGGCTGGAATGCTTTAATAGGGACATAACCTTTAATTTACTTCTATGAAGAAGCATATCGTTGAGTTCCTTAAACTTGTCCCCTGACACTTGAACTTCTTCTCGCAATGACAGCTTCCAGACTTCATTCTTATACAAAAGGCAATATCGATCTTCATCTAAATATAACCGAACTTTTTTCGTTCCTACTGGTTCTAATTTTGTAACAATCATCTAACTATGCTTCTTTTCCTGATTTCTCTTTTTTCTCTGTTTTTTCTTCCTTTGCTGGTTCTAATCCATACTCCTCACGAATCTTCTTGTCAACTTCAGCAAACACATCAGGATGCTCCGCTAAATATGTCTTGGCATTCTCTCGTCCCTGACCAATCTTCTCGCCGTTGTAAGCATACCAAGATCCACTTTTATTGATAATATTTGCATTGGCAGCTAAATCAAGCACATCTCCTTCTCTTGATATTCCTTTTCCAAACATAATATCAAATTCAGCTTGTTTAAATGGAGGTGCAACCTTATTCTTCACTACCTTAATTCTAGTTCGATTCCCAATCATCTCTCCAGCCTGCTTCAATGTCTCAGTTCTACGAACATCTAAACGAATGGATGCATAGAACTTAAGTGCTCTACCACCGGTTGTAGTCTCTGGATTCCCAAACATAACTCCAATCTTCTCACGTAATTGATTGATAAAAATTACGGTACAGTTAGACTTACTAATCACTGATGTAAGTTTACGTAGTGCCTGAGACATCAATCTAGCTTGAAGTCCCATATGAGAGTCTCCCATCTCTCCATCAATCTCAGCCTTTGGAACCAATGCTGCAACAGAATCCACAATGATAATATCAATTGCTCCGGAACGAACCATAGTCTCCGCAATCTCAAGTCCCTGTTCCCCTGTATCTGGCTGTGAAATATATAAATTCTCTACATCAACTCCAATATTGGCAGCGTATACAGGATCTAATGCATGTTCAGCATCAATAAATCCAGCAATTCCACCCTTCTTTTGGACTTCTGCAACCATATGCAATGCAACTGTTGTCTTACCACTTGATTCTGGGCCATATACTTCTATAATTCGCCCTTTCGGAATTCCTCCAACACCAAGTGCCACATCTAAACTAATAGAACCAGTTGGTGTTGTCTCAATAGACATATCCGCCTGAAAATCTCCAAGCTTCATAACTGATCCTTTTCCGTAATCCTTCTCTATCTTCCCTAACGCAGCTTCTAATGCCTTTTGTTTTTCTTCTTGTTGCATTCTATATCTCCTTTTCATGATAATCTCTTTTATGCAATTAGTATATCACAGTTCAAAAACCAAAACAAGTGTTCGTTCGAATATTTGTTCGGCATTCTTGTTTTGTCTCTTGATTAAGATTACCATATTTTTCCATATTGTTCAATGCTATTTTACATAATCTTTTGTCTTATCATCGTCAATGCCCGACTTACGGCTACTTCTCTTATTTTTTTTCGATTTCCACGAAGTTGATATTTGTTTACTGTTGTATCACCATTGACACAAACCCCAATATAAACAAGTCCAGGTTTCTTGTCTTTGGTTTCCCCTCCTGGTCCTGCCAGTCCCGTAATTCCAACCCCTACATTACTGTGGGCAACTTTACATACGCCTTCTGCCATCTCCTTGGCAACTTCTCTGGAAACTGCTCCTACTGCAGCTAAAGTTTCTTCTTTTACCCCAAGATTTTTCATTTTGGCTTCATTTGAATAAGTAATATATCCTTCATTTAACACATCAGAAGCTCCAGCAACATTAATAATTCGTCCAGCAAGAAGTCCACCTGTGCAGGATTCTGCAGTGGCAATACTATAATGTTTCTTCACAAGCTCCTCAACAATCACTTGCTCTAGTGTCACGTCCTCTTCAATTGTAAAGATTTCTGTTGGAAAACGTTTTTTTAATTCATCCACCATTGGCATAACAAGCTCTTGTCCATTTTCTTTTGTATCTGCCTTTGCAGTTACACGCAAATGAACCTCTCCAAGTTTAGCATATGGAGCTACCGTTGGATTGCTTTGTTCATCAATTAAATCTAAAACTTTTGTTTCAACCAAGCTTTCCCCTACACTGTCAATCTTCACAACTTTAGAATATAAAACTCCCCTTTGATAAGACTGTAAAATAGGTTCTACCTGTCGATGAAACATAGGAATCAATTCACTTGGAGGACCGGGAAGTAATATGATTTTCTTATTTTGCTGGGCATTGATAACCATTCCCGGAGCTGTCCCATTTTCATTATATAATACAGTACAGTCTTCTGGCACCATAGCCTGTTTCAGGTTATTTTCTGTCATCTTATGCTCACGTCCAGCAAAATAATCTAAAAGCTTTTGTTTTGCTTTCTTGTCTTCCACTAATTCCTGCCCACAAGCCTTCGCTGCAATTTCCTTGGTTAAATCATCCTTGGTTGGTCCAAGTCCACCAGATAAAATCAAAATGTCAGATCGTTCTAGTCCTAATTCAATGGTTTCTTGTAAACGTTCTGGATTATCTCCAACTGTTGTTTCAAAAAAAACGCTTACCCCTAATCCGGCTAAGCGTTCTGATAAATAAGCAGCGTTGGTATTTACGATATTCCCAAGTAAAATTTCTGTTCCTACACAAATAATTTCTGCTACCATATGATACCCCTTCTATCCTTTTAATATATCTTTATTCTTAAATAAGTAATCAATTAACGAAATAACTGTTAATATTAATGCTACATAAATAAGAATATTCTCAATTACAACTGCTATATCTGTTCCTAAATTTATAATTAGCATAATAATCATAAACATTTGAAAATTTGTTTTAAACTTTCCCCAATAACTTGCAGCAATAACAACTCCGTTGTCAGATGCAATTAAACGGAATCCACTAATAATAAACTCTCTGGCAATAATAATAATAACAATCCATGACTGAAGTCGATCCATTCCAACAAGTGCAATCATTGCAGAACAAACTAATAGTTTATCTGCCAATGGATCCATAAACTTTCCAAAGTTTGTAACCAGATTATACTTACGTGCAATGTGTCCATCAAGGAAGTCAGTAAAACTTGCAACAATAAAAATTGCCGCCGCAATCCATTTACTTGCCGGTCCTGCAACTCCTGACAATAAAAAGTAAATAAAAATTGGAATCATTAAAACTCTTAAAATCGTTAATTTATTCGGTAAATTCATAATCAACCTCTCCTATCAAATCGTATTCTTGTCCTTGCGTAATTCTAACATAAACGTAAGTTCCTGTCACTATCTCTTCCTCTGACTGAACAAATACACATCCATCTACCTTTGGTGCATCCATATAACTTCTGCCTACATATATGTCTTCGTCAAATAAATACCCTTCAATCAGAACCTGTATTGTCTTTCCAACCATAGATTTCGTATGCTCTAAAGAAATCCTTTGCTGCAATTCCATAATTTGAGCTTGACGCTGTTCCTTTACTTCTTCCTCAATCTGTTGTTCAAACTGAGCCGCTTTTGTATCTTCTTCTGGAGAATAAGTAAACACACCAAGTCTGTCAAATTTCATCTTTTCAACAAACTCCATTAGTTTTTCATGCTGTTCTTTCGTTTCCCCTGGAAAACCTGTAATTAACGTGGTACGAATGATAATATCTGGTATTTCCATGCGAAGCTTTCCTATGATATGTTCCAAATCTGCTCTTGATGTTCTTCTTCCCATTCTTGCTAAGATTTCATCTTCACTATGCTGAATTGGCATATCAATATAATGACAAATCTTTGGTTCATTCTTTATGGTTTGAATCAGTTCTTCTGTAATTTCTTCAGGATACGCATAAAGAAGACGAATCCACTTAATCCCTTTTATTTGACACAGTTCATGAAGAAGCTTTGGAAGCTCTTTTTCCCCTGTAATATCTTGACCATACAACGTTGTTTCTTGTGCAACTAAAACCAGTTCTGTAATTCCTGATTCAGCTAATTTTCTAGCAGAAGTAAGAAGCTCGTCCATTGGGACACTGCGAAATCTTCCTCTGATTTTAGGGATAACGCAATAGCTGCAATTCTTATTACACCCCTCTGCTATCTTTAAATATGCCATATAATTTCCTGTTGTTACCAAACGATTGATTTTTGAATTATCTGGCAAGTAATCAATGCTTTCATAGTGAGCATATCCATTTCCTTTCAATGCCTCATCCACTGCCTCTACAATAGAATCATAACTTGTAGTACCAAGCACTGCATCAATCTCCGGAATTTCTTTGAGAATTTCATCTTTATATCGTTCCGATAAACATCCTGCCACAACAAGTGCTTTTAGATTGTTTTCTTTGTATTGAGCCATTTCTAAAATTGTCTCAATACTCTCTTCCTTGGCATCATGAATAAAACAACAAGTATTGACAACAATAACATCTGCCTCATTTTCATCATTGGTCAATGTATATCCTTTTTGTGTTAACAATCCAAGCATCACTTCACTGTCAACTAAATTCTTGTCACAGCCAAGGGAAATAAATAGTATTTTCATTAATTTTTCTCTCCAAATAATTTATTTGATTCTAAGCAGTTTTGCATTAACATTGCAATTGTCATTGGTCCAACTCCTCCTGGAACTGGTGTAATTGCAGAAGCTTTTGGTTCTACCTTTTCAAAATCCACATCTCCACAAAGCTTATTGTTTTCATTTCTGTGAATTCCAACATCAATTATAACCGCCCCATCTTTCACATAAGAATCATCGATAAACTTAGGCTTTCCAATTGCCACTACCAAAATATCTGCTCTTTTACATACTTCCTTTAAATCCTTTGTTCGGGAATGACAGATCGTAACTGTTCCATTTTCACGAAGGAGAAGCATTGCCATTGGCTTTCCTACAATATTGCTTCTACCAACAACAACACATTCTTTCCCTTCTATGGAAATATTAGAACGCTTTAACAGCTGAATAATTCCTGCCGGTGTACATGATAAAAATCCATCTTCTCCAATAACCATATTTCCAACACTAACTGGGTGAAATCCATCCACATCCTTCTTAGGGTCAATGGCAAGTAAAATTTCATCTTCATCCATATGTTTTGGCAATGGAAGTTGTACTAAAATCCCACGAATCTTAGGATCCTTGTTACACTTTTCAACTAATTCTAACAATTCTTCCTGGGTTGTGTCTTCTGAAACTTCATAAGATACAGATTCAATTCCAACATATTCGCAAGCTCTTTTTTTATTCCGAACATATACACTAGACGCTGGATCACTTCCCACTTGAATCACTGCAAGTGCAATCTCACATCCTTGTTCTTTTAATTTTGCAACTTCTTCTTTTACTTCGTCTTTGATTTGTGCAGAAATCGCTTTTCCATCAATAATTTGTGCCATAGTTTCCTACTTTCTAAAATAATCCTGTAATTACACCTTCGTTGTTTACATCAATACCTTCTGCTGCTGGTTTCTTTGGAAGTCCTGGCATTGTCATAACATCTCCAGTTAATGCAACAATAAATCCTGCACCAGCATTTACGTACATTTCACGAATTGTAATTGTAAAACCAGTTGGTCTTCCTAACTTTTTAGGATCATCTGATAAAGAATACTGATTCTTTGCCATACAAATCGGAAGATTTCCATATCCTAATTCCTGCAGTGTTTTCTTTTGACGATTGGCTGCTGGTGAATATGTAACCCCATCTGCACCATATATTTTTGTTGCAATGGTTTCAATCTTCTCTTCGATTGTTGTATCTTCATATGAATAAAGTGGCTTGTAATTACTTTCCTTTGTATCAAGAGTTTTAAGAACTGCCTTTGCAAGTTCCACTCCGCCTTCTCCACCAAGTTCCCATACTTTTGAAAGTGCAAAATCACAATCTCTTTCTTCACAAAAATGTTTAATATAGTCAAGTTCTGCATCACTGTCTGTTACAAATTGATTCAAAGTAACAACCACAGGAACACCAAATTGTTTTAAATTTTCAATATGCTTTTCAAGGTTTACAATTCCCTTACTTAACGCATCAATATTCTCTTCTCCAAGTTGGTCTTTGGCAACTCCACCGTTATATTTAATAGCACGAACTGTGGCAACTAGAACAATTGCATCTGGCTTTAATCCTGCCATCTGACATTTAATGTCTAAGAACTTTTCAGCACCTAAATCAGCACCAAATCCTGCTTCTGTAATTGCAATATCAGATAATTTTAATGCAAGTTTTGTAGCCTGTACACTGTTACATCCATGTGCAATATTAGCAAATGGTCCACCATGTACAAATGCTGGAGTATGTTCTAATGTTTGAACTATATTTGGTTTTATCGCATCTTTTAATAAGGCAGCCATAGCACCAACTGCATTTAAATCTTTTGCAGTCACTGGCTTATTATCCATATTATATGCAACAATAATCTTACCTAAACGTTCTTTTAAATCATCCATGTCATTGGCAAGACATAAAATTGCCATAATCTCAGATGCTACAGTAATTACAAAGTGATCTTCACGAACAACTCCATCTACCTTTCTTCCAAGACCTACTACGGTATTACGAAGGGCACGGTCATTCATATCAAGGCATCGTTTCCACACAATATTTCTAGTATCAATATTTAATGCATTTCCTTGATGAATATGATTGTCTAGCATAGCTGCAAGTAAGTTATTTGCAGATGTAATCCCATGGAAATCTCCTGTAAAATGAAGATTTAAATCCTCCATAGGTACAACTTGTGCATATCCACCACCTGCTGCTCCTCCTTTAATACCAAAACAAGGTCCTAGAGAAGGCTCTCTTAAGGCAACAATTGCTTTTTTGTCCAGCTTAGTTAAACCTTGTGCAAGTCCTACACTCGTAGTTGTTTTACCCTCTCCTGCCGGCGTAGGATTAATCGCAGTTACTAATACTAATTTTCCGTCTTCGTTATCTTTCACCTTTTCCATAAAGTCTGATGAAAGTTTTGCCTTATATTTTCCATAAAGCTCTAAATCATCCTCTGTAATTCCTATTGACTTCACTACCTCTTTAATTGGCTGTAATTCACTTTCCTGTGCGATTTGAATATCTGTTTTCATATAATTTTCCTTTCTATAAATATTCTTCCTTAAATTGTTCAAATTGTTCTTCACTCATTAATACTTTTCTTGGTTTGGTACCTTCTTCTTCTCCCACAACTCCTGCATCACATAACTGATCCATAATTCTGGCAGCCCGGTTAAACCCAATCTTAAACATTCTTTGTAGACTTCCAATGGATGCTTTTTCTTTATCAATGACAAACATTGCTGCATCTTCAAAGTACTCATCTCGTTCTGAAGAGTGATCAGCCTTCACGACTGCTGACTGGATCTTCTCTTTAATCTCAGCTCCATCATCCCCTTCAAGATTCTGACTCTTTAAAAATTCCACAACTTTTGCTACTTCCTCATCTGATACAAAGGCTCCTTGAATTCTTACTGGCTTTTGATAACCAGCTGGATAAAAGAGCATATCACCCTTTCCTAGAAGTTTCTCGGCTCCATTCATATCAATAATCGTTCTAGAATCCACTCCTGACGATACAGAAAATGCAATTCTAGACGGAACATTGGCTTTAATAAGTCCTGTAATAACATTAACCGAAGGACGCTGAGTTGCAATAATTAGATGAATTCCAGCCGCTCTTGCAAGCTGTGATAAACGTACAATGGCATCTTCTACTTCACTTGGTGCCACCATCATCAAATCTGCTAATTCATCTATTATAATAACAAGTTGTGGCAGCTTTGTAAAATCTTCTCCCTCAAGTCCCTGTTTTTTCATCTCTTCAACTTTTTGATTATAGCCTTCTAAATTACGAACATTGACTTCTGCAAACTTTTTGTATCGGTCACTCATCTCCATAACAGCCCAGTTTAATGCACTAGATGCCTGCTTTGGATCTGTGACAACTGGAATCAACAAGTGTGGAATTCCTTGATAGGCACTTAATTCTACCACCTTTGGATCTATCATAATAAGCTTTACATCATCTGGATGTGCTTTGTATAAAATACTCATAATTAATGTATTAATACAGACTGATTTTCCTGACCCTGTTGCTCCTGCAATCAATAAATGGGGCATCTTTGCAATGTCTGATACAATGACTCGTCCTGATAAATTCTTACCAACTGCAAATGCAATCTTTGACTTAAATCGTTTAAACTCGTTATTCTCAATTAAATCACGAAACATGACTACTTCATTGGTCTTGTTTGGTACTTCAATTCCCACCGCTGCTTTTCCTGGAATTGGTGCTTCAATACGAATGTCTGAAGCCGCTAAATTCAACTTAATATCATCTGTTAATCCAACAATCTTACTAACCTTAACTCCTTGTTCTGGCTGAAGTTCAAATCTTGTGACAGATGGTCCTTGATTAATATCTGTAATTGTAACATTCACTCCAAAATTACCTAGTGTCTGTTGTAGTTTTAACGCAGTTTTCTTTAATTCAGCTTGATTATCACCTGATTTTGCTTTTCCTTTTTTTAATAAATTAAGGGAAGGAAATATGTATTGTTTCATCTGCGTACCTGAAGACTGTATTGCAGCCGTATCTAATACCGGCACACTTTCTTCTTCCTTATTTACAAATGATTTTCTCTGTGGCTTTTTCTTCGGCTCATCCTTAACTGCATCTATCTCTTCTGGACCTTCCGCTTCTAATGCATTCCCATCACTTCCTTGTGCAAGCAAACGGTCTAAATCTTCTTCCGTCTGAATCTGTTTCGAATCTATCTCCTCTGGAATCTCATCAATGATAGGTTGCTTATCTACTTTACTATCTGTAGTCTTCTTAGACATCTCTGAAGCCTTTGTACCTGCCAAGGTCAATGCGTCCTTTAAGATAGAACCTCGTTTGTTCCTGCCTGGAACCGGCTTTGGCTGACTCGGCTGTTTCTTCTCTTCCTTTTTTGGTACTTTTTGCTTTCCTTCTTTTTTCTTTTGTACTGTTGCTTTTTGATCTGGCTTAAACTTCTTAAGGAAGGATAACAATGACTTTTCTGTAATTAAAACCATAGAGATTAGCGATATAAATAAAATCAGAACATAGCTTCCTGCCAACCCTAACTCCTTTACCAAAACCTCAACTATAAAACCACCTACAACGCCTCCCCCAGCTTTATTCACACTACTATATAAAAATATCTGTTTCATACTGGCAATATCTGTAGTAATCACCATCTGAAATAGTGCTGCCAGCATACAATATAACAACATTGTAAAAAATGCCTTCTTAATTGCAAGGCTGCTATAATGGTTTGAAATTAATAATAATAATACAAAAAAAGCAATCATAGGACCGACAAATTGAATCATCCCAAAGATTCCAAACAAGAATCTACTTACGGAATCACCAATAATTCCACATATCCCAAAATTACTTAGTTCCAAGAAAAGACAAACCGCTAACGAAATCAACACTGCGATTTCCTGATAAAAGTCAGCAAAATCTTTTTGTAACTTTTTCTTTCTTGCTGGTGACTTTCTTTTTCTTCTCTTTTTCGCTGCCATCTCTTTACCTCTTTTTCTTCACACATACTCTATCACATTTTACAATTAAACGGTTAAAAAGTAAAGAATGAGATAGTATATTCCATCTCATTCTTACTGTTTATTGTTTACACATTGTTTGAATTCTTGAAAATGCCTCTTTCATTCCCCCAACTTCATCAATTAATCCCAGTTCAACTGCCTGTTCCCCTTCTAGAAGAGTTCCTGCATCTTTCACCTGCTCTCCAACACTAAGCATAAGCTTTTCTACTTGCTCCTGAGCAATCTTTGAGTGTCTGCTAATAAACTTTGTAATTCGATCTTGTATTTTCTCTATATTTCGATAACTTTGCATGACTCCAATAAATGTTCCATTTGACCTTACTGGATGCAGCATCATGGTTGCACTGGGAACAATATAAGAATAATCAGCTGAAACTGCAATGGGAACTCCAATGGAATGACTTCCTCCTAATACAACAGATACTGTTGGTTTACTTAAAGAAGCAATGACTTCTGCAATCGCAAGTCCACATTCCACATCTCCACCAACTGTATTTACAAGAAATACAGCTCCTTCTATTTTAGAGTCATATTCAAGATTTGCAAGACTTGGCAGTAAATGCTCATATTTTGTGGTCTTTGCATTTTGCCCCGATAATTGATGCCCTTCAATCTCTCCTATAATTGTAAATACCTGAATATGTCCTAAATCCACCTGCCCCATTTCTTTTATTTCATTTTGTTTTGTTTCCATTCTTCCAACCTCCATAAGAACAAAGTAAAGAGAGAGGATACACAATTCCTCTCTCTTTAGTATGGGGTTTTAATAATAATTTATTCTTCGATTTCAAAGGAAATTAATAAATCTTCTTGATTTACCTGTTCTCCTTCGTTGATATAAATCTTGTCAACCTTACCATTTACTTTTGACATAACTGTAGTTTCCATCTTCATGGCTTCTACTGTCATAAGTGCCATATTCTCAGTAACTTCGTCTCCTTCTTTTACAAGAATCTTACCAACAGTTCCTGGAATTGTTGATCCTAGATGTCCTGGATTAGACTTGTCTGCTTTTAGTCTATGATCTGCCTTAACCTCAAGATTCTTATCTAATACTTTAATCTCTCGAACTGCACCATTGACCTCAAAACTCAAAAGGCGATATCCTTCTTCATCTGGTTCTGTCATGTCCATAAACTTAATAATTAGATACTTTCCTTCTCCAATCTTAAGAGTTGTCTCTTCTCCCTTACGAAGTCCATAGAAATAAACATGGCTTTCCATTCTTGTTACGTCATTGTAAGCCTCAAAATGTCTACAGTAGTCTTCATAAACTTTTGGATACAAAGCATAACTAATTGATTTTTGTCTAAGAACATCTTCGTCTTCCATCTTCTCCTGATAGAAATGTTCCTTTAATCCTTTTTTAATCTGATCAAAATCTTCATCTGGAATCAAACTTCCTGGACGAACTGTAATTGGTTTCTTTCCTTTTAAAACTATCTTTTGAAGTTCTTCTGGGAATCCACCTTCTGGCTGTCCAATCATTCCTTCAAAATATTCAACTACAGAATCTGGATAAGACAAATCTTTTCCCGCTGTCAGAATATTTTCTTTTGTTAATTCATTCTTAAACATAAAGATTGCAAAGTCTCCAACAACTTTTGAAGATGGTGTTACCTTTACAATATTTCCAAGTAGTTCATTGGCATCTTTGTATAATCCTTTGATTTCTTCAAAAGAATCTCCAGCTCCCATTTCCTTTACTTGTGCAAGTAAGTTAGAATATTGTCCTCCTGGAATCTCATATTTGTAGATTTCAGTATTCGGTGCGTCCATTCCACTTTCAAACTGTTTGTATACTTTTCTAATATTTCCATAATATTGACTTAGAATTGTCAATTCGTCTGAATCTAGTCCAGTATCTCTCTTTGTTCCATGAAGAGCCTCTACAAGAGAGTTCATGGATGGATTACTTGTCATGGAACTCATAGATCCAATGGCACAGTCCACAATATCAACTCCAGCTTCTGAAGCCTTCAATAATGTACTTACTCCATTTCCTGTAGAATCATGAGTATGTAGATTCACTGGAATCTTTAGCTCTGATTTAAGGGTTGTAATTAATTGTTCTGCTGCATATGGTTTTACCAATCCAGCCATATCCTTAATGGTGAAAATATGAACTCCCATGCTCTCAAGTTCTTTTGCTTTCTTCACATAATAATCTAATGTATATTTTGTTTCATTTGGATTTAGGATATCTCCTGTATAACAAATAGCACCTTCTACAATATTTCCTGTTTCTAATGCTGTTTCAATTGGCATCTTCATATTCTCTACCCAGTTTAGAGCATCAAATACACGAAAGACATCTACACCTTTTAATGCTGCTTCCTTAATAAATGATTTTACAACATTATCAGGGTAATTGCTGTATCCAACTGCGTTAGAAGCACGAAGTAACATCTGGATTAATGTATTAGGCATTCTTTCTCTTAATAACTCAAGTCTCTTCCATGGAGATTCCTTTAAGAAACGATATGCTGTATCATAAGTAGCTCCGCCCCATGCCTCTGCTGAAAATGCATTGGCAAGATATTGGTTTGCGGCTCTTGATGCTCCAGTTAAGTCCTTAGTACGCATACGTGTTGCCATCAATGACTGTTGTGCATCACGCATAGTCGTATCTGTAATATAAAGCTTTTCTTCCTTTAAAATCTTTTGTGTAAAATCCTTAGCTCCCAACTTTAAGAATTCATCTCTCGCTCCATAAACTTCTTTCTTCTTATCAAAAATAGGAAGCTTGCGGTCTTCAAAGTAAGGCTTTTCTTCTGCTTTACGTACATTGACCATCTTATTTCCCAAAAACTCTAGAATCTTTGTTGCTCTATCCTGACTTTCAGGAAGAATAAATAATTCTGAAGTATCTTCAATAAATGTTGTGTAACAATTTCCTGTTTGGAAGGTCTCATGATTTAAAACATTAATCAAAAATGGAATGTTTGTCTTAATTCCACGAATACGAGTTTCTTTTAACGCACGAATTGACTTCTTTACAGCTCCCATAAATGTTCTGTCATGGGAAATTGCCTTAACTAACAAACTATCGTAATATGGAGTAATTACAGCTCCAGAATAAGCATTTCCTCCGTCTAAACGGATACCTTTTCCTGAACCAGAACGGTAAACTGAAATTCTACCTGTATCTGGCAAGAAATTGTTCATAGGATCTTCTGTTGTGATACGTGTCTGGATAGAATATCCATTTACCTTAATATCATCTTGAGAAGAAATTCCAATCTCTTCGGAATCCAACGAATAACCTTCTGCTACTAAAATCTGTGTCTGAACAATATCCAAACCTGTTATTTCTTCTGAAATTGTATGTTCTACCTGTACACGTGGATTCATCTCAATAAAATATGCATTGTTATCGGCATCCACTAAAAACTCTAAGGTACCTGCATTCTTATATCCAACTGCCTTTGCTAGTCGAATGGAACTATCAAAAATAATCTTTCTTGTCTCATCTGGCACACTAAATGCTGGGGCATACTCTACCACTTTTTGATGACGACGCTGCACAGAACAATCTCTGTCAAATAAATGAACTACGTTTCCATATCCATCTCCAATAATCTGAACCTCAATATGCTTTGGACTTCTTAGATACTTCTCTACAAAAATCTGGTCATCTCCAAATGCCTTCTTTGACTCATCTCTTGCCTCTGCATACTCTTTTGGCATCTCTTCTTTTGAATTGACAATACGCATACCACGACCGCCACCACCATTGGATGCCTTTAACATTACTGGGTATCCTACTTGATCTGCAATCTTAATGACTTCTTCTTCTGTATACACTGCATGGTCAACACCTGGAATAATTGGCACATTGGCCTGAATTGCCATTCTCTTAGATGAAATCTTGTCTCCCATAGCTCTCATAATGTCAGAGCTTGGCCCAATAAATGCAATTCCATTTTTCTCACAGGCATCTACAAACTCTGGATTCTCAGATAAGAAACCATATCCTGGATGAATTGCATCTATATTCTTTTCTTTTGCAATTCGGATAATCGTATTAATATCCAAATATGCATCAATAGGTCCTTTGTCTGGGTTCAATTGATATGATTCATCTGCTTTGGAACGAAATAACGCATATCGATCTTCTTTAGAATAAACACCAACGGTTGTAATTCCAAGCTCATTCAACGCTCGAAACACACGAATTGCAATCTCTCCACGATTGGCAACTAATACTTTTTTAAATCTTTTATTTTGCATAGGTATTAACTCCTTTATCTTTTTTTAGTTCATATATTTTTTCGTATTGTATTAGATTATAGACCAAATCTTATCATATTACAACTAATTTCTCAAAAAAGTTCCCCACAGTACGCACACTCGTATCCACGTGGCACACAGTTGTAATATAAAACTTTTTAACAAAGAAAAAACTGCTGCACTTAAATAAGTGCAACAGTCAAAAGCCAATTCTTATTCTTCTGTAGCTTCTTCGTCATCTTCGCTAATTAAAGCTTTCATGCTTAAGCTAATCTTCTTATCGTCTTTCTTGAAATCTACAACTTTAGCTGTAATTTCTTGACCAACAGATAATACATCAGAAGGTTTTTCAATATGTTCTTTTGCAATTTGAGATACATGTAATAATGCATCAATTCCTGATTCTAATTCAACAAATGCTCCAAAATCAGTCATACGAGCAACCTTACCGCTAATTACAGCTCCAACTTTATAGTTTTCTTCTGCTTTTAACCATGGATTCTCTTCTGGGAACTTAAGACTTAATGCAATCTTTTCTCCCTGAATATCTTTGATTAATACTGTAACCTTATCTCCAATTGAGAATACTTTCTTAGGGTTTTCAACACGTCCCCAAGACATCTCTGAAATATGAAGAAGTCCGTCTGCTCCGCCTAAGTCAACGAAAGCTCCGAAATCTGTAACGTTCTTGACAACTCCGTCAATCTTCATTCCAGGTTCAATCTTCTCAAATAATTCTTTTTGTTTTTCTTTCTTAGCAGCAACTAATAACTGCTTACGATCTCCAATAACTCTTCTCTTACGAGGGTTGAATTCGCTAATAACAAATTCAATCTCTTGTCCATCATACTTTTTAAGATCTCTTTCATATGAATCAGATACTAAGCTTGCTGGGATAAATACTCTTGCTTCGTCAACGATTACACTTAATCCACCATCAAGTACCTTAGCAACAGTTGCTTTTAATACTTCTTTGTTCTCATAAGCTTCTTCAAGACGCTTGTTACCCTTTTCAGCTGCAAGTCTCTTATATGTTAATAAAACTTGCCCTTCTCCGTCGTTCACTTTTAAAACCTTAGTTTCCATTGTGTCTCCAACCTTAGCAATTGTAGTTAAATCTAAGTTGGCTGCATCATTAGAATATTCGTTACGTGTCAAGATACCATCAGCTTTGTAACCAATGTTAAGAATGATTTCATCAGGCTTAACGTCGATAACTGTTCCTTCTACTACCTCTCCGTTACGAATTGTAACTAAACTCTCTTCTAATAATTGTTCAAAACTCTTTTCTGTCATGCTAGCATGAACCTCCTTGATAATTTTCTGTGGGGTAGAAGCCCCCGCTGTAATACCTACCTTACCAGTCGATTCAAAAAGCTTCAAATCCAGGTCATCCAGTGTCTGTACAAAGAAAGTGTCATTACACTCTTTCTTACTAATATCAAATAACTTTTGACTATTAGAACTTAACTTGTCACCAATTACAATCATGGCGTCGCACTCATGTGCAATATCCTTTGCTTCTAGTTGACGCTCTTCCGTGGCATTACATATTGTATTACATACCTCTATATCATAACCCTTTTTTTCAATAATTTCAACTATATCTTTAAATTTATTGTAATTAAATGTCGTCTGACTCACAAGAGATGCTTTTTTTCCTCTTAAATCTAATGATTTTATCTCTTCTATTTCAGAAACAATATATACCTCTCCTTGGCACCATCCTTTGATTCCCTGAACTTCTGGATGTTCTTTGCTGCCTACAATAATAATGATATTTCCCTTTTCACTTGCTTCTAGTACAATCTTATGGATTTTTCGCACAAAAGGACAAGTTGCATCAACTAAAGTTAGATTCTTTTGTTTTATTAAATCATAAATCTCTTTTGCCACTCCATGAGAACGAATAATCACAGTTCCTTCTTCTAACTTCTCAAGTTCTTCCTTTGAGTCAATGACTTGAACACCTTTTCTTTCCAAATCATTTACCACAACGGTATTATGTATGATTGGTCCATAGGTATATACATGCTGCTTTCCTGCTTGCTCATACACAGTATCCACTGCACGTTTCACACCAAAACAAAACCCAGCTGTTTTTGCTAACTTTACTTCCATTTGATTCCTCCAGGTTTATTTTACCTTTTCAAATTCCTCTACAACTTTTGCAACAACTTCATCAATTCCCATATGAGAAGAATCAACAAGAACAGCATCCTCAGCCTGCTTTAATGGAGCTATCTTCCTTGACATATCTTGATGATCTCGCTGTTTAATATCTTCCTCGATTTGATCTAGATTTGCACTCTCTCCTTTTTCAAGAAGCTCGTCATATCTTCTTTTTGCACGAACTGCAGAAGACGCTGTCAAATAAATCTTTAAATCTGCATTTGGAAGGACGTGAGTTCCAATATCTCGTCCATCCATTAAAATATTCGCTGTTTTTGCCAAGTCTCTTTGGAGTCCAAGAAGGGTTTGTCTTACCATTTTGTATGAAGAAGTTTTCGATGCCATATTTCCAACTTCTTCTTCCCTTAAAAGTCCAGTTACATTTTCTCCATTTAAGAGAACTTGCTGCATTTCATTTTCATATACGATTTTAACATCAATCTTTTTACATGCGGCATTAATTGCATCTTCATTTTTCACATCCACTTGATTGCGAATAAAATAAAGTGCCATGGCACGATACATGGCCCCAGTATCCACATATATAAACTCTAGTTCTTTTGCGATTTTCTTTGCGATGGTACTTTTTCCTGCCCCAGCTGGTCCATCAATTGCAATACTATAAAACATATTTCCTCCTAATTCATTCCTGCCAAATATCCAGTAGACCACGCAATCTGCAAATTAAATCCACCAGTCACTGCATCTAAATCCAAAACTTCTCCTGCAAAATATAACCCTTTTACCTTTTTGGATTCCATGGTACTTGGGTTAATCTCTTTTACATCAACTCCACCTTGGGTAATAATTGCCTCTTTAAATCCACGAACACTGGAAATTCTCAATGGAAATCCTTTTAATGTTTCTAACAAAGACTTTCTTTCTTCTTTTGTAATCTCGTTGATTTTCTTTTCCGGTGAAATTCCTGATGCTTCAATTATAATCGGAATTAATTTTTTCGGCAATAAATGTCCCAAAGAATTTTTAAACTCTTTGTTCATCATTTCTTTAAAATCCCGTAGAATTCTTTGATCTAACTGTTCTTTTGTCAATGCTGCTTTTAAATCTATTTTCATTGTAAGGTCTTTGCCTTTATATTTAGAAATAAAGCTGCTTGCACTAATAATAACAGGTCCACTGACTCCAAAATGGGTAAATAATAATTCTCCAAAATCTTCATAAATTTTCTTTTGATCTGCATAGACTGTAACTCTAATATTACGAAGAGATAGTCCTTGAAGACGGGGACAAATATCTCCGTCAATATTAAATGGTACTAATGCAGGGGTTACCTGAGTGACTTTATGTCCAGCATTTCTGGCAAACTTATAGCCATCTCCAGTAGAACCGGTACTTGGATAAGATACCCCGCCAGTTGCAATCACTACTTTGTCTGCAAATAACTTTCGCCCACTATCTAGTAACACTCCCTTTGCTTCATTTCCAGCTATGATTAATTCTTTACATATTGTGTGAAGCATAATTTTCACATTTTGCCGTTTTAATTCGTGTTCCAAGGCTTTGATTACGTCTGACGAATGATCCGATACTGGAAAGACACGATTTCCACGTTCTACTTTTATATTACATCCCAACTCTTCCATAAGTTCCATGACCATATCATTGGTAAAACAATAAAATCCACTATAAAGAAATTCCTTATTTGTCACTACATTTTGAAACAAATCCTCTACATCACAGGCATTTGTAATATTACAACGACCTTTTCCAGTAATGAAAATCTTCTTCCCAAGCTTTTCATTTTTCTCAATTAAGGTAACTTTGTCTCCATTTCTTGCGGCAAAAATAGAAGCCATCATTCCAGCTGCCCCGCCGCCAACTATGATTACATTTTTCATAATACTCCTTATATTTCTCATGGATGAATAAACATGGCATCTCCAAAACTAAAGAAACGATACTGTTCCTTCACTGCCTCTTCATATGCGTGTATAATATGCTCTTTTCCTGCAAGTGCTGAAACCAGCATAAGAAGCGTAGATTCTGGCAAATGAAAATTGGTAATTAAACCATCAATCACTTTAAATTTATACCCAGGATAAATAAAAATTTCTGTCCATCCACTTTTTGCCTCAATATGACCTGTCTCATCTGCAACAGATTCTAAGGTTCTCGTACTTGTAGTTCCAACAGAGATAATACGTCCACCTTGTTCTTTGGTATCATTTATTAATTTAGCATCTTCCTCTTCTACACTATAAAATTCAGAATGCATATGGTGATTCAACACATCATCTACCTTCACAGGACGAAAGGTTCCAAGTCCTACATGAAGTGTGACAAATGCAATCTTTACTCCCATATCTTTAATCTTCTGTAATAGTTCTTTTGTAAAATGAAGTCCAGCCGTTGGTGCCGCTGCCGATCCATCATACTTTGCGTATACTGTCTGATAACGATTCTTGTCTTTTAACTGATGTGTAATATATGGTGGAAGTGGCATCTGCCCTAATTGATCTAGCACTTCCTCAAAAATCCCCTCATATTCAAAACGTACCAGACGATTTCCTTCTTCCACAATATCCGTTACTTCTCCCACTAGCATTCCATCTCCAAATGAAATTCTAGCTCCAACTTTAGCCTTTCTTCCTGGCTTAACTAATGTCTCCCATGTATTGTCCTGTTTTCTCTTCAATAGAAGGACTTCAACTTTTCCCCCTGTATCTTCCTTGGCTCCAATTAACCTTGCTGGGATGACTTTTGTATTATTTAAAACAAGACAGTCTCCTTCTTTTAAATAAGATGTAATCTCTCTAAAAATATGGTGGTCAATTTCTCCTGTTTTCTTATCTAATACCATTAATCTAGAACTAGAACGATCCTCTAATGGATCTTGTGCAATCAGCTCTTCTGGTAAATCAAATGTAAAATCTGACACTTTCATTTATCTTACGCTTCCTTCCTTAAAATTCATAAATTTCAGTATAGCATTAAAGATTTCCACTGGCAACCAGGACATTTTTTAATACATCCGTTTCAAAACATCCGTCAAACAAGATCTCTTCTCGCAACACATCTAAGTTGTCCATGCTGTATTCAACTTCCTTCGAATATAATCTTGCCACCTCTGTCACATCAACTTCTACCCTTTGGCTCCATTGATAAATCATCAAAAAACTAATCAATGATATTTTAATTTTTTCTAAGGGATTATTGTCAAAAACAGATTTCATAAAATAACGATATATAAAATATACACTTAACTGTTCCCACAAAATCTCGTCAATTTCTTTCTTTTGGAATTCTCCTGCTCCATTTAGAATCTCTTGAAATTCTTCTGTCATATAATCAAATTCCTTGAAAATATTCGTCACCTCACAAAACCAAGAATTTAGATTTATGGTTTTTGATTCAGTTTCCTTTTCTCTAGGAAACTCATAATCATGGATTTCCTTTCCTTGATTCATCCGCTGTTGTAAATCCTCTCCCATAGCTAATACAAAGTACCATCGTTCAAATATTGTTTTCTCTCTATTTTGCAATGTTTGAATGCTCTTGTCTCGATACAAAAATAATATATTTTTCTCTGGCTCCTCTTCAAACAAATCTAAAAATCTCACTTTATCTTTCCAATTTAAAATCAACTCTGCTGCCACTTCACAAGAAAGTCCAAGCCCAATCTCTGTGATTCCATTATATGTATCCGCAAACCTTGGATGCATAGTACAGATTTCACATAACTCATCTTCCCCTAATCGAATATAAATCTCGCAAAGATTGTCTTTGTTCAAAAAAGGACATCTTCCATCCTCTTTCATTTGAAAATGAGGTTCTTCTTCCATTGATAAATAATTTTTCAATTGTTGTCCAAAATCCCCTGTTTCATTTTTATATCTACACGCAGATTCCTCGTCTACATATACGTCCCATCCAATGCAGCAATTATCCTTGCACGCACTTCCAGCACATTGAAACTTTTCATAATAATCTGGTATTCTTCTCATCTTCTAGCTACCCTCTTTCCAAAAATATTTTAACATAAGAAAAAGCCCTTGTGGGCTTTTTCTAACGATACCAATATCCTTTGAAATTATACTTCATAACACGATAAGAATATTTTTCTGCTTTATATTCAAAACTGTATATTAATTTTCCTTTTGCATCATATTCTCCAAAAGTTTTACTCATACCACTGCTAAAAGGAATATTTCCATCAAAATGCTGTACACTACTTACAATACTTGAATATGGTAAGTCAAAAGAATCTACTAATTTGTACGTTCTTTTCTCTTCATCTACTAGATATTTGTAATATTTCGATGCACTTCCCTCTTCAAATGTTCCGGCTCCAGGATACAAACTCCAGTCAAACTCAGGAATTGTGAGGGCATTTGCATAGTTGTTATTGAACATATAAAGATAATACTGTCCATCTTTTAAAGAAGAACTTTTCTCCACTGTAATGGTGTGCTGCCCCGACTGAGGAACAAAGCTTCCTTCCTGCTTTAACAAATAATTGTCATAAGATGTTTCGTCGTAAAGACTTCCTCCATGAATCAAATAATCCATTGTAGGATTTCCAAATATATTATCAACTTTGATTAATGTACTTTGTTCCCTGCTGCTAAAAATCATACTGTCACCAGTAACAAAATCTAGAGAATTCAAATGAAGCCAGTCAAGCTCCTCGCCACCATAGGCATTTTTTTCTGGACGATAGGCATTGTCTTTCATCTCCCCTAGAAAATCTTCAAAATCTATCTTTTTATCGATTTTTCCAGTTTTTATATCTATAATAAGCACTACATCTTCAATGGTATCTTTTTTCTTATCATTTACAAGGCAGACGATTTTGTTGTATTTTTCACTATACACCATATCATGATGGAACTTGTAACCATCTAAAATAATAGTTTTTGTGATTTTTCCAAGTCGATTACGGAAAGCAATTTTATTACTTTCATAGCAATACAACATCTCTCCATCTACAAATAAAAACCTGTCATTTCGATAACGGTTCAATGGCATTTTACCACGATTGACTCCCTTATTGTCATACAAATAAATATTATAATCCATTCCTTTATCCCATCCAAACATGGCAAACAAGCCTTCCTTCATCATGGCTTTGCTTGACCCCTGTTTTTTCTCAAGAATTTCAGGCGCAGAATCATCCTTTTTCGTCCTTACTTCAAAATATTTTTTTGCAACTGCTTTTCCATCTTCATTGTAATATTCTAAAGTAATGCGATTTTTAGCTCCAGGAACTAATCCTGTAATCTCATACTCATGAACCTTTTCATACCGATTCTTCTTTCCGTTTTCCAATGTATTCTTTAGAGTGGACGCACCCTTAGACTCAATTGTGCATACTACATAGGACTCTCTTTCTGTCTTTGCATAAAAATACAAAGAAGATGTATTGGTTCCATATGGATTCTCAATTACAAGGGGATTTTCTTCTGTATATGCCTTCTTTTTCTTAAGAACATCAATCTGTTTTTGCGCTTCTTCTTGATACTCTGAAGAAAATATATTGGACTTGGTATGTTTCACCTTTTTTACATCAACTTTAATTCCCTGTAGTTTTACATTCTTTAAAAATTCACTTTCTTTATAACTTTGGAATCCAAATACACCAATTACTATCAAAATAATTGTGATTACACTGATTCCTGTTATTTTTATTCTCTTCTGTCGCTTTCTTTTTTTTAGTTCTTCTTTTATTATTGACATTTCTCTTCCTCCGTTCACCCATAGTATTGTAACATTTATGTAATATCTGTGCAACATTATTCAGAAAAATATCATTTTTTGTTTTTTAATTAAAAAAGATGAAGACACCTTTAGCATCTTCATCCTTCTTATTTCTATACTTACGCTCTTAATTCAATTCCAAGCTTTTTAAGTTCTTCTAAGATTTTATCAATAATCTTATTTACCTCTGCTTCCTCTAAGGTACGATCCTTTGCTCTAAATGTTAAGGAATATGCAACGGACTTACATCCCTGCTCCACTTGATTTCCTTCATATATGTCAAAGAGTTCATAGCTTTCTAGAAGTTTTCCACCTTTGTCCTGAAAGATTTTTTCTACTTGTCCAACAAAAATACTCTTCTTCATTACCATACTTAAATCACGTTTCATAGCTGGGAACTTAGGAACTCCAACATGTTTACGATTAAATGTTGCTTTTGGAAGAAGTGTTGGCATATCAATGACTGCCACATAAACTTCACCTTTCATACCATAATTATCCACTGCTTCTGGATGAATTTGTCCAATATATGCAACTTTATCTTCTCCAAGGATTACATTTGCTTGACGTCCTGGATGTAAAAATGGGTGTTCTGTGGTTGGATGATACTCAGACGTTCCACTAAGACCAAGCACATCAAATAAGTCTTCCATCACACCTTTTAATGTAAAGAAATCACAATCTCCATACATTCCTAAGGTAAACTGCATTCTTTCATCTGGAAGTTCTGTAAGAGGCAATGCCTTTGGAAGATAAATATTTCCCATCTCATATAAACGAACATTTTGATTTCTATGTGCCATATTATTAGCAAGGGAATTCATCATTCCATTTAATGAAAGAGTTCTCATAACACTAAAATCTTCTCCCAATGGATTTAAGATTTCAATGGCATTTCTTTCTTTTGCGTCTTCTGGGAACAATAATTTATCAAATACTTTTGGACTTTCAAAAGAATATGTCATTCCTTCTGAGAATCCATTTTGTTCTGCGACACTGCGGCAGATATCCTGCACTCTCATCTTAAATGGCTTCTTACCTGCTGTTGCTTCCCCTTTTGGAAGTGTTACAGGAATATTATCGTATCCATAGAATCTTGCAACTTCTTCCGCTAAATCTGCCATACATAATAAATCTTGACGGAAACTTGGAATGATGACTTGATTGTCTGCTTCGTCATAAACTAAATCTAAACGTTCAAAATATCCTAAAATTTCTTCTTTGCTTACATTGGTTCCAAGAAGAGCATTCATCTTATCAACTTCTAGCGGAAGACGAACTTGTTCTTTTTTCTCATCATAAACATCAACGGCTCCACCAACAACTTCTCCTGCTCCAAACTCTTCAATTAACTGGCATGCACGATCCATAGCTGCCATTGCATTTTCAGGATCCAATCCCTTTTCAAATTTTCCAGATGCGTCAGTTCTAAGTCCAATCTTCTTAGAAGATAGACGAATATTAGTTCCGTCAAAACATGCTGCTTCAAATAATAGATTCTTAATATTATCTGTAACCATTGAGTTTTCTCCACCCATGATTCCAGCAATTCCAACTTCCTTCTCTCCATCACAAATCATAAGGACAGAATCATCCAATATACGTTCTTCTCCATCAAGAGTTGTAAACTTATCCCCTGCTTTTGCACGACGAACAATAATCTCATTTCCTGCAATGGTATCAAGATCATATGCATGCATTGGTTGTCCAAACTCTTCCATAACATAGTTTGTGATATCAACTAAGTTATTGATTGGTCGAATTCCCATTGCTGCTAGTCTTTGCTGCATCCACTCTGGAGATGGTGCAAGTTTAATATTTTTAACGACTCTTGCCGTATAACGAGGGCAAAGATCTTTGTCTTGTACTGTTACTTTAATATAATTATTTACATCTTCATCATTTCCTGTCGCTGTGACAATTGGTGGATGGAATTCCTTTTGAAATGTTGCTGCAACTTCTCTTGCCATTCCAATCATACTAAAACAGTCAACACGATTTGAAGTAATCTCAAATTCTACCACTTGATTGTGAAGTCCTAAGACTTCCACTGCGTCATCTCCAGGTTTTACATCTTGACCGAAAATGTAAATTCCATCTTCTGGTGCTTGTGGATACATATCTTTTGTTGAACCAAGTTCTTCAATCGAACACATCATACCAACGGATTCTACTCCACGAAGTTTTCCTTTTTTAATTTTAATTCCTTTTTCAGGATTTGGACTTCCATCATGTCCTCCAGCAACTTTTCCTCCATCTAATACAACTGGCACTAAATCACCTTCTGATACATTAGAAGCTCCTGTTACAATTTGGACTGTTTCACTTCCCACATCCACTTGACAGATAATTAACTTGTCTGCATCTGGATGCTTTTCAATCTCTAAAATCTTTCCAACTACAATTTTCTCTAAGTTCTCATCTAGTTCCACATAATTTTCAACGTTAGAACCTGATAATGTCATTTTATCTACATATTCTTGTATACTGCACTCTAAATCTGGCACATATGCCTTGATCCATGAAATTGGTGTATTCATTTCTTTCTTCTCCTTTTATTTTACTTCCTATCCTCAATTAGAACTGAACTAAGAATCTCTTGTCATTTTCATATAACAGACGCATATCATCAATTTCGTATTTTAACAATGCTATACGTTCTAATCCGATTCCAAATGCGAATCCTGAATATACATCTGGGTCGATTCCACACATTTCTAACACGTGAGGATGTACCATTCCGCATCCTAGAATCTCTATCCATCCACTTCCTTTACACATACGGCAACCTTTCCCTCCGCACTTGAAACAAGTGATATCTACTTCTGCACTTGGCTCTGTAAATGGAAAGTGATGTGGTCTGAATTTTACTTTTGTCTCTGGTCCAAAGAATTCTGTTGCCCACTGCTGAAGTGTTCCCTTTAAATCAGCAAAGGTAATTCCTTTGTCTACAACCAATCCTTCTACTTGATGGAATGATGGAGAATGTGTTGCATCTACTTCATCAGATCTAAACACTCGTCCTGGAGAAAGAATACGAAGAGGTAACTTTCCCTGCTCCATAATACGTGCCTGTACTGGTGATGTCTGTGTACGAAGTAAAATGTCTTTTGTTATATAGAATGTATCCTGCTCATCTTTTGCCGGATGATTCTCTGGAATATTCAACATTTCAAAGTTGTATTTATCGTATTCAATTTCTGGTCCGTCTACAATCTCGTAACCCATTCCAATAAATACACGTTCTAAATCTTCTAATGCGATTTGATTTGGATGGCGATGTCCCTTTTCATGGGTCTTTCCTGGAAGTGTAACGTCAATAACTTCTTCTTTCATCTTCTCTTCACGTATTTTCTTTTTAAGAAGGGTCATCTCACGTTCCAGCTCTGTCTCGATTGCAGCTCTTGTTTCATTTACTAATTGTCCAACTTTTGGACGTTCTTCCTTTGCTACGTCTTTCATACCCTTTAGAACTTGAGTTAATTCACCCTTTTTTCCTAAAACAGAAACACGAATATCATTTAATGTATCCATGGCGTCTGCATTTTGGATTTTGTCTAAGGCTTCTTTCTTAATGGCCTCTAATCTCTCTTTCATCATATATCTCCTTTTTTAAAAATTGTATCTAATTGCACAAAAAAATCCCGCCCCTTAAAAAGGGACGAGATATATCTACTCGCGGTACCACCCTAATTCTTGACTTTATAAAAATCAAGCACTTAGTCTCTGTGTAACGTACAGCTTACGTCATCTCCTACTACTACTTCAAAGATGCGACTCCGGTGTGAAATTCGGAAATTGCTTTCTTACTATGCACCATCTAAATCTTTAACATTTCTTATTCTAACATATGAAATATTCTTGTCAAGAGGTGATCCTTGATTTATTATCGTTTTCATCGCCATAAGTATTCTAATGATATTTTGCACTTTTTTCGATAAATTTCAGAAATGCTTCTTTCAATTCTCTCCATTTTCTTCTCGAAACTTTATAACAACTTCCATCTCTTAGTATAACTTGATTTCTGTTTAAAGATTTTACTTTTTGTAGATTAATTGCCTTTCCTCGATTGCATAAGACAAACCTTTGATCCATACGTTCCATTATTTGATCTACCGACTCAGTGGTAATGGTATTGATACCCTCAAGAATAATTGCTGTTGCATCTCCAATGGACTCTAATGCATATATCTCCTCATACTGAATTACTTGAAGTTGATTGTTTGAATCTTTCACTTTAACTATAATTCCACTTTCTTTTGTTAAATCATTTATTACATCCATCATCACATCTGGGATATCCCCAATATCCTTTTTGTATATATAACGGTATGCATTGACTTCAAATGCTCTTTGTACCCATTCATCATGACTTGTAATATATATTATTTTGCCTTGATATCCTGACATATTTAATTCTTTTGCAACTTGAAATCCATCCATGCCTTCCATCTCAACATCTAAGAATAGCATATGGAAATAACTAAAGTTTTTTAATAATTCTTCTCCATTATGAAAGATATAAAACTCGGCCTGTTGATATTCCATTTCCAACCGCTGCTGACAGAGATTTTGCATTTTATCGCAGTAAAATGAATTATCATCACATATTGCTATCTTCCAAACCATTTAGCATCCCTCCTGTCCCATAGATTATACCATACTCTATCCCTTGTTACGAAAAAAGCCTAAGATTTTTCACATCTTAGACTTTTTTCGTATACTAATTTCCCTGCGATTAATTTTCCGTTGCAAATGAATCCATAATTCCATTTACAAGGGCATCTAATTCTGTTTCCTTTTCCGTATGCATAGAAGATGCAAGAGATAACCGTTCATTGAGTACCGTCATATTCTTCATCTCATTATCAATAAACTTTTGCATTAAATCTCCTGATTTACATGCCCAAGATCCATTTTCAATGAGAGCAAATGTTCTATTTTGTAAATTCAATGCTTTCATATCCATAAGGAAATTGTGCATAACTGGGTAGATTCCTAAGTTATAAGTAACAGAAGCAAGAACAATGTGACTATATTTAAAAGCTTCTGAAATCAAAGTTGAAACATGGGTGTTAGACACATCATATAACGCAATGTTTGTCATTCCTTTTTCACATAATTTTGTTGCAAGTGCCTGAGTTGCGGCTTCTGTATTTCCATACATAGATGCATAAGCAATCATAACGCCATTTTCTTCTGGCTCATATCGGCTCCATTTATCATATTTTTCAATAAAATATCCTAAATCATTTCTCCATACTGGCCCATGAAGCGGACAAATATATTTAATTTGGTCAAGAATTCCCCCTGCCTTTTTAAGTAGTAACTGAATATGGGGACCATATTTCCCAACAATGTTTGTCAAATATCGTCTTGCATCATCTAACCAGTCTCTGTCAAAATCAACTTCGTCATTAAACAACTTTCCATCCAAGGCCCCAAAGCTTCCAAAAGCATCTGCCGAAAATAAAACACCATTTGTCACATCAAAAGTTACCATAGCCTCTGGCCAATGTACCATTGGGGCTTCCACAAAGGTAACTGTATGATTTCCAAAACAATAGGTATCTCCCTCTTTTACTTGGATTAACTCGTGAGCATCTACATCAAATCCAAACTGTCTCATAAGCATAAATGACTTTTCTGTACTGATTACTTTTACCTTTGGCCAGCGAATCAAAATCTCTTCAATACTCGCCCCATGATCTGGTTCCATATGGTTAATCAAAAGATAATCCAAAGGACGTCCATCTAATAAATGTTCTACATTTTCTAAAAGCTGACGGCAGGCAGACCAGTCCACTGTGTCAAACAATACCGTCTCCTTATCAAGCAGCAAATAGGCATTGTAAGAGACACCTCTTGGAATTGGATGAATATTTTCAAACAAGGTTAATCTATGATCATTGGCACCGACCCAATATAAATCTTCGGTTACATTTCTTACACAATACATATAGCACTCCTCCTATTCTTCAATAAACTGATCTTTTCCTTCTGCACATTCTGGACAAACCCAATCTTCTGGAAGCTTTTCAAATAAAGTTCCTGGTGCAATTTCTCCATCTTCATCTCCTACTTCTGGTACATACTCGTATCCACAGCCTCCACACACATATCTCTTTCCAATTGGTTCTGGTTTTGGTGGAATTGGACGTTTCATTTTCGTCATCGGTGGTGCTTCTTCTTTTGCCTTTGTTCCGCCCAGTGCCTCTACAAGAAGAGGTATGATTTCCATAACATCTCCCACGATTCCATAATCACAATTTTTGAAAATAGGTGCATTTCCATTTTTATTGATGGCTACAATGGTAGATGCGTCTTTGATTCCCTTCAAATGCTGAGTTGCTCCTGAAATACCACAGGCAATATATAGATTCCCCATAAACTTTTGTCCAGACATTCCAACATAACGATCTAGAGGAACATATTTTAAGGTTTCTGCTACTGGCCTTGAAGAACCTATGGCTGCACCTGCTGCTTTTGCTAAATCCTCTATTAGCTTCATGTTTTCTTTCTCTCCAATTCCCTTTCCAACAGAAACAACACGTTCTGCCTGTGGAATTGGTGTATCAATATGAATTCCCACACTAAAATCATGCCCATCTTTTGTAAGAGCATCCACTAAAGCTTCTACTTTATCCTTAGCTTCTCCTTCTTTTAAGATATTTCTCTTCCTTACTCCAGTTACTGGTGCTGGCTTCTTTGGTCTGCTTGACGAACCACCTTCACTTTTTGACGGTTTTCCCATGATATGAGAAGCAATAACAATTCTCTGAATTTCGTTGGTTCCCTCATAAATTGTTGTGATTTTCGCATCTCGATACATTCTTTCTACATCCATACCTTTTAGATATCCAGTTCCTCCAAAAATCTGCAATGCATCATTGGTCACTTCAAGTGCAATATCAGACGCATACTGTTTTGCCATGGCAGATTCCATTCCATAAGGAAGATGCTCTTCTTTTAAATCTGCTGCCTGATAAATTAAAAGTCTGGCTGCATGAAGTTTTGTTGCCATATCTGCCAGTTTAAATGAAAGACCCTGCTGGAATCCAATTGGTTTTCCAAACTGTACTCTTTCTTTTGCATAATCAACCGCTGCCTCGTAAGCCCCCTGTGCAATTCCTAATGCCTGAGATGCAATTCCAATTCGGCCTCCATCCAAGGTTGCCATAGCAATCTTAAATCCTTCCCCTTCTTTTCCTAAGAGATTTTCTTTTGGAACTTTTACATCATTGAAAATAAGTTCTGCCGTAGAGGAAGAACGAATTCCCATCTTGTCATAATGATCTCCAAAATCAAAGCCTTTCCATCCCTTTTCCACAATAAAAGCTGAGATTCCTCTTGTTCCAATATCTGGTGTCGTAACTGCAAATACAACATAAACATCTGCCTTTGGTGCATTGGTAATAAAAATCTTACTTCCATTTAAAATATAAGAATCACCTTTTAATACAGCTGTAGTTTCCGTTCCTCCTGCATCAGATCCCGCATTGGTTTCCGTCAAACCAAAAGCACCAATTTTCTCACCCTTTGCCATTGGAATTAAATATTTTTTCTTTTGTTCTTCACTTCCAAAATTAGCAATTGGCCAAGTTCCTAAAGATACATGGGCAGATAAAATAACTCCCGTTCCTCCATCCACTCTGGAAAGTTCTTCCACTGCAATGGCATAGCTTAATACATCAAGCCCTGCTCCTCCGTACTCTTTTGGATAGGGAATTCCCATAAGTCCCAACTCACCTAGTTTCTTAACAGCCTCCTCAGGGAATTCATTGTTCTGATCCATAGTAAACGCCAATGGTTTTACTTCTTCTTCCGCAAACTTTCTAATTTTTTCTCGAATCGCCTCGTGTTCTTTTGTTGTTTGAAATAGCATATGTGTTACCTCCTTTTCTGGACAAATCTTATCCACTTTGTGTTTAAAAAGAATGCACATGTGTTATCATGTGCTACTCTTACTTTCCTAACTTATAATCATGGCTAAGGAACAACTTTTCAACTGGTCATCTAACTGTCTTTGAATATTCATAAGGTTGGGATGAATCTTACATCCTCCCTTGCAGGTTGCACTTCGCTCACAACGATACCCTTCCTGCATACAAGCATTAATCCACCTAGATGCCTCCATTACAGTAATCAAATCATACAAACTTTTCTCTTCTAAATCAATCCCTAATCTACAGCCACCCTTGGCTCCTCTTGTCACTTCTACAAACCCTGCTTTTCTCAGTTTGCGAATGGTCTTATATGCAAATTGCTGGGGAATCATCTCTACTTCTGATATCTCGCTTACTGTCATTGATTTCTCTTCTGACAATATTCTTAACACTCTCAAAGCGTAATCAACTTCCCTTGTAATCAGCATCCTCGTACCCCTTTATGTATTTTAATTATCTGCTTCATTTCTTGATACCCTTATTGTATCATTGTGGACTATTTTTGTCAAGATTATCTAGGGTGTTTCTATTGCTTATAATGACTTAGAAAATCTGCAATCTTACCCATAGCGTCATCTAATACCCCAAGTTCTGGCAAATAGACTACGCGGAAATGATCTGGCTCTTTCCAGTTAAATCCTCCCCCATGAATAATCAAGATTTTCTTTTCTTTCAATAAGTCTAAGGCAAACTTCTCATCATCTACAATATTAAACTTTTTTGTATCTAGTTTTGGGAACATATAAAATGCTGCTTTTGGCTTTACAACACTAATTCCAGGAATATCCTTTAACGCATTATATACATACTCTCTTTGCTCATATACACGTCCTCCTGGAACTACATAATTCTCCACGCTTTGATTGCCCCAAAGTGCAGTCTGCACAATAGACTGAGCAGGAACATTGGAACACAATCTCATGTTAGATAACATATCAATTCCCTGAATATAATCTTTTGCAATCTCTTTATTTCCGCTTAAAATCATCCATCCAATTCGATATCCTGCAACCATATGGGATTTGGAAAGTCCACTAAAGGTAACACAGAATAAATCTGGTGCCATAGATGCAATGGCAATATGCTCTTCCCCATCCATAACAAGACGGTCATAAATCTCGTCTGAAAAAATAATCAAATGATTCTCTCTTGCAATATTTACAATCTCTTGTAACACTTCTTTTGGATATAATGCTCCTGTTGGATTGTTTGGATTAATAATAACAATCGCCTTAGTACGGTTTGTAATCTTCTTTTTAATATCATCCATATCTGGATACCAGTTTGCCTGTTCATCACAAATATAGTGAACTGCTTTTCCTCCTGCCAAAGTAGCACATGCTGTCCATAAAGGATAATCAGGTGACGGAATGAGAATCTCATCCCCATCATCTAACAATGCTGACATACATAAATTAATTAGTTCACTGACACCATTTCCAGTATAAATATCTTCCACAGACACATTGGGAATCTTCTTAATCTGCGCATACTGCATAATTGCTTTTCTTGCTGAAAATAATCCTTTGGATGTGGAATATCCTTCACAGTCGGTAAGCTGCTTACTCATATCATAGATAACTTCATCTGGGGTTGAAAATCCAAAAGGTGCTGGATTCCCAATGTTTAATTTTAGAATTCTTGTACCTGTCTCTTCCATCTTGGCTGCCTCTTCCACTACAGGCCCTCTCACATCATATAATACATTATCTAACTTTGAAGACTTTTTAATTGTTTCCATACTCTCTTCTCCTGCATTCTCTGCTTGTAATTGATTGCTCTCTCCTGTTAGCCACGCCTCTTCCACGCCTAATATATTCGCCAAAAAAAGCAGATTCTCCGCTCGTGGCACTGTCTTTCCACTGACATACTGACTTATATGACTTTTCCCAAGTTTAATGCCTTCTTCCTGAGCAGTTCTCACCAAATCAACTTGCTTATATCTTTTTTTCTTCATCGCCTCTTTTAAACGATATGCAAATATATCTTTATCCATTGTCCGCCCCCCATAAGTTCAATTTATATTTAAAAGTTCAATTTAATTTCGCCATTTTCTATAGATTATACCATTTCCGTCTAAAAAGTTCAATAAATAGTTTGTTCTTAGTTCAAAAAGTTTAATTTCCCACAAAAAAAGAGTAGATTCATACAAATCTACTCTAAAAATTATTTTTTAACTGACATCACTTTCTTCTTTGCATCCATTCTTCCTGTTTTCTCAATGGTAAGTGACGTAAAGTCTTCACTATTGCTTACAACAACAGGTGTGGTTAAAGAAAAACCTGCTTTCTTTATCTTATGCATATCAAAAGTTGCAATACGATCTCCCACAAAAACTTTCATTCCTGGTTCTACCATTACATTATAATATTCCCCATTTAACTTCACAGTATCCAATCCCAGATGAATTAGAATCTCTGCACCACCTTCTGAATTAATTCCAATGGCATGTTTGGTACTAAATACTACACTTATTGTTCCATTTACTGGGGCATACACAACTCCAGTTGCTGGTTCTACTGCAAATCCATCTCCCAACATTCCATTGGAAAATACATCATCCTTTACATCATCAAGAGGAATTACCTTTCCCCTGACTGGATTGTAAACTGTCTCAACGTTAATATTCTCATCTCTTGGTATCTCAATCTTATCAATGGAAATATGGTCTGCCAAGGTACTAGAAAGATAACTTTCTAAGTTAGACTTAAGTACCGTAACCTGTGGTCCATAAATAATCTGAACTCCATTTCCTTTCCGAATAATTCCTCTTGCACCACCGATATTTAACGCATATTCACTAATACGCAGTCCATTCTTTAAGGTACATCGAAGTCTCGTTGCACAACAATCTAAATCTATAATATTACTCTTTCCACCTAATCCTGCAATCATATAAGCACATTTTTCTGCTTCTTCGATCTCTTCTGCTTCCTTATCCACTGTAGTTTTATCCTGTCCTTGACGAAGTTCTTCTTTGACAGGGATTTTTTCTTCCTCTATCTCACCTCGTCCCGGTGTCTTTAAATCAAATCTCTTAATAACATAAGAAAATAGTGCATAGTACATAAGAAAATAAATGAGTCCAATTGGAAGAATCGTCATCCAGTTTGTTTTGTTTTGTCCCTGCATTACTCCAAATAAAAACAGATCAATGACACCACCTGAAAATGTCAGTCCAACACATACTTTCAGCATATGCATTAACATATATGACAGTCCAGCAAGCCCACAGTGAATTGCATACAATCCTGGTGCCAAAAATAGAAATGTAAATTCTATTGGTTCTGTGATTCCTGTTAATAAAGAAGTTAAAGCCGCTGATAACAACAATCCTCCAACAACTTTCCTCCTTTTAGGCTCTGCACACCGATACATGGCAAGTGCTGCCCCTGGAAGTCCAAAAATCATAAGTGGAAACTTTCCTGTCATAAATCTTGTAGCTGACACTACAAAATGTCCAGTTCCCGGATCTGCAAGCTGGGCAAAAAATATATTTTGCGCTCCTTCTATGGTCTTTCCTGCAATTTCCATCGTTCCACCAAGAGAAGTCTGCCAAAATGGCAGATAAAATACATGATGAAGGCCAAAAGGTATCAATGCTCGCTCCATCACTCCATAAATAAACGTACCAAAATACCCACTGACACGAACCACTTCTCCCACTGCATACATTCCATTTTGAATTGGCTGCCAGATATAGAACATTAAAATTCCAACAAACACATATACCACTGTACATATAATGGGAACAAACCTAGTTCCTCCAAAAAAAGAAACTACTTCTGGCAGTTTTACCTTGTAAAAGCGATTATGAAGAGCCGCAACACCTAAGCCAACAATAATTCCTCCAAAGACTCCCATTTGAAGAGATGTAATCCCCATAATAGAAACCGTTGCTCCAGTATGAAGGGCTTTTGCTCCTCCATTAACCGCAATCATAGATCCTGTTGCTGTATTCATAATAAAAAAAGCGATTGCTCCAGACAAAGCTGCAACTTCCTTTTCTGCTTTCGCCATACCAATGGCAACACCCACTGCAAAAATAAGTGGTAAATTCTGAAAAACAGCATTCCCACAATCTCCACATATTTTTAATATTGTATATGGAATTGTCCCAGGCCCCATGATGTTCATTAAATGATATTCATTTAACATATTTTCATTGGTAAAAGACTGTCCAATTCCCAGTAACAATCCTGCTACAGGTAGTATTGCAATGGGTAGCATAAAAGAACGTCCTATTCGCTGGAAGATTTCAAAAATCTTATTCTTCATACACTCTCCTAAATCAGTTCTTTTAAAGTGTTGCAATCATCACGTGCATACATCCGTCAAATACAACCTTTTCCTGATCTGAACATACGATAAAATGTTCTCCTTTGGCAACGTCCATATGGTTCATAGTTCCATTGCCATCAATAATACTTACCATTTGAAATGGTGCATCATTTACAATTGTATTTTCTCCATTTAGTTGGTAGCTGTCCACTCTAAAATACTCACTTTTAATATACTCTGTCTTTGTTCCATGTTCCAATGTCTCTGTCACATAGTTATCACTCTTTGCTTCTGCAGCTGGTACTGTTGTCACATCAATGGATTGTTGTACATGAAGCTGTCTTTCGTTTCCATCTGCATCTTTTCTGTGGTAATCATACACTCGATATGTAATGTCTGAAGACTGCTGTGCCTCATAGATAAGAGAACCGCTGCAAATTGCATGTAATGTTCCTGATGGAATATAGAAAAAATCGCCTTCATTTACCTGAAAAGAATTCAAAAGATTATCATAATCATCTTCTTCAATTGCCTTTACAAATTCATCTTTTGTCTTTGCATGATGTCCCATAACCATCTTTGTTCCTTCATCTGCCTGTAATACATACCAGCATTCTGTTTTCCCCAAAGAATCCTCATGTTTTTTTGCATAATCATCTCCAGGATGAACCTGTACAGATAAATCATTCTTAGCATCTATAATCTTAACAAGAAGAGGAAACTCAGTTCCCTGAACATTGCCAAATAACTCTTTATGATTTTCAAATACCCATGATAAAGTTTTCCCTGCAAACTCTCCATCTGCAATTTTACAGTCACCATTCTTGTGTGCAGAAATTGCCCAGCACTCTCCTGTATGGTCACTTGGAATATTGTACCCATAAACATCCTTTAGTTTATGTCCACCCCAAATCATCTCTTTAAATACTGGATCCATCTTTAAAATATGTCCCATGACAACCTCCTTTTATTTATTTTTTTTAAATACTCCGGTTACTTTTCTCTTTAAAACTTGGAAAAAACTTAGAGATCTTACCATATGATCTGCTGCAACATATTTACTGATTGCACGCAATACCTCAATTGGCTTTTTCGATGAAAAAGAAAAATCTCCATTCTTCTTTGTTCTTACTGCATATCTTGGAATATGTTTTCCACCAAACATAACAGAAGCAAGAATATAGTCTACTTCTTCCCATGGAATTTGAATAAAATCCTCAACATTTTTATCATTATAAAATTCAAATCCTTTATCTCCAATCATAATCTTACCATATGTAGTAAGTCCATGATATGAAGTTCCGTCAATTACATAATCTACTTTTGTGTTAATTGATTGAGCCATAATTATACCTCTCTTATTTTTTATTCTTTTTTCTATCTGTATGAAAACTGCATACAATTTTCATACAGATAGAAAAAAGCCCGGAAAAAAATCCGAACTTTTTTCATTTAGATTATAACAAACCTACAACGTGTCCTGCAATACCTACAATGAATAATGCTAAAATAATCACGATTGGAGAAACGTTTTTCTTCAATAACCACATGCAGAATAATGTTAATAATAATGGAACCAATCCAGGAATTAATGAATCTAAGTTGTTTTGTAAAGTTGTAACTTTAGTTGCTGACAAAGATAATCCTGAAGCATATTGGTTAAATGCTGCTTCTAATCCTTTTGCTCCTTCTGGCAGTTTAGCCCAGTCAATAAAAGCTCCATCACTTAATTGAACTTTAGATACAACTGGTTGGAAACTAATTGATACCCAACGTTGAACTAATGATCCAAGGATGAACATACCAAGGATAGATGCTCCCTTTGTAACTTTTTGTAACAATCCACCAGATAAATCTTCTGTGATTGCTGATCCAGCTTTGTAACCAAATTCTTGTGTATACCAAATGAATCCCCAACGAATTACATTCCATAATACGAAGAAAAGAATAGGTCCAAGAATATTTCCTGTTAATGCTAAAGATGCTCCTAAAGCTCCTAAGATTGGACGTACTGTAAACCAGAATACTGGATCTCCAACACCTGCTAAAGGTCCCATCATACCAATCTTAACACCCTGAATTGCTGCATCGTCTACTTCTGCACCATTGGCACGTTCTTCTTCTAATGCCAATGTAACACCAACAACTGGTGCTGCCACATATGGATGTGTATTAAAGAATTCTAGATGACGCTTTAATGCTGCCACTCTGTCTTCTTGTGTTTTATATAATTTCTTGATAGCTGGAATCATTGCATAACACCAACCACCATTTTGCATACGTTCATAGTTCCATGAACCTTGAAGGAAGGTAGAACGCCATGCAACGGATAATCGATCCTTCTTACTTAATGTAATTTTATCTGCCATTTTTCTTACCTCCTTCTAATAATTATTCAAAATGTCACCTAATGGGTCGCCAGTATTGCTGCCTCCACCATTAGAAGAACCACTATTTTCTGATAATGTTAAATAGATTAATGCTAGCGTTACACCAATTGCACCTAATGCGATTAATGTTAAGTCAGCAAGTGCTGCTAATACAAAACCAAGTGCAAAGAATGGCCATACTTCTTTTGTTGCCATCATGTTAATAACCATTGCATAACCAACAGCTACTACCATTCCACCACCGATTGCCATACCATCTGTTAACCAAGCTGGCATAGATTGTAAGAAATCTTGTACTGTCTTTGCTGGGATAACTAAAAGTGCTGCTGCTGGAATCGCAATACGGATACCTTGTAAGCAGATTGCAATAATATGCCAAAGTTCTACACCTTTAAAGTTACACTTTTCAGCTGCTGCATCCATTCTATGAACACATGCTACAGATAATGTACGTACTACCATTGTTAAGAATAATCCTGCTACTGCTAGTGGAATTGCCACTGCGATAGCTGTACTTACTCCTGCTTTTCCTTGTCCACCTAAGACTAAGATAATTGCAGATGCTACAGATGCTAACGCTGCATCTGGTGCAACGGCTGCACCGATGTTAGCCCATCCTAAAGCGATCATCTGAAGACTACCACCAAGGATAATACCTGCTTCTAAGTTACCTGTTACTAGCCCGATTAGTGTACACGCCACTAATGGTTGATGGAATTGCCATTGATCTAATACTCCTTCCATCCCAGCTAAAAAGGCAACTATAACAACTAATACCATTGAAATAACTGACATTATAATTCCTCCTCTTTTTTAAGCTATTTTAATTCAGCTCTTGCTTTGTTCACAATGTTTTCCATGTTCTCTTTTGAATCTGTTGGTACCTTACGAACGTCAAAAGAAATTCCTTTTTCTTTTAACTTATCAAATGTTGCAACATCATCTTTTCCTAATGAGATTACTTTGTTTACAGCAACCTTTCCTTTAGAATGTGCCATAGAACCTACATTGATTTCCTTAATTTCGACTCCACCTTCGATTGCTTTTAATGCATCTTGAGGTGTCTCAAAAAGTAATAATGCTTTTGTATCTCCGAAACGTGGATCTTTTGCTACTTCAATCATTTTATTGATTGGAACAACGTTTGCATGTACTCCTGGAGGCGCTGCCTCTTGGATTAACTTCTTACGAAGATCATCATGAGCTACTGCATCTGAAACAACGATAATACGTGTTGGATGAGTCGTCTTAGTCCAGGCTGTTGCGACTTGACCATGTAATAATCTTGAATCAACACGAGCTAATACATACTCAATCTTTCCATCTCCTAATACTGTTCCTTCTGGAATAGCTCCCTGAGGTGCTGCTGCAGCTTGTGCTGCTGGTGCGGCAGTTGCAGGTGCTAAACTGTCTGGAGTTACTATAACCCCATCTTTTGCACTTGTAATGATTTGTGATGCAACTTCGTGAGCTGTCTCCACTCCCATACGTGCTCCATATGCTTCAAGAAGCATTGGTAAATTCAAACCAGCAACAATTGCCCATTTGTCCTCATGTCCATCAATCAACCCATTTGCTTGATTGTATGGAGTTCCACCTTTTAGATCAACCATAAACAACACTTGTTCTGGATCATCAAACGAAGCGATTGCTTCTTCCATCTTTGCTTTGATGTCGTTTGGTCCTTCACTTGGTTGCAATGTAACGGCTTTTACATTGGGTTGGTCTCCGAAAATCATGGATCCTGACTGTAAAATTCCAGTCGCGAAATCTCCATGTGTAGCAAGAATAATTCCTACCATTTTCATTCCTCCTTTTCTCTTTCTAAGCTTTTATCTTTTTCACAAGAATCTCTATGAGTTTCTCATATATAAAAAAACTTGATTCAAACCACAAACTTCTATTTATAGCAAATGGGTACAAAATACCTATTGTATAAATCCGAAATCCATCGTTCAAACCAAGTTTAGCCTGCATTACCAGTAACAATCCTGATTAAATAATTATTAACTTTTTATAAAAGTTTTATTAACTTTACTATCTCATTGTAACTCTTCTGATGTGAACTGTCAAGTACATCATTTCTTCATCTTTCATTTCATGATTACATTTTTCTTGAATATGCTTTTTAATCTTCTCCACACAATCAACGCAATCTTGATACTTATTCCTTATAATCTCTTGGAATTCTGTATCATCACTCTCTACTTCTTTCCCAGCAAATATTCTCTGTGAAAAAAACTTCAAATGAGTAATAAATCTTTCATAATAAACAGAATCTTTGTCAATCTTACCATCAAAACATTCATCGACAATCCCTAGGATATCATCTACCAGCTTAGTCATCTCTGTAATCTGTGTCATATCCATATCAAGCTCTGCATTCACAATATGAAGTGCAATAAATGCAGCTTCATCCATAGGAAGGGTAACTTTTAACTTACGTTCAATCATCCGAATTGCAGCCTGTCCAATCAAATATTCTTGGTAATAAAACTTCTTGACTTCCCAAAAAAATGGATTCTGAAATGGAACACCCATCTCAACACGCTCAATTGCAAAATTAATATGATCTGTTAATGCTACATAAATATTGTCATTGATATTCTTTTGTAATCTGTCCTTTGCGTACTGAATAATCGCATTGGAAATTAATACACGTTCCATTGGAATCTCTGATACTAATTCTTGAAATCGATGGGATACTTTAGAGTCCTGCATCGTGAACACTTTCTCAATTTTGTCTGAATCAATCAAGTCTCCCTTTTTAGTCTTGAATCCAAGTCCTCGTCCCATTAAAACGTTCTCAACACCATTGCCATCTCTTGAAATAACAATGTTGTTATTTACAACCTTTAATATCTGCAATGTCAAAACCTCTCTTTTTCCTGATGCTGCCGGCTTCTGTCAAAGACAAAAAAAAAGCAAACCAATATGTACGAAAAAAAATGTTTCAACTTTGGTTTAGCCTGCCGAACAGTAACAATCCATTACTCAACTAATATGATATCAATTTGTTATCTATTTGTCAATGCTTTACTTTTGCATTTATACTTTTATATTCTCTTCCATCTCTCTTGTATATTCCCTATAGTTATGGTATCATTTATTATCTTAATTGAAGAAGAAAGGTATGTATATTATGTTAAAATTATTATCACTGATTGGGAGTGTGATTGATAAAACCCAAAAGGATCATGTGACTGCTTTTTCTGCACAAACTGCCTTTTTTACGGTATTGTCCTTTTTCCCATTTGTTATTGCTATTTTAGCACTGATGAGATTTTTTCCCATTACACCAACGGATTTGATTCATTTAGCAAAATACTATCTGCCAGAACAATATAGCAGTAGTTTAATCGCCATTATCAATTCCCTATATGGTAGAATCACCACATTTTATATGTCTTTTACTGTAATCACTTTATTTTGGTCCGCCTCAAAGGGAATTCTTGCTATAGCCAACGGACTAAACACAATCCACGAGATTGAAGAGAAAAGAAACTACTTTGTATTACGTTTTATTTCCTCAATATATATTGCTATCATTTCCATTGCTGTCCTTGTTGGATTAGTTGCACTTTTATTTGGAAATACATTATTAAATCAACTGTTTACTTTTGAACCAGTCCTTGAAAATCAAAGACTTGTCTTTACTTGTATTCGATTTGTGATATCTTTTTCTGTTTTCTTTCTTGTGTTTATTTCTGTATATCGATTCTTGCCAAGTGAGAATCTAAAGTTTAAAGAAGTTCTTCCTGGTGCATTGTTTAGCACCATTGGATGGATGGTATTATCACTATTCTTTTCTTTATATTTTGACAATTTTAAATTCTTTTCTATTATGTATGGTGGTCTTACAAGTATCTTACTTACACTATTTTGGTTGTATTTTTGTATGATGTGCCTTTTTATAGGTGCTGAGATTAATCAGTTTTTTATTGTAGCCAAAAAGAAAAAGAATGTTAGACACTAAAATCTAACATTCTTTTTTTCACATCATTCTATGTTTATTCTAAAATAAAGTTTTTAGGAACTCCATTTTCATATGGAACATTCACTTCCCCTTGAATCAATGGTCTTAAGTAATCAACTAATTCTTCCTTAATATCATGTCCATCTTCTGTAATCCATTCCATTGGAACTTTTTTCTCTACATTTGCAATCTTTGAAAGATCTGCAAGTTCAATCTCCACTTGATAATCTTTAGTATCTAAGCGTTTCAAAGCAGACATCTTTCCACTTTCGCCACGAATGGCACTAATTGCCGCATATGCACCTAGATTTCTCGATTCTGTAATATCCGTATTGCTAAGCATATAACCTGCACAGCGCTGTAAAACATTCAATTCTACAGATCGAACTTTACATCCAATTCTCTCTCCTACAACACCCTCTAAATACTTTCCTATACCAGATAAATATTTGTGTCCAAAAGCGTCTTCTTTTCCAGACTTGGTTTCTTCTCCCACGTATCTGCCTTGAGCATCTTTCACACCTTCACTTACTGCAATAATTACGTTCATATTTTCCTTTAATGCCTGACGGACATCCATCTCAAATACATCAACGTCAAATGCTCTCTCACATAAATAAATTAGTTGTGGCACTCTTCTTTTTTCTGTTCTTGCCAATGCTGCGCTGGCTGTCAACCATCCAGCATTTCGTCCCATAACTTCTACAATGGTAACAGATGGAATATCATATACATAGCTGTCACATGCAATCTCAGAAAATGCAGTGGCAATAAACTTCGCCGCTGAACCAAATCCTGGGCAGTGATCTGTCTCTCCTAAATCATTGTCAATGGTCTTAGGTGCACCCATTATTTTAATATCATGAATCCCATGGGATTCACAGTATAATGACAGCTTATAAACAGTATCCATAGAATCATTTCCACCAGTATAAATAAAATATCCGATATTATTTTTCCTCAAAATATTGATAATGTTCTGAAACTGTTCTTCATTCTTTGATGGATCATCTAATTTCCATCGACAAGAACCAAGGGCGGCAGCTGGTGTTACAGAAAGCAGATCTCTTGTAGCTGGCTCCTTACAAACCTCGTTTAAAACAACAAAATCTTCGTTCAAAACTCCTTTTATTCCATGCAATGCCCCATATACGTTCTCAATCTCTCCACTGGAAATTCCAGCATCAATAACTCCTGCAACTGTTGCATTGATTGCTGCCGATGGTCCTCCCGACTGAGCAACTAACATATTCTTCATATGCTTCTTCCTTTCCTACTAATCCTAGTTTTTCATTTTATTTGGTATCTAATATACAACCTATTATAACCATTTACATGATATAATGTAAACAACAAATCAAAGGAGGCACCAAATGAACCAACAACTATTACAATTACAACAAAAACTAAAAGAACAGCATATCACATATTATTTAATTCCAAGTGAAGACCCTCATCAGTCAGAATATGTGGATGAACACTATAAATGCCGACAATTCATTTCAGAATTTACTGGTTCTGCAGGAACCTTGTTAGTTGGTGTTGATTCCTGTTATTTATGGACAGATGGCCGCTATTTTACCCAGGCAGAAGAACAAATCAATTCCACACAGATTCAATTGATGAAATCTGCAGTTTCTGGTGTTCCCACCATATCAGATTTCTTAAAATCCCATTTGAAACAGGATGATATCTTAGCTGTAAATGGTACAACAATCTCTACTTCTTATGGAAAACAACTGGAAAAACTAGCTCAATCATGCAAAGCATCCTTTCAGTCAGACTTTACATTTGCAGAAGATATATGGGTAGACAGGCCCCCAAAAAAGCAGTCTGAGATTTTTCTTCATGATATTTCATATGCAGGGGAAGAAGTTTCTTCTAAATTGTCATCCATTCGAGAACGCCTGAATGAAATCAAGATTGATTCTCATTTTTTATCAGCTCTTCCTGATATTGCATGGCTCTTTAATCTTAGGGGGGATGACATGGAATGTACGCCTCTTTTTTACAGCTATGCTTATATTACAGAAAAAGAATGCCACTTATTTTTAAATATCTCTTGTTTGACCACAAAGGCTCTCAATCATCTAAAAGAAAATCAAATTATTCTTCATGAATATGATGAAGTTGAGACATTTTTAAATGCACAAGAAAGAAGTGTTTTTTTAGATCCTGATACAACAAACTATGATTTATACCACCTTTTAAAGAAAAATAACATAGCACTTGGAACCAATCCCTCTACTCCTTTAAAAGCAGTACGAAATGAAGTTCAAATTGAGAATTTAAGAAAATGTCATTTATATGATGGAATTGCTATGACCAAATTTATGTATTGGTTGAAAACAAACATTGGGAAACTTCCAATGACAGAAATATCCGTCAGTAACTATTTAGAAGAACTCCGAAATATTCAGCCAGATTATCATAGTTTAAGCTTTGAGACTATCTGTGCCTACAAAGAACATGCCGCTATGATGCATTACTGCTCCACAAAAGACTCTGATGTAGAATTAAAACCAGAAGGAATGCTTCTTATTGATTCTGGTGGACAGTATTTTAGTGGAACTACTGATATTACCAGAACTTTTATTCTTGGCCCAGTTTCTGACGAGGAAAAGAAGAATTTTACAATCGTCTGCAAATGTATGTTAAACCTTGCAAATGCCAAATTCCTCCTAGGGTGCAGAGGCAGCAATTTAGATATTTTGTCCCGAGGTCCACTTTGGGAACATGGCATTGACTATCGCTGCGGTACAGGTCATGGTGTTGGCTATTTCCTTGGTGTCCACGAAGGCCCTAACGCTTTTCGCTGGCAGACAAAAGCCGATCGATTAGATGCCATCTTAAGACCTGGTATGGTTACCACTGATGAACCTGGGGTTTATGTTCCTGGTAAATACGGAATTCGAACAGAGAATATGCTTCTTTGCAAAAAGCAAAAACAAAATGAATATGGTTCATTTTTAGAATTTGAGCCATTAACTTTAGTTCCCATTGATATGGATGGAATCGATTTTACCTATTTTAATGAAGAAGACAAAAAACGTCTAAAAGAATACCATCAAATGGTATGGGATGTTATTTCTCCCCACTTAACAGATGAAGAAAGAAACTGGCTAAAAGAATTTATCCAGCAATAAAAAAAGGCTGTTTATCGTATTGTATGATGATAAACAGCTTTTCTTAATTTAATTCTAATATACAAATCCTGCCACTGCAAACACTGCTGACATAGAAACTACAGAAAACAATGTAATCAAGGCAAACAATTCTGCTGCATACCCTACATCTTTGTCAAACTTAACTGCAAACATAGTGGTAACTGCTGCTGTTGGTGCTGAAACTCCAAGTAACACAATTCTCTTTACTTCAATATCAATATCCAAGAATATCATAATTCCTAATATTATCAAAGGAATCACAATAAGCTTCATAAATGAAATATAATAGATTCTTTTTTGTTTTAGTGTAGCCCATATATCTGTCTGTCCAATGGATACTCCTGCTACAATCATGGCTAAGGGTGTATTCATTCCTCCAATTGATTGAATTGTACTTAAAAATAATTCTGGAATTCTAATCTGTAATAAGAAAAATAAAATTCCAAAGAATGTAGCAACCATCACTGGTGCAAGTATAATATTCCTCCACGAACCCTTTTCATATCCTCCACGCATCAAGGAAATCCCCTGAGACCAGACTAAAACATTCTGTGCAGAAATAAATGCCGTAATATAGATTACCCCCAGATTGCCATACATGGCCTGTGCAATTGGAATGCCCATAAATCCACAGTTAGGATAAGTCAATGCAAACTTCTCAATGACCGAACGATTCTTATCTTTTCCTCTTACCATAAACCTTGATAAAAAGATAGGAATCAAATGAGAAACAAATCCCAAAACAAAGACTGCTGCTAATCCCTTCAATATCTCAGGTGTATAATCCACTTGAAATGCTGAAAATACTACACAAGGAACAACTGCATAAAGTGCTACATTTGATAATGCTTTACTTCCTTCCTGTGTCACAAATTTAATTTTATAAAATAAAAGTCCAACGGCCATCATAAGAAACATCTTTAGAATCTGTGTTGAAACAATATAAATAATTTCCAAAAAAACCTCTACTCTTCTATGTTATTTGACTCAATCCACTTGTTCTCAATCTTCTGGTAATCCCCTTGTGTTGTCATTTCTTGAAGTGCTACGTTAAATTCATCAACTTTTTTATATCCTTTTTTGAACATAATTCCATAATTACTTTCTTCTTCACTTAAATTCTCTTCAAGATCTACAATATTAGTGTTCTTATGTTCTTTTAGATAATAATCAACACCTGTGGCATCATAAAGTGTGGCATCAATCTTTCCTTTTTCTAATGCTTTATAAATTTGATCCATATTTTTAAACTTTTTCACTTTATTTCCCTGTGCTAAATAAGTCTCCACATATTCGGCATTGGCTGTTCCGTCTTCCACACCAATTTTCTTTCCCTTTATGTCCTTACGCTCTTCAATCTTGCTATTCTTGTTTACCATAATGTGAATTGAATTCTCATAGTATTCATCAGAGAAGGTAAATTCCTTCAATCTTTTATCCGTTCTGGAAATACCTGCAATGGCACAATCCAATTCTCCACTTTTAATCTTCTTTGAAATATCAGCCATAGAACTTGGAACAAGTTCATATTCAAATCCAAGATATTTGCTAATTCCATCTATAAGATCGATATCAAATCCTACAATCTTTCCATCCTTCTTACTTTTATAAGAAAATGGTGGCATCTCTGCAGAAACTCCGATCTTTAGCTTTGTTCCCTTCATAGAATTCTTAACCTTCTTTGAAGTAATCTTTGTCTTTTTCACGTTCTCTTTTTTTGTATCTTCTTTTTTTGTAAATGGTGATGTACAACCTGCAAGAGAAAACACAAGTACCAACGCCATACAAACTGTAACCAATCTCTTCATTCTTCATTCCTCGATTCTTTTTAATTTATCACTGCTTTTAATCATATCATCCGAAAAAATGCATGTCAATTGTATGGCAATTATTTCATCGTATAAAAATCCATGATTTTGTAAATGATTTTACTATGAAACGTTTACAGATGGAGGAAAATATTATGGCACGTAACAAAGTTGAAATCTGCGGTGTCAATACCGCTTCATTACCATTACTTAGCAATCAGGAAAAAACAATCTTATTTCAAAAGATTGAAGAAGGGGATTTGGCAGCAAGGGAACAATACATCAAGGGCAACCTTAGACTCGTCTTAAGTGTCATCCAACGTTTTTCAAACAGCAAAGAAAATTTTGATGATCTATTTCAAGTAGGCTGTATTGGTCTGATGAAAGCAATCGATAATTTTGACCGAACACTAAATGTTAAATTCTCCACCTATGCCGTTCCTATGATTATTGGTGAAGTCCGGCGTTATCTTCGAGACAACAATTCTATGCGAGTCAGCCGTTCTTTAAGAGACATTGCTTATAAAGCTCTTTCCACCAAAGAACGACTCACAAGAGAACAAAACAAAGAACCCACCATAGATGAAATTGCTGAAACCATTGATTTGAAAAAAGAAGACATTATGTTTGCACTAGATGCTATCTCCACACCACTTTCCTTGTATGAACCTATCTATCAAGACGGGGGAGATCCTCTTTACCTTGTAGATCAAGTCAAAGACAAGAAAAATAAAGAAGAATTATGGATTGAATCCATTGCATTAAAAGATGCTATGACTCATTTGTCAGCTCGAGAATATAATATTATTAAACTACGTTTTTTTGATGGCAAAACCCAGACTGAAGTAGCCGATGAAATCAGTATTTCCCAAGCTCAGGTAAGCCGACTTGAAAAAAATGCCTTAAAACATATGAAACGCTACTTAGAATGATATCCGTTGAAAGATATCATTCTTGTTTCGTCTTTTTTCCAAATTCAATACTTCCCCATATGATTCTTGTTTCCCAAACAAAAGATAAAATTGGGACTCCCATCCATAAGGTCTTACTTTCTTCGCTTAATATCCCAAGATGTAATATTCCAAAACATTGAAGCACTATAACAAGAGTATATAAAGCCAAGCCAATCAATGTTGGTGTAAAAACATAGTGTCTCTTTCGTTGTAATTCCTTGTTAAAATAAAAATAAGACATTCCATTGATTGCAAGACTAAAACCAGATAAAATTACACTGATTCTATAATAGTTCTCGATGGGCTGAAAGAAACGTCCAATCCAGGCACAAAATGCAGCCAATATACAAATTAATAGCATAATGATCCATAATAATTTTTCCATTCTAGATTTTTTCATTTTTCTCCTTTATATTAACCCAAACTGCATTAATCCAGATGCGATTCCATCTTCATAGGCAGGGGCAGTTTTGTATTCTGCAATTTCAAGTAACTCTGGAACCGAATTCCCCATTGCGATTCCATATTGAACGTATTGTAAAAGTTCAATATCATTGGCACTGTCTCCAAAGGCATAGCTATCCTCTCTCCCCATTCCAAAATAATCAAGTACCTTTTGTACCCCAGTTGCTTTATTTTTTCCTTTTTGAATAAATTCCACGCTATTTACTTGTGAATGTACCACACCAGTTACGGTATTATCTAACATGTGTTCCACTTCTTCTTTATATTTAGGATTCATGTGATGATAAGTCCATTTGTTAATCTGCTTTACCTCTTGATTCATTGGATAATTGTCTTTTGTAGTATTTTCAAACAATTGCTCCACAACATGCTTATAATATGGCTCTTCCATCATTTCCTCATCATAGTATCCAGCCAGACTTCCCTCTAAGATAGTTCCAATATGCTTTTGTTTTCCGTATTCTATCACTCGCTTCACATACTCATTTGGAATTGTATCGTTAAACAACTCATTTCCCTCGCAAATAATATGGGAACCCGCTGCAACAATAATCCCATGAAATCCAAGCTGTAAATATTCCTTTGGAACCATACCCATGGCTCTGCCTGTACACAAGATTGCTTTATTTCCATTCTCTATTAATTGCTCAACTGCTTGTAATGCTGTTTTGGGAATTCCAATCCCTGGATAAAACAAAGTACCGTCAATATCAAAAAATACAATTTTGTTCATGTTATTCTTCTCCTCATATAAAAGGACATCTCTCTCGAAATGTCCTTTTGCTTTAATGTAGTAATTCCTTTATCGTATCAGAAATCGTATTTAAAATCAAAAAACAGCTGGTGGCTCCCGCATCCAAAACACCTTTTGAACGTTCTCCTAGACGGCTTGCACGCCCAATTTTAGCAACCAAATCCTTTGTAGATTCCCAACCTGATTTTGCTGCATCCTGCATAGCGTCAACACAACTTAGGAAATCTGCTCCATTTTGTTTTGCACTAGTAAATGCATCTCTTGCTGGAATTAGTGTATCCATTAATGTTTTATCCCCTACTTTTGCAATGCTGATTTCTTCAATTCCCTCTACAGCATTGGAAATCATTTCTTCAAAAACATTGGCATCAATTTCATCTTTTCCGTCACTTGCCTCTGCCAATTCATCAAACAAAAGTCCATACAGCGGTCCCATGGAACCTCCTATATCTTCAAGCAAAGTTTCTCCAAGAACTGATAGTCCCTCGGACATGTCATAATCTTTGTCCTTTAACTTCTCTTGACATATGGTAAATCCTTTGTTCATGTTAATTCCATGATCCCCATCTCCTATTTTTCCGTCAATTTCACTTAAATAGTCACGATTTTTTTGTATGGTTTCAATCAAGCGAGTCACAATTAATGCCCCATCTTTGTTTGTAAAACTACTCATATGCTTCTCCTTTAATGTATTATTTTATGCAAGAGAACTTCGTTTCAAAGCCTCCATGAGCAATACTGCAACATAAGCTCCTGGATCCTCAAGACTTCTAGATGCCTCTCCTCTCGTTGCTGCTCTTCCATGAACTGCCAACATTGTTGTCGTATTTTTAAATCCTTGCATAGATGCCTCATAGGCATTCTTTGCCATGGTTTCAAAATCTTTTCCCTCTTCTACAGATAATTTCAAACTCTCTACTGCTGGATGAAGGCCGTCAATAAATGTCTTATCTCCAACTTTAGCACCACCGAGTTTTGAAACTCCTGCTTCATAAGATTCAAACATAAATGCTATATCAGAAAGCTCTATGGACTCTTTTCCCTTTAGATCCTTTCCTCCTTGCTTTAATCCAGTTGCCATTAAAGAACCCATGGTAGATGGCACTTTGTTTGCCATTGCTTTTCCTGCGGCAAATAAAAGCTTTCCTGCATCTGTAATTGTTCCATCTTTCACTGCTTCGTATGCAGCTTTGAAACCATCACTCATGGTAAGACCTAAATCTCCATCCCCAACAATGCTGTCCATTTCAATTAGTTTGTCTCTGTTCTCAGTCATTACATTACTGATTTCTTTTAGTAAGGTAATTAAATAAGATATTTCCATGAATTTTGCCTCCTAAATTTGCTTGAAAAATGGTGTATCAGCGTTTTTATCTAACATTTCGGTCAACTCATCGTCCAATTTTAATAAAGAAATTGAGAATCCTGCCATTTCAATTGATGTTGCATACTCTCCAACATAATATTTATGTACTTTGATTCCTTTGTCTCCTAAATTTTCATGGATACGACGTGTTACAATGTACTGCTCATCCAATGGAGTTGCTCCAAGTCCATTCACAAGAACTGCCACACTATCTCCTCTTTCATATGGAAGATCTGCTACAATTTGATCTAACATCTCATCTACAACTTGATCTGCTGGTTCAATCTTTCCTCGACGAATTCCTTGTTCCCCATGGATTCCCATTCCAATTTCCATTTCATCTTCTGCAATCTCAAAACTTGGTTTTCCAACACGTGGCACAGTACAAGGAGTCAATGCTACTCCCATAGTTCTTACATTTTGATTTGCTTTATCTGCAATGCGCTTTACTTCATCAAGACTTAACATCTTCTCTGCCGCAGCACCTGCACATTTATAAACAAAGAAAATTCCTGCAACTCCACGACGTGTGCTTTTTTCTCCTGGTGCAGAAGGTCCTGCTGAGGCAACATCATCTGCTCCTAACACAGTTTCAACCCGAATATCATCTTCCATATCTACTTCATCTGCTGCAGGATCAAAGGTAAAAATATCACCATTATAGTTTCCATAGATATAAAGAACTCCAGCTCCACTGTCAACTTCTCTTGTAACTGCAACTGCCTGATCTACACTTGGAGACTGAAATACGTCTCCAACGCAACATCCATCTAACATACCTTTTCCAACATAACCTAAGAACAATGGTAAATGTCCAGAACCGCCTCCTGTGACAAGTCCAACTTTTCCTTCTTTTTTGTGTTTTGTTACAAGGCATTGTAAATCACCCCCAACACAAGTTAAATCTTCTGGATGTGCAATGTAAATACCCTCTAACATTTCTTTTAAATAATTATCTGGCTGGTTAATCATCTTTTTCATAAATAGTAGCTCCTTTATTTTATTACGTTTACGACAATTATTTGTTTGGGAACTTAATCTGAGATGGATAAGCCCAGCTCTTTAATTCTTCTTGTGGGAATGCATATGGTTCTTCTCCACCATTGGCAACCAATGCGTTCCAGTATAATTGAGCTAATTCTTCTACATAAGATGCTTTTAAGAATGCTTCATAAATATCACGAGAATCTACTGCTACAACACCATGTCCCTGAAGTAAAAAGCAATCTGATTCTTGAACTGGCTCTATTACACTATCAGAAAGGTCTGTTGATCCAGGACGTCCATAAGGGGCTACTGGAATTCTTGCTTTTGTTACTCCTAAATTTGCCACTTCATAAACAACGGCTGGAATTGCTTTGTCTAGCACTGCAAATGTTGTTCCATACATAGAGTGTGTATGTGCCACTGCATTTACATCTGGTCTTGTTTTGTAAATTTGTAAATGCATCAATGACTCACTTGTTGGTCGAAGTCCTGATAAATTTTCTTGTACATTTGCATCTAAATCTAAAACAATCATGTCTCTTGGTGTCAATAATTCTCGATCTACCTGTGTTGGTGTAATTACTACCATTCCACTTTCAGGATCTCTTGCACTAAAATTTCCTGATAAATGCTTACATAATCCATCCTTTTGAGCTCTTTTTGCAATTTGACACACATCTTTTTTTAATGATTCTAACATTTTATTTCTCCTTTTCTCGATTTACAATTTTTAAAATATCTTCTGTCTTTTTTGCTTCTTTCATCTGCTGTAATAACTCTTTGTCTTCTAGAATTTCATTTACTTGAGATAACATCAACAAATGTTTTGTTACATCTGGTGTTCCAATCATGATAACAACATCTGCCATCATATACCCATTGATATCAATCTTTTCTGGTAATGTTAAAAGTGAGATACACACTCTGTTGACACCATCTTCTACACCTGCATGTACGATAATCACGCCTTCTGCAATCATGATATAGGGCTTATCTTTTTGAATACTTTCAATTGACTTTTCTACATACCTCTTTGCAATTGCCTTTGTTGAAAGCAATGGCTCTGCCACAACCTGAATTGCTTCTTCCCACTGTAAATGTCGATCAGTAATTTGAATCATATCCTTTGTTAGTACCGTTTTTAATTCGATTTGATCTTGTCTTTTATGATGATGATTTTCATCATAATTTGTGGAAGATACACCCATTGCAATTTTAAGTTCCTTCATCAAGCTGCTTTTATCTTGAATAATTGCATATTTTTCTATCACATTTACAATATCCGTCATTTCAATTTGATGAAGAATCACTCCATTTAGTTCGCCTAATACCTTCTCTCTGAATTTTCTTTTTGACTTCTCATCAAAAAATGGTTTTGCCAAGAACTGAATTTTATCTGTTTCAAGTCTTACCATAGAAAATACAATATCAAAATCTTCTTGGTATTTATCAAATTCTCTCATGGACAAACACTTTATAAACTCAATTTCCGGAAACATTTCCTGCAAATTAAAAAACAAGAAATTGGAAACAGATACACCATTGGCACAAACAACTAAGGCTCGCTTTCTCTTATTAGAAATATTGATAATGCCTTCCCTTCTTAGCCATCCACCAAATAGTGCAGTGATATAAACTAATTCTTCATCTGGGAAATCCGCATTTAGATACTCTTCAAAAAAGCGAATTGATTTTCGTACCATCATATGTAAAGAGTGATATTGAGGCAGCACCATGTCTTTGATACTTTGTTCAATATGATAGTGATATTTTATTCGGTATAAAGCTGGTTTAATATGTTGCTGCAAAGCCTCTAGTAAAGCTTCTCGTTCCTGAAATGTAACACATGCAATTTTTTCAAATTCTTTGATTGTTTTTTGAGATACTCGAAGAATTTCATTTTCATCTTGACCGACCTCGTTTTGAAATCCATGAAAGTTAGAAATTTGTATTTGTGCTGCCAAAAAAAGTCTTTCTGTTGCAGATGTTATTTGATGCCTTTTTGCAAATTCTGTAACCACAGAATATTCCTTCGTCCCTGCCACATGTTGAAACTCTTCTGGTAATTCTTTTATGATTCGTTTCTTCTCATTCCGAATTAAAACCAAGCTTAAAATATAAAGAAGTTCATTTAAACGTTCATCTGTAAAACGAATTTGTAATTTGTTTTCTATTTCACTAATTTCATTCTTAATATTTCTAACTTGCTTTTCTTCAAGATTGCAGGTTTTAAAAATTACCGCCTTTCCATTTGGCATTTTCAAAACATTTCGGATCATAACAATCATTGCATCACGTTTTGCATACTCGCTTCCCACAAGATGATATCCATCCTGCCTGCTGTATATAATATCTAGTTCGTATTTTTCAATTTGGGCTTCTAGTTTTTTTACATCTGTCAAAAATGTGTTTTTACTAATATCTAACTTGGAAGTGAAATGATAAATTGATAAACTGTCTTTGCTGCAAAATAATGTAAGGAAAATCAAATATGTTCTTTCATTTTCTGAATATACATAAATCGTATTTTCAGATACAACTTCCTGTTTTTGATATTCTTCTAACACTGGAACTGGAACAACGAATTTCCCTGTTCTCAATCTTTCGATTTTAGGAAATTCATTATCTAATAAATAATCATTAATTTTTTCAATGGTATAACTTAACTGTTTTCTAGAAAGTCCGAGATTATTCTCTATTTCTTTGCCACTGATTGCTGGATTATTTACTATCAGTTCTAAAACTGAATATCCTCTCTCATCTAAATACACAATGCTATACCTCTCTAAATATTGGGTTAAAACTTATTCATGAATTTCCAGTCCTGGACACTTTGCATCAAGACTTAATAATTCTTTTAATTCATCATCAAGCTTCATAATTGTCAAGGCTGCTCCATTCATATCTAATGAAGTGACATAATCTCCAACAAAAACACGTGCAATCTTTATTCCATGCTCTGTCATATATGCCTCTATCTCATCATACAAAACATATAATTCCATAATTGGTGTTGCACCTAGTCCAGAGACAATAACTGCTATTTCTTCTTTTTCCTCAACCTCAAGATCATCCACTACAGTTTTTGCCATAGCTTCTGCTATTTCTTTTGCAGATTTTATTGGTTGTACATGAATCCCTGGTTCTCCATGATGTCCAATCCCAAACTCCATGTCACCTTCCTTTATTTCAAAATTCGGATGTCCCACAGCTGGAATAGCACATGGACTCAAACCAACACATATACTTCTCGTATTATCTACTGCTTTTTGTGCAGAAGCGATAACTTCATCTAAGGAGCCACCTTTTGCAGCTCTTGCTCCTCCGATTTTCCACATAAAAACTCCACCAGCAATTCCATGTCTTTTTTCTTTCGTTTCTTTTGGAGATGAGGCAACATCATCATTGGCAATTACATATTTTACTGTAACGCCCTGTTTCTTTGCTTTTCTAATTGCCATCTTCACATTCATGTTGTCCCCTGCATAATTTCCAAATAGACAGGCAACTCCATTTCCTGCATCAGCCTCCATAAATGCATCATAAAATGCTTGTGCAGAAGGAGAAGAGAAAACTTCTCCCACCGCTACTGCATCCATCATATTCTTTCCCACATAGCCAAGAAAACAAGGTTCATGCCCGCTTCCTCCACCAGTTACAAGTCCTACTTTCCCTTGCACTGGAGCGTCTATGTATTTTACAACACGATTATTTTTATCTGACTGCACAATCAAGTCTTCATGCGCTTTCACAAACCCTTTTACCATGTCTTCCACGATGTAGTCTGGGTCATTGACAAATCTTTGCATATTCACACCTCGTTTTCTTTTCTCTATGATTGATTGGATTCTTTAGTTAATTTCTCTTCCTTCTCTTTCTTCTTTTCCTAAATACTTATAAAGAGCAACAAAGCATACAACAAAAATCACACACAATGCAATTGGTAAGAAATTACCATCCATAACCTTAAATAAATGAGAAAATGCATAGGTTTGAATTGGTCCATCAATGGAACTACAAGAAATTAATTCACCTGCTTTTAAACTAACAGCTCCGGTTGTTCTTGCTAAATCAGATACAAATGGTGCCATAATTGTTCCAACCCATAAGTAAGCTGGTGCAAAAATCAAAACTAAAATACACATACGAATTACATTTCCACCAGTTACTAAGAATGCTGCTACAGCAATGGCGTTATTTACAATTCCTGCAAATGGAAGTAATTCATTTCCTGGTAAAAACATAGAGTAAACTAATGTTGCAGGGATTGCAAAAAATACTGCTAACCAGATTTCATTTGCTCCACCCATAAAAGGCCAGTCAAGACCTACAACTAAAGTTCTGTCTTGGAACTTCTTATTCATAAATGTACTGATTGCTGTAGAAATTGGTTCTAATGCCATCATAAAATACTTTGAAATAACTGGGAATAACGTTAAAGCTGCAGATGCTTGAATACCAAGTGTTAAAATTGCTGCCACTTTATATCGAGCAAGTACACCAAATACAATACCTAAAATAAATCCTAAAACATGACTTTCTGCAAAAATACCAATTTTGTCTTTTAAGACTGCTGCATCAAATCTTCTGTTTAGTCCAGGTATTTTCTTTAACAAACAATCAATTGGGAACATAAAAATACTTGTAAATCCCATTTTATGTGTACAAGTTACTCCTGGGATTCCTGATAATTTTTCAATACGATATTGATACATATCTGCCATTTTAAGTTCAAATATAATTTGGATTCCAGCTGTTACAAATGCGATTGCAATAGATCCAGCTGTTCCAAAATAAGGTTTACATACTGCTGCTACTGCAACACCAGTAAATATTTTCCCCCAAACATTCCATAAGTCGGCATTGAATGTTTTTGTTTTGTTAATAATAAGCATTACAATGTTAATTCCAATCATAAGTGGGAACATTAAAAATGCATATGGCCACGACCATGCAATGGCTGAAAGTGTTGTCCATCCTCCATCAACGATTGGAAGATTGATTCCTGTACTTTTTAACATTGCTTCTGCTGCAGGACCAATTGCTCCTGACATAAATCCGATTAACATTGACATACCAGTAAATGCAACACCTAATGTAATACCTGCTGAAATCGCTTCTTTTAATTTCATTCCTACAATGAGTCCTGCAATAATGATGATAATTGGCACAAAAATTGCTGCTCCTAGACTCAATAGCCAATTAATAATATTTTGTAAAATATCCATATAGTTTTCCTCCGTCTCTTTCTTAATTTATCTAACTGTTCACTGCATCAACAATCTTTTGAAATTCTACATCTTGTCCTACACCAGTTAAAAATGCAATTCCATTAATTACTGGAATTGGGTATTCTTTTGTTACTTTTGTAATTGCAATATAGGCTACACTCTTGTCGATATAACGATCCACAGATTTAATGTCAACTGCAATAACCTCTGCTGGAACTTTATTATCTTTTAATAGACGATTCACCTTGCTCGCAACTGTTTGTGATGTTGCCACTCCACTTCCACATGCTACAACTATTTGTTTCATTTTCTACCTTCCTTTCGTGTACTTATCTCACTGTTTCCTTACATTCCTTCCATAGATAAGATTGCATTCATATAATCTTCTACAGACGTTGCACTTTCTAGTGTCTCCATTAGTTCTTTTCTTTGAAAATTTTGAACTAATACTTGTAATAATTCTACATGCTCATCTGAACGCTTAAATCCAAGCATAAAGATAAATTTCACATCATGCTGCTGATCATTTGCAGCCATCTCACACCACTTTACAGATTGTTTCAATCTTGTCGCAGCAATAAACGGATTTATGATATGCTGTGGATCTGCATGAGGAATTGCAACTGGAAAAGGCTCAATCGCCAATGCTGTTGGGAATTCTGCTTCTCTTTCCATGATTGCGTTCTTAAATGTAGATTTTACATAACCAAGTGTCTCAAGTTTGTCTGCCATCTTTTCAAAGAAGTCTTTTTGATTAACAACTTCCATGTCAAGCTGGATTAACTCTTTATGGATCATTTCACGCTTCAATAATTTATCCTCCTTTTTTATGTCCCCCGAAAGAGTATCGCTTTCTACAAGATAATTATAACTTTTTCATTTCTTTCCACGCAATCCTAATTGGGTCCTATTATTGCGCACCGAATTGCTCATCACAATAATGCGCAATTTTTTTGCACATACTTAAAAATGGAAAAAACCACAAAAAAAAGAAGAGGAAAAATTCCTCTTCTCGCCTTCTTATAATAAATTCTTTCGCTTTAAAATTGCAAATGCCACAGTGCAAATTGCAACTGTAATCAAAAATATAATCCCAAATCCATAGGGACTTCTTGAAAATGGCATCCCTATACTATTCACATTCATACCATAAAGTCCAGATATCATAGTTGGAAGTTCTAACACAATAGTAATCGCTGCTAAAAACTTCATCACTTGATTTAGGTTATTGTCAATAATTGAACTAAACAAAGACATGGTATTTCTAAGAATATTATGATAAATATCCGTCATCTCCATTGCCTGTTTATTCTCAATAATAACATCCTCAAGAAGTTCCTGATCTTCTTCATAATATCTAAGTCCAATGTGCTTTCTAAGTTTCTCTAACACAACTTCATTGGACTTTAAAGAAGTTGTAAAATACACAAGACACTTCTCTAAATCATATAATTGGATTAAATCTTTATTCTTTGATGTCTCGTGCAAAATCTCTTCTATTTGATTGGCCCTCTGGTCTATCATTCGGAGATAATACAAAAACAACGATGCATTATGATATAAAATCTGATATACAAATCTTGTCTTCATATATGTATAAAATTTAGGAACTAAACCATCAATAAATTGCTTTAAAATATTGGTTTCTTCCAAACATACTGTAAATACAACTTTATCAGTAATAAAAATCCCCAGCGGAATAGTCTCATACCTCTTAGAATCATCTTCATTGCGGACCACTGGTATATTCACCAAAATCATCGTATAATCTGATTCATATTCTAATCGAGAACGTTCTTCTTCATCTAGCGGTGCCCGCAAATCATCTAAATCAATGTGATAGCGGTCAGATACATATTGTAATTCTGCTGCTGAAGGATCTGTCATCGATACCCAGGATTCCTTTTCTATGGTGTCAATTTCAACGACATCGTCTTTATCATTATAGCTTTTATATATCCGATACATACCATTTGTTCCTTTCCCAGAATCATAATCAAGTAAAAATCTCTCACTTGATTATAACAATAGGAGCGTCATGTCGCAATGATTTTATTCAAATGGATACTTCATTCCCCATTGGTTTCTTACACTGGACAAAATATGCATCACATCTCTGGATATTTCCATTGCATTGTCTTCATAGGTTCCCTCTATGGTTCCTTCCATGGCTTCTACTTCATAAAGAAGTGCATCTTCTGTCTTTCCAGCTTCTATAGTCTCAACTTCCCCTGTTGCTGTATTTGTAATTGTTCCTTTCATAGCTCTTGGGTATTCGTATACTTCAATATATCCTTCGTCTCCTGTTACGACTCCACGCTTTGGCTGTTTTGCCTGAATGGTTAAACTCATAACTACCATCTGTTCTAGAGAATTCTTCATAATGATACCACACTGCTCGTCTACACCTGTTGGAGCGTATTTCATTGTTGTTAAGATTGTATTTGGTGTTTCATCTAAAAATGTACGTGCAAAGGTTGTGGCATATCCACCAATATCAAGAAGCGCTCCTCCAGCAGCTTCCATGGCATAAAAACGGTTGGTGTAATCTTTTCCTTTATTGCTTCCAAAGTTTACTTGAACCATTTTCACTTCTCCAATGGCACCTTCTTTTATTCTCTCTTTTAATTTCTTAAATAAAGGCATATGAGAAATCGTCATAGCTTCACGAAGGATCAAATCTTTTGACTTTGCAAGTTCCACAACTTCCTCTAGCTGATGATCATTCACTGTAATTGCCTTCTCACATAATACATGCTTTCCAGCATTCAAGGCTTCCTTTATATTCTCATAATGAACTCCATGAGGTGTTGCAATATAAATAATATCAACTTCTTGATCTTCTAACATCTCTTGATATGTTTCATATATTTTGCGAATTTTATGCTTCATTGCAAATGTTTCTGCCTTTGATTTTGTTCTTCCACACACAGCATAAGCTTTTTTTCCATGTTTTTCTAGTGCTTCTGCCATCTCTCCTGCGATTCCTCCGCAGCCCATAATTCCCCATTTTAAATCAGCCATTCTTCTTCTCCTTTTCTATCATATAAGAATCATTTTGTGTAACCACAAGTGCTTTTGTTGCCACTTGATAAAACAAAGATGTCTCAACAACTCCAGTGAAACTTTTTAGTATATTGTCTATCTCTCCCATGTCCATCTTACTGTCTTCGATAAAAACTTCCATTAATTCAGGCGTTCTCATCTGATATGTCATATTCATCTTGGAAAGCTTAGATGCAAGATATCCTTTTGCCTCTGGAACAATTTCTAACACTACTGGAAAATCATAAAAAAGTTTCGGCACAACCTTACTTTCATCCACCAACAGCATATATTCTTTTGCCATCTTTCCAATGATTTTTTCCTTTGTATGAATCCCTCCAGCACTTTTATATGCATTTAGCTGATAATCCACCTGATCACACCCATCAAATGCAATCTTAACCTCTGATACTTCTTCTGTTAAAAGTACTGTAATTCCCAGCTTTTCACAATGTTTTTTTGTATCCTTAGAAGGCGTTACCACTGATACTCCTGGTCGCTCAGCTCTTACATATTCAGCTAAATAGGCAATGGTAGATCCTCCACCTAATCCAATGATACCATGTTCTGGAACAAATTTTAAAGCTTCTTTTGCACATCTTTTTTTCATAAGACCTCCTGATTAAGAAATATATTTTCTCTTTATATTTTATCACGAAATTATATTTTGTCAACGTGTGATTGCATTTTATAATATTTCATATTACAATTGTTACATAGGATGTTAGGAAATATCAAACCCTAACCATATCATTTAAAAGAAAGGAGCTTTTTGATGAAAAAAACCATAAAATTTTTATTCAAGTTGATTACTGCCATTGTATCTATTGGTGGAATCCTATACTTGGCAAGAGATCAAGTGAAAGAGATTATTGATAAAATAAGAAAATTAATTCAGACTAGGAATGTCTTTCATAATAATGATTTTGACAGTACCTTTGATGATGATTTTGATGATGACGATGATGAAATCTTCCCAGATGAAGCAAAGGATTCTAGAGATTACTTTACCATCAACATTACAGATGATGATGAAGAAAAACAAGAAGATGTCACAGAAATCAAGTAACCAAAAGCCCTGCTTTAGTTTTTCACTAAACAGGGCTTTTTTGAATCTATGCTTTTTTTATTTTGTCTTTACCTTTAAAACTTCAGAATAACTTGAATAATAATTCTTTTTATTTATCTTTCGATATGCTCTTACCTTATAATAATATGTTTTCTTTCTCTTTAGAGATGTGTTTACAAAAGAGCGCTTCTTACTTGTAGTTGTTGCGATTTTCTTATATCCAGAATTCTTTTTTGTAGAACGATACACAGCATAACCTGTGGCACTCTTCATCTCTCCCCATGAAATTTTAATAGATTTCTTTTTTCGGTATTTCACCTTTGTTGTCACGCGGCCAATTGGTTTTCTTGTATTCCTTACAACAAGATAAAGTGGTGATACCGCCCCGCCTTCAATGGTTCCATCTGTATATTCAATGGCAAGGTTTTCCATCAAAGCATCAACTTCAACATACTTACGTTTTATCATCAAATTCTTCATCTTAACACGTGGTGTTTCTTTCATGTGAATTGTGACTGTATTCTTCTGTCCGTTTTTTTGGTATTTTGCTGTCACAGAATAATAATAAGTATACTTCTTTGTTTTGCTGTTATACTTTCGGTAGAAATAATAATCTCCATTGGACGGAAGAGTAAACTTCTTTGTTCCAACGTTCTTTCCTGGCTGAACTAACGTACTTGCTTTATAAGTCACTTGAATTGATGGTCTTTGTTTTAAGACATCAAATGTTCCAACTAGTTTTGTAACTCCTCCATCTATATCATAATTCTTTCCACTCCAAAATTCTGGATACATAGTAGGATCTGCAAAAAATTCCATACGATATCCAGTGGTTGAATATTGAAAATTAATTTCTTTTACAAGACCAGATGTTGCAGTCAACTGTAACTTTACTCCCTCACTCATATGAGGTGGTATATCTGTTCTGCTAAAATTATATGTAATATCCACTGATTCCCCTGGTGCAACTGTACTCTTACTTAATTTTAGAGAAATAACATTGCTAGGCGTTAAATTAATATCCTTGTTGGTATCTTCTGTTAAGCTTGCTTTAAGATTCTCCCATGTTTTATCTGTATTGTTTGTAATTGTTTTTGTTTCATTGTTGGGTTTATAAATTCTATTGCTATTATCTCTTGAATTGGAATCCAAATAATAAGTGAAAGCCGAATCCTCCGCCTTCACTTCTGTTGCCATCTTTCCTGGCAATCCCATGGATATCATCATAACTATACTTAATATTACACTCACTGCTGTTTTTAATTTTCCCATATGGCACTCCTGTCTGGTTGCTCTTTTCTTAATCTAGTTACCTTACTGCCTTTTTCAACATTCCTTTCAAATCCTCAACTGAATATTTGTAATGGGAATTACAGAAATGACAATTTACCTCAATTTCCTCTCCATCATCAATCATGCTTTGGATCTCTTCTTTTCCAACACTAATAACTGCTTTTTCTACTCGCTCCTTGGAACAATTACAGTGAAATATTGTTGGAATCTTATCATGAAACTTCACCCCAAAATCTCCAAGCAATTCTTGTATCATATCTTCTGGTGTCTTTCCCTCGTCTAAATGTGCTGTAACAGGTTTAAAATTCTTAATCTTCTCTTCCAGTCCGGCAATGACCTCTTCTGTAGCAAATGGCATTAGCTGAATGATAAAACCTCCCGCATGACGAACTGTATTCTCTTTATTCATAAGCACTCCCAACGCAACAGAGGTAGGAATCTGTTCACTGGTTGCAAAATAATAAGTTAAATCCTCAGCAATTTCTCCTGAAACTAAATGGGTCTGTCCTGAATATGGTTCTTTCATTCCAATGTCCTTAATAACTGTCAACACCCCTAAATCCAACGCTCCGCCCACATCTAACTTTCCTTCTTTACTTGGTGGAAGCATCACTTCTGGATTGTTCACATATCCTTTTACATTGGCTTTTGAATCCGATGTTACTGTTAAACCTCCAATAGGTCCACTGCACTGTATCTGTAGTGTTATCACATCCTTGTCATTCTTACACATACTTCCCATCATAGCCCCTGCAGTTAATAATCTTCCAAGAGCAGCTGTGGCCACTGGACTTGTGTTGTGATTCTCTCTTGCTGTTTCTACTACTTCTTTTGTATATGCCGCAAAAAATCTCACTTGATCATCTGCCGCTGTTCCTCTTATAATATAATCTTCCATTGTTTACCTCTCGTTACTTACAATATAATATAATCTTTCACTATCTTTATTTGGTTCTTTCATTGTATCAACATCCAGAATACTTTTCAACTCTAGTCCTGACATTTGAATTGCTTTCTTTACTTCTTCCACAGAATATGCTCTTTGAAAATGCAGTTCTTCATATTTGTCAAAACTTTGATTCTTATTTTGAATAAATAAAGTCAATTGATATTCATTGATTTGATCTTCTGGATCATAAAAATTCTCCCATATAAAACTGCAATCATCACGATTTTCTGCAAAGGTATTCTCACAAAGCATGGTTTCGTATTTAAACCTTGTATTCATATCAAAGATACTAATTCCACCTTTTTTAAGGTATGTTCTCATTCCAAAAAATACTTGTACTAAATCATCAAAATCCAAAATATAATTCATACAGTCACAAATACTAATCATGGCATCTGCCTTCTCTAATAACTGAATGTCTCTCATATCTTGCAGCACATATAAAATATCATCATCCTTTGTATTTCTTGCAATTTCCAGCATATCTTCAGAGCCATCAATCCCAATCATCTGGTATCCAGCCTCACCAATTCTTCTGGTCATCTTTCCAGTTCCACATCCTAAATCAACAACCTGTCCATGCTCTATTACATTGTACTTCCGAAACAGACTACAAATATTTTCTTTCCATTGGTCATATGGCGTCTGATCCATAAACCTGTCATATACAGCTGCAAAGCTCTCATAACTTGCCATAATTTCTCCTATACTAACGGTGCTAACACTCGTAAAACACTTTGAGCCAGTGCCTTTGGTACACTTGGTTCACACTTTTCATGAGTAATTCTCTCACTCTTTTCAAATGTATCTAAGAAGTCTGCCTTTAATTCCTTTAAGGCTTCACACTCATACATGAAAACTCCATTTTCAAAATGTAAATATAAACTTCTAAAATCACAGTTAATGGTTCCAACAACTCCAACCTTATCATCACTTAAGAAACATTTTGAATGAATAAATCCTGGAGAGTATTCATAAATATATACCCCCGCCTCCACTAGCTGATGATAATAAGACTGTGTCAACAAAAAGACTGTCTTCTTATCTGGAATCGATGGAGTTACAATTCTCACATTAACACCTCGTTTGGCAGCAAGACACAATGCAGTCATCATCTCATTGTCAATAACCAAATATGGTGTATAAATATAAACATACTCTACCGCTGCATTGATAATATTCAGGTATACATTCTCCCCTACCGTCTCTCGGTCTAAGGGATTGTCAGCAAATGGCTGGATAAATCCATCATCTATAAATTCTGGTTTATAATATCCATGGGGTACAAATGCTCCGAATCCAATATCTGTAGGTCGCAGGGCATTCCACACCTGTAAAAACATAACTGTAAAATTCCATACTGCATCTCCCACTACTTGAAGTCCAGCATCTTTCCAATAACCGAAGCGTTCAATCCGATTGATATACTCATCCGCAAGATTAAGTCCACCTGTAAATGCCATATGTCCATCAATCACTACAACTTTTCTATGATCTCTATTGTTCCATGCTGTGGATACAAAGGGAATAATAGGATTAAAGGGAATTGCCTGAATTCCTACCTTCTCTAGTTTCTTGTAGTATTTATAAGGTAAAAGATCCACACATCCTACATCATCATACATAAATCGAACTTCAACCCCACTGTCTACTCGTTCTTTTAATATGTCTAAAATAGTATCCCACATATAACCTTCTGCAACTATAAAAAATTCCATAAAGATATAATGTTTTGCATTCTTTAATTCCACAATCAAATCTTCAAACATGGATTCTCCTGAAGAATAATACTTTGCAGAAGAATTCTGATAAATAGGATATCCTCCATAATCGTTGATATAAGCACTTTGATTTGCTGCCATGGGACTTTTCTTTGTAAAATCCTCCATAATCTTCTCATCTTGAACAAGGAGAAAATCCATATCATCAATAGATTGTTCCACCTTAATTCTTAAGTTCTTTGACGGTTGCTTATTCCCAAGCATAATGTATAAAACTCCACCAAAAATAGGGAAAATTAAAATAGGAATTACCCACGCCAATTTATAAGCCGGGTTCTCTTCTTTATTCACAATATAAACAACAACAACAATACTAATAAGCTGTAGGAAGTAATTTAAAAATTCATACCGCATTCCAACACTGTTTGCAATGGCAATAATCCAAAAAATCTGCAGAATAATAGAACCTGCAACGATGACCATTCGCCGCAGTAAAAACTTTAACACTTTTGAAATTGTCTTAGTTAAATACTTCATATCATTCTTCTCCTGCACTACTCCTATTAAGATTGTCAGATCGTTACAATTTGTCTAGCAATAAATTATCTCATACAACCACTCATAATGCAACCGCCGATTGCTCCCGTTTCTATTACTTTTTGTATGTTTTTCTCACTAATTCCTCCAATTGCATAAACAGGAATTGTAACCTCTTTTACAACATTAGAAAGGAACTCAAGACCCCTTGGTGGAAGACCTTTTTTACAGTCTGTGGCAAATATATGTCCTGCTGTTACATAGTCTGCCCCTAGTTCCATGGCTTTTATTCCTTCTTCTACCTTATGAATCGACGTTCCAACTACCTCAAAATCCTCTAATTCTTTATAACGTTCTAAAAACAAGGGAAAGGGTAAATGAATTCTTGAAATATTCGCCTTTCTTGCAGCTTCAATATATGTATGAACCGTCAGCTTTTCTCTTCCACAAATCTGAATACACTGCTCTAACAATTCCTCATATTCCTTTTGGGATAAGTCCTTTTCTCTTAAAATGATGGATTGAAAATTCTTCTTTGATAAATCTTCCATCACCTCTAAAAATGGTCTTTGACACAGCTTTCTATTTGTAATTGCAATTATATGATTATTATTCATAACACTTCTCCTTTTTCTTAATTCTACCAGAACAAATAAGACTAGCCAAGGCTAGTCTTATCTCATCCTTATTTAATTCCGTATTCTTGATACATGATTTCTCGAAACTTTGAATCATTGATAGCTTTTTTTACATCATTCATTCTTTCATCTTCAATTTCCTGACACACATTGATCACTCCATTCTCGTTCTTTTCCATATATTTTCGTATTTCTTTTGTATTGGTTACTGCTTCTATTGTACTGCATGTCTCTAGTGGAACGCAAGAAAATATTTCCTTATTTTTACTAATAAATTGTTGTAACTTTTCTTTATCCTTTTGATATTTTATAAAACCAAACAATACTTTCATATCATCACTATATGCATCTAGATTATCAATTTTACTAACCTCTAAAAGATTAATTTTATAATTTTGTATTAACCCTTTAAAATTGTTTTTCGCTGATTATCCTAAAAATCAGAATCATACAGCATGTCCTTTAATGGCATAAAGTATTGAATATTATTTTGATTTTCAATAGTTGCCCAATCATCGCAAAAGAAGGAGAATCATTTCTGATTCTCCTTCTTTTTTCTTGCGATAAGACCGCCAATACGTCCAGTTTCAGAAGAAGATAATGCACCCCATCCTTCCTCTCTAACCCTATCCATCAGTCCAATTTCTACGGCAACTTCATATTTAAGTCGTTCGTCCTCGGTCATCTCTTCAAATGTTTTTTCACTAAACTTCTTTTTCTTTTCCATCTTGTGGCCTCCTTATTTCTTCATAGGATGCCCCAAGCTCTTAGAAATATACACCAAAGAGAATATTATCCCCTTTGCTCTATTACGATTCTTCCATTTGCATTTTCACTGACTTTTATTTTCTCTTTTATTACTGATAAATTTGATGTTCCTGCAAGTAATGTGGCAGCCAACGCAAAAGTAACACTCTTTTTCATCAATTCTTCTACTGATAAAATTCTTTTATTTTTCATGGTCATCACTTCCTTTCACCAATAACTATATCAGCAAAATGTGACCTGCCTATGTTCCACATCTTAAATTTTTCTTTATAAATTGTAAAAAATAAAAACATTTTCTAAACTATGATTTCTTTGCAAAGTGGAACCGAATAAATGTAACATTCTTTGACATTTTTCCCTGTCATCTGGGTCAGTGCAAGTTTGTAATAATCAAGCTGTGCTTTATAATGTTCTATCAAAGTATGCTCCTTTCCTTCTTTTACTCGGTCTGTCTTATAATCTACAATAACAAGCCCATCCTCTTCTTCAAAATACATATCTACAATTCCCTGTACAACAACAAACTGTTCTCCCTTTGCATTTTCTTCCATCTGAGAGAATGGAACACCCATTACAAACTGTTTTTCTTTCCAACAGTTTCTAGCATTTTGCACTCGTTTTCCAAGTTCTGTGTCATAGAATTTTATAATCTCGTCTAGGGGAATAACATCTTTTGCATTTCCATCAATTTTTCCTTCTTTTATCCATTGATTGATTTCTCTTTCCAAATCTAAATGGGTATATTTTTTAGAAAAATCCATTAACTCAAACACTTTATGGACTGCAGTACCTCTTGATGTAGGTGAAACTTTTTCCTCCTTTTGTAGGAATCTTGGAATTCTTGGTTCTTTCTTTCCAACGGGAAGTGCAAAAGTTTCTTCTGGTTCTACCTGTTGGCTAAGGCGTTTTATCTCAGATACAGAATATTTTAATTTCCCTTTAGACTCTGCTGCATATGGATATTCATATGTAAATCGTTGTTGTAACTCACTAAAAATATCTGTTTTTTGTTTTTCCTTTAGCCATTGTTTCAAGTCTTCTTTGGCAATCTCCTTGCCTAACATCTGCTCCATATCCCAGCTTTCCACTATATCTTCTCCAAGAATCTTCACTTCACATTTTCTATCCTTCATATTGGAAAATGCCATCATAAACCAGTCCAGATAAGATTTTCCCTCTGATGTAATGCCTCCTGAAACGCTCCACTCTTCTTCCTTGGACACAATTCCTGTTAAAATCAACTTTTCTTTTGCTCTGGTCATTGCAACATAAAGAACTCTTAACTCTTCTCCTAAAGAATCTCTTTTGATTCGTCTTGCTATGACCCCTTTTAGAATACTTGGCATTTTCGTTCTTGTTTTTGTATTTACCACATCTGGACCAATATAATAATCCGAATGAAAAATCACGCTTCCACTGGCATCTCTTAAGTTAAACTTTTTGTGAAGCTTTGATATAAATACAATAGGATATTCCAGTCCTTTACTCTTATGAATACTGGTAATAGAAACAAGATTTTCATTTTCTCCAATGGTATTGGCTTCTCCAAAATCAAGATTATATTCTCTGCATTGTTTCATAAACCGAATAAAATGAAATAGTCCCTTAAACTGTGTCTGCTCATAATTCTTTGCACGTTCTAAAAGCATCAATACATTGCCCTGCCTTCGTTCTCCCTTTGGCATGGCTCCAATATAGTGATAGTAATCTGTCAAATCTAAGGCTTTCCAAATCAAATCATATAAGGATGTATGATTCTTTTTTTCTCGAAGTTCTTCAAGAACGGAAATTGCTTTTTCTGCTTTTTCATTTTCTTGGCGACTTAATAAAAGACAGTCATAAAGAGATGCCTTTTTATCACATAAACGAAGCCTTGCAAGATCATTTCCATCCATTTGTATCATAGGAGAACGTAAAAATGCTGCCATATCAATATCAATGTAAACATTGTCAATCACAGAAAGAAGACTTAAAATTGTCCTGATTTCTACAGTGTCAAAATAGCCACTTTGAGTATTACAAAAGGCTGGAATCCCCTCATCCATCAAAATCTTTTGAAAAGTTTCTCCACTGCTTCTTGGTGAACGAAGAAGAATTACAATATCTTTGTATTCTGCTTTTCGAGAAATTGGATTGCCTTCTTCATCCTCATCTGAAATCATCTGGGGATGTTCTCCATCTATTAATTCGTGAATTTTTTTTGCAATCATCTTGGCTTCTAATGTATCCCCATCTTCTTCACTCTCAGCTACTATATCCTTGTTAAGAAGCAGCATCTGGGCATTTCCACCAAGCCCTTCTCCCTCTTTGTATGGGAAACTTGGAACCAGTGCCACATCCTTGGTATACTCAATATTCCCAATACTTTCATGCATAATCTGATAAAATACATCATTGGTAAATTCAAGAACTTCCTTGCGGCTTCGGAAATTATTTCGCAGTTCCACAAGCTGGTTATTTTCATTTTCTGACTGATAAGCCTTATACTTTTCAATAAATAGTTCTGGTCTTGCAAGACGGAAACTGTAAATACTCTGCTTTACATCACCTACCATAAACAAATTATGTCCACCCATAAATTCCTTAGACACACTTCGCAAAACTGCATCCTGTATAAAGTTACTATCTTGATATTCATCTATATAGATTTCTTCAAAAAATGCTGCTTTTTCCTTGGCTATATCACTTGGTACAAAATTATCTTTATCATATTGGTCAATTAAAAGTTTTAAAGCAAAATGTTCCATGTCTCCAAAATCAAGAAGATTCTCCATCTTCTTTCTCTCTTCGTATCGTTTGGAAAATGCAATGGTTAAATCAATATATCCTTCCATGGCTGGACGCAGTATTTTGATTTGCCGCAACACTTCTCCTGGCTCGGTATAAAAATAATTTTCTTTTATGGTTTCCATTCGTTTGTAAGCTCGTTCCCGCAGGCTTTTACACTGATCTTTTAGTTCAATCAAAACATCTGGATCTTTTTTATTTTTAAGTCTTGCCTTCTCAAAAGAAAGAATTGCATTCCCAAGGCTCTCATAATCTTCTTGGCTTACACACTCTCTCATCTGATTTAAATCACTTTGAAGTGCCTCTTCGTAGAAATATGGGCCACCTACTTTTTTACTTACATCAATGGCTGCCTTAATCAAATCCATGGCTCTCTCTAAAGATTCCTTAGAATCATTCATAACAAACTTCATCCAAGGTGCCATAAAGAATTCTTCCTTTGTCTGAATCGAAAAACCTTCTTTTGCTTCCTCCAACCAATGGAAAGGTCTGACCTGACTTCTTGAACTCTCATATAATTCTAAAACCAGTTCTCCAATTCGATCATCTTTTTTCCCTGGAATATAACTCTCAATAAATTGTAAGAATTCTGGTTCCTGCTTTTCATATGCTTCTTCTAATATCTCATCCATTACTTCTTGTTTCACAAGTTCTAACTGGCTCTCCTCAGCAATTGTAAAATTAGGATCCAAGTCTAGTTTATAAAAATAATCCCGAATCAAGTCTAAACAAAAACTGTGAATCGTCGTAATGGATGCCTTGCGAATAAGACTAGACTGCCTGACTAAATGTTCATTGGCTGGATCTAGTTCTATTTTCTTTTCAATGGCTTTTGAAATACGTTCCTTCATCTCCTGTGCCGCTGCGTGAGTAAAGGTCACTACAAGCAGACGATCCACATCGATGGGATGCTTATCATCTGTAATTTTTTGAATAATACGTTCCACTAAAACTGCTGTTTTTCCAGAACCTGCTGCCGCTGACACCAGCATATTTCTTCCCCTGCTGTCAATCACTTGTTGTTGTTCTTTTGTCCATGGCATTCTTTACTCACCTCCCTGAAGATAATTAATGGCATCATCTTTTGATATTTTCTTTAATTTTCTGACTTTGTTAGTGTCTGAATCAATGGCACAAACATTAATATATGGACAGAATGTACAGGCATTGTAAATATATTCATACGGCTCAATATCTATCTTTCCACTGACCATCTCATTTCCTAAATCTACGATTTTCTTTTGAACTACGCCACACAATTCCATCATATTTTCATTGGATAATATGGATGAATATTTGGTATAATCTCCATTCTTCTTTCGATCATAAGGTACTGTAAGAACCCCATAACCATCTGGTTTTTCTAATTTTTCTAAAATCTCAAAATCCTCATTGGCAACACCACTTAATTTTAAATTCTTTAAAACCTCAATCTCTGGCTCACTGTCATTTTTAGGAGCAATAATAGGATCATCAATACGAGAGTAAAACATTCCTGCTGGCACAACCTTTTTATCCTGCTTCTTTCCAATGAGTTCCATCATTGCATTCATATACACAACTAATTGAAGCTGCATTCCATGGAAAATTGTCGTAAAATCAAACTGGGTATTTCCAGACTTATAATCTACAATCTTAAGATACACATGTTCTTCATCTTCATACATATCAAGTCGATCAACTACCCCCTGAAAATTCATAATAGTTCCATCTTCTAACTGAATCTTTGTTACATCCAAATTATCTTTATGAGAAAATGCGACTTCGTATTCTGCTGGTAAAAACTCTCCACGTTTTACTTGATGTTCCACTGCCCATACTGCACGCTTTGCCATTCGTTTGATTCTCTCTACAGTATACTGGTTTCGATAATTCTCTTTCATAATTCCTGAATCTTCTATTTCCAGTGCTTTCATAACCATATCTTCTACGAAGTTATCTCTATGTGCATCATCCTCCCATGTCCATGAACTGTTCTTTCCCACAAGTTCCATGGCAGTATGAAAAATAGTTCCCAAATCTGTAGGCATTAATTTATGTACTAGACGCTCTCTTAATTTTAGACCGTACTGCATAAAATGGGCAAAGGCACAGCTTGAGAATTTCTCCATTCGTGTCACACTATTATTTAACTCATTTCCATAGAGCATTGTAACTAACTTCTTTTCTAATTTTTCTTCCTGATTCACGTAGAAATGAGCATCTATGTACTTTTCCACCTGTTCTAAATCATCTAACGCCTGATACAAAATGCGTAGATTTTCACTTGGACTTTCCTCGTCTAATCTTTGAATTTCCTCAATGATAGATTCCAATGCCTCTTCCACTGTATAAGACTTCTTAACTTCTTCTTTTGAAATATCCAGCTTTATTATTTTAGGAAAAATCTTTTGAATTTTATTGAGTACGTAAGATGGCATTAAACTCTCACCCATGGCATTCATGGCTGGATAAGTAAAATAAAGTTTTTCACATGGTTTGGAAACAGCAAGATACAAATAATACTGATCAATATACGCATTCTTTCTTGCCGTTGGTGCCATAACAATTCCCATGGTATCCAGCTTTTCTTTTTGAGAATCTGATAAAATTCCATTTTGCTTTTTGGGCATTGGTACAATTCCCTCATTCACTCCAACAAAGAACATTACTTTTCCATGATTAGATCTTGTACGCTCCACATCTCCTATGGTAACCTGATCTAAACTTGGTGGAATAACTCCAACAGAAATCTCATCCAATCCACTTTCCAGCACTCCACAAAAATCCTCATAGGACATTATTTCATTTCCAAGAATATCTACCATTCGATCAAATAAATCCATTACCTGTCCATAGATTTGAGAATAGGTTTTAGCAAGGACATATTCCTTTCCTTCCTCAAACTCCTGAACCTTTTGATCTATCTGCTCTTCCATATGAATCTTTACCAAGAATTCATACAAAGCTGTCACCATATCTATGACCCTTGCATCTCTTTTTGTCATATCCTCTTTGAATGGAATCACTTCCTCAAGAAAACGTTCTCGATATTCATTTCCTAATTTAAGACTCTCCTCATCAAAATGTTTGGATGTAAATGGCATTTTCAGACGGTATAAATGTTCAATCCCCTGTTCTAGCATAATATTTTCCAATAAATCTACTTCATTTTGCTCAAGGGAACTAAATCCTGATTTTAAATAGCGAAATACCATGTCATAAGGAAAATCAAACTGCACCATCCTTAAGGCAGATAAAATAGTTTCTATACATGGGTTGTTTTTTAACTTTTGACTTCCGTCCATAAAATAGGGAATGTGAAGCTTCTTTAGATTCTGCTCTAACTGCCCTCGGTAACTTTCCACATCTCCTGCCATAACAAAAATATCCTCATATCGATATCCTTGCTCCCGCACTAAAGATTCGATTTGATTGGTCACAAATCCACACTCTTCCATTACATTTAATGCCTTATATATTCTTATATCCTTTGTTTTTTCTTCATAAGTACAGAAAGGAAATCGAAACATATTTCTCTCTAAATGAGCAATCTCTTTGGATGCAATATAACCTTCTTCCATCAAAATATCTGGCTCTATGGAAATGTTCATCTCTTTTGCCGCTTCTCTTAGCTGCCAAGCCTCTTTCTTTGGCATTGCAAATAGCTCATACTCCTTGAACTTCTTGTATACATCTTGGGCATCCACAGTAAAACTAATAACTACCTTACTGGCACATTTTAGAATCTCTCGAATAACCTTTTGCTGCACTGGTGAAAATCCTGTAAATCCATCAAAATAAAACGTTCCACCTTTTAGAAGTTTTGACTCGCCTATTTTCTTTGCTAAAACATCAAGAAGCTGTTCTGACATCATGTAGGTGTCTCCAAGCTCTTCTACAAACTTCTCATAGACAAACAAAATATCTTCAAGTTTCATGTGAAGACTATCTTCTTTCTCCATTTCCTTCATGGTATTTTCTAATGCTTCTTTGGTCACATCATATTGACACATTTCTGAAAAAAATGACTTCATTTCATCAATAAATCCCTGTTTCCCAATACTAGATGCAAACACAGACAGCTTCTTTTGATTGGCCTCCATAATCTTGCGGATAACCATGGACTTCCCCTCATCCCCTAATACCTCTTTTGGAATATATGATAATTCATCAAAAATACGATATGCCAGACGAAAAAAACCAACCACATCAATATTCATAGTTCCATGATTGGGATGCACATTTACTAACTCTCTTTGTGCATTTAATGTGGACTGATCTGGAACAATTAAAAAATAATTCTCACTGGGATGATCTATGGAATTTTCAATCATCTTTTCATAAATATATTTTGTTTTCCCTGTTTGACTCGCTCCGAATATAAACTGTAATGCCATAGAATTCTCCTTCCTTTTTCACTTCATCATACCATATGTTCTAGTTCTATTCTATATACCACTATCATATATTATAATAGAATCTTTTTAGGAGGAACCCTATGGCACCAAAAACAAAAATTGTCGTCTTAAAAGCAAGAGAACTTATATACACTGGTATCTTTATCATAATGGGAATTGCGTTGATTCTGCTGCTTGTTTATATGTTTGCTCCGCAAAAAAACAAAAAAAGAAATGAAACTTCCCAATCTACAGGTTACAAAGATGGTACCTACTCTTCCCCTCTTCATCTTGGAGATAAGGAATTGAAACTTACTGTCACCGTAAAAAATGGAAAACCTAAGTCTATTGCTTTAAAACATTTAAGTCAAAGTGTGCAGACTATGTTTCCTCTTGTAGAACCTTCTGTGGAAGAAATCAACAAACAACTTCCAAAGATATCATCCATTGACGATTTAAAGGTAACCGGTGAGTCAAAATACACCAATACCATGCTGATTCAATCTATGAAAAATGCATTAAAATCCAGCAAAAATAATTAATTTGTCCATGTACATCAAAAAGAACTGCGTACTAACAATGTACACAGTTCTTTTTCTTTATTGATTGTCATTTCCGTATTCTTCGATTTTATTTGTATCTTTATTTTTCTTGTATATCTTCCCGTTATCTTTATCCACATAGAAATCACCGTATTTTTTCCCAGAGCTGTCAGAAGTATCATAGATTTCATAGTGATATCCCTTATACCCTTTTTTGTATTCGGTGACTTTTTCATCTCTTTTTTTTACCTCATAACTTCCACCATCATTTCCCTGTCCAAGACGATTTACAAGATAATCATGTGCATCATCGTAGCTGTCAAACCCATTTGCCACATCATCTGCCACGTCATCCACTGCATCTGCCGCATTGTCTACAGCGTCACTTGCATCATCTGCGATAGACGTATCTTCTGCGGTTTCTGTGGTGGTCTGTGTAGAACCCTCGTCCTTTCCAAAACATCCAGTCATGGTAACTGTAACCATACACATTAACATACTTAATGTTACAAAATGTATCCATCTTTTCTTCATAAAAAAAATTCTCCTTTTCTCTGAAATAATATTGATATTCATATTGTTTCCAAAGAAAAGAAGAATTATAGATTTATTTTATTTTTTTGTAAATTTAAGAGCCACTTTATCCCCAAGCCACTGTCCAAACTGAACAATAATTACCAATACGGCTGCGGTTACCCACATAACCCCTGACTGATAACGATAATATCCGTATCGAATGGCAAGGTCACCGATTCCTCCGCCTCCAACACTTCCAGCCATAGCTGAATAACCAATTACACTGACAAATGTAACAGTAAATGCACGAATTAATCCTGGCATTGCTTCTACAAATAATACTTTTCGGATAATCAAAGAAATACTTGCTCCTGTTGAAAATGCCGCCTCAACAACACCTTTGTCTACTTCACTAAACGCACCTTCTACCAGCCTTGCAAAAAATGGAATTGCTGCAATGGCAAGTGGAACAGATGCTGCAGTTGATCCAAGATTTGTTCCTGCCACAAGTCGTGTAAATGGAATCAAGATAATAAGCAAAATAATAAATGGCAAGGAACGAATAACATTCACAATGGTTCCTGCAATTGCATTTACAATGCGGTTTGGAAAAAACATAGGATTAGAAGTCAAATGAAGAATCAATCCAATCAAAGTTCCAAATACTAGACAAGCAACCATAGTTATCGCCATCATCTGTGCAGTCTCAACACATGATTTCAAAAATTCAGATTGTAAAATATTCATTGTCTCCTGCATTATCTTTCACCTCCTGCTAACTTTTCAATCTCAAAGACATGTTCTTTCATGTACTCATAAGCTGCTGTTCTCTGGTTTTTCTCTCCAGCAATAGCAATAATTAAAATACCCAAAGGATTTCCCTGTATATAATCAATCTTAGCATTTATAATATCTACGGATACTTCAAACTTCTTAGACACCTCACTAATAATTGGTGAATATGCCTTCTCCCCTGTATATTTTAATCTATAGATCTCTTCGTCTTCCTTTGCACATATTTGTTCTGGAAGTGTTACATTAATCACTCGTTCCACTAGATTCTTTGCAATTGGAACCTTTGGATTCGAAAATGCGTCATAAATATTGGCTACTTCTTTTAACTCTCCATTTTCCATAAATGCAATTCGATCAAAGAGCTTCTTTGCCACTTCCATCTCATGCGTAATAAATACAATGGTAATATGAAGCTTATTCTTAATCTCCTTTAATAAAGATACAATCTCTTCTGTATTCTCTAAATCAAGAGCCGATGTTGCCTCATCGCAAAGTAAAATCTTAGGGTCATTTGCTAAAGCTCTCGCAATGGCAACTCTTTGTTTTTGTCCTCCACTTAAATTCGCTGGATAAGCATCTGCCTTCTCTGGAAGATGAACTAATTCAAGTAATTCTTGTACTCTTTTTTGAATTTTACTTTTAGGATAATGATTGGCTTCCAAGGCAAATGCAATATTGCCTGCAATGGTAGCTCCACTAATCAAATTAAAATGCTGAAAAATCATTCCAATATTCAACCGAACCTTTGATAATTCTTTTCTGTTTAAATTGGTAATATTCTGTCCTTCAATCAGCACTTTTCCATTGGTTGGGTGCTGTAAAAGATTAATCGTACGCACTAAGGTACTCTTCCCTGCTCCACTTGGTCCAACAATACCGAATACTTCTCCCTTATTAATATTCAAAGAAACATCCTTCACTGCATAAAAATCTTTATTTTGTTGTTTGAAAACAACATCAATATTCTTTAATTCTATCAATATCTTCACCTTCTTTTTTATATTAAAATGCAAAAAGTCATACACAATCTTGTGTATGACACCTAGTGAGCGTGCGGGGATTCGAACCCCGGACAACTTGATTAAAAGTCAAGTGCTCTACCACCTGAGCTACACACCCTTATAAAATTCCCAAATAAAAAGCTGGGCTAGCTGGATTCGAACCAGCGGTGCAGGAGTCAGAATCCTGTGCCTTACCACTTGGCGATAGCCCAACAACTTCCTTAATATATCACGTGTTCATATTTCATGTCAATCATTTTTTGAAATATATTGCGTTAAAAATATATCTTTCATGTTTCCTTCCATTGATTCAAAATAGATTGTCCCCTTTTCTCCAGCTTCGCTTTGGTCTGACTTGTCTTCTTGCTCTCCCATACCAATGTCCTGAATCCACCCTGTTCCTACTAAGATTCCATGACAATTATACAAGGCAATCTCTTCTCCAGGCTTATGACAGCCACGAACAAAAATCGCTTTCACTACCCACTGTCCTTCCTCCTGGTATACTTCTTCAACATAAGAAAATACTTCCTTCTCCTTGTGAAGCTTCATGATTCTTTCTTGATCTTCCTTATAGCCACTTGCCTCTTTCACTTTGAATCGATTCAAAAAACTACTTATATTCATATATTTTTCCTTTTTTTCTTTCATCATATCAAAAAAAAAGCGGTGCTACAATATGAGATTCCATATTCTAACACCTCTCCTATTCTCTATTCGTCTATATGAATCTCTTCTTGTTCTAAAAAATCTCTAAAATCATCAATTCTTCCACCCAGTGTTTTTATCAATGGGAGAATATGCATCTTTCCTGTGCGTTTTCCATGGATTGCCTCACTTATTCTTGGATAAGCAATATTCATCTTATTAGCTAAGCTTCTCTGGGTAAGTTCTTGCTGTATCATCTGAACCTTAACCCACTTTTCAAATTCCTTGTACGTACGAACCATAAATGTAAATACTCTCCTTTCCCTTTTTGCTTATATTATATCTCTCTATATTTAGAGATGTCAAGGTATAACACCATCTCTTTATATGTATTTGTGTTACATTTTGTATTTACTCTCCATATATGATATGTTACAATTTTTAATGTAGCGTTGTTACAAACGAAAAAGAATGAGGTATGATATGTTTCCCGAGAGATTAGATCATTATTTAACGAAGCATGGTATTTCTAATTATAAGATTGAAAAAGCAACAAAGATATCTAATAGTCTTGTAGGTTATTGGCGAAAAGGAAGCAAAACTCCAACCCTTTGTAATCTCATTAAATTATGTGACTATTTAGATGTTCCTATTGACTATCTTACAGGTCGAATGAATGAAGATGAATACAAAGTGCTGCTTCATTATCGTGACACCCTAGAGAAGAAAAGTAAAAAATAATTTCATATATTGACACATATTATAAAGTGTGTTAGATTAAGCATATTATCTATTTTAAATACGTTGACGAGGAATAGTAAGTAGTCCAATTCATACAGAGAGCTGTTGGTCGGTGGAAAACAGTTGTTGAAGATTATTGAACTCGCCTCTGAGTAGCTTGCTGAACATTGTAGTAGGTATAGCCGGTTCCAACCGTTACATTGGAAAGATATCAGTTTATAACTCGTATCGATATAAGTGCACATATATTATGTGAATTAGAGTGGTACCACGGACATTTTGCCTTCGTCTCTATCCTAAAGTTATTAGGAGAGCCGGAGCTTTTTTCATGTTTAAGGATATTATGTCTCTTATTTTAATATATATGCACAGTATCAAGCTATTATGAAAGGAGGTTCATTTATGAACCCAAACAAATATCAAAGACAGTATTTTATGCCACCAGAACCATCTTTAGACTGGGCATCTAAAGAATACATTACAAAAGCGCCAACATGGTGCAGCGTTGATTTACGTGATGGAAATCAGGCCCTTATTATTCCAATGAGTTTAGATGAAAAGGTGAAGTTCTTCCAATACCTTGTAGAAGTAGGCTTCAAAGAAATTGAAGTTGGATTCCCTGCTGCATCTGAGACTGAATATACATTTTTACGTACTCTTATTGAAAAAGATTTAATTCCTGATGACGTTACCATTCAGGTATTAACTCAAGCAAGAGAACATATCATTAAGAAGACCTTTGCTGCACTTGAAGGAGCAAAAAAAGCAATTGTCCATGTATATAACTCAACATCTGTAGCACAAAGACAACAGGTCTTCAAAAAATCAAAAGAAGAAATCTTAAAAATTGCTACAGATGGTGCATCATTACTAAAAAAACTAGCAGACGAGACAGAAGGAAACTTCCAATTTGAATATTCCCCAGAAAGTTTTACTGGAACAGAAGTGGAATATGCTCTTGAAGTTTGTAATGCTGTTCTTGACATCTGGCAGCCTCGTCCTGACTGGAAAGTTATCATTAACCTTCCTGTTACTGTACAGCTTTCTATGCCTCACGTATATGCAAGCCAGATTGAATATATGAGCAAACATATGAAATATCGTGAGAATGTAGTGCTTTCACTTCACCCTCACAACGACCGTGGATGTGGGGTTGCTGATACTGAGTTGGCTCTTTTAGCTGGTGCTGACCGAGTTGAGGGAACATTATTTGGGAATGGTGAAAGAACTGGTAATGTTGATATTGTAACCGTTGCTTTGAATATGTATTCACATGGTGTAGATCCAGAATTGGATTTCTCTCATTTGCCTAAGCTTACTAAGGCTTATGAAGAGCTAACAAGAATGGATATATATGACAGACAGCCTTATTCTGGAAAACTTGTTTTTGCAGCTTTCTCTGGCTCCCATCAAGATGCCATTGCAAAGGGTATGCATATACGACAAGAAGAAGAATGCGACCACTGGGATGTTCCATACCTTCCAATTGATCCAAAGGATATTGGACGTGAGTATGAAAGCGATGTTATAAGAATTAACAGCCAGTCTGGAAAAGGTGGAGTCGCTTATGTATTAGAAGAAAACTTTGGATTCCACGTTCCGGGCAAAATGCGTGAGGATGTTGGTTATACAGTCAAGGATATTTCTGACAAAAAGCATAAAGAATTAGTACCAAAAGAGATTCTTGAAATCTTTAAATCAGTTTACACAAACATTGAAACGCCTGTAAAATTAAAAGAATGCCACTTTATACAAAAGGATGGCGGAATTGAAGCTGAGATTTCCCTTGATAAATCTGGTGTTTCTAAACTTTACCATGGAAAAGGAAATGGTCGTCTTGACGCAGTGAGCAATGCTCTTCAACGCCACAGCGACTTAAACTATTCTGTAGTATCTTATCACGAACATGCTTTAAATGTTGGTTCCAACTCAAAAGCCTGCTCTTATGTGGCAATTCAACAGCCAAATGGAACTATTACATGGGGTGCTGGAATTGATGATGATATTATTACCGCTTCTGTTCATGCATTAATTAGTGCAGTGAATCGAATTGATAAATAATAAATAAAGACAATATACTTTCAAAAAAGAGGCAGAAAATAATCTGCCTCTTACTTTTTGTTATGATATTAAAGACTCATAAAACTTCAATGCTCCATTAAGTTCTAATTGGTTTGGATGACTTTGCTTTTTCCCTCCAAACATCTTTGAGAATCCAGAAAGATAGGATCCGATACAAAAATAAATTCCATCTACAATTACATTCTTTCCTTTTGCACATTCTGTAATTGGTTTAATATAATGATTATTTGCTGATCTCGCCGTATAAATCACAAAGGTTCTTTTGTGTACTGGCAGACAATTCTTTAGTGTCTTGATAATAGATTTATCCACTGTGCTTCCTCTAACATCTGTTGCAATTCCAATTAAATCATAGCCTCTCAGGTCGTAATCTCTATCTCCTGCTGCATCGTACAAATCAACTGGATACTTTTCCTGAATTGCATCTAAAATAATTTTAATATTTTCCTCATTCTCAGAATTATATATGATTGCTGTTTTCATCTTTTACCTCTTTTTAAAAAGGTCAAATTCAAAAATGAATTTGACCCTTTTTATTATTTTTGAACAATATTTACAATGCGTCCTGGTACATAAATCTCTTTTACAATGGTTCCTGTAATACGATTTCCCAATGATTCTTTTGCTTTTGCAAGGACATCTTCCTTTGCTTCCTCTGCACCAATGGTAATCTTTGTCTTTGCTTTTCCATTAATTTGAACTGCAATCTCGATTTCATCATCTTTCATTGCTTCTTCATCATAAGATGGCCATTTTTCATCAAATACACTTGTTTCATGTCCTAATTCACTCCACAATTCTTCTGCAATATGAGGAGCAAATGGAGCTAATAAAATAATCAAATCAGTTAATGTCTCTTTATCAACACCCTGCTTCTTTGCCAAGCTATTCAATGTATTGGTATGTTCCATGAATCCACTAATTACAGTGTTCAAGCTAAAATTATTCAAACGTGTTGTCACGTCATAGATTAACTTATTATGAACTTTTAACAGTTCCTTATCTGCCACTACATTCTTATCTTTTTGATCTAATACAAGATTGTATACACGATTCAAGAAACGATGCACTCCATCGATTCCACTTTCATCCCACTCTGCATCTAATTCCGGTGGTCCAACGAACAATTCGTACATTCTTAACGAATCACATCCGTAATCACGAACCAAATCATCTGGAGATACAACATTCCCCTTTGATTTGCTCATCTTAATTCCGTTCTTTCCTGTAATCATTCCCTGGTTAAATAACTTATGGAATGGTTCATCAAAATCAATCACTCCCATATCACATAGGAACTTTGTATAGAATCTAGAATATAGTAAATGTAGTACTGCATGTTCTACTCCACCAATATACATATCTACTGGAAGCAGTGCATCTGCCTTTTCCTTTGAAACTAATTCTTCGTTATTCTTGTTATCAATATAGCGTAGGAAATACCATGAAGATCCAGCCCACTGAGGCATTGTATTTGTTTCACGTTTTGCTGGCTTTCCACACACTGGACACTTACAGTTTACCCATTCGTCAATATCTGCAAGTGGTGATTCTCCTGTTCCTGTTGGTTCATACTTCTCAACTTCTGGCAATTGAAGTGGTAATTCTTCTTCTGGTACTGGTACTGCACCACAGTCTGGACAATGTACAATTGGAATTGGTTCTCCCCAGTAACGCTGACGAGAGAATACCCAGTCACGAAGCTTATAGTTTGTTGTCTTACGTCCAACGCCCATCTTCTCAATAATCTCTGGTGCTTCTTCTTTTAATTCTGAAGATTCCATACCATTCCACTCTCCAGAGTTAATCATCGTTCCAACAGCTGCTGTGTAAGCTTCTGTCATATTCTCAATTTCTTTTCCATCTTCTGCAATTACTTGAACAATTGGAATTCCAAACTTTGTTGCAAATTCAAAGTCACGATCATCATGAGCTGGTACACACATGATTGCTCCAGTTCCATAATCCGCTAATACATAATCAGACAACCAGATTGGTGTCTTTTCTCCATTGATAGGGTTCACTGCATAACTTCCTGTAAATACCCCTGTCTTTTCTTTATCTTGAAGACGATCTACAGACGACTTTAAAGATGCCTGATAAATATACTCTTCTACGACTTCCTTTTGGTCATCACTTGCAAGCTTAGCTGCTGATTCATGTTCTGGTGCCAATACCATAAAGGTAGCCCCATGTAATGTGTCAGGACGTGTGGTATAAACAGTAATCAAATCGTCACTTCCATCTACTTTAAAGTCAACTTCTGCTCCATGGCTCTTACCAATCCATTCTGCCTGCATCTTCTTAACTTTCTCTGGCCAGTCAAGTTTATCTAAATCATCTAACAATCGGTCTGCATAAGCAGTAATCTTAAGCATCCACTGACGTAAATTCTTCTTTGTAACATCAGCACCACAACGTTCACACTTACCATTTACCACTTCTTCATTGGCAAGTCCTGTCTTACAAGAAGGACACCAGTTAATCGGCATCTGCTTTTCATATGCAAGACCTTCTTTGAACATCTTAACAAAAATCCACTGTGTCCACTTATAGAATTCTGGATCCGTTGTATTAACTTCCATATCCCAGTCATAAACTGCTGAAATCTCATTCATCTGTCTCTTAATATTATTTATATTTTCCTGTGTTGAAATACTTGGATGAACACCCATCTTAATAGCATAGTTTTCTGCAGGCAACCCAAATGCATCCCATCCCATTGGATGAATCACATAGTAACCATTAAGCATCTTATAACGGCTCCATACATCACTGATTACATATCCTCTCCAGTGTCCTACATGAAGTCCACTTCCTGATGGGTAAGGAAACATGTCCAAACAGTAATACTTTTCCTTTTCTCCGTCATTAACATTCACTGGATGTTCTTCCCAGTGTTTTCTCCACTTTTGTTCAATTGCCTTATGATTATAAGGTGTTGCCATAATTTCATCCTCCTATATTCTACAGCGTCTCCGCAAATATCTATTCTAACTTTTATATTTTATCATACCACAACTTCATGTCAACTAAGAAACCCCATTGATTTCAAAAATAGAGAAAAAGAGTCTTACATCATTGATATAAAATCGATGAATGTAAAACTCTTTCATAAATCTACCTTTATGACTGTACTGTTATAGTATTTGCCTCTGTTGTCGCCTCTGTCGCTGCCTCCGTTGTAGCTTCTGTTGCTTTCGCTTTCACAGTTACAGTTCCTGACTTGCTTACTTTGTATCCATTGGATCCTCTATAGGATACGGTAAATGATAACTGTCCTTCCTTAATAGTTCCGACTGTAAATGTAACCATAGATTTATCCAGTTTTACTGTATTTACCTTGTTTTCATAGTTGTAATTCTTAATGGAAACTCCTTTAAGAATTGCCGTCTTTGCATCCTCTACAGAATCTCCTTCGGTAATTGTTCCTATCTTTGCTGTATCAACAGATATTTCTGCATCTTTAGTGCTGTAAATAGAAACTATCTTTGATGCTTCTTTATATGGTTTTGTAGTATTCTTAGCTACATACTTCACAGTATATTGTCCTGCTTTTGCAAACTTATAAGCCTTTGCCTGTGCATAAGTATAAGTATACTTTGTATAACTCTTAGCTCCTGGTAGCTTAATATAAACTGACATCTTAGAAGTAATGTTCGTTCCTCTTCTTAACTTAGCTGTTGTCTTATTTACTGCATTGGTTCCATTTGGATGAGTATAATAAGATCCTGCATTAGAGATTACTGGTGCCAATGTATCTACAACATATACCTTAATGGTTTTCGATGTTTTCTTTTTATTAGAGCTTGTTACACTATAAGTAATCTTGTAAGTTCCAAGTGACTTTGTACTAAACTTAGCACTGCGATACTTTCCTTTGCTGTATTTGGTTACTTTGTACTTTAACTTACTTGTCAAACTTTCCTTGGTTCTTCCATCTTTTGCAGTTACCTTTGATAAGATACTGTAAGACTTACCATATTCTACAGTTTTTGCTTTTTTAGAAGAAACACTAATTACAGGTTTCTTTGCATATGGATTCTTAGGATCTGGATCTGTTGGATCCCAGTACATCTTACGTGATGTAGAAACCTTGATTCCTTTTGGTTTTCCTAAAGCTCCTGGATTAGAACTGCTGTAAATCGTAACCTTTGTACCAATTGAACAGTTATCATAAATCCACTTGGCATCAGCCACTGATAAACGGACACATCCATGAGATGCTGTTTTTCCTAATTTATTAAATTCCTTTGTTGCCTGACTTGCTTTACTATGGCTATAATACCAAACAGAGTGAAATAAAATTCCTCCTGTAATTCTTGTACTATATTGACCATAGCTTGGTCCCATTAATGTCTTCCAACGATACTTTGCAGGAGTATAATATGTACCAGCAGGAGTATTAGATCCTCCACATGACACTAACATAGCTTTCACTGGTTTATACTTTCCATTGACAAGCTTATATGCCGTTGCAACATTCGCCTGTTTGTTTACTTTAATCCAATACTTTGTATTCGCTGCCTCTACCTTTTTCGTAGTTGCTGGCATAAAACCAAATACAAAGGATAAAATCAATAAAACAACGGTTAGCTTTTGTAATTGTTTTGATAATCGCTTCATTTTATTTTATTTCCTTTCTTTTTAAGTTACCCTCTTTATCAATATTTTATTATGATATGCTCTCCTACTTTCTATTATAAACCACATTTATATATTGTAAATACATTTTTTTATGTTATGATAAATTAATATTATATAAGGAGGCAATATTATGATTTTATTTAACCATTTTAACTTTAATGTTTTAAATTTGGAAAAGAGTATAGACTTTTATAAAAAAGCTTTAGGTCTACAGATTGTACGTGAAAAATCTGCAAGTGACGGAAGTTTTAAGTTGGTTTACTTAGGCGATGGAAAAAGTGATTTTACTCTGGAGTTGACTTGGCTTCAAGAACGCAAAGACCCATATAATCTAGGAGATGAAGAATTCCATCTTGCTTTTACAACTGATGATATGGATCATCTTCACAAGATTCACGAAGATATGGGATGTATTTGCTTTGAGAATCCTGATATGGGTATTTATTTTATCAATGATCCTGATGGATATTGGATTGAGATTGTACCTGCAAAATAGAAAAAACAAAGGTTGAGCTTTTATTTATAGCTCAACCTTTATTTTTATTCACTTCTTAAGAATACCTCATATCCTTTTTTCGCTTCATATACATCTGATTTACTTGTAATCTCCCATGGTGCATGCATATTTAGTACGGCAACTCCACAGTCAATTACATTCATTGCATAAGCTGCTGGAATATAAGCGATGGTTCCACCACCACCTTCATCTACCTTTCCAAGCTCCGCTGTCTGAAATGCAATATGATGTGTATCAAATTCATTTCTTAATTTTGCAATAAACTCTGGATTTGCATCATTAGATCCAGACTTTCCTCTGGCACCAGTATATTTATTTAACACAAGTCCTTTTCCAAAATAAGCAGCATTTTTCTTCTCCATAACACTTGGATAATTTGGATCAAATGCAGCACTTACATCAGAAGAAAGCATAAATGAATTTTGTAATGTGCGTCTTAATTTCAAATCATTATACTCACCTATTAAGTTAATGATTTCTGCAACTGTATTTTCAAAGAATTTTGAATGCATACCAGTGGCCCCTACACTTCCAATCTCCTCTTTATCTACAAGAATGCAGCACGTAGTTCTCTTAACTTTTGTTACATTTAACATTGCAACAAGAGAAGTATAGGCACAAACTCTGTCATCCTGCCCATAAGACATAATCATACTTCGATCCAATCCAAAATCTCTGGCTCCTCCTGCCGGAACAACTTCAATCTCTGCGGATAAAAAGTCTTCTTCTTCCATGGCGTATTCATCTTTTAAAAGTTTTAGAATGTATAATTTCACTTGATCCTTTTCCTCTCCTTCTAAAGGACGGCTTCCAATCAAAACATTCAAGTCTTCTCCCTCAACAACAACTGATGCTTTCTTTTCCATTTGCTTTGATGATAAATGAATCAACAAATCAGTGACTCCAACCACAGGATCCTTTGGATCTTCACCAATGGAAAGTTCAATCACACTTCCATCCTTCTTTACCACAACTCCATGTAATGCAAGTGGCAATGTAACCCATTGATACTTTTTCACTCCACCATAGTAATGTGTATCTAAAAGTGCTAATTCAGTATCTTCATATAGAGGATTTTGTTTTAAATCCATTCTTGGAGAATCAATGTGCGCTCCTAATATATTCAATCCATTCTCAATGGCATCTGTTCCAATTTCAAACAATACAATTGCTTTTTTCATCCATGTACGAAAAACTTTATCTCCAGGTTTCAGTGTTTTCCCTGCCCCAATTAAATCTTCTAAATCTTGATAGCCTGCTTCTTTCGCCATCTCTACTGACAATTTCACGCACTCTCGTTCTGTTTTCCCTTTTATCAAGAAGCTCTTATAATCCTCATTCAAGGCTTCTAATTCCTTCACATCTGCGTCTTTATATGACAACCATGTATTCTTTTGTTCCATTTTATACTCTTCCTTTCATGTTTTTATTTATCATACCACATTTTGCAATTATAATTTAAAAAAACAAACGATTATTTTTCCTAAGTACCACCACACGCTTTTTTCTTGAATACTTTGGGACGCATAGATGTTTTGCGAGCCAATGACATTTCTTCCTGAAAAGTATGTTACTTTTCCAACTGTTGTATTCATCTTTACAGGTGCTTGTATTTGTTTTTTATATGTATACTTAATCTGAAAATCCTCTGATTTCTTCTGAATCCAATGTATTTTTAATGGCTTAATTTCCCCATAAACCTTATCCTTCACTCCTTGAATTACATTTATCTTTTTTAGCTTTTCCCCTTTTTGTTCATATTCTTTCCGTTCATAGTGTTTGGTTCCATATAGCACCAGTTGATTCACATCTGTCCATTTATATGTCTTGTGCGGAGGCCATCCACAACCTAGGAGTACAACAATTAATGTCATCTGCTGTCTTTTTACTGCTCCCACATAACAAAATCCAGCTTTCGTTGTAAATCCTGTTTTTCCCGATATGGCTCCCTCCATAGACCGAAGCAGTGCATTATGATTTTGGCAGGAGAAATTCCTCTTTCTCGTCAGATCAGAAAATGAATATGATAGACACCTTGTAATTTTCAAAAAGGTTTTATTTTTCAAACACTTTTTCATAATCAAAGCAAGGTCATAAGCCGTAGTCCTGTGACTCCCTCCTTCATCTGTCTTATCAAGTCCATTTGGTGTTACAAAATGTGTGTTTTTGGCTCCCATCTTTTTTGCCAGTTTATTTATCTTTTTTTCAAATGCAGGGACACTTCCTTCCACATGTTCTGCTAAGGCAACTGCACAATCATTATATGACTCCAGCATTAATCCATAAAGCAAGTCTCCTAGTTGATAAGATTCTCCTTCACGAACTCCAAGGGAAACTTTGGGCTGTCTTGCTGCATTTTTGGATATTTTAACCGTCTCATTTAATTTGCTATGTAATATTACATAATAACAAGTTAATATCTTGGTTGTGCTGGCATTAGCCATCTGACTTTTACTATTCTTTTCATATAAAACTCGTCCACTTTCTGCCTCCATTAAAATACATGCTTTGGCATATAGTTTTGGTTCATCTTTTGCAAATACAATGCTCCCTTGGCAAAAACATAAAATGACGCTAAAACATATTATAAAAATCTTTCTCATATTTTCTCTCTTTTCAAATGACTTTATCCTAATATATGAGAAAAACTAAACTACTATTACAATTTTAAAATGAACACTGGAAGAGGTGCATGTTCCACCTTGTTAAAAAACTTTTGTTGAATCACAAGATATTTTTTATCATCTAATCCCTTTAAAAATTCTAACACCTGATTTCTTTCCTCAAATCCACTGTCCCCTCCGCTGTAAATACAAAGGCTTAGAATTCCGCCATGTTTTAGTAACAAAAGTCCCTTTTCAATTGCCTGAAGGGTTGTGGCTGATTTTGTTGCAATCTTATGATTCCCACCTGGAAGGTATCCAAGGTTAAACATAATAACAGATACTGTATCTTCCTCTAAATATTCATCCATACATTCATGACCTGCCAGATGCAGTTCTGCTTTTAACTTCTTTTCTTCTAATCGATTCTTCGCCGTCTTAAGAGCCTCTTCTTGGATATCAAAACCTACTACTTTTCCCTTGGCTCCTGCCGCCTCACATAGATAAATTGTATCGCCGCCTTTTCCAACGGTGGCGTCCACGCAAATGGCTCCATCATCTATCCATCGTCTTAATTCTTCTTGTACCCAGCTTGTGATTGATATTCTCATTTTCCTCTTCTTTCCTTCTATACATTTTATACTCAATTATATTACAGATTTATCTGCATTTCTATGTATTTTTTTGCGTAATAGCCTTGTATTTCTCCCTGTTTGTGATAAAATTAAATTGTTATTTTTTTAACGACACAAATTAATTTATATATCAGGAGGAAAAGTCATGTCATTTACAGAACAATATCAAAAAAAGTTAACAACTGCTGATGAAGCTGTAAAAGTTGTAAAATCAGGCGATTGGTTAGACTATGGATGGTGCGTAAACACACCAGTAGCATTAGACAAAGCACTTGCAAAACGTATGCCAGAATTAGAGAATATCAATATTCGCGGTGGAATCATTATGTGGCCTCTAGAAATCACAAAAATCGATTCTCCAGCAGACCATTTCACATGGAATTCATGGCACATGGGTGGCTTAGAGAGAAAATGGATCAAAGAAGGATTCTCTTTCTACGCTCCAATTCGCTACTCTGAATTACCTAGCTACTATCGTAACAGTATCACAGGTACAAACGTTGCTATGTTCCAAGTATCACCTATGGATCAACATGGTTTCTTTAGTTTTGGACCAAGTGCATCTCATCTTGCAGCAATGCTTGAAAAGGCTGATTGTGTTATTGTAGAAGTAAATGAGAATATGCCTCGCTGTCTTGGTGGTTTTGAAGAGGGAGTACATATTTCAAAAGTAGATATGATCGTAGAAGGCGACAATCCAGCAATCGGTGAACTTGGTGGTTCTGGTGCTCCTAGCGACGTAGACAAAACAGTAGCTAAGCTTATTGTTGACCAGATTCCAAATGGTGCCTGTCTTCAATTAGGAATTGGTGGAATGCCAAATGCAGTTGGATCTTTAATTGCAGAATCTGACCTAAAAGATTTGGGTGTTCATACTGAGATGTATGTAGATGCATTTGTTGACATTGCAAAAGCTGGTAAGATTACCGGTGCAAACAAGTCAATTGACCGATACCGTCAGACTTACGCATTTGCAGCTGGAACAAAGAAATTATATGACTACCTTGACAATAACCCAGAATGTATGAGTGCTCCTGTTGACTATACAAACAGCATCTCAACGGTAGAAAAACTTGATAATTTTGTTTCTATTAACAACGCAGTTGATATTGACCTTTACGGACAAGTAAGTTCTGAATCATCAGGAATCAAACAAATCAGCGGTGCTGGTGGACAATTAGACTTTGTTATGGGTGCATATATGTCCAAAGGTGGTAAGAGTTTTATCTGCTTATCTTCTACATTTACAGACAAAGCTGGTGTTATGCATTCTCGTATTTTACCAACACTACATGAAGGTTCTATTGTCACAGATACTCGTGCTAACGCACATTACATTGTAACTGAGTATGGTATGGCTAACTTAAAGGGAATGAGTGCATGGCAGCGTACAGAAGCTTTAATCGGACTTGCTCATCCTGACTTTAGAGATGGATTAATTAAAGATGCTGAGAAAGCCAATATTTGGAGACGCAGCAATAAATAATTATTTATTTCTTGATATTATAACCTCCTTTGTCCTATACTAAGACAAAGGAGGTTTTTTTATGATAAATGCTAGAAAAGCGGCAATCATCGGATGCGGGTTTGTTGGATCTTCAACTGCTTTTAGTTTAATGCATCAGGGATTGTTTTCAGAACTTGTTTTAATTGACGCAAATAAAGATAAAGCAATTGGTGAAGCCATGGATTTGAGCCATGGAAGACCATTTGTTGATACCTCAAAGATTTATGCTGGCACTTATGAAGATGTTGCCGACTGTGCAGTAATTATTATCACAGCTGGTGCAAATCAAAAACCCGATGAGACAAGGCTAGATCTTGTGAATAAGAATGTTGGTATTTTTAAATCCATCATTCCACAAATTGTAAAGCAAAACTTTGAGGGAATTCTCCTAGTGGTTGCAAATCCAGTGGATATTTTGACTTATGCTGCATTAAAGATTTCCGGATATTCCAAAAAACGAGTCTTTGGCTCAGGAACTGTCTTAGATTCTGCACGTTTTAGGTACCTGTTAAGTGAACATTTAGATGTAGATAGCTCTGACATCTCAGCACAGATCATCGGAGAACATGGTGACAGCGAATTAGCTGTTTGGAGTGATGCCAATGTAAACGGAATCCCAATTAATGACTTTTGTGAAATGCGTGGACATTTTAATCACGAAGAATCTATGGCTGAACTTTATCGAGAAGTCAAAAACAGTGCTTATCAAATTATTCAAAAAAAAGGTGCTACTTATTATGGCGTTGCCATTGCAACTAGTCATATTATTGACAGTATTGTACATGATAAGAATAGTATCCTCCCTGTTTCCAGCTACCTAAATGGCCAATATGGATTAGATGATATTTGTCTAAGTGTACCGACTATTGTAAATTCCAAGGGAGCAGACCAAGTCATCGAAATCAGTTTAAATGACGATGAACAAGAAGCATTAAACTCTTCCGCTCATACACTAAAGAAAATTCTTTCTGATTTAGATTTATAAAAAAAGGGGCTGTAAAATAACTCCTTAATGAAGAAATGCCAGTTCCAGCAAAATGTGCTGGTTCTGGCGTTTCTTTGCTTTTTTTATTCAGAATTAAGAACAAATACTAAGCTTTTTGTAAAAAA
>JAQVEG010000031.1 GCA_028697725.1 Anaerostipes sp.
CTCACCATCCTGCATACGAAATAGTTCTGAAAACACGCTATATTTACTCTAGAAAAGGAAACCCCAAGGCAAATCCCCATGCTATATGCATCGGTCTGCCTTAAGGCTTCCTTTTCCTATCGCAACCCTTCAGAACAGTTACTCTTATTTATATATTACTACAATGCTCTATTTTGTCAAGTTTTACCATGCTTGAATTTCCATAATTAAAATATTGCATTTTTGTTTCCTGTTCCATCACCCAGAAGCTCCGACAATTTGGAACTGCAAAATAAATCAATTCCTTTTTGAGCCACTTCATCAGAGAAATCCGTAAGGATACCAACAATAGTTCCTGGCTTTTCAGGCAAGTGGCTTTTGTATGTTCATTGCCGCCCCTTCCAATCCCAGTTCACGATAGTCATCCATTGTAAACCGATGATAATGAATATGACTTCCTTTATAACATGAATAAGGTACCTTATACCATGAAAAGACAGTAATTTTTTAATCCCCAAATTATTCTTTTTATAGACTCTCTTTAACTCCACCCTTTCATATTTTCTCGTACATTTACAAAGTTCTGATAAACTCCGTTCTGTCTTGCCAGTTCATCATGGGTTCCTCGCTGAACAATTTTTCCATTCTCCACCACAAGAATCATATCCGCACTGGCAATGGTATTTAACCGATGTGCAATAACAAGAAGGGTTTTCCCTTTGCAAAGCTCAGAAATGGCCTCCTGAATATAGCTTTCATTATCTACATCCACACTTGCTGTTGCCTCATCTAATATGACAATTGGTGCATCCTTTAGAATACATCGGGCAATGGAGATTCTTTGCTTTTCTCCCCCAGAAAGAGATGAGCCACCCTCTCCAATCATTGTCTCAAATCCCTCTGGAAGATTCATAATAAAATCATAGCACCTTGCTTTCTTTGCTGCCTCCACTACTTCTTCTTTGGTTGCATCTGGTCGTCCAATGCTAATATTATTGTATATGGTATCTTCAAACAGATAAACTCTTTGAAACACCATACTAATCTGGCTCATTAACTCAGCCAGTGGAATATCTCGAATATCTACACCTCTGACTTTTACATTTCCATTTTTAACGTCCCAAAATCTTGCAATTAAACTTGCCACTGTACTCTTTCCACCACCTGATGGACCAACCAAAGCAGTCATTGTATTTCTTGGCACACAAAAATCTATCTGGCTTAATACTTGTTTTTTCCCATAAGCAAAATCAACATTGTGGAATTCAATTTCATTTCCAGCATACCCTTCATTTTTTGGAAGATGTCTGGTTCCGCAATCTGGAAGTTCCGTTTCTTTAAATACCTTGTGCATACGATCTACACAGCTATTCATTACTGTCAATCTTGCAATCTGTGAATACAGCACTCTTATTGGATTGTAAAGATCAAAGATAAACAGCAATACTCCGATAAAATACCCTAGCGGTATGACACCACTTTCGAAAAAATAGTATCCAAAAATCAAAGTAACAATGGTTCCTATTCCATAGGCAATTCCCATTCTTCTTTGCCATGGAGCATGATTTTCCTCAAAATCAATGTTGGTTGCACAACTTTTGTGAAAGTTCTTACTTAACTCCTTTGACTCTTTTCCAAGAAGATTGTAAGTCTTAATAATCCCCATTCCCTCTGTAAAATCTAGCACTGCCTCTGTGAGATTTTCACTTTGTTCCTGACGAATTGTTGATTCTTCTAGTGTTTCTTTTTCCATTGCCTTTCCTACAAAAAGTATTCCAAGTGCAACAATTGTTGCCACAATTCCAAGTTTTGGATGGATAAAATACATAAATAATACCATAATAATTTCAGCAAAAATATCGCTCATAAGATCCGCAATGGTCATCATGCAGTTTTCCTCCACGAATACCATATCGGTAGAAAGCACAGAACTAATCTTTCCTATATTACCCTCTGTAAAATATCCCATAGGCATACGGCGCAAATGTGCACCTAAACTATTTCTTAAATCTGCAAACATTAAATACCCTGCTCCACTTTGAAGTCGATCTGCGATATTCTGAAATAGAATTTGTAAAACAACGGCGACTGCCATCATTCCAAACAGTGCTACACAATATTTTGCTGTCATATTTCCTTTTATAAACCGATTTAATGCCAAAAAAGACAAACACACTGGTGCTTTTTGTAGCATGGATTTTAAAAATGAAAATACAAAGGCAACATAAATTCTCCATTTATACTTTCCAGATAGAGAAATAATTTTATTCATTAATCGAATCATTCTTTTCACCTCCTGCACTCACATGCCATTTTGCACTTTCCTGTGCAATGTTCCACAGTTTTTGATATTCCTTTGATGAAGAAAGCAATTTATTATGTGTTCCCGCATCTTCTAGATATCCTTCTTTTAAAACAAAGATACAATCAGCATTTACAATGGAATGGAGCCTATGAGCAATAACAATCACTGTTTTATCCTTAATGACCTCTGCAATGGCCTGATTCATTTTTTCTTCATTCTCTGGATCCATAAATGCCGTTGCCTCATCTAGCACGATAATTGGTGCATCTTTTAAAATGGCTCTCGCAAGAGAAATACGCTGACGCTCTCCCCCTGATAACTGTTTTCCACTATCACCTGCCATAGCCATAATTCCACCTTCGATTCGATTCAAAAACTCGTCACACTGAGCCTTATGTGCTGCTTCTAAGACTTCCTCATCACTTGCATTCTTTTTCCCTAACCGAATATTCTCCATAAGACTCATGTTAAAAAGAAACTGTTCCTGTGATACATATGAAATCTGTTCATTTAATGCCTCAACACTCATCTTAGTAATATTTTGATTTCCAATACGAATCGTTCCATTCTTCACATCGTAAAAATGTACCAAAAGCTTGGCAAGAGAAGATTTTCCACTTCCTGATTCTCCCACAAGTGCATTCATTGTTCCTGGTTGAATATGAAGTGATATATTATGCAATACGTCATCTTCTTTGTATGCAAATGAGACATCTTTAAAGTCAATAGAATAGTCATTTCCATGGAATTTATCATCGGTCTGTATCAACGGTGCTGCACCCATCATCTTTTCAAGTTCCTCAATCTTATAACTTAATTGTGGAAACTTTCCCGCAAAAGACATGGCTCTAAGAATAGGACCTCCAATTGCAAATGTGAGACACAAAATTAGTACAAGATGGCTCAAAGTTGAATATCCCTGCAGCACAAAATATGCCCCTGCTGGCAACGTTGCAAATGCAATACATGGAATCAAACTGCTGTATATTGACATCCATGGCCAGCACGTCTTATACCACGCCAATGTAAAATCACGATAATTAGTTACACTTTTTTCAAATTTTTTGTAGGATTCTCCATCTCGGTTAAAGACCTTTACGACCTCCATTCCATTGATATATTCAATGATTGTATTATTCATCTTCTGGGCTGACCCATAGTAAGCATCCATTTGTTTGCCACCAATTCCAAACATGATTCCCATTGCAAGCATCCCAAATGGTAATGTTACTAAAGATAAAAGTGCCAACTTCCAATCAACCGTAAACATTACAACATAAATAACAATTGGGATACACAGATTTCCAATCCCCTCTGGGATGGCATGTGCTAGCAACAGTTCTAATGTTTCAATGTCATCAATAAACATTTTTTTCATAGATCCTGTCCCCATCTCCTCAATGGTACCTAATGGTAATCTTTCTAATTTTCCCTGAAGAGATATTCTTAAATTTTTCAACGTGTTATATGCTGCAATGTGGGATTGTTGTAATCCTTTTATATTTAACACTGTGTAAAGTAACAATGATACTAGTGCAATGCCAATAGTCATACTCAAAACAGGCATAGTGATTCTCTGATGTTGCAGTAATGCATCTACAATCCGATACACACAAAAATAAGGGATAATGCTAAATACAATTCCCAAAAGAATATATACAATAGCACGATATGTATATGCTTTATATTCTCCCACATATTCAAATGCTTTTTTAAACATACGAACTCCTTTCTATTGTTGTGTTAGTCAAAACTAACCGTTAGTTAAAAAATAATGCCTGTTTTCCAGGCATATATTTCTATTTTTTTACGTCCAAAACGCCAAACCAGTCAAAATATTTGCAAATAAGTTTTACATGATTTTCTAATTCATCCCAAGGCATATCATGAATAAAAGGTTCATAAATTGCCGACCAGAATGCAGATAACAGAACATGAAATTCTTCTACGCTGATTTTTCTTTGAAATAATCCACGCTGATAACCTTCTTCATAATATCGAATGGTGTGCATATTCATTACTTCCACTAACTTATGAGGAAAATCCTCATGTTTTGTGCCTGCAGAATGCTTCAACAGTAATACAAATCCATCTCGATGTTCATGAAAAAATTGAAAGTAATGCATCAAATTCTTTTCTTTCATTCTCCAGCTGTCAATGAGTTGTTCATCACTTAACTGACTAAGGTCATCCTCTGCGCTGCTTTGAATCATCTCAAAAATTGCTTCAATGGTTGGTTCCACCACTGCACAGAACAGTTCTTCTTTTCCTTTATATCTTTTATACAATGCTCCTGTTGTTACTTTTGCATTTTCACAAATATTTTTTAGGCATCCTTTTTCAAATCCTTTTTCTAAAAATTCTTGCTTTGCGCAATCAAGAATTCTTGGATCAATTGACTTATCTGGTTTTGCCATATTGTATCCTCCTAAACTGATAATTGGATTATCGATAATCTAATTATCAGTTTATAGAACTTTCTTTTTTATGTCAACAAATTTCCCTTTAATGATAAATTCTATTCGTTTATGTACTCCATAAGGATATTAAACAACTCTTCTGGTTTAAATGGTTTTGCAAGATGTGCGTTCATCCCTGCTTCTTTCGTCTTTTGGCGGTCTTCATTTAATGCATTTGCTGTCATTGCAATAATTGGAATATTCCTTGCATCTTCTCGCTTTAAAGCTCGAATTGCTCTAGCGGCTTCTAATCCATCCATAACTGGCATACGAATATCCATTAAAATTGCTTGGTAAAAACCAGGTTTTGATTTAGCAAATATATCAACTGCAGATTTTCCATTTTCCACAACAGTTACAGTCATCCCCATTTTCTCTAAGAGCTTTTTTGTAATCATAATATTAAGGGGATGATCTTCTGCCATAAGAATCTGACAATTTTTCAAACTATTTTTATGAGATAACGCTTGATTATTTTGTAAATCATCTGGCACTTCATGGATTGTTTTCGCACGTTTTAATGGTATTTTAACATTAAATGTAGTACCAACTGCAATAGTGCTTTCAACTTCAATGGTTCCACCCATAAGTTCAATTAAATTCTTTGAAATTGTAAGTCCAAGTCCACTTCCTCCATATTTTGATGTATTAGAACCATCTTCCTGAACAAATGGATGAAACATTTGTGTCATGAACTCTTCACTCATACCGATTCCTGTATCTGCAATCGTAAAGCAGAACATGGATATATTGTCAGCTTTTTCTTTGACATCAATCGTAAAGCGAACTCTCCCTTGCTTTGGTGTAAATTTAATCGCATTGGTAATAATATTTACAATAATCTGCTGAATTCTTGTGGAATCTCCTTGATAATATCCATCTATATTTGCATGATTCACACATTCATATCGAATGTCATTTTGCTGTGCCGCATGTTCCACAATGGTGCTTATTCCGTTGATTAAATCTCTAAAATAAAATATTTCGTTCTTAACTTCCATGCCTCCACTTTCAATACTTGACATTTCCAGAATATCATTAAGAAGTGTTAATAAATACTGAGATGATAAATCAATTTTATTGAGGCATTCTGATACTTGAAGAAAATCAGTGATATTGTCTTTAGCAATAGCCGTCATCCCCATAATTGCATTCATAGGTGTTCTTATTTCATGGCTCATACGAGACAAAAACTGACTTTTTGATTGTGTTGCTGCCTGAGCTGCATTCAATGCCTCTTTTAATTCAGTATTCTTATCTCTATCCTCTCTCAAAACAATTTCTGTCACATCCGTTCTTGTCATCAGACAGATTTTCTTATCTTGATTATAAGAAATAAACCTTGTTTGTCCATATCCAATGCCTCCATCTTTTTCACAAATTCGACAGACAAACTCATAACTATCACTTTCTTCCAGTTCCTTTTCTACAATTTTTGGATTGACATTATGAAGAAACATCTCCTGATCATCTTTAAAAATATTATGAATACAATAATCCATAGAATATTTTGTATAATCCAAAATTGAAACTTCATTGGTTTCATATTGAATAATATTTATTTGATTGGTTGCTATATTTACAATGGCAATCTGTTCATAATTATACTTTGCTATAGCACCCATTGCTTCATGTATCATAGTTGGATTATGACATGAAAAATGAAGGGTGAAAATCTTTTCCACCCCATTTACATCCTTTGACGTTCCAGAAACTCTATAATTCATCTTAGAATTTTGAGTCTCTATAGAAAAGCATAGGACTGCTATATTATCCGAAATACCCCCCCCCGGAAAAACACAGTTTTTCCAGTTTTTGCCTTGGAGAGTGCTTTATATATTGGCATAACTCATCTTTATTATGTATTATCTCATCATTCATTAGACCACAAATATAAATATCATCACAAAAGTAATCTAAAATTTCGTGTTCATCCTCTTTCAAAAAAAAGGATGTCAAAAGACCTTTCATTAAACATAATGTTTTATTCATGACAATCACCTCAATGATATCTTTGGCTCTATTTACATAAAATAGATATTTTTTATAACATTAGTATACCTTATATTTTTTCTAATTACAATTAAAAACATATAGAGTTTATATAGACAACTTTCTGCGATTCATCAAAGCAATAGAACTAAGTACAAACAAAATTCCCACAACACTAAATGCATTTAATCTTTCTTGATATAATACAACTCCTAACACAGCAGCCACAATGGTTTCACAGGATGCAATCACAGGAACTTTTGTCGTTTCTTCAATTAAACGTAATCCCCTATAGTAAAGCACATAGGCAATTGCTGTTGGAATCAATGCGAGAAGAAAACCAATAACTACAATTCGAAGCACTCCTGTCTCAAGGTGTATGTTCCAAGGTTTGGATGGAATTACTAGAAACAATGCTGCAAACAAATAACTGTATGTACTCACTGCAAATACATCCGATTCTTCCATAGCAAATCGCCCTAAAATTGCAGTCATAGCATAGCTGATTCCAGCCCCTACACCACAAGCAATTCCTATGATAGAAACAGATTGAAGCGAAAAAGTTCCTCCTGTTGCTGTTAAGGTGCAGCCGATAATATTCATGACAACCGCTATCATTTTTCCCCTTGTCAGTTGTTCTCCAAACAACAAAACAGAAGTAAACATTGTAATTGCAGGTGCCACATTTAACAACACTGCGCTGACGGAAACTCCAGTTAATGTTACTGCATAGCTATAAAAAATATTATAAATACCATGACACACAATCCCAAGCATTGCACTAAATAATAGCTGCTTTTTATTAAAAATCATAAGTCTCCATCCACCCTTTATGAGTGTGAACAGTAACATTATTATAAATGCAAATGCGACTCGTAAAAAGCTAATATATAATGCACTTGCACCGCCACGTGACATCTCCTTCATAAAGACACCAATAGTTCCCCATAAAAGTCCCGCTAAAAACACAAGTACATATCCTAGTTTTTCATTTTTATGTTTTTTCATTCCATTCCCTTCTCTTCTAGCAAAAAAGAATCGCCGAATCTAATTGTACTTAGATTCAAGCGATGCTTTGTTTTCAATCATCGACTACTATAGTTGAATATCTTTTGCATAGGTATAAGATATTACCTCTCCCTGTTTCGTTGAACTATATCCTTTTTCTCTATGAGAATAATTAGAAATATCGGCAGACCCAAAATTTTCAAACTTAGTATATATATATTCCAAAGTATTTAATTCTTCCTCTGATAGAATGTCTTTTGATACTTCACACTCAGGAATTACTTGATGTTTTTCATAGCCATTATCATAAGCTATCTGAACACTAACAATATGATCTGTAGTCATTGCTCCCATAAGCATATCAAAATTTTCAGGAACTGGACCATATGGTAAATGAGCATAACTTACTCCAGAAATAGATATTCCATTTTCTTTATAAAATATCATATCTGAGTAGTTCAACAGTTTCATAAGTTTTGTTTTGAGAATTTCTTCACCTCTGTGTGCAAAAAACAAAACCATTGCACAAAATTTATCATAATCAAATGTTCTAAATCCATTTTTTTCGCATGGAATTTGTGGAAAAAGAGAATTTAGAAATTCTCTTTTTCCACAGTACTCTTCGTTTTGTTCTAGTTTTTCAATTGTATCAAGAAGTTTTGCTTTTTGTTTTGTATCTAAGATTATTTCATTTTCAGCAATATATATTCTCATATTCTTTGGTTTACGAAGAAACAATAAAAGGCTATTATGAGCTTTATCTTGAATAGATCCATTTTCATACCTGCAAATTGTTTTATCTCCCCAGTTTAATAGTTTTGCAAAAGCCCTTTGACTTAATCCATACTGTTCTCTTATTTGTTTGATTTCCTCTGGAAGTAAAAGTTTATGTTTTCTACGGTACTCATTATATGCGTTTACCAGCGTCTCATTATCTAGTTCTTCACAAAATAATTCTTCTTCACAATCCGCACATACAAGAATTTGTGCATTTACTTCAATTGTTTCTCCACAAACGTCATAAGATTCTTTTTTTGTAATTATTTTTGTTTCAACTTCTTTATCACATTCTTCACAATATTTTTTCATACATATCACCTCCTGAAATTTATGCAAAATCATCCTCATGAAAACCAATACACTTAAGGATGTCCTCTCCATTCTGATGTACTATTTTAATTTTAACATAGAACTGGGTTCCATTTATTTTCTTTTTAAATTCCCAAATCTCTCCCGGTTTCTTTTTGTCAAAGTCTTGTTTGGGTCCTTTATAATAATCTCCTATAACAAGCCCTAATATCTCATTCTTTGCATCAATAATAGTTAATCCATACCGAGATAACGATTGCATATTTTTCCGTCTGGGAACAAAATCATATTTTCCCTCAGATACTAGTTTTTTTGCATTCTCAAGGAAAGCTAAAATATTTAATGTTTTATCTTGCGTATCCACTCAGTCACCTCCAGCTACTTTATATTATACTCTAAATTCTTAATTTGTCAAGAAAATGCGGTCATATGACCTCATTTTCTAATTATGCCCCTAAAAAAAGAACATTAGGTGTGGCTTTCCCTAATGTCCTCTGTGCTTCTCTTTTCGTTTCTTTTGATGTAACTGAAACTGTCGTTTCTTCTCCAATTCTCGTTGCATTTTAGTTTTGGATCTACGCTGTAACTTTCCTTGTTCTTGAAGTAATTTTAATGCTTGCTGTGACTTTGTCCCAATTCCTTCTTGACTTGTCTGCTTTCTTGCTTCTCTTTGCAGCCGCTTAGGATTCATATGTTCTTTTCGCTTTTTTGTTAATGAAGTCGTGGGGCTAAACCTTAAATTGTTATAATTTCCCTTGAGCCATTCCAACACTTCATAGTCCTTAGGCTCAGCTCCAAAAGTTATCTTAGCCACAGATAACTTTCCTTGGAATTCTCGTTCTATCATTCCAACCCAGAACGGTGCTTCAAAAAACACAATAAGCCTGCAATACGTTACTTTGTTCATTACAATTCCTCCTTATATTTATTGTAAATAAACAAAGAATGGACAACCAAGGAGGCAGGTTACTGACAACACATCTATATGCTGCTCCCGGACTACCTACCGGGACGTGTTTTTATCTTTGTAATATTAATCATAATAGATTTTAAACTTAAATTCAAGGCAATATCTCGTTTTATAAGTATAAAAACTTCTGATAAATCTTCTGTAAAGAATCTTCCCTATTCTACGCTGATTAATATATCTCCATATTCTACAACGTCTTTATCATCACATAACTGAATTTTTTTATTCTCTGTTACATTTGCAATCACAACTGGTGTTATAATATCATAACCAAATTTTTGGATTGCTTCCAAATCTACTTCCATCAATATTTGACCTTTTTTTATTTCATCTCCATTTTTTATAAATGGTTTCATATATTTTCCGTTTAATTCTACGGTATCTAGCCCAATATGAATTAACACCTCCATACCGTCCGAATTTTTTAATGCCAAAGCATGATATGTATCTGCTACAAATACAACCCTTCCATCAAAAGGAGCTTTGATGATACCCTCTGTTGGAATCACTGCAATTCCCTCTCCTAATATTTTCTTTGAAAAAATCTCATCTTTTACATTTGAGAGTGCACAGACTTTTCCTTTTAATGGACTATAGACATCCACACCTTTTGTAATCTTCTCTTCCTGAGTTCCTTCTTTTTTCTTTTCAAATCCAAACAACACAGTTAATACAGTTCCCATTACAAAACTTGTAAGCAATCCAACCACATACCATAAAATTTTAGGTCCCATAAATGCTGGAATTGTTGTAATTCCACCGAATACGAAAGCATATCCGACAACTCCCATTCCACCCATTACAGCACCTCCTAATGCACTAGCAATAATTCCTGTAATTAATGGACGTTTATATTTTAATCCCACGCCATACAATGCTGGCTCGACAATTCCCGAAAGAAATATCGACATTATAGCAGAAATTGTATAACCTTTTAACTCTTTATCCTTCGTCTTGATCCATACGCCTAAACAAGCTCCTGCCATTCCAAAATTAGCTCCTGCTGCTAATGCAATAATTCTAGAATGCCCTGTCAATGCAATATTAGGTATAACAATCGTTGTATTTACTGCCCAATGTATTCCAAACATAATCAGTATATTCCAAATTCCTGATATAAATGCACCAGAAATCCAGCCATTTAAATTCAAAATTAATTTTACAACTTTAGCAATTCCCACGCCAAGACCAACACCGACTGGACCAAATACAATAGCGGTCAACGGTACCATCAAAAACAGTGAAATTGCCGGTATAAGAATTAAATGTAAACTTTGTGGAATAATTATTTTTAATCGTTTTTCAATTTTAGATTGTACAAAAATTGCACAGATTGCTGGTATCACAGAACCAGTATACTGAACCATAAGAACAGGAATCCCCATGAAGTGGACAATGGTTCCAACTCCATCTGTCATTAACGCTTGAAAATTTGGCATTAACAATGCACCCATAATTAAAATGGAAATATACATACTTGCCTTGAACTTTCTCGATGTTGTAACTGCCAGTAAAATTGGCAGAAATGTAAAAACTGCTGTTGATGCCGCTGTCAAAATAATATAAGTACCACTTTGTTCAGACAAAATACCAATCTGTGATGCTAAGATTACTAATCCTCTCAAAATTCCAGAGCCCGCCAAAACCGGAAGTAACGGTGAAAAAATACTAACAATGGCATCTAAAAATATTGCACCAATCTTTTTTTTCGTTCCATTTTCTTGCTTTATCTGTTTTACTCCAAGACCTGTCTGTTTCGTCAATTCTAAATATACATCTCGTACATGGATTCCTATAATAATCTGAAACTGTTCAGCATTAACTACGCCTACGATTGTCTTATTTTCTTTTAGCCTCTCAATGTCTACTTTTGATTTATCAAAAAACTGAAAACGCAACCTTGTAGCACAATGAGTAATACTTTTAATATTCCCTTCTCCACCAACCAGTTCTAAAATTTGTTTTCCCAAATTTTTCATATAAACATTTCCTTTCTCACCAAAGTGTTTTTCCTTGCATTTTCTGATAACGTCTTTTCTCGATATAACATGTCATTTTTTATCGTCAACTTGTTATATTAAGTCAATTAACCTATGTTAAAAATTCACTGATTTATTTTGAATTAGTGAATTTCCCTTTTATAGCTTATTCATAATTCTTCCCTTCTTAAGGTGATTGTATATTTATATTCATTGGCTTTGTAAGAATTAATTGATAACTCAAGGGGTTGGTTATTCTGATCATAAGTGATTCTCTCTCTTCGAAACAATGGTTCCCCTGCTGTCATATAAAGCTCTTTCTGCATTTCTTTCGACGGAATAATTGCTTCAATCGTTTCTTTCGCATAGGAAATATGAAATCCTTGTTCTTCATACAAGGCATAGATTGATGTGTTCTCATCTAATTCATCTCCACGTATAATAACACCTGTATCCTTTGATATAAACTGTTCATTGATACCAATAATTCGCCCGTTCTGTAACCGTAGACGCTTCAAATGATAAATATCTGTGCCATCTTCCATCTTTAGATAATCACAGACGATGCCGGATGCCTGTATTTCTTCAAACTTTAAAATTACGGAAGATGCCCTCTCTCCTACTCTTTCTGCTTCTTGAGAGAAACTAGTAGCTGCTACTAAATCCAGATATTTTCGTGCTGGTTGAACAATTGCGCCTTTCCCCTTTCTTATTTTAACAAAACCAGCTAGTTCCAAATCCTGAAGAGAACGACGGATAGTAATTCGACTGACTCCAAATTCCTTCTGCAGTGCAGCCTCTGATGGAAGTAATTCATTTTCTTTATAATCACCATTTTTAATCCTTTTTTGTACTTCTTTATAGATTTGAAGGTATAATGGTGTGTTTTCTCCTTTTTTTTGCATACTTTGTCTCCTTCTTCTTTATAATTCACATATACTATATCACAACTTGTTATAACATGTAAAATTATATTAAAAAAAAAGCAGCATTGTGAATTTCTTACACAATACTGCTTTATTCATCATACTGTATATGTGGCTACAATGCTTTCTCCAGCAATAACTTCTTTTACATTTTCAAATACCACTTCTTTATAGGTATTTTTATTTGTAAAAACCACTATGATACTTAAATCATATCCCTTATCTTCTAGATACACCCGATCTATCCTAATTAAAGGATCTCCTCGTTTTACCTTCTGCCCTTGTTTACAAAACGCTTCAAACCCTTTTCCCTCTTCATTTACAGTATTAATACCAATATGAATTATAATTTCCATTCCATCTGTAAATGTTAATCCAACAACATGTTTGCTAGGAAATATCATAGAGATTCTAGCATCTGCTGGGGCACAAATAGTATCCCCATTGGATACAACTGCAAACCCATCACCTAACATTTTCTGTGAAAATACTGGATCTGCCACATCCTCCATTCCAATTAACTTTCCATTTATTGGTGCATACAACTCATTTTGTTCTTTACTCTTCTTAAATCCAAACATATAGAAACCTCCGGTCCGTATATTGTTTTATTTTACAATGGTAGCTAGTTCTTTTGCCAATTCAACAATATTAATGTCATTTGCTATTTGTACTTCATCATATAATTTAGAAAATCTTTCATCATGAATATCTACAAATGCTCCCACCATAGTACCAACAATTGCTGCGATTGTATCTGTATCATATCCAATATTGACGGCATCAAAAACCGCTTGTAAAGCATCGTTCTTATTTAATGCCACAATTCCAAACGCACATGGGATGGCTTCCGAAATATGAAGTCCACTGCCGATAATTTGTGCTAATTTCTCTAATCTTTCTTCTTTTGTTCCTACACCTTCTACGATATTCAATGCTAATTTAATTCGTTCTACAACTGAAGCTCCCGCTACATCTCGTGATATTTTTTTTGCAATTGTCTCTCCTCGGATAGCTCCATAAATTCCTGCACTTAAGGCTTCTTCTATTATAGAATTCTCAGCAAGTCCGGCTGCTGTAGCTGCTGCCACAGCACATGCACCTGAAATAGCCAGAGAATTATCATGTGTAACTCTTGCAATTATAATGGCGTCATCAATTGCTCCCTCAATATTCCCTGGATTTAGAATTCCAGCAGGAGCAATTTTCATTGCAGAACCATTGGTGGCTTTTGAAGCATAATCTACCGTAACTGCTCCAGGCAATGGTTTCATTTCTAAAGACGGATTCTTATACATTGCAATTGCCGTACGTGTTGTCGGTCCTGCAAATCGATTAAACCATTTAGGAATTTCAGACCATTCAAGAATTGCTTTAATCACTACCTCTTTGTCAAGTAATCCATTATTATTTAATATTTCTTTCAAAATCAAATACACCTGTGAAAAATCATCTGTAATTTCGCCAGCTTCATTTCCTAATGCAAATGCTGTCTTTCCTGGTTTTACAAACTCTGTCAATGTTCCATTGAACATTTCCCGAATCTGATTAAAAGTTAAATTCTCCGTAACTGAACCCATTGCGTCTCCAATTGCTGTACATCCCAATACACCTTGAATCTTTTCTACTAAATTCATTTTATTATCTCACTTTCTACTAATTTATATTATATCTATTATTACATCTGTGCTTCTGGATCTTTAATTCCAAAGACAAACGTTAAAACCATACCTGCAACAAATGAAATCACTAATCCTACAACATAAGACCATAACGTTGTTCCTGCAAATGCAGGAATTGTTGTAAGTCCACCGAAAACAAATGCATACCCTACTGTATGAAAAATCCCCATAAAAGCACCTCCTAAGGCAGCCCCTATACATCCTGCGACCAATGGTGTTTTATATTTCACACCCAACCCATAAATTGCTGGTTCAACAATACCTGAAAACATTACTGAAGCAATTGCTGTAATGGAAAAATTCTTTATCTCTTTGTTCTTTGATTTCAAAAAGACTGCAAGAGCTGCACCTGCCATACCAAAATTTGCAGTTGCACAATAGGCAATTAATGGAGAATATCCTTTTGCTGCAATCTCGGGAATAACAACCATTGTATTCGGAGCCCAATGTACACCAAACATAATTAAAATATTCCAAATTCCCCCGATGACTCCTCCTGTAATAATTGGATTAATATTTTCAAGCCAGTTAACAATCTGTGCCATACCAATACTAATAAAGTTACCAGCAGGTCCTATCATTGCTGCATACAATGGAACTAAAATAAATAATAGAACCGTCGGAATTATAATCATATGCAAACTTGTTGGAATTCTTTTTTCCATAAAATGTTCGATTTTCGATTGTACCCAAGTGGTTATAATTGCTGGAATTACTTGCCCAGTATAATTAAACACTGGAATAGAGACTCCAAATAATTGTATCAGATTTCCTCCATCTCCCTTTACTAATGCCAAAAATGCTGGCATAATCAAAGCCCCCATAATTGCTGTTGCAATATATGGATTTGCCTCAAAACGTTTAGCAGATGTAAATGCAACCAAAATTGGAAGAAAGGTAAACACTGCTGTACCAGCACATGTCAAAACTAAATTTGTCGTACTCGTTTCTGATAAGATACCTATCTGATTGGCTAAAATAGTAAATCCCCTTAATAAACCTGATCCTGCTAGCAATGGAAGTAATGGAGAAAATATTGCTACCATTGTTGCAACAAACTCATTAAATATATTTTTCTTCTTTGTTTCAATATCATGATTCTCATTCATTTTTTCGCTTATTTCTTTTTTATTCCAAATCTTCATAAATTCATCATATACTTGTCCTACCGTAAGCCCGATGATAATCTGTACTCCAGCATCCTGATTAACAACACCTGTCACTCCTTCTAACTTTTCAATTGCTTCCACATTCACAATACTACTATCTTTTAACTGCGGGCGAAGACGAGTTGCACAATGTGTCATAGAAATAATATTGTCACCACCACCCAAAAGATCCAATAAATTCTCAACTAAGACTTTTTTTGATTTCATACTTCAAACACTCCTTTATTCTTTATTTTGACTTTAGAATTAACAGCAAACCGGTTTTGTAGTTAAGACGTTATAACGTCTTAACTACCTGTGGACATATTATAGCAAATTCATCTTTAGTTGTAAACAAATAATTCATTTTTTTACACAATAAAAAAAAGCCATCTATTTTTAGATGACTTCTTTCTAAATTTAAATTTCTTCTTGAGCTGTCAATTGTACCTTATAACGATACATATCTCCTCGATACACAATCTCCGCATATTCAACAATACGTTCTTTCTCATCACTTGTCACACGTTGAATAAACAACAAGGGACTTCCTTCTTTCACCTGTAAATACTTAGCATATGTCTGATTTGCCACAATAGATTCAATTGTTTCCTCAGCATTTTTAACTATGTATCCTTTTTCTTTTAGAAGCTTGTAGAGTGATATGTTTGGTGTTCCTAGTTCTTCTTCTGACAAACCTATAAACTGTGGACAATAAACTCTTTGATATCCAATCGGAATTTCATCGACCCAGCGTAATCGTTCCTGACAACTAACCAAAAGATCATTTGACAATTTTAATTTTGAACTAATTAACGCTGACGGCTTTAATTCCGTATCATATGACAAAATCGTAGATTGAGACATTGTATTTTTATTTTCTTCCGAAAAACTCATTAATGTCTGTAGCTGTAATGACGATTTTTGACTGATTACTACAGTCCCAACTCCGACAATACGCTGGAGATAGCCATCATCTACCAACATCTGAACAGAATGACGAACCGTAATTCTACTTGCACCAAATCTTGCTTGCAATTCTGGCTCAGATGGAAAAGTTTCTCCAATTGTAAATATTCCACTTATAATTTCTTTTTTTAATTCTTTATATATCAATAAATATTTTGTATTGCCTGCCTGCATAATATTACCTTCCCTACCATAATATAATTCATAAAAAATATACAATCTGTATTTTATCATATTTTTTATATTATGCAAAGAGGCCCTATACAAATTATACTCTAACAAACGCCTGCATCACTGCACAGTTTTTGTCTTTCACATCTTTACCCGGAGTTACTTTATAGTGTTTTAATTGTTCCGGAATAATAAATGTTTCACCATAATGAACTACAAATGGATCAAAACTTCCATCCATACTTTCAACAACAACTTCTTCTCCCTCAATCAATGCCAGCATATTCACACTTTCATTGGTATCTATTTCAATGGTATCTGAGAACCAATGCCGTCTTGTCTCAATAAATTCAATTTCATGAAGACCTGTTCTCTCCTCTGTATGTCCATTTTCTTTCTTTACAGTTTGAACATTGTTAATTAAATTTTCTTCCGCAAATGTATGGTTTCTTTCTAAAAGGATATTTTCCTTTCCATGTTCAATATGAACAGGTCTTGGTCTACCGTCCAATCCTACACGTCCCCAATCCCATAATTTAAAGGTAAAAATATAAGGTGTGGCACTGATTTCTAATACTACAACATTAGAACCTCCACAGTGAACAGTTCCTGCTGGAATCAAAAAATGATCATGTTTTTTCGCTGGAAAGCAATTTACATATTTTTCATCTGGAAATGGCTGATCTCCTTTTTGTGCTTCCTTTAAATCTGTCACCATATCATCTAAAGCAATTCCTTCTTTGACTCCTAAATAAACCGTCGCATCTTCCTTTGCATCCATAATATAATAACTTTCATCTTGAGTATAATGCATTCCAAATTTGTCTTGAATATACTCTGTTAAAGGATGTACCTGAAGGCTTAGATTGCCTCCTCCCATAGTATCCAGATAGTCAAATCGAATTGGAAATTCTTTTCCAAAACGGCTGTGTACCTTTTTACCAAGTAGTTCATTTGGGAACTGATGAACCACATTCAATGTAGGCACTTCAATCCGAACATCCCCGTAGCGAAGATACAGACTGTTTTCTTCTGGAACTCCGTCAAATGCCCATCCATAGTTATCCACGTCAGCATTCAATCCAAATTTTTCTTTCATCCATTGTCCGCCCCATACGCTGGAATCAAAGTATGGCACCATACGAAATGGCTGTGTCACTGCAAGAGACAAACCATGTCTGTAGTCATTTCCAGATACCATTTTAGGCTGAAGTTTTGCATTGGTATCTAGTAAATAATCTATTTGTTGGTGCAGTTTTTGTTTCATACGGTCACAAATTCTCCACTCAAAGAAATATCCTCGCTTTATCTTTTTTAATAAGTCTTCCTCAGGGTTAGAAATCTTCCAATTAGAACCGCCTCTACGAAAACGAAGCTGACATTCCCATCTTGCAAGATCCGCATAAATTAAAATATCTCCATCGCAGACAAGAGATGCTCCAGTTCCATAGATGACAACTAATCCCTTTGCTTTTTCTATATCTTCTCTTGCTTTTTCCAATTGTTTCTGGTTATAAAATTCATCCAAAACTGCGTGGGACATAATTCCGAACACCCTATCATCAGTTAAATTTTTCTCTACCATCTCTGTTATAGTGTCTCCGTCAAAGGCAAGATCATCTGCAAAAATAATCAATTCAGGATTCAGTGCATCCACAAGACCTTCTTTGATTTCCCCATTATCCACGCCAATATAACTTTCAATTACAACTATCTTTTTACCAGTTCCAATTTGTGCTTTTAATTCATTTCCAATTTCCTGATATCCTGCGAATGCTTTTTTATATTGATCCACCTTGATTTCAGGATTCAAATCGTATTTTGCCATAGTTCTCTCCTCCTGTTATGGTCTATATTGTTTCCATATTTCTTTATATTTTGCCGGATTCGTCACAAAATCAAACTTTTCATGGTTCTCTTTATACTGAGTATAAATCGCCTTTCCCTGTTCTAGTGCAAACTCCTTATATTCTCTTGCTTCCATTTCAATCAGCGTGGCACTTTCATACATCTGATTCATTTCCCAGACTATTTTTTCATCCCTATATTTAGGAAAAAATGCAATTCCTTTGTGTGCTCTGACTTCATCATAATCAAACCCATAATCTCTGATACACCATGCTCCAAATGTCATATTGGTTTTAACATCGGCGTTGACAGTTGCATGGACCCAGTATGGAGGAACGATAACAACTTCCCCTGCCTTTGCATGAACCGCATAACAGTTTCCTGCATGATCACTACCAGACTCTTGCATATATATAATTGCTTCGCCTTCCCAAATCTCATAAACTTCTGGTGTTGAACTTTGGCAAGAATCACTCACTGCATGGATATGTCCCTGTGAACGCACTGGACCATCTCCCACTTTTCCCGCTGCATATGTTACAACTCCAAACAAAAGATTTCTTTCTTCCAAATCCTTTTTGTCATTTTCCTCTTTTACATCCATTGCAATACAATACAATTCATCTGGACCTTCACATTCTGGATTTTCCAAAGATCCTCGAATGTCATCTAGTCTCCGAATCTCAGGTGTGGGTCCTTCCACACCTTCTCCATAAGTAAATCCTAATGGATTTTCTATTGTATCAACAGCCAATCCTGTGTTAAATTTCATTTCTAGTCCCTTTCTTTGATATATTGATATAACATTTAAATTTATTATTTTTCCTATTTTGCACCTTCTACTGCCATATGATAAATCTTTGTTCCAGTCTCAGTCACACACCAAATTTCTTCTAATTTTGACCACACTTCTTTATTTTCCTTTTCACATGCAAAAATCATATGAAGTAGTCCTTTTAATGCCTCAGTGATATCCTCACCCATTTCAAATAACACAACTAACGGAAACATAAATCTTTCTTGAAGTTCTAATTTTCCCCATAGATTTCTTGCAACAGTAGAGATATCTCGCAAAATTCCTTCGTTGGAAAGTCTTTTCTTATATAATTTCTTCCAATCACTAATCTCTTCTTGTGTAAGACCATATTTCTTTGATAAAACCTGATCAAACGCATGAAAATAAATACTGAGTTCTTTTTGTATTTCTTCATCCTTCATCGCATCAGATAAATACTTCTTTCCCTTTGCTTTTCCTAAAAAACAGCTTGCATCACAAAATGTATTAACTAATAGACGTTTTCTGATAAATGCTTTTTCTAGATTTTCTTCTGCACGAATCGGCTTCATAGATGTCTTACATACGGTTTTGTCATATCCGAATTCTCCAAATGTTTCTGTGAGCACAGTAAGACTGTCTGGCCACTTTGAAGCACAAATTCGGTCAACTACTGTGTTTGGAATCTGTAAATTATCCCAATTTTTTGTTGTATTCTTTTCCAATAATTCTTTAAAAAATTCACCGGAACCTTCTATATTTTCTGCACAAAGGATGATTTTTTTTGCTTCTGATTCTAAAGTCCGATTTATATAATCTGCAACAAAATGAAGATTTTCCTTTCGCACAGATGTTGTAATTACCTCTGCTTCACAAATCCATTCTCTTAATTCTTCATTGCTTCCTTCAAACAAAATTGCTTTTTCAATAGATACCTTATGGCTCTTTGAAGGGTCATCTGTCACGCATAATTCATATCCTTTTTCTTGATTTAGTGCATCCACTAAAGCTGCATCAATATCTGCAATGGCAACATCATATCCTGCTTCCTTTAAATATGGTACAACAAGACCTCTACCTAATGCTCCACCACCAAAATGTAATACTTTTTTCTTCATAATATTTTCCTTTTCCTTTGAACCAATTCTAACCTATAGTCCAAATGCCATTCCTAATTTTGCAAGTACCCATAGTAAAATGTTTCCGCCCTCTTCCCAGTTTGTAAGGACAGCTCCTTTTGCAATCTGCTCTGTAAATAATCCAGATAATCTTGCTGCTTCTGTTGTAATTGGTGCAAGGTTAGCTGCGATTAAAGTTGCAGGAATCACCCATAGACATGCAACAATGATTGTATGTACAATATTTCCTTTTGTATATGGCACCATACCACCAATCCAATATGGCATTACTGCTAAGCTTGCTACTGGAATCCAGTTGTTTCCTGGTAGTATAACAGCTATTAAAATAGATAATGGGTACATTAAAATAACAGTAGACATAACAGATGGATCTCCTAATAGGATAGCTGGATCAACCGCAATATTTAATTCACGCCCAGGAAATCTTTTCTTCATAAACTTCGTTAAACTAGTTGAAATTGGAATAATACCTTCTGCGATAATTGATAACATTTTTGGAAGTACAACTAAAACTGTAGACAAGGTAATCGCAAGTTTTAATGTATCTGCAACTGTAGATCCTGAAATAATCCCCATAACCACACCTAACAATGCACCAATCACTGACATTTCCCCGAAAATACCAAATTTATCTTTGATTTGTTCTGGTGTTGCATCTACATCTTTCAATCCTGGAATCTTCTCGATTATTTTCATTACAAACATGGCAAATGTTGCCGTAAATGTTGCTGATGTTGCCACAACAGAAATTCTATCAAATCCATTAAATTCTTGAAATTTTGGTGCATGATAATCCGCTAAAAGCATATTCACAACTAACAATAATACTCCTGATCCGATTCCAATTACCATACTTCCTGATAATGCCCACATAGTAACTGCAATTGCTTCTCCGTGCCAGATATTCCATACATCCACCCACAAGGTCTTTGTCAATTTCAATGCTACGAAAATTATATTTATTACGATAATTCCAACAATAACACCTAAAACTCCTGGCCATCCCCAAGCAGCACTAACATTTCCGTATCCAACATCAATTACAGAAAAGTCTGTATTTAATCTGCTGGATAACCCCTGTGTTACTGGCGCCATCGCTGTAACAGACAAGTCAATTACAAGATTTAATGCAGTTAAACCAATCCCCATATAAAGTGCACTTCGTATGCTTTTCGCAAATCCTCCTCCAAAAATCATACATAACACAAACATGATAATAGGAACAAAAACAGTTCCTCCCAACCCTAAAAACCAATTTACTCCTGATAACACTGTGCTCATAGTTTTCTCCTTTTAGTCATTCTCTTTTAAATAAGTTACAATCTGATTAATAATGTCTTCTTGTGCTTCCTCATCGCCAGTGACAAATGCAGTTCCTCTAATTACAGGAAAATCATACTTAGTACGAATATTCATTGTACATACCAAAACTGAAATACGATCAACAAAACGTTCGATATCATCAATTCTTCCTACTTTCACTTCCACATCCTTGACTCCATTGTTCTTTAATCCCTCTTCAACTCCCTGAGATGCCATCACTGATGTCAAAGTACCTGCTCCACAAACAACCAAAACTAATTTTTTCTTATTCATCTTTTTCTCTCCTTATAAATACTGTTGAATTAAGTTAATAATTTCATGTTCTGTCTCTGCATGTTCAAGTCCTGACAAAACTTCTTGCTTTTGAAACATCTTCACAATTCTGCTAATCATCTGAAGATGATTATGTCCATCCTTCAATGCCATCATCATTACAATCTTTGCCTGTACCTCTTCCTCTGGGTCTTCCATGCATTGAAAGCTTACTGGTGTTTTCAATGTTGCAATGGCAATTGTTGATTCATTGACATGGACTCCTTCCGTATGAGGTATGGCAATTTCAAAGTTTTTAATCTTTAGTCCTGTAGGATATACCTTCTCTCTCTTAAGTACATTTTCTAAAAAACTTTCTTTTACCGAATTACTGGCATACAATTTGTCAAATAAGGCTGTAATTACCTCCTCCCTCGTTTCTTTTTCCAAGTTCATCATGATGTGTTTTTCCTGAAACAGCTTCTCTACCTCCATTTGTCCTCCTTCATTGATATATTGTTATATCATTTAGTTTTAAATGTTTAGGATGCCCTCGGACATCCTTTATTGTTATAACATTATAATAACTTCTTTTTAATCATTTGTCAATATTTATTTTTCTATTTCTACATGATAGCTATATTGATCTGCACGATACAATCCAATAGTGTACTCTACGACTTGATCCTTCTCATCGAAGGATGTCCGAATTCTTCTTAAAATCGGCTGATTTGCTTGAATATCTAAATGAGAACAAGTTTCTTCATCTGGCATAATACAGTCAAATTTTTCTATAATTCTTTCTGGTTTGCACCCTTTTTCTTCAAGAATATTGTATAAACTTCCATAGTATATTTGATCATCTAAAGGTAAATCTCTAGAAATAGCAAAATAAGACTGGAAAAATACAATAGGCGTACCATCACCTGTTCTTACTCGTTCAAGACAATACACTGGTGAATCTACATTGGTTTGAAACAGCTGCGCTAAACTTTTACTGGCTTTTACAATAGAAATATGTGCATATTTTGTCCCTGGTTGAATATCACGCTCTTCCATCTCCTCTGTAAAACTTCGTATCTTGGTCAAGTATTCTTCAATTCTCTTTTTGTATACAACGATTGTACCCTTTCCTCTTGCTCGCTCTACCATTCCTTCTTTTTCTAATTCTTGAATTGCCTGTCTTGCAGTAATTCTACTAACCCCATACTGCTTTTCCAGCTCAGACTCACTTGGAATCTTCTCTCCGTACTCATATTCACGTTTCAAGATTTTATCCTTTAAAACGGTACCAATTTGTAAATAGAGAGGTGCTGCCTCTTTTGATTTATCTAATTTATTCATAGTTACACTACTCCTATATATCACTTAACATATTGTTATAACAATATAATAAGTGATATATTCAAAGTAGTCAAGCCTCTCTTATTTTTTCTTCATTGGAAAACATACTTTTGTTATTAATTCTTCTGGTCCGTTTACTTCTTGTGGACTGTTCATATAGCAGTCAAATGGTGCAGATGTTCCCTCATATCCATGTTCTTCCATCCATTTTAATACTGCTGCATATGCTTCTCCTAATTTTGAGTAAGTTCCAGTATACATACACGTTGCACACATACCTGGCTGGATTAGTTTTACTGACTCATGATTTCTAGCGTTCTCACACTCCTCAATTGGAATACATACCTCAATATTTGCATGTTCATGATCAAATTCTTTATCAAAATAAAAGGTCATGACTGGACCTTTTGGTTTCCATCCATTTTTATAAATTTCTTCGTAAAGGCTTCCAATTACGTTTGAAACTTCAGATATATTAATTACTGCTTTTTTACTTACAACCACTACTGGGTTATATTCTTTTGCTTCTACAAATAATTTTGACTTTTGACTCATTATCTTTCCTCCTGACTGAATCTGCTGCATCTTCTTTTGAATGCTTTTCTTTAAACGTGTATGTTCTATCATCTGGTTATCAAGTTCCTGAATTTGTTGTTCCAAGAAATGAATCAAAAGCTGTTTATCATTACTGTCTAAAATCATTTTTATCTGCTCTAACCGAAGATTGTAACTTTTTAATTCACCAATAAGTAATATAATATATACTTGTTCTTGGGAATAATAACGATAATGATTTTCTTCATTGACATGAGCAGGACATAAAAGTCCAATCTCGTCATAATAACGTAATGTCTTTGTTGATACACTTCCTATTTTGGAAAATTCACCTATGGAATACATTTGATTTCCTCCTTTCAAACTCACTATACACGTTCCAGTCAAGGGGAATGTCAAGGGTTATTTTTATCTTTACCCATTCGATAAACTGCAATCCTATTTATATCACTGCTACGTTCCACAAAAGAAGGAAACAAGAATCCACACTCTGGCTTTCCTGGTTCATATTCTCCTTCCAAGGGACATATAGCACAAATAATATAATCATATACCTCTTCTGATTCTCCTAGTCGCTCATGATCTGCAGCTTTTACTGGTACATCATAACAATCATGAAACACAAAGATTGCATAATCCTTATCGCTCTTATATTGTTCTGCCACAACGTCATAAAACAATTCCATTAATTCATCATTTTTTAATCCACAAGTCTGTATACCTCGAAGGAGCTGCCACATACTTCCAGGTCCCATAGAACTTTTTGTAAACTTATGATCCCTCAAATTTACATTGGTTTTTGCATAGGGAATTGTCTTTGCAATCCTAAGGTTCTTCTCACGTTCTCTGAAAGGAAGATTGAGAAAATTCGTATTAAAAGTACCATCTATGCATCCGTCTTTATCTATGTATGCTCCTGCAATTCTGGTAAAAGAAGTACGACTTGGTGTCATCCTTCGAGTCAACTCCATCATATCCTCTCGATTTAACATCCTACTCCCTGTCTCCTGTCTCCACTATGTTTTCGTTCTCGACTCATTTTAAATACTGTCATCATCTCAGCTGTAAGGCTTAATCCTTCTAAATTCTCTGGAACATCTTGATAATTAACCCATTCTGCCGTTGCAAGTTCTTCTTCATCCATATCTATGTGGCTGCTTCCGTCCAATTCGCAAAAATATCCCATCAAAAGATTGCTGTCATATCCCCATGGCTGACTCTTATAATAAGAAATATTCTTAACTGTAACTCCAACCTCTTCCATCGCTTCTCTAGATACTGTCTCTTCTGGAGTCTCTCCAATCTCTGTAAACCCAGCAATTAAAGCATATCTTTTGTATTCTCTGTCTGCATATTTGGTAAGAAGAATCTTATCACCTTTTGTAATTCCAACAATAACTGCTGGCGCAATCTTAGGAAATATCATATTGTTACAATCCTTACAATACATCATTCTTTGATTCTTATGATGAGAAAGCTTCTTCCCACATTTTCCACAATACTGATTGTCTCTATACCATACTTGTAAATGCCATGCTGTGGAAATTGCCATAACTGTTTCTTTTGGATTCATACTTCTTGTTGTAAATAGTGGTACATATTGATATCCTGGTATTTTAATACGATCTAAATCCGCAAGAAAATACAACTTATCATCAATGGAAAACAGATAAACCATCTCTGGCATAGGTTTGTCTTCTCTTGTGCATACATCTTCCAACTTTCCATAAGTTAATAACTCTGCGTTTTCGCCTTCCTGTTTTAAATATATATTTCGTTCTTTGAACCCAAAAACAAAACTTTCTTTTTGGGGCTTTCTATCATAAAATTGATTGTCAAATTTTAATGGAAAAATATCCTGTATCATATCTGTCTCCTCTTCTTTTATTCATGTAATTCTAAAGGAAGATGGTCTGGGTCAAAAAAGAATGTCATTTTCTCTCCAGTAAATTCATCCACCCGGATTGGTTCACAAACAATACCCTTAGATTCAAGTTCAGCAACTGTTTTTTCTACATCATCCACCCGAAATGCCAAATGACGTAATCCACATGCCTCTGGGTTACTCACTCTCTTTGGTGGAAATTTCATACCAAAAATCTCCAATTCACAATCGCCTAGCTTTAAATCAAGCTTATAATCTTGTCGATCTGAACGATAATTTTCACGAATTATATGAAATCCTAATTTATTTACATAAAAGTCTTTTGATTTCTCATAGTCTGAGACAATCAATGCAACATGATGTATTTGATTTAACTTCATAATTCCTCACTAAATTCCTTTCTCTTTAATTCTCTTACAACCATAATCACAACTGCTAAAGCAGCCATAAAATCAGCCACTGGTCCTGCAAACATAATTCCATCAATTCCAACAAACACTGGGAAAATTAAAATTAATGGCAATAAAAATATAATCTGTCTTGTTAATGACAAAAACATTCCTTCTCTTGGCTTTCCAATCGCCGTAAAGAAATTAGAAGATATGGGCTGTAAAAAATTAAGGAACGTAAAAAATAAGAAAATATGAAAATAACGAATGGCAAACTGGTAATATTCAGCAGAACCACTTCCAAAAATAGAAATAATCTGCCTTGGTGCAAACTGAAACAAACAAAATGCTGACACAACTAAAATTCCGCCATAGGTAATTGCCTTAAAATATGCCTGTTTTACCCGTCCAAATTGACTTGCACCATAATTGAAGCTGACAATTGGCTGAAGTCCTTGTGAAATACCAATAATAAAAGCCATAAATACTTGATTTACCTTTGTGATAATTCCAACACATGCAATTGGAATTGCTTCTCCATAGACCGACAAAGAACCATAATATTTTAGTGACTTGTTCATAACAATCTGAACTGCCATCATAGCAATTTGATTGCTGCATGGAGCAGCCCCAAGTGCAACAATTTTTCCTATATACTTTTTTTGCAGCACAAGATGATTTCTTGTAATTGTCACTGTTTTGCATCGACTTAAAAACCATATGGCAAGAAATCCAGAAATAACTTGTCCAATAATTGTTGCCCAGGCAGCTCCTGCCATTCCCCATCCAAAGACAAAGACAAACAACGCATCTAAAATAGTATTAATAATAGCTCCAGTCAAGTTACAAACCATTGTAATCTGCGGACGTCCATCTGCACGAATTAAATGCCCGCCTCCTGTGGCAAGAATTAAAAATGGAAATCCAAGAGATACAATTCTTGTATATATTTTTGCATAATTTAATACATTATCTGGAGAACCAAAAAACTGAAGCATTGGATTTAAAAATAGCTGTGTGATGATACACAAAATTAGTCCACAGCCAAAAAGTAGAGTAACTGCATTCCCAAGATAGAAAACGGCATGCTCTTTTGCTCCTTTTCCCATGGTTAAGTTAAATGCTGATGCCCCTCCAATTCCAAATAAAAGTGCAATGGCAATGCAGGCAATAGATAGTGGAAAAGAGATGTTGGTTGCTGCATTTCCAATTGCCCCGACACTTCTTCCAATAAAAAACTGATCCACTATGTTGTATAGTGAACTTACAAGCATGGCAACGATACTAGGCACTGCAAACTGCTGCAATAATTGTCCCACTGGTTTTACTCCTAAGGGATTTTTCTGATTTACTTTCATTTATACTCTTTTCTCCTTAATTACTTCTTTTGCTCTTCTGATACATCTGTCCAATCGTTCTTGATGATGTAAGGCAGTAAATGCAGGATGATTCAGACTTGCGATTACATCCTGTTGAATCACATTGCCATCCCTCACCCCTTGTGATCCTAAATCCAAATCTTCAAACCAGTTTTCAAGTTGATAGAAAAATGGGTCTGAATGTATTTTTATTCCATCTTTAAACAACTTTTCAACCATGGTCACATATCCCTCAATTCGGATATAGATTTCATTCTCAAATTCTTCTATTTCTTCTTGACTACAACTGATTTTCTTTGATTCAAATAGTTCACACAGTTTCAATGCTGCCTGATATTCATATCCCGCCACCAAATTTGTCTGGAGAAAATCTAATTGAAATACTTCTATTAATTTATCCATTCTATATAATATTTCTTTACAGTATGTTTCCTCTCCTTTGGTACTCATAAGCAAATACATACTGTGATTCATTAATTCCATCAAATTTCTGTACATTCCAATCTGACTGCTCTTTTCAGCCATAAAAAAATTCCCAAGGGACAAATATGCCATGGGTAGAAAAATGCCTTTATCTCCAATTCGATTTACGTCCAACACTTCCTTTTCCATAGATTCAATAATGACTTTTCCACGTCCCTGTTGCAGCCATACAATACAACGAATAGCTGTTGCATTCTCACACAGACTTCCAGTCTCACTTCCTTCTATAATTCGAGTACAGATTTTTTCTGTTTCTTTTAGAACCTCTGACTTTTCATAATCCGACTTTGCCAAAGAAGCATGATTTAACCATAAAATCGCAATTTGCATTAAAAAAGAATAACAGCCATAGTATTTTTTCACAAGTTCTTTACTTTCTTCCATCACTTGATCAAAATCTTTTTCCGAAAATTCCTGTGCCAGTTTATGATAATAGTAACGAATCTGCTTTGAACTTAACTGTGCCTCATATCCAATTAATTCATCGATTGAAACATCAAAAAATGCAGCAAGTATAGGAAGTATCTGAATATCTGGTGTTGTAGAACCTGTTTCCCATTTGGATACAGATGCTTTTGTTACACCTGCAAATTCAGCGAGTTCCTGCTGTGTAATCTTCTTTTCTTTTCGCAACTGAGAAATATTATTTCCAATATTCAAAAAACTCATATTTTATCCCTCCATTTGAACAT